>NZ_JACOOJ010000117.1 GCF_014287585.1 Parabacteroides hominis | reverse complement strand
GGTACGCCTTCATACCGGTATGAACTTACCTTGTCTGATTTTCTTGAATCGAATGGTTTTAAGGATTTGGTGGATGATGTGAATAAAGTGCCGGAAGAGATTGAAGATAAAGTAAAGCCAGTCCGGGAGCACACTAAGCGTTCATGGCGGGACGTGATGGAAACTTTGGGGATGATGTTTGACCCGGAAGGGGATTATTTCACCGAACTTATCAAGCCGCTGGCCGTGCATACGGCACAACTTATCGTCGGTACTAATTCCCAGCAGATGGAACTTATAGGGGTGAAGTTCATTCCGAATGCAGATAATGATGCCAACTATTTCAAGAATACGGCAGGAAAGTTAGTGCACTTCACCGTTAGCGAGGAAATCCGCGAATGGGCTATCCCGGCGGCATCTTTCCGGCTAAATAATTCGCTTGCCTATTATGTCTATGCCAAATGTCCTAAAGAAGGGAAAAATGGCTCAATATATGTCAGTGAACGGCAGATAAAGTTAGAGGATGAAACAGGGTACTATCATTTCTGGGTGGGGGTG
>NZ_JACOOJ010000116.1 GCF_014287585.1 Parabacteroides hominis | reverse complement strand
TAACGTACTGAACAACAGTACCCCAGTCTGAAACGCTAATATTGATATTGTTGCGGGAAAGATCAAAAACGATATTCGTTTGTTCTCCTTCGTTTGCAGCCACGTTTTCTGAATTTTTGACATTTTCGGAAGAAAGTACCAAAACGTCGTCTCTGTAAAGTTCTATAGTCATATTTTCGGCCGGTAAAATAGAGAATGTGCCTGTCGTCAAGTTTCCACTCTCGTTTAAAGTAGCCGGAATGATATATTCGATATCATTGCCTGTCAATTCACCATTGCAGTTGAAAGAACTTTTAGTTCTCTTGATTTTATAATAATAATTGCCTTCTTTAGAATCATATACCTTTAAAGCCCCTTTTGCCAAGATCGACATGGAAGAAACTTTGCGTTCGATCTTTAATTCCTGTGCGGTCGCTTTTGTGGAAGAGCGGTGTAAAACGATTTGTCCATAGAACAGGTCTCCCGGCAGATTGTTTGCAACGCCATTGTTTTGTTTCAGGCTGACCTGCAGGTCTGAGATGATGTTCGCCCGGTTCATATTGCTGATTTCTTCGTTTTC
>NZ_JACOOJ010000115.1 GCF_014287585.1 Parabacteroides hominis | reverse complement strand
CCGATCACTCTTCCGAAAGGAATCGTTTGGCGGCATCCAGGAGGCTGACGAATTTGATCGGCTCGCTTCCTTTTTCCGGCTGTATTTTCACCACGCTGTCGATCACCCTGAGGAAGGCTTCGCGGTTGCTCTTACCGTTCACCTTGCACTGGTTACTACGAAGCAGCGGTTCTAAAAGTAACAGGAATTCCTGGGTCGATCCGGTAAAGACGATCTGCTCTTCCTGCACCATGTCTTTTTCCCATACCGCATGTTCAAGAAGCCGGTTGAGACGGTTACAGTTTTTTTCGAGTTCGTGCAGTTGCCGCCTTGCCAAGAGGCAAGACTCTTTCACTGCCGCCGATTCTTTATTCAATTCGGAGGATGGAATTTTTTTTTCATGTGTACAATTGTTTATGTGGATGGATGGATAAAAAAAACGAAGCCCCGAAGATGGCGATCACCTCCGGGGCTTGTTTTCTGTATGCTTTCGTCCTTCACAGGGCTACAGGCTACATTGAACTTTTAATTTCAATATACTTTAGTATTATTAATATTAAATCTGACCGCTTGTTCACCTGTCGCAGGGTAATT
>NZ_JACOOJ010000114.1 GCF_014287585.1 Parabacteroides hominis | reverse complement strand
GGTATGGATTTCAACCTTACCGATTGCCTGTTGGACGGGGTAGAAGTAATCGTTACATTCCAGGATGGCGGTTTGGCCGGCTATGACCTTGCAATCGTCGAAGACAGTTGGGACAATGATTTGAAACAGTTCAAACTAAAGCAGAATGACCAGGAGAACGCTTTGAAAGTCCCCGGTGACATTAACTTCTCTGTCGGTGACAAGTTTATCCTTACCGGCCTGAAGATGCCGCAAAGCTATCGGGATAACGCCTCATTGCAGCTACAGGAAGAGTCGCAAGCGTGGTTGGACGGCAAGTGCGAGAAACGCATCCAGCTGCGTGGAAAATGTGACGAGGTCATTTTTCGTCTGCAAAACATCTTTATTGCCTGTGGCCAGATGGTCGGTGTCTATTCCGAACAGTTGGATATCGATCGGGAGATTCGCGTGACCAAGGTAAAAAGGTATATCGAGAAAGATGGTACGCCTTCATACCGGTATGAACTTACCTTGTCTGATTTTCTTGAATCGAATGGTTTTAAGGATTTGGTGGATGATGTGAATAAAGTGCCGGAAGAGATTGAAGATAAAGTAAAGCC
>NZ_JACOOJ010000113.1 GCF_014287585.1 Parabacteroides hominis | reverse complement strand
GGTATGGATTTCAACCTTACCGATTGCCTGTTGGACGGGGTAGAAGTAATCGTTACATTCCAGGATGGCGGTTTGGCCGGCTATGACCTTGCAATCGTCGAAGACAGTTGGGACAATGACCTGAAACAGTTCAAACTAAAGCAGAATGACCAGGAGAACGCTTTGAAAGTCCCCGGTGACATTAACTTCTCTGTCGGTGACAAGTTTATCCTTACCGGTCTAAAGATGCCGCAAAGCTACCGTGATAACGCATCCTTGCAGCTACAGGAAGAAGCGCAAGCGTGGTTGGACGGCAAATGTGAGAAACGCATCCAGTTGCGTGGTAAATGTGACGAGGTCATTTTTCGTCTGCAAAACCTTTTTATCGCCTGTGGCCAGATGGTCGGTGTGTATTCCGAACAGTTGGATATCGATCGGGAGATTCGCGTGACCAAGGTAAAAAGGTATATCGAGAAAGACGGTACGCCTTCATACCGGTATGAACTTACCTTGTCTGATTTTCTTGAATCGAATGGTTTTAAGGATTTGGTGGATGATGTGAATAAAGTGCCGGAAGAGATTGAAGATAAAGTAAAGCC
>NZ_JACOOJ010000112.1 GCF_014287585.1 Parabacteroides hominis | reverse complement strand
CTGACAAACAATTATATTGTAACGCACAATACACTTGAAAGCATCGCCACTATCAACAAGGCCGACGCCTTCCCCTGCCTGGTAATCTGCCCGAATGTTGTCAAGATCAATTGGCAAAGGGAATGGCATAAGTTTACAGACAAGAAAGCGATGGTATTAACCGATTCCGTCCGCGATAGCTGGCCTTTCTTCTGGCAGACAGGCATGAACCAGGTTTTTATCGTAAACTACGAAAGCCTACGAAAATACTTTGTCCGGCGGATCACGAAAGCAGAGAAATGGACATTGAAAGATGTCGAATTTCACAACACGATCAAACTGTTCAAGTCCGTGATAATCGACGAATCGCATAAAGTCAAATCAACGGCCACCCAGCAGACCAAGTTTTGTAAAGGTATTGCATCCGGAAAAGAATATATCATCTTGCTGACTGGTACACCTGTTGTCAACAAACCAAAGGATCTGGTTGCGCAATTGGGTATCATGGATCGCATGATCGATATGGGTGGATGGAAAGGCTTCATACTACGGTATTGTTCCGGTCCCAACCAGGCAAGTAATCTGAAAGAACTTAATTATAAATTATG
>NZ_JACOOJ010000111.1 GCF_014287585.1 Parabacteroides hominis | reverse complement strand
CTGACAAACAATTATATTGTAACGCACAATACACTTGAAAGCATCGCCACTATCAACAAGGCCGACGCCTTCCCCTGCCTGGTAATCTGCCCGAATGTTGTCAAGATCAATTGGCAAAGAGAATGGCATAAGTTTACAGACAAGAAAGCGATGGTATTAACCGATTCCGTCCGCGATAGCTGGCCTTTCTTCTGGCAGACCGGTATGAACCAAGTTTTTATCGTAAACTACGAGAGCCTACGAAAATACTTTGTCCGGCGGATCACGAAAGCGGAAAAATGGACGTTGAAAGATGTCGAGTTTCACAACACGATCAAATTGTTCAAGTCCGTGATAATAGATGAATCGCATAAAGTCAAATCAACGGCCACCCAACAATCCAAGTTTTGCAAAGGTATTGCATCCGGGAAAGAGTATATCATCCTGCTGACCGGTACTCCTGTTGTTAACAAGCCAAAGGATCTAGTAGCGCAATTGGGTATCATGGATCGCATGATCGATATGGGTGGATGGAAAGGCTTCATACTACGGTATTGTTCCGGTCCCAACCAGGCAAGTAATCTGAAAGAACTTAATTATAAATTATG
>NZ_JACOOJ010000110.1 GCF_014287585.1 Parabacteroides hominis | reverse complement strand
TACATCGTCTGCAGAAACTTCAAGAACGTTTACGACAACTGCATCTTCTTTCGGACCCATTGCCAATACACCGTTGATGTTGTGAACGTAGTTCTTTCCATTTGCATTCTGGCATACGATGTTGTATTCGCCTTCAGCGTCCTTGCTTGCAAATTCGAAGCTGAACTGGAAGTTCTTAACACCTCCTTTAACTTCGTGTTTCAAACCGTCTTTTGAAGTACCTTTAGCAACAGAAACAGTGTCGATCTTGGCAGCAGCATCCAAAGCGGGAACTAACAATGTATCCTGAGCCATGATAGAAGCTGTGCGGAACATAACGCGGTTTGCACCTGTACCATAGATGTACGGAAGTTCTTTGTTTGCATCCTTTGCAGCAGCAGAGTCTACAGAGTTCCACATATACAGACGGCTTGCAGCAACTTCTTCAGTGGCCTTAACACCCTTCGTGATGTAGTAAGTGTAAGGAGCAGCATTGTCATAATGAGCGGTATCCAACCAGAAGATAAAGTCTAAGTTGCTATAAGCATCAGCCTTCAAATCACCTTCGCGAACAGCGATACCCTGGTTAGCGCCGTTAACAGTAGCATAGTCGCCGTTGATTGCCTGGATGCGTACGTG
>NZ_JACOOJ010000109.1 GCF_014287585.1 Parabacteroides hominis | reverse complement strand
AAAAAAGTAGCGTGCAATTCACACTACCTTCAAGCGATGGCTCTGGTAAAGCCTTTACGGAGAGTACGTGAATGCACGCTATGCGTAAGCATAGCATAAGCATCACGCAATCGTCTCCGTAGTTCCAATTTACCAGATTTTCGCTTGAAACGCCTTGCGGTCTTATCCTATATGTTGGCGGCGAAAAGCTCCTGCCAATCGCCGTTTTTCTCAAATGTTATGCAAAGATAGCCAAATTCAGTGAATTACGGGCTATGATTGCTTGAATTTATATTTAAGTCCATACTCTTCAAGTTTGCTGTATAGTGTTGTCCTGCCTATGCCGAGCAGTTCTGCGGCGACACTCCGGTTGCCGTTTGCCTGTTTCAACGCACGCAATATCCGCTCCTTATCCTCCGCGTCATTGCGCAAGGCGAAGCTGACAGTAGAGGTCGGTTTCGTCACGGCAAGTTCCAGATGCTCTTTCATGACAACACCTTCCTGCGCCTGCAATACAGCACCCATAACTTTCTGCCGAAGTTCCCGCACGTTGCCCGGCCATGCGTGTGTCAGCAACGCTTTACGTGCTTCGGAACTGAACCCGCTCACGCTACACTCCAGCTCTCTGTTTGCCATATCACGGAAGAACTCTGCCAGCGGCAT
>NZ_JACOOJ010000108.1 GCF_014287585.1 Parabacteroides hominis | reverse complement strand
GCCGTTGTCGTAATCCTCTAACGTTGTCCCTACATTGTAGGTGTCTCCTAATTGGACTTCACTAAAATAGAATCCAAGTTGTTTTTTAATGTATATCATATTGTTAAATTATCATACTGGTCATAATAATACGTTTTTGTCACTCTATCGTATAGGCAATACTTGTTATCTTTCTTTGCTGGTAAAAAGTCTCTTATCAATTTTCCTAATTCATAAATTTTAAAAGAATAGAGCTTAATGTAAGATGGGCACGGCTGATCTGTGTAAGTAAGATTGCGTCGAAATAACCATATCTTATCAGATATTGTCGGAAATACTCCAAGAGTTGCACACTCCACGTCATTAATATACAATTTCTTATTCACATTGTATTTTATGATCTGCCTCGAAGTGAATGGCATTGGCATTGGCATGTTACTTTCGGTCACGCCAGTGCCGTAATACCATCTCTTGCTGAAAAATACAACTTGAAAAGACGCCTCTCTGGTCCACACGCCGAAAAGAGCCTGGTTGTCGATGGTATTCACTCCCTCAAAGTCAATCTCAATTGATATATTATCATTGAGTGATACCCCTGTATTAACAAAGCTATTGTTTGACTTCACATAATTGAGATTCTTCCCCATCATCACTCTTTTTTTCATAACTCACCTCTTCCCCGTTTTGAATTAATT
>NZ_JACOOJ010000107.1 GCF_014287585.1 Parabacteroides hominis | reverse complement strand
ATGGAACGGATTGGGGGCATAACGGGGACGCTGCTCTTTATGGAAAAAGTTATATTTGACAAAGGCCTCTATTCCGTTCTCCTGCATAAACCGGTAATTTTCTTCCGACCCGTAGCCGGAGTCTGCCACACCGATACCCGGAAGCCTGTCGTAGCGGTGTAGAAATGAAGTAAAGAAAGGAATGAGCGTAAGTGTATCGGTTGGATTAGGAAAGAGCCCAAAGTCTGTGATGAACTGATTCTCCGTACCTATCTGCAGATTGTATCCGGGTTTGGTCTGTCCATTCTTCATGGCATCTTCTTTCATACGCATGAATGTAGCGTCGTGGTCGGTTTTAGAATAAGAATTGCGCCCACCAAGAATATCAAGATGATTGTCGTACTCCATGAGTTTGTCCCGATGGCTTTCAAGCTCCTTGATTTGTTTCTCCTTTTGGCGACGGGTCTTTTTCTCTTCCTTACCGTTCGGTTCTGGAGCATGTTCCAAGGCATCTTTAAGTTCGTTCACTATATCAGAGAGCATGGCGGGGCTAAACTCCACAGGTGTATCTTTTACTGAATTCTCTTGTGCGATGGCTTCATCCACCTGTTCTAAAAGGACACGGATCTTATCCATCAGCTTTGCCCGGTTTCTCTCAACCGTCTTGCGCCAGACGAAAGTGTATTTGTTGGCCTT
>NZ_JACOOJ010000106.1 GCF_014287585.1 Parabacteroides hominis | reverse complement strand
AGCCCTTTCAATACAGATGCTATCTGCCGACTGATGATTACCGAACAGGTTTCCGTACAACGTTTGTTTTCTCTCTTAAATAAACCGAGGCCATGCCCGTTAGAGGAAACAAATATGATTTCACCCGGAACCGTTTCAATAGATACGGAGTTCATAACAGGGCGTAATTCGTCCGCAGCAGCAAAATTGATCACTTTGGAAATGCCGTTATTGAATTCTTCTGCCGTAGTCCTGATTTCATCAAGAACCTCTGTCTTTTTCTTTTGTGGGAAAGGCTTCGAATCATATCCGACTACCTCGAATTTACCCCCATGATATTTAATAAGAATCGATTTATTGTCCGGATTGATATAAATATCAAGAGGCTGCTCCGGCAATGTTTTCAGCCCATCAAGAATGGAGGCAGGAACACAGATTGAAAGATCTTCCTCTGCCATACATTCCAAACTGGCCGTAATCCTGCCTTCGTCATTGGCAGCCGTAATAAATAACCGCCCATCTTTTATATCGAACAGATAGTTGCATACTATCGGAGTCGTAGGCTTCGACGGAATTATTCGAGAAAGTTGCTGCAATTTCGCAAGCAACATGTTTTTTGAAACAGATATTGTCATTGTGCCTGATTTTATGGAAGGCACCAGGTAAATGGTTATTTATCGGATGTTTACAGGAAAG
>NZ_JACOOJ010000105.1 GCF_014287585.1 Parabacteroides hominis | reverse complement strand
TCATTGTCCCAACTGTCTTCGACGATTGCAAGGTCATAGCCGGCCAAACCGCCATCCTGGAATGTAACGATTACTTCTACCCCGTCCAACAGGCAATCGGTAAGGTTGAAATCCATACCGGAAGCTCTCAGAGTGTAGTCGTCGATCTTCTCCGTCACGGCAAACTCCCCTTTCGGAAAAATGTGGTCAAATTGCATGGACTTTTCTATCCGGCCGTACTTCTCCACGTTCTTTTCAATGGAAAGCCGGCCTTCGGGCAAAAGAAGATAATCAGCCCCATAATCGGAACCGAGGTTCTTGTCTGAACCATAAGGATAAAGAACTGTTACAGGTGGCGTATCATCTACGGCCGAAACTTCCAACTCGGTAAAGCCCATGCCTTCGCCCTGCGCTAATATAAGGCCATTGCTGGCATATTCTCGCTTGCCGATGTTCATTGTCTTGCCGGATATCCAGTACTCGGAATCCAGCTCTTTGATGAGTTCATCAAGGACGGTTCCGACGGTTTTATCCTTAAATGAAAGAGTTATCATACGGGACTCGATACATGAGCCGGCAACCCAACCTGAATCTCCCCGGTTCATGTTCGTAACCATCAGGTTCAGCCAGTCACGTGCGGTTCCGGTATAGTAGTCGAAGTTCTTCTTTCGCTCCGGTGTGCCATGAAGAAAGAATTGCAC
>NZ_JACOOJ010000104.1 GCF_014287585.1 Parabacteroides hominis | reverse complement strand
TATGGAAGATGGAAAAGACATAGAACTGCGCAGTGAAGCGGTGCAGGAAGTGATGGGGCATGTGCCGTCCTGGATCGTGAGGTGGGGTATCACGGTGCTGTCCCTCGTGGTGCTCATGCTTGTCGTTGGCAGCTTTTTCTTCCGCTATCCGGACGTGATCGAGGCGGAGATGAGGCTGACGAGCCGTAACCCGGTGACGGAGGTCGTGGCACGCACTTCGGGCAGGGTGAGCAGCCTGTATGTCGCCGACGGGCAGGAGGTGAAAGAGGGTTTACCGTTGGCGGTGGTGGAGAATACAGCCTTGACGGAAGATGTGCTGCGGTTGAAGCAACTGTTAGCGCGTTATGCCGGTGAACCGGAGCGGTTGGGCTATTACTTGTTGCAGGATGTCTGGCAGTTAGGTGATATCCAGCCGGCTTATACGGCTTTGGCGTCGAAAGACCCTGCGTCGCGGGATTACCGGGCAACGTTGGGGCAGTTGTTAGCAGCCGTGAGGCGTTGGGAGATGGATTATTGCATAGAGGCCTCGGGGTCTGGGCAGGTGCAGTTGCTGCGGCAGGGTTACCCGAACCTGTATGTGCAGGGTGGCGACTTGTTTGCGCGGATCGTGCCGGAGGATGCTGGCGAATGGGTCGGGCTGGCGTCGATGCCGATCGCGAGTTCGGGCAAGGTGCGGAAGGG
>NZ_JACOOJ010000103.1 GCF_014287585.1 Parabacteroides hominis | reverse complement strand
GCGCAATTGGGTATCATGGATCGCATGATCGATATGGGTGGATGGAAAGGCTTCATACTACGGTATTGTTCCGGTCCCAACCAGGCAAGTAATCTGAAAGAACTTAATTATAAATTATGGCAACACTGCTTTTTCCGCCGGGAAAAATCGAAAGTACTCACCCAGCTACCGGATAAGGTTCGTCAGATCGTTACCTGTGAGATAACGAACCGTAAAGAATATATGGATGCCGAACGCGATTTGATCGATTACCTGAAGCGATACAAGGAAGCTGACGACGAGAAGATCCAAAAGTCGCTAAAAGGGGAAGTAATGGTCCGTATCGGTATCTTGAAAGATATTACTGCACGCGGTAAACTGAAGGAGGTAATCGATTTCGTCAAGGACTTTCGGGAGAACGGAAAAAAGATTATCCTGTTCTGTAACCTGCATGAAATTGTAGACCGTTTGATAGTAGCTTTTCCTTCTGCCGTCTGCGTAACCGGAAGACAGAACATGCAAGAAAAGCAGGCTTCTGTCGACGCCTTCCAGAAGAACCCGAAGACGGACGTTATCATCTGTTCCATCAAAGCGGCCAGTGCCGGTATTACACTCACGGCTGCCAGCGATGTTGCCTTTATCGAACTTCCTTGGACGTATGCCGATTGCGATCAGGCAGAAAGCCGGGCGCACCGTATCGGGCAGAAAGATTCTGTAAACTGTTACTATCTGCTTGG
>NZ_JACOOJ010000102.1 GCF_014287585.1 Parabacteroides hominis | reverse complement strand
CAAAAATTCAGAAAACGTGGCTGCAAACGAAGGAGAACAAACGAATATCGTTTTTGATCTTTCCCGCAACAATATCAATATTAGCGTTTCAGACTGGGGTACTGTTGTTCAGTACGTTACAGTCGGATAATTCGACCCTCAATTTTTTATATGCAATAGGCGCACATTCGGATTGTTCCGAGTGTGCGCCGCTTTTTTATAAATATGCGATTCTCCGTGATAGGAATACCAACCAATATGATACAAACGCAATCGTTAATAAGTATTTAGCCTGATTATAAGCACTTTACGATATTACGAATGATACGAATACAGTACCCGTATGACATTTTTACCACGCACAAAAAAGCAATTGATAATGTAACTTTGTAGCAAGAAATAACACAATACAATTTGTGAAATTTTACCCTATACTCTGTTTGCACGAATCCCTTAATTCTGCAAGCAAACCTAATTAATATAACCGTGAGGTTACATAATTATCATAAAAGTCCAGACTTTCTGTTTCTCTTTAACAAGAACAGATAATCTGGACTTTTTCTATTTCCACTTCATCCGCCGGAAGGTGTGAATCACAAATCAGCTTTTAACTGTTCTGTTTTTATCAAAAACAACCTTATTGTTATTCCTGACTTATTGTACGGTTTTCCAAAATACCCGTTGGTCCAAATCGAAACAGTAGCGCATGAAATTTGATTTTATACCCCATATTTTTCAAATGGGTCTTGTTCACATTTGCTGTATGGCTGCTTTTAGTGTATTTGATTAATAAAAGAGCACAGCTTAAAAAATAAAAGTCTATATTATAAGTGCAAACAAAAAATATGGACAAAATCATT
>NZ_JACOOJ010000101.1 GCF_014287585.1 Parabacteroides hominis | reverse complement strand
CGGATGTAAAGCATATCCGGATTGATAGTATAGGACTTGATGTCAATATTATCTGCTGGGAATCATTTCAGACTCACTCTGTAATTTATGTTTAGTGATGGCGAGGAAAGGTGGTTTGATTCCTATGTGGAGTGATAGAGAAGTAGGACGATGGTTCGATTATTTTGTGGATAGGGCAGAAGAACAGATATACAAGCTATTGCAACGTGCTGGGGAAGAGTTCGTAAAGATTGCCCGAAAGAAAGGGAACTATAAGGACCATACCGGCAATCTACGTAGTTCTATCGGTTACGTTATCGTTAAAGATGGCGATATATTAACCGAGAACTACGAGCAATCCACGATAGGAACAGATAAACAAACCGGTATCAGGGAAGCGAAACGGCTGGTTTCCGAGCTGACTTCTGTCTATTCGGATGGCTGGGTTTTGGTCGGTGTCGCGGCTATGCCATACGCTGTTTATGTGGAAGCAATCGATTGTAAAGATGTTGCTACTGTTGCTGCAGATCATACGGAAGACTGGGTCAGAAAACAAAGTAAAACCCTGTTTGATAAGTTAGCGGAAAAAGGATATTGATATGGCGGATCAGTTTGATATAGTTGATATTGTTTATGATGCGGTCGAACCGGTCGCGGACGGCTTCGTCCTCTGCAAAGATCGTTCGGGTGATGGTGAAACAAAGAACCACATCACAATCCGGATGCTTACGCTAAATGAAACAGAGGTTGTGAATAAAGGTTCGGTTAATATCAACGTATTTGTGAAGAATCAAGCGAAAGGCAGGCCTGATCGACAGCTAATGAAAGGAGTGACACGAAACATAAAGTCTGCACTGCGAAATATAACACCTCCTTTCGGCATGTACTGGAAATCCCGGATCGTCTGGTCCGAACCTCTTGGCGAAGCAAAAGAAGGCTTCGATTGTACGAATA
>NZ_JACOOJ010000100.1 GCF_014287585.1 Parabacteroides hominis | reverse complement strand
CGGATGCAAAGCATATCCGGATTGATAGTATAGGACTTGATGTCAATATTATCTGCTGGGAATCATTTCAGACTCACTCTGTAATTTATGTTTAGTGATGGCGAGGAAAGGTGGTTTGACTCCTATGTGGAGTGATAGAGAAGTAGGACGATGGTTCGATTATTTTGTGGATAGGGCAGAAGAACAGATATACAAGCTATTGCAACGTGCTGGGGAAGAGTTCGTAAAGATTGCCCGTAAGAAAGGAAACTATCAGGATAATACTGGTAATCTCCGTAGCTCTATCGGTTATGTGATCGTTAAGGATGGTGATATATTGACCGAGAACTACGAGCTATCTGAGGAAGGATCTGAACGTTATCCAGGTATGCGTGAAGCGAAACGGCTGGTTTCCGAACTGATTCCTCTTTATAAAAAAGGTTGGGTATTGATTGGTGTCGCAGCCATGCCTTACGCCAAATATGTGGAAGCTATCGACAACCTGGATGTTATATCTGTTGCGACGGAGCATACTGAAGATTGGATCAAGAAACAAAGTAAAACATTGTTCGATAAACTTACAAAGAAAGGGTATTGACATGGCAGATCAGTTTGATATAGTAGATGTTGTGTATGATGCTATAGAATCGGCCAGTGCTGGCTTTGTCTTGTACAAAGATTGTTCCGGTGATGGGGAAACGAAGAACCATATTACAATCCGGATGCTTGCACTGAGCGAAACGGATGTTGTCAATAAGGGACCTGTAAATATCAACGTGTTCGTGAAGAAGCAGACGAACGGTATGCCAGCCCGTCAGTCAATGAAAGGAGCGGTACGAAACATAAAGTCTGCACTGCGAAATATAACACCTCCTTTCGGCATGTACTGGAAATCCCGGATCGTCTGGTCCGAACCTCTTGGCGAAGCAAAAGAAGGCTTCGATTGTACGAATA
>NZ_JACOOJ010000099.1 GCF_014287585.1 Parabacteroides hominis | reverse complement strand
GAGCTTTCGACCTTCGGTTCTTTGGTCAGCACAGCTCCGGCGGCAGCCCGGAATTTATCCGCCTGATAGAATGCCGGCTCTGCGTATAGCTTGGCTAACAGATAGTAAGGATACAGCCTTTCCGGCAGTATTCCGATGGCATGAAGCAGTTCCCTCTCCGCTTCCCGGTAGTCACCGGTCGCCTGCCGGTTTTTAGCGATCATGTACCGGATCATCGGATCTCCGCTCAGCCGCTTCGCCCGTTCCAGCACCCGTATCGCTTCCGCGTATCGCCCCGTCTTGCTGAGGCATTGCGCCTCTTCAAACAAAAATTCCGGTTTATGCTTCAACTTGTCATGCAAGTCTTTATAATCTTCTGAAACCGACTCATACGCCTTGTTATTATAGACCATCTGCATCCGTCCCCACCGTTTATAAACCTCATATTGCCCTTTCTGCAAGATGAACAGGCAGACGGATGCAAGCGACAACAGGCTTATTATAGTTATAGGGTACGCTGATGACACAGATAAGGCGGATGATCTTGCCTGCGTCCCATCTTTCGTCACGCATATCGCCCCCAAAAACACCAGTATCATCCAAAACGACGGCAACTGCAACGGATAGGACGACACCGCAAACACCGCTAACGCCAACACGCCTCCGACCGCCCCATGCTGCCTGTTCCGGATTCCATAGTACCCCATGCTCCCCAGCCACAACACGAACACGATCAACCCTCCGATTCCCTGTTCCAGCCCGATCTGCAGATATTCATTGAACGCATATTCCGGACATCCCGCCACCTGTTTCTCCTGGCCTGTTGCGGTCCCTGTTGCGAAATACTCGCCTTGCGCCTCCGCGTATGCCGCCGGGAATCCGCCTAACCCCGTTCCTGCAAGCGGCTGTCCGGCAATCGCTTTCCCCGTCACTTTCCACATCAGCAATCGCCCGTCCGCCGAATCCCGTTTCATCCCGTAAACCCCGGCAATGGCACATCCCGCCAATATCGCCACAATTGCAATAAAAGGAATTGTCGCATTCTTATACCTTTTATATGCAGCTTTCGCCTTCTCCCATCCGATCCGTTCCGTCCAATACACCCATCCGCAAGCCACAACCGCCGCCATCCACGCCGACCGGCTCATTCCGGCAGGCAAAACAATCAGGATAGCTCCG
>NZ_JACOOJ010000098.1 GCF_014287585.1 Parabacteroides hominis | reverse complement strand
CAAAAATTCAGAAAACGTGGCTGCAAACGAAGGAGAACAAACGAATATCGTTTTTGATCTTTCCCGCAACAATATCAATATTAGCGTTTCAGACTGGGGTACTGTTGTTCAGTACGTTATAGTCGGATAATTCGACCCTCAATTTTTTATATGCAATAGGCGCACATTCGGATTGTTCCGAGTGTGCGCCGTTTTTTTACAAATACGCGATTCTCCGTGATAGGAATACCTACATGTTTGATACTATTGCAGCCGATAAAATATGCTAAGATCAGCCGTGCAAATATTCCCTCATTGCCAATGATACAAATACACCTAATTATGACACAAACGCAAACCAGTATAATCCACTTGACACTTTTAGCACCATACATAAGACATTCACACCTCATAGCAACCCCATCAAGCAACAAAAAGCTGCATAATATAAAATAATCACATGGCATATATGAAAGACAGACAACCCCATTCAGGTCTAAATCCTATCAAACATACAAGCATCGATGAGATTTATACAACCATACGTGACACTTTTAGCACCATAGTTGATATTTTCTCCAACTATTTTGATTCGTTTAACATATTTTACACGTAAAACTATTGCAGTATCCAAAAAGCCGTGATATATTTGCAGTATCAAAAAGGAACAAAGGTTTCGATGAGGGTCTTAACCTGAAGAAGTTCCTTCGAGAGTATAGGGTAGTAATTAGCATATAAAAAAAATTAGGGTCATGAAAAAGGGTAGAATTTTCACAAATTGTTTGTTTTCTATTTGGACTTTGTCCGTTGTCCTGTCTTTCGCAAGCTGTTCAGCCGATAGCGATTCCACTTCAATCATAGATGAAAAAGTTCCTCTGGAAACAGAAGTTCCTTTTTCTGTAATCCTGAAAGCATATTCTGAGAACTCGGATATCACAGCTAAAGGAGACGTAAAAAGCACTACGCTCTATGTTTTCGACGAGAACAATGATTTCTACAAACAAATCACGGTAGACAGAGACTATCTTTTGCAGGTCAAACCGGTCGAAATAAGCTGTCCGGGGTCCGACAAGATCACTGTTGTTGCTTGGGCAGGCCTTTCAAGCGAAAACGAAGAAATCAGCAATATGAACCGGGCGAACATCATCTCAGACCTGCAGGTCAGCCTGAAACAAAACAATGGCGTTGCAAACAATCTGCCGGGAGACCTGTTCTATGGACAAAT
>NZ_JACOOJ010000097.1 GCF_014287585.1 Parabacteroides hominis | reverse complement strand
TCATATTCTTATGTTTTTAGCAAATATTTTCCGATAAAATAGGAGAATAAAATTCATCCCTTTTGATAACGGCGAACATTCTCGCCACAAGTTTTGCCCGTAAAGCATTGATAATGGTCATTTTATTCTTTCCTTCATCAACTTTACGTTCATAATACGCTTTAAGTTCACCACTTTTCCTATGTGTTATAGCCACAGCGGACATGTGTAGCAATGTTTTAATATACTTACAGGCTCTCTGCGAGACTCTGTTTTTGGAGTGTTGGCTACTTCCAGAAGTATAAGCAAACGGTGCTACACCTGCATAACAGCAAAATTGCCGGGGATTATCGAAGCGCGTAAAGGCTTCTGTTACAATTATCATATTCATGGCAACTACACGACCGATCCCATCAATGGATGTCAAAAGATCCATCTGTCGGCTTAGTATCTTAGTTGATTCTATAATTCTGTTCATTTCATCTTCGATTGCTTTTAGTACCTGTTCCAGGGATTTGATTAACATTTTCAATCTACCGGATTTATCTTTATATAATGCTTTAGGCATAAAGTCTTTCTGATCTGTTAACTGAGCTTTATATTTTGATAAGTCGACCAGATAGAGAGTCCGTTCTGCCTCTAATTGATTTAAACGAGTCAATTCTTCAGAAGGACGTTTATAACAAACTGCCTGATCACAAAATCGGGAAGCATACATGGCGATACGTTTTGCATCCACTTTATCGTTTTTACCACGAGTCAGACCTGAACAATACTTTATCTGGGCTGGATTTTCCAGCCATAACTTACAATCTATTGATTTACACACGCAAATCAAAGGATAAGTATATTGTCCAGTATGTTCAGCACAGATTATAAAATCTCCATTTGTCATATTCAAATCCCGCTTTAATTCGTTGATCAGCTTTAATATAGCTTGCTGATGATTTGTCACTTGTTCTTCTGTTACTACTTTAGAACCACACATTACGCAGATATCCAACTTCTTTTTTGAGACATCTACACCGATAAAATAAAAGTTTTCCATATTTTTGTATTGGGCAAAAAGAGAGAAAGGAACTTGAACTTAGCCTAAAAACCTTAAAAACAAAGGTGTTATATTCTTATATAGGTCTGGGTTCAGGGTAGACAGAGAGTCCTAATATGAACATGAATCTTATTCCATCTTTTTACTGGTTCACTCTTTGTCTTCCTTTCTTTCAATTGTTTGACATATTACAAATCTATCTTTTTTATCTTATCGAAATCCTATCTGCCAAAACTAAGGT
>NZ_JACOOJ010000096.1 GCF_014287585.1 Parabacteroides hominis | reverse complement strand
GAATGGGGATGTAAGTTATTGGAAGGTTCTTTTGATGATCTTCTGAAATATCCCAAACGTAAGGCGGTCAAATATAACAACTGGGCGGAAGCCGACGGGATCGATCCCGATCTGTCGGTAGTGGAGTTCGAACCTAAAACCGTCAAGTTGAAATTCCTCATGAAGGCAGAAACGCTTGAACAGTTCTGGTCCGGGTATAGGAAGTTTGTTGCTGATCTGTCCGCACCAGGCTATCGGGAATTTGATCTTATTCCCGGCATGACCAATCGCTTACGGTTCAATGCCGGAATCTCCTATGACAAGTTCATTCCATTTAATGCCGGAGAGAACCTGTCATCATTCGAGCTGTCCTTTACGGAAGACGGCCACGCCATTTATCCGGCAACTCCGGCCGGCGGTATCGGGCTTCGCGGGCAGTATGCGATCAATGGGATAGACTTTGCAGACTTCGGTATAGGATCGGATGACAACCAGGAGGACATCTTGAAATATCCAGCGGTTAAGACGCCGTTCACCGATGGCCGGACGGTAGACCTTTCGACGGTCAAAACCCAGCATCGGGAAATAAAACTGCCCCTTTGGATGTTGGCCGGCAGTGTGGAGGAGTTTCTGAACAACTACCGGGCGTTCTTTACCCAGATATCCGGTGTAGGAAATCAGGAATTATATATTAAGACGTTAGACGGTATCATCCAGGTGTACTATACGGATTGCCCTTCTTTTTCAGTGGAGATTTGGCGGGAGAATCAGATTGGCGTAAGGTTCACTATTTCTATTGTCGCTCCTGTAGTGAGTTGGATAGATGCCGGCGGTGATGTTCGTTACCGTGTGCTGAAAGATCCGGATTTGGGGTTATTGGCAGATGAGCAAGGTAAAATAATAGTTTTCAATTGATATGGCAGAAGAGTTTGAAATAATCAGGGCTAATTTGCTTCCGGCAGCCGGAACAATAACCGATAATGATATGATCCTGATCATTCAGGGTGGAAGGCCTAAACGCGCTTTACCCTCTGCAATGAAAGGGAAGCAGGGTGATCCCGGCCTTAGTGCGTTTTTAGGGATAAGCGATAAATATATCCTTTGGAAACAAGGAGCTAATGGCACTTGGCAGAATCTGTTGGAAATTGAGAAAATTCGTGGGCCAAAAGGAGAGAAGCCGGTTTTTCGAAAGTTGAACGGTACACTTCAAATGAAATACGAGGGTGAGCCGGATAGTGCATACGTTGATATTTTCGACCGTGAAGAACTGAAAATGAAGTTTTCCGATCTGACACCAGCAGAAGTGGATCGATTGAAATTGCATTTTTCTGATCTGACGGA
>NZ_JACOOJ010000095.1 GCF_014287585.1 Parabacteroides hominis | reverse complement strand
TGTCTTGTACTGAAATAGCTTGACACCTTTTGGGTCTTACAAAAGTATAGAAATGAAAAAAAGAAAGCCCAGAAGAATGTTCAGCGAGACATTCAAATTATCCGTTCTCAGTGAATATTACAGCAGCGGATTGAGTCAATATGCGATATCCAAGAAATATTCATTGGATCATAGTTGCCTGTACCGATGGCAGAAAGAGTATCCCATAGCCTCAAAAGAATTATCTTTGCCATCAGCAACAATAGAATCCTTCGATATGGCTGAAAAGCAACCTGAATTGACAGAAACAGAAAAACTGCAAAAGCGTATATCCGAATTGCGGCATTGCCTGGAACTAGAGAAAATGCGAAGCCGTGCCTTCGAGAAAATGATAGAGATTGCAGAACAGGAAGAAGGCATCAGCATATTAAAAAAAGATGGTGCCAAACGGTAACGGCGTTACGCGAGGAGTACCCGCGCGAAAGCGTGGCCACTCTTTGCGGGCTGTTTGGTAAAAAACGCCAATGGTATTATGCAAACCGTAAGCATGAAGTCTCAGAGAGGCAGCGTGTCAAGCTCCTTGTCGACATGATGGGCTTCTATCGGCTGTGTTGCCCCCGGATAGGCGGGTTCAAATTGTTCCATTTGTTGGAAAATGATTTGGGCCGTGAGGTAACGCATGGTCGGGATTCATTCTTGAAAGTGTATGAATCAAAAGGTTTCAAACTCAAGCCGAACAAACGCCGGCGCACAACGGATTCCAAGCATATCTACAAGAAGTACCCCAATCTCATAAAAGGTATGACAGCCCTGTATTCCAACCATATATGGGTGTCGGATATTACGTATGTATGGATATTGGGGGATGTGTTATACCTACATCTTGTCACCGATGCTTATTCGCACGCCGTGCTGGGATGGCGCCTGTCCGACTCGCTCGAGGCCTCTTTTACGCTTGAAGCCTTGCGGATGGCGATACGGACAGCCCAAGGTGGAAACCTTTGCGGTACCATACACCATTCCGACAAAGGATCACAATATGCCAGCGACGCTTACGTGGACTGCCTGATCGACCACCACATCCGGATAAGCATGACGGAAAGGTACGAACCTACGGATAATGCCGTAGCCGAAAGGCAGAACGGGATCTTCAAGGTCGAATGGATATACGAGCAGGAAATGTATAGGGACAAGGAGCAGGCGAGTGCCGAGATAAAAGCCATGATCGACTTTTACAACAACCGAAGACCCCATATGAGCATCGGGATGAAATGCCCGATGGAGGTTTATAAAGGAGAAAAGCCGGGGAAAAATCTTTGGAAAAAAAGCCTCTGATCCTTGCCGCTCTGTATATGATACGTTACATTTGTGCGCCGAGAATAAGGTTCTCTCAGATATTATCCATTGTCCACTCACGCTGACAAGCCTTTCGGGACAATTAAGCAGAGGTGACAAGCGAGCCAGGGTAACTGAAATAGTATTGACAAGTGAAGTCGTTTAACTACCCAAAAAATGACAAGTGATTTTAGGAATAGACAT
>NZ_JACOOJ010000094.1 GCF_014287585.1 Parabacteroides hominis | reverse complement strand
GTATCTTCCTCTTCCTCCATCAGCTTCATTTCTTCGTCCAAGTCTTCCGTCAGAGGAGAATGAGCCGTAACCGTGCGCTGGGCGTTGATCGGTTTACCTCCATTGGCAAGGGACAGAGTTTGTAATGTCTCGGACAGATCTTCCGGCAAGATAGAACCAAATTCCACATCGATCAGGTTGTTCACCAATTGCGAACGGTACTTGATGTTGGTGATATTGCATATTCCAGCCAACACGACCGACACGCAACGCTGCACGACCGGACCGAACGTTTCCATGTTATCACTAGCCTTAATGGTTGCGTCCATCAGCATAAACTTACGTGCGACACCGGACAGGTTGCCAATGCCTTTCAAGTTATCAAAGGAAAGATCCGGCGTAGATGTACCGGCAAATTGTTCGTTTTTCGTTTCTTCCAATTCTTTATCTACAGATGGCTGGGAACCAGTCCATGTCAGATAATCGGCATCGCCATGATATTCCTTGCCGGATACTTCATCGACCTTGATTGGGAAGTTGATGTCTTTGCCAGTTGTTTCCTTTGAAGGCAAGTCTGAATCTCCATACGTTTTCAAGATAGGTTCTGCGAAGTAATCGTTCGTGTCGGCCATACGGGACAAACGCATTTCCCGTGCATCCATAATGCCGGCCACTTCGTCCCATTCCGGCTGGAAAACATCGGCATACACGACCGGGATTTTACCGAACAGATTGGGTACTTCTTTTATCACCCAGCCGCCCATTTCATCAATAGCCGTAATAATCTTGTCTGCCGTCCAGATCGTACAACTATTCCGGATCATGCCATTAGAGTTCACTTGGTAACGATGGATAAAAGCATCCATATCATCGTTATCGTCGAAATGGGGATAAAATTCAGAGAAAGTATTTTCATTACGAGGAACGGAAAGCGTCTTTACCTTCAACTCCGTAATCAATTTGCCATCTAATCCTTTGGAAGTATAGGGATAGAACACAAGGGCAGCCTTACTTTCAGAAAGCACCCTACGGGCAAATGACTTCAAAACGGATTGCATTTTCAATCGGCGTTCCCATACACGTTTGAATTCTTGAAAGCCATCGTTCTGATCCGTTCCCGTAATCGTCATTTGCCCGCCAAACAAGAAGGCGACAGAGGTACGCACCTCCTTTTTCGGGAAGTTGGTAACGATACGTGCCACATCGACAATCTTGTCTTCCAGTCGTAACGGTTCCCCGTTCTTATCCTTCAATGTCTCCGAATAAACCGCCAGTCGTTTGGGTTCACGCCAACCGACAGAGGTCTTACGCCGACGGCGCTCACCATGATATTCGTTATAATATTCCCTCGGTTCCCGGTATTCTATCGTATCGACACATAGCGTACTAACTACCTGTCCGAAGTCTTCATTCGTAAGGATTTCGCTTATACTTGGCATGATTGTTTTATGCTAAAATATAAAAGCAAATAGTTTTTCGCTATCAATACGGCCAGTCTAAACAAGTTTACTTTGAAATGTAAAAACCGAAAACATATATCAAAACGCAAGTAT
>NZ_JACOOJ010000093.1 GCF_014287585.1 Parabacteroides hominis | reverse complement strand
GGGTCTTGTTCACATTTGCTGCCTTATACACAAATCATCATTCTTTTGAGAAGTTCTATGCTTGCTCGTCCATAACACATTCTTTTAATCATCTTTAATTTGTTGACAAATCCTTCGGTAGTACCGTTATGCCATTTTTCGAGTAATGCATTCACAACCGCATCGTAGTCTTGTATAAGGCCATTGATAAATTGTTTCAGCTCAAGGCATGTGGTTTCTGTTTTAAGCCATTGTTCTAGAAGTTTTACATCTCTGGATTTAAGCGCTTGATCGAACTCTTTCTGAGCAGCCAGTAACTCTTTTATTTCCTTGGATTGATATACAACTTTGAGCCATAGCCTCTCTTGATCACTACATTTAGACTCCTCCTTTTTACATAAATAATATAATGTCTTCCATTTGGGGATCTTTACTTTTGGTTTAAAAGAAGGCCTCCAGGAACGGATGTAGAGATTTACCGTTTCACGGCTTCCGGTGTACCCCATTTCTTTTATTTCTTTAAAGAGAGAGACTGAACTCTGAACCTGCTCATCATGAAAACGCATCTTTAAATAGCTGTCATACTCTTCAATGCCGGAGCGTTTTTTGTATTGTACCTGTTTAAATTCCGTTTGCATCCAATATTTATTGACTGTGTTGTGTGTTATTCCTGTTAGACGGACTACTTCTGATTTTGTACAACCTCTCTTTTGTAATTTCTTGATACGAATAAATTTCTCCTGTCTCAGAGTTGTTTTGCTCGTACGGACAGAGCCCGCTTGCTCTTTCTTCTTTACTTGGCATGTGCTTAATGTGCCCTTTATTCCATTGTAATAACCTCGGAAGGCTTGTTGGACTGCTTCTGACAGATTGTGCGATAAATGCCATCGGTCTGCTATCTCTTTTGCTTCAGGGCAGGCCTCGCGGATGGCTTTTGAAAAACAATCAGCACGATCCGAGGTGACTGTTTTTAAATTCGTATACCCTTTTAATGCCTCACACACACAACCGGACTCCCTATGGGCAAGTAAATCAATAGGTTTGTGAGTGTCATTATCTATTATTATTGAACCGTATTCATGTCCTTTGCGTTTAGACCAATCATCAATCCCTATATTTTCTACTAAAGAATGATTGGGCAAGGGCGATGCTAATATTCTTCGTATCACACTATTGCGCTTTATCTGTATGTGGGATTTATTTAATAAACGAGCTCCTTTACTGCCGCCCGCTTCCAAGCCCATGAAGAGGATTTGTTCGTTTACCTTATCTACACAACGTTGATAGGATTGAAGGTGATCTTCAAAGCGTTCACAGAAAATTTTACGACGACACTCCGGATTTTGGCAATAAAAACGATGAACCCTCAAGTCAAGACGGCAACTATAATTGCCTAATGGTAACTCCTGAGGGTGTCGGTTATAGTGACTTTGCTTCTTCCCGGAAGGCCTATGACACAAAGGACATAAAGATGTTTCCTGAGTACTTTCCACGGATATGAGAAGCTGCGAATAATTTGTCAAGGATATCTCCTTGAGTCTCCAACAAGGTATATCATGGAATAGAATACTTGTAAAAAACGCAAGCTCATCAATGAGTAAGGAGCAGCCCCTTGTTAAATTTGCACTTTCTGATTTTTGTTCTGAATTTTCTTGTATCTTT
>NZ_JACOOJ010000092.1 GCF_014287585.1 Parabacteroides hominis | reverse complement strand
TTTTTTGTTATGCCGCCCGTTTATTATCCATTTTTATTTTTAAAACATCTTTGGTCTTCTCAATTGTCTCTCTTCGGGAAGTAATCCTACAGAAATAAGTAAAAAATAAAAGAGAACTGACTTTTTTAGCCAGTTTCCTTAAATTATGTGCAATAGCAACCAGGGTAAACTCTGTTTTTACCTTCTCCAGCCCTCTTAATCTGAATCGGTTCCACGCCGAGTTATGCTTTATCTGTGCAAAGACAGCTTCCGGTTCTATACATCGTCTGCCCCGGTGATAAATACCTTCCTCACTCATGAGCTTTTCCCGTGCTTCTTGTTTGTACCTGTTAAGGTTATAGTTAACTTCTATGATCCGGTTAGTCTTTGATTTATGACATTGAGATTTCAGCGGGCAACCCTCACAGTTCTGGGCCTGATAACGCTTCAGTACGGATACATATCCCATATCGGACTTACTTTTCCTTTGACCTGTATATTCCATATGTTGTCCCATCGGGCATACGTAATAATCCCGTTCCCGGTTGTAGTAAAGGTTCTGTATAGCAAAAGCATCCTTCTTCCAGGCACGCTTCTGCTCTTTGTGGAAATAATTGTACTTGACAAAAGCCTCTATACCCGCATTCTCCATAAACTCATAGTTTTGTTCGCTTCCGTAACCGGCATCGGCCACTACTATAGAGGACTGCCTATGATAAGTCTCTCTAAAATCTTTCAAAAAAGGAATTAAAGTTCCTGTATCTCCGGCTCGCCTGTAAATCCCCAGATTGGTAATAAACTGATTCTCTGTAGCAATCTGTATGTTATAGGCGGGTTTCAATTGCCCGTTTTTCATATGATCCTCTTTCATGCGCATGAAGGTTGCATCCTCATCTGTCTTACTGAAAGAATTACGATCCTCTAATTTATCTAATTGTGATTCGTATTTGGCAAGGCGGGGCAGATATTCTTCCTGTAGCTTTTTGATTTGTTTCTGCTCGGCTTTGTTCATCCCCGAGAGCCGTTTGTTTAGAGCGCTCACTTTTTCCCGCAAACCACAGGAGTCCATATCCGGTAAAGTATCCGGTGTCCTTTCCTGTTTATCCTGTTCGATATGTTTGTCTACCTCACTAAGGATTGACTGTATTTTCGACTCCAGTTTTGCCTTGTTCTTTTCCACACTGCCACGCCAGACAAAAGTGTAGCGGTTGGATGCCGATTCCACTTTGGTGCCATCGATATACTGTACATCCAAACTGACATAGCCGGATTCCTGTAGCAGTAGAACAATGGCTGAAAACAACGATTTTATATGTTCTTTTAAACGTTTGCCACGGAAATCATTGATCGTGCGGAAATCGGGAGTACTATTACCGGACAACCACATGAAGTAAATATTTTCCTGCAAGGCTTTTTCTATTTTGCGACAGGAATAGATATTGTTCAGGTAGGCATAAAACAGAACTTTGAGCATCATACGGGGATGGTAGCTGCTGGTGCCGCCTCCTTTATATGCCCGGAGCAGACAGCCAATATCCAAGGCGTCTACAACACTGTTTACAACACGAACGGGATGATTGGGAGCTATCTTTTCCGATAAACTAACCGGAAAAAGTACATTTTGGTTGGATGTTAACTCTTTAAATACTATCTTAGCCATTGCTATAATGTTTGTTTTTTTGCAACGG
>NZ_JACOOJ010000091.1 GCF_014287585.1 Parabacteroides hominis | reverse complement strand
TCGTCAAGCATCTGATTGTCTGATGCCAACAAGACATGTAACGTCGGTTTTACCCCGACTTCCTGGGACTTCATACCTACAAAAGAAACGATCAGAGTCTTTGCAGAACTTGGTACATCCAGAGAAAATGCACCGTTAAAATCTGTTACCGTACCTATAGTCGTACCTTTAACAACTATAGATGCACCAATGATGGGCTCGTTGTCTTCCGCCGAAATAACAGTACCTGTTACTTTCGTCGTCTGAGCGTTGGCCATCCCAATACCTAATAATAGGCAGAATAAAAGGAAAGTTAACCTTTTCATAGACACACTTTTTTTGTTTAACTTATAAATAACTAATTTGCACTATTTGTTTTTACACATCTTGCATGTGTGTAAATATTCCTAAGAGAAGGCAAATGTAATAATAAATTTATTATAACAACTAAAAACTAATAGGATTTTACAAAAATGGGGATGATAATTAACAAAAGATCATGCCTGATCGATATTTTTGATTGGTTCCTCATGAAATGTCCTTAATTTCGCCTCCTTTAAAATTATCTATTTTTAACCTCTCGTCCAAGCATCGTTTTTGGGCGATTCTGAGGGTTCAAAAAAGGGCTCAGGTCTACAAGGGTAGAAAATAATCAAAAACTGATAAATATTATGGTATGATATTGCAACACACTCCGGTCTTGGTATCAATTAGACAAATCAGTTATCTTTTTCCGGCTATCAAAAAGTCAAATCAAAACAATCCTCTTCTTTAAGCCCTAAAACAAGACTACGCCTTGTGCCGCAGGCTCTCTTTTGCCGTCTGCTTCAGCAGGCGGATAGCTGATTGTTCCGGCTTTGCCGGTTCCTCTGTGGGTTTTAGCCCCTTTAAATACAATAGATGAAAGGGGCTAAAGTCCACAGAGGAAGAGGCTTTGCCTCCTGATCTTTTAAACCGTCTGCTGAAGCAGACGGCAAAAGAGAGCCTGCGACACAAAGCGCAGCCTTGTCTGTTTGTTCACCCATAAATTATCATTTTTGATTCAAATCTGAGAAGAAATGAACCTATCCTAAACAGATTTATATATGATAAAAAATACAAGAACCCCTCCAAAAAAGGCAGATATTCATATATTGTTAATATTCAGACTCTTGCCAAATATCTTGTTTCTTAAAAAATATTACCCTTGCGGGTTATTTGAAATATATGGGGTATAAAATCAAATTTCATGCGCTACTGTTTCGATCCAGACCAATGGGTATTTAGGAAAACCGTACAATAAGTAAGAAATAACAAAAAGTTTGCTTTAAGCAAAGCATGATAGTATGACAGTTGTTTTGCAATCAATAATAAGTTTCCAGAATAATAGACCAATTGTACTGCTAAAGAATCAGGATAAAACTGGTAGAACCATAGTCCTATTTACGATCATCTTTGAAAAAAACATTATTTAGAGTATATATATTAATACTCTGTATATCAAATATATGTACATGAATCATATTCGATGCATTATTTCTTATAAATAGATAATAGCTTAGACTATATGTATAATTAATCCATTAACAATCAGAATATTGCAGATGTACCAAGTTCTGCAAAGACTCTGGTAATTTCATTTGTGGGTATGAAAGCCCAGGAAGTTGGGGTGAAACCCAATTTAAAAATCACCCTTGAGTCTGATAATCAAATGCTTGATGAGGTA
>NZ_JACOOJ010000090.1 GCF_014287585.1 Parabacteroides hominis | reverse complement strand
TGGTTCTTCACTAATTTGTAATATATTCCGCGTTTCGCCGTCAGCCCTTCGTGCGTCCCCTCTTCGGCTACCCGGCCTTTGTCTAAGACGACGATGTTGTCCGCATCCCTGACCGTGCTCAACCGGTGCGCCACTACGACCACCGTGCGGCCCCGGTAAAACCGGTGCAAGTGCTCCATGATCTCTTTCTCGTTGTTGGCGTCCAGGGCATTCGTCGCTTCGTCTAAGAAGATAAACTCCGGATCCTTGTACACCGCACGGGCGATCAGGATACGCTGCCGCTGCCCCTGGCTCACGCCGTTTCCTTCCATGCCGATCTTCGTGTTGTAGCCCAACGGCAACGAGTCGATGAACTCCCGGATATTCGCCACCGTAACGGCGTGCAGCAGCCGCTCCTTGTCGATCGATTCAGCCCCCACCGCTATGTTACGCGCGATCGTGTCAGAGAAGATGAAACCGTCCTGCATCACACACCCCGTATGCGCACGCCACACATGCGGGTTCATATCCTTCAGCAAGACGTTCCCCACACGGATCGCCCCCTTGTTCGGCTCATAGAAACCAAGCAGCAACTTGACAAGCGTCGTCTTCCCGCTGCCGCTCGCCCCTACGATCGCCGTCACCTTATGTTCCGGGATCGCGAGGCTGACATGTTCCAGCACATAGTCACGGTCAGCCCCGTCATAGCTGAAGCACACATCTTCGACCCGGAGCGTCCGCTCTTCCGGGATCCGGTTCGTTTTCAAGGCAAGCGTCTGTTCCTCATCCTCCTTCTGATGGATCTCGCCGAGCCGCTCCAGGCTGATCTTCGCATCCTGGAACGAACGCGCGAAGCCGATGAACTGCTCGATCGGAGCCGTCAACTGCCCTACGATATAGGTCAGCGACATCATCATACCCAACGTCATTTCACCCGAAACAACAGCCCGCGCCGCCAAAAAGGAGATCAGGATATTGGTGGTCTGGTTAAAAAACACCGATCCGAGCTGTTGATATTGTTGCAGGGCCAAGCCCTTGATGCTTATCTTGAACAGTTTCACCTGGATGCGCTCCCATTCCCACCGTTTCTCCGTCTCGCAGTTGTTCAGCTTGATCTCCTGCATGCCGGTCACCAACTGGAAAAGGTTGCTCTGTTCGCCCGCAGCCTGCGCGAACCGCTTGATGTCCAGTTCGCGCCGGTACTTCATAAAGGCCAATATCCACGCGACATACAACCCGTTGCCAACCAGGAACAACCCCAATATCGTCAGGTCATAATAAGCCAATACGAACCCGAACACGACAAAATTGACAAACGAAAAAAGCGTCGAGATGGATGAACCCGTCATGAACGTCTCGATACGGTTATGGTCGCCGATGCGCTGCATGATGTCCCCCACCATCTTCGTATCGAAGAAATGCAAGGGCAACCGCATCAGCTTGGCAAGAAAATCGGAGATCAGCGCGATATTGATCCGGGTGTTGACATGCAGCAGGATCCAGCTACGGATAAAATCAACAGAGAGTTTAGCCACGAAGATCACCAACTGCGCTATCAATATCAAGGTAATAAAACTCAAATTACCGTCCCGGATACCCGTATCCACCATGCTCTGCGTCAGGAACGGCAGGATCAGTTGCAGGATGCTCGCCGTGAGCATCCCCAATACCAACTGGAACAGTTCACGCCGGTAAGGAGTCAGATAACGGAAGAAAAAAGACAAGCCTTTCCCTGTCCGTGTATCCTCCTCCTCGCGATCGTAAAAGTCAGGTCCCGGCTCGAAGAGCAATGCTGCTCCCGTATCTTTTCCTTCCACAACGGTGCTGCACCAGCAACGCGCCAGTTCGGATTCTTCATAGACTAATTTTTGGGTAGCCGGATCGGCGATATAATATTTTCCGTTCTTTACCTTATATAATACGACGAAATGGTTCTGGTTCCAGTGCAAAACGCAAGGCAAGGGCACTTCTG
>NZ_JACOOJ010000089.1 GCF_014287585.1 Parabacteroides hominis | reverse complement strand
CTTTGCCAATTGATCTTGACAACATTCGGGCAGATTACCAGGCAGGGGAAGGCGTCGGCCTTGTTGATAGTGGCGATGCTTTCAAGTGTATTGTGCGTTACAATATAATTGTTTGTCAGATACAAATGATCCGGAGCGGTTACGCTTATACATACGGAATCTTCCTCTCTAATATATTCGATAGACGAGATATACCGTGAACAATAGTTTGTCTTTTTGATGTCCCATTCGGCAGCTTTCCGTTCGAGGTAGAACGGGCAAACCTTGATCCTCACGTTTACTTGAAACTCCACGCCTTTACCTTCATTTCGCCTGTCGTACCTGCGTATGAT
This sequence comes from Parabacteroides hominis, assembly GCF_014287585.1. Taxonomy (GTDB): domain Bacteria; phylum Bacteroidota; class Bacteroidia; order Bacteroidales; family Tannerellaceae; genus Parabacteroides; species Parabacteroides hominis. The sequence continues at coordinate 1,734 of NZ_JACOOJ010000089.1, read as the reverse complement.
CGCCTGTCCTCCAAGGGAACGTACCAAAAGGGCAATGTCACGTGCCATGCCATAGGAAAGGGTACTGTAGGTGATCCTGTTTTTCTTTCCCGATCCATCTGTATCCATCAAACCGCGTAAGAGATTGATGCGCTGTTCCACCGATCCGTGCATGTATTCGTATGGTATGAATTTTTCTACACTCGGTTTGTCGGCCTCGAGCCGTTTGATCTCTTGGTAAAATCGATTTTCGTGGACTGTCGGATTCTTTGTAATGTTGTATCGCGGACACGTGGCGTAATCGTCCCGTATCAATAGCATGTCGCCGGGTAAAAGTTTTCTTACCCTTTCGGCAATAGCCACATCCATATCCGGTGTAGAGAAAGACAGTTTTCCGTTACCACCGCAAAGATGGCCGTCTCCCAAAAGTACCCCCATGATGTAAGGATGGATGATGTATAATCTTTCCTTGTACTTCACAGGTTCACACATTGGGATTTCCCATTTCCGTCTTGTATGGTTATGGCCAAAACCTTTCAGGTTGTAGGTTACGCCGGAATCCATGATCTCCTGTGTTGTCTTGGTGATCCATCCTTTCCCCTTTCTTCTACGGTTGACATCTCGGACACACCACAGATGTTCTGGCCCGCATTCACAGGATACGCCATCAGAGAACGTAACTTTGAACACGCGGCGTTCTTTTTGTGGAAACACGCCGCTTACGGCATATACATTTCCGTCCCTGCCGAATATCTCGTCTCCAATTTGTAACTCTCCGATCCGTCTGAAGCTGTTTGGAGTAGCCACGTAACTACTGACCGGTTGTTGTTTACCAAGTCCCATATCGTCTCCATTGATAAACCGTTTCAGTTGCAAGCCTCGTGCGATTCCTTGCAGTTGATAGGGGTAAGGCTGTACTTTCAGTCCATGTTCTCCGTCTAGTTCCGGCATTTCCGGTATTTGAAAAGCAACATCTTCCTCTGTCTGTGATTGTGCAATCGTTCCCCACTGTACCGGTTCGAAATGGCGGACGTAATAAGTCAATTGATCCAACTCTGCTTTGCATCTGTTGGTTGCCGGAATCAGCCATGCGCCCGTTTGTTTGTCCCACCAGCGGATGGAAACAGAGCTTTTCAGCTTGTCTACAACCTGCTGGCGGTATCTGTCAAACGTCACCGCATAACATTGTCCTTTTTCTGTATTTTGCAGTGTAATTGTCATAGTGGTAGCTGTTAGGCGAATTCGTCAAATGCTTTTATCTCTTCGGCAACTTCCTCCATTTCTGCTTTTTTCTTGCGACCACGTTTCTTCGGCTTCTGCTCAGCTTCTCCGGTAATGTCGGCTTCTTCGGGAGCATCGAAATCGAACGATTCTTGTTTGATTCCATATTTCCCGCCGAACAGATAAGCGTCCACTTCGTAGTCAAGTCGGCTGATCGCCTGTCTTAAAGCATCCCCATACGGATACCCTTCGCCGGATTCGTCTTCAAATTTGGTAAATGGGACGGAGAGGTTTAGAACTTGTCCGCTCTTCAACAGTTTTTGCGCCTGGATGGAAACACCGGCTGATTCGTCTGACCCACCTTTACTGTACCCCGTGACAACGATATTCTTCAGCTTCTCGTTCAGATCATCATCCGAAGGATTTTCGATATTTACGACTCCGGCTTCCTGCATTTCGCAAATCTTGACGGCATGAGTCTTTAACAAACTCATGGCATATAACAGGTCCGGATGAACGAATTGCTGGGATGAT
>NZ_JACOOJ010000088.1 GCF_014287585.1 Parabacteroides hominis | reverse complement strand
GGTGAGCCGGATAGTGCATACGTTGATATTTTCGACCGTGAAGAACTGAAAATGAAGTTTTCCGATCTGACACCAGCAGAAGTGGATCGATTGAAATTGCATTTTTCTGATCTGACGGATGAAGATAAAGCCGAGCTGATGAAGCCGGCCACGGATGCAGCAAAGGAGGTTCGTGATAAAATGGATGTCATCACCGGAGAAGCAAATACTCTTAAAACAGACCTTCGCCAGTTAGAGGCGACGGTCGAAGAGCGGGAAGGAGTCCGGGAGAACAGCTATACGCAGTGGCAGGCAAAAGAGCAGGCGCGGCAGAATGCCGAGTTAAAGCGCGAAGAGGAGTTTGGCCAAATCAAGACGGATGCCGGCACGGCAACGGAATCAGCCCTTGCTGCCGCGAAAAAGGCCAACGATACCAATCTGGCCGTTGAAGCTGCCGAACAGAAACGAAAGGATGACGAAGCCAAGCGCATAGAGCAATCCGAAGCCGACAAGATAGCCGAACAAGCACGTAAGGATGCCGAGCTTGTCCGCCAAAAGCAAGAGGAGAAACGTGAGAAAGATACGGCACAGGCCATCCTTGACACGAATACGGCAAAGCAAGGAGCGATAGAAGCTACCACCAACGCGAAATCCGTCTCCGACCATCCCGGATATATCGGATCTGATTATCATGTTTATGTCTGGGATTATACCACTGGTGCATACCGGAAGACGGATACTATCCTTCGGCCGGAGGCCTTTAACATATTTCGTACCTACAGGTCTATCGCTCTCATGGAAGCGGACGCTGCTAACGTCCCGGAAGGCAAGTTTGTCCTGATCAACACGAACGACGTCGAGAAACCCGACAATGCCAAACTGTATGTCCGTGGCGGGGAATCATTCGAGTACCTGGTGGATATGTCCGGCGCGATCGGGTTCACCGGCAAAACACCCGGCTTTACGGTCGGGACGGTGACGGAAGGTGATGTGATGGATGTCACTCTCTCGGAGAACGGGACGGATCCGGAGGGCAACCCCTTGTATAAATTGAACTTTGTTCTTCGGCGTGGTCCACAAGGATTCACACCGATCATCCAGACTGGAACAATAACAACCGGATTACCGGGTACGAATGTTTCAGTGGAGCTTATCCCAAACGGACAAACGGAAGAGGGGCGGGAAAAATATTTGTTGAATCTTACTATTCCGAGAGGCAATCCGGGAACCGGCAATGTTTCCGCTTTGGGTACAGGGCTGGTTGCGGGAAAGATGTATCTGTTCGTTCCCGCAACCAATAATAGTACAGAAGGTGCATTTGTCGAATATGTTGTACCTGATAATTTTCCCGAAGCCCCCAAAGATGGTAAGACTTACGGGCGTAAGGACGGGGCTTGGTCGGAAGTGAACTCAGCCGGCAACATGGACGGCGGAACGGCTTTTTCCGTCTACGGCGGTTCTTTAGTCATGGATGGCGGTAATGCAAACGATTAAATTATAGCAATATGGCAGTAAAGATACAATTACGAGGCGACACAAAGGCAAACTGGTTATTGGCCAATCCTGTTATCAGCGAGCGCGAAATGGTGCTGGAAACCGATACGGGGAAATACAAGATCGGTGACGGCGTGAAGGAATACGCAGACCTCTCTTATCACGGGATAGACGGCAAGCCCTCCCGGATCACAGATGATGGATTCTGGGAAATATATAATCCGTCAACGGATGAGTATGTCAAGACATCCCATAAAGCTGTGCCAACGGATGTGCAGGTAGCCGTTAAGACGAATAACGCGACTACTTATATCCTGACGTTTACTTATGCTTCTGGTAGTTTTGATACGCCGAATTTGCGTGGTCAGGACGGAGCGACTTACGATGACACGTCTATTCGCGACGCGCTGACCGCCTTGCAGAATCAAATAAATGGGCTTGTCTCCGGCAATGTATCCGTTGCGATCGAGTCGTTCAACGAGATCATAGCTTTCCTTGCCAGCGTGGAGGACACACAGACGTTGCAAGGGATCATCGCCGGGCTGAACCAAAGCATCACAAACGTCCAGCAGGCGATCCCGACAAAGATCAGCCAATTGCAGAACGACGACCATACGGTCAAAGACGCTGATTATGTCCATACGGATAACAACTATAGCAATGAGGAAAAGACGAAAAACGCTGAATCCGTCAGATTTAAAGATATAACCGTAGCCACGACGCTAACGAACCTCCCGGTCGAAAACTACTCGATCAAGGTAACATTGTCAGCAGCCAGCGCGTTGTCTTTTGCTTCAACTCCCGCCGAAGGTTGGGAGTGCATGATAGACATCAAGAATACAGGTTCTTCTGACATCACACAAGCACTTCCCAACGCTACAGGCTGGCAGTGTGACGAGGACAGCATTACGATTGCTGCCGGCAAGATAGCTTCGATATCAGTAAGGTATGTGCATGGGGTTTATGTGGTTCTTTCGAGAGGCAATTAATTCAAAACGGGGAAGAGGTGAGTTATGAAAAAAAGAGTGATGATGGGGAAGAATCTCAATTATGTGAAGTCAAACAATAGCTTTGTTAATACAGGGGTATCACTCAATGATAA
>NZ_JACOOJ010000087.1 GCF_014287585.1 Parabacteroides hominis | reverse complement strand
GAACGGTCCTGAAGATTTACGGAACCGGGAGCGTAATCGCCACGGGCTACGGCATCATCGATCGCCTTTTGCTGGATTCCGGTATATTCTTCGGACAGTGTTTTGATCTGATCCTCGATAGAGGTTTCAGAAGCCAAGTCAACACGTCCTAACCAGCTATCCGGGAGACCGGCATCCTTCAACTGCTTGCGGGCAGTCTCTTTCTTTGCTTCGTTTGTCGAGTTGGTGATGGAGTCGCCCACCTTCTTAGCCATGTCATCGACGCTCTTCTTCATACTTTCCAGATAAGCTTTTACTTCCGGGCTAAGATCCTTCAACAACTCTTCTTCCGTTTTCTTATTCTTATCCGGATCTTCTACCGATTTACCCTCCTTCAATCCGTATTTGGCTTCGTATGCAGCGACCGCAGCCGTTTCAGCTGTGTTTTTCGCTTCATTCTCCGCTTCCTGGATAGCCGGAAGGATATTTTCCTTGAATAGCTCCACGAAAGCCTCCATTCCTTCAGCCTTTTCGATCTTGAACGTCTTCTGAATACGTTCCGCATACTTCTCCGGCACGCCTTTTGTCTTACAGGCCGCCTTGATTAAATCTAAAATTGTCATAAGAGTTTTCTGTTTAAAATATAAGGGAGGAAAAGTTTTTTCTTGCAGGATTCAGAATAAGTGTTCATCTTTGTGGTGTCTATCATATTTAACTAAGGGATGTGGACATTTTTTGTGCACATGCATTTATTGTATAACGATACTTGGTATTCGTGTACCCCTGTGTGGAACTGTAATGGAACCACAGCATCCCTTGGAATGTGATAGACAGCAGGAAAGGCACGAATATCTTTTTTATTATAATTGATTATGTCTATCAATTCCAAGGATTCCAATGCCGCCAACAATAGTAACGGCAAAAGGACGGCTAAACCCTCCGAAATGGGTAAGTACTCCACTCCAGAACTACAAACCGCATTCAATAACGGTCGAGAAATCGGAAGAACCGAAGGAATGTTATACTACATCAAACATGCTTCCGAAAATATGCAAAAGGAAGCTGAGAAATTAAAATCGAAATTGCAGACGCAAAAAGCGAAAGGATAAATAGTCTTTTCTCTATCTTGACGATTAAAATTCCGAAATCGTTAGACAATTAGGAGATTATTTATATTTTTGCAAAAAGAAGGCGGTTTATAAGCAAGTCGTGGATTGTAGTTCCACGGGGCTACTTATGAATCGCCTTTCTTCTTTTCCAATAACCTTAAAATATTTATACTGTCCGAAATGCTATATAAGGTCGTACTTCCATCGGCTTGTTCTTTTACAAGAATCCAGGATTTTTCATTTTCTATCGTTGTTTCGAATAAGTGAACAATAGCATTATATCCGTGCTTATCATTTCCGCAACCAAGATATTCGGCCTCCTTTATCACAGAAGCTATATCCAAAAGCATTTCATTCTTCTTCTCGTAATATTTGTGTGGCTGGTTCAACCACTCTTTTATACCACGACCGGTAATCTGTATATCTTTTCGAAAATCTTTATTCCGAATAACAGTTTGTTTTAATAAAGAAGCCTTTTCCTTGATCTCCTTAAATCTCGCTTTACCGGACGCTACTTTAATCGAATCCTTTGGTTTTCCATCCCCCAGCAACCATTCCGCAAACTCCTCATGATCCATCATGACCGGCGTAGCTATGCAGATGCAGAACGGATGCCAGCCCGTAAACTTAAAATCCTTCGAGTATTGGCCAGCCTTTGCATCACACACAGGACACGAACCGTGATTCGATGGTGAACGTTCCACCTCTATCCCGGTCACGAAGTCCATATTCTGCCAACGTTCGTAATCGGCAGTTCGAAAAGCCTTATTTGTTTCCGTTGCCGCCAAGCGAAGGGCGTTCTTATAAGACGAACGATAAATGCCCTGCCCCGGATGATAGTCTTTCATCGGCTGGGATGGAACCAATTTGCCACTCGCGTCCCTTACACGGCGAAAACGACGGTTGGGTTCGTTTAGCAATTGCCGTATATCTTGGCTAATCAACGCGGCCGGACGGCCGGAAGACAAACCCGAAGAAAGGTAATACTCCAGATTATCCATAGCCCCGTCCGTTATATCCCAGACACGGGAGGATATAGTTTTGCCAAATTCATCTTTACGCTTCAACAGGGTATTCAGCGCATCGCCATTCCGGGAAAACAACTTTTCCCTTAGCGTAGTGGATATGGCCATATCCTTGATATAGCCCGCTACCAATTCATCCGCTTTCTTATTGCCTAAATTCCATACATCAGTAGCCGTATTGGATATATTGCTTACGAGCTGCGTGTGTAAATCATCCAACAGGCGTTCAATTTGCTTTTCAATAGTAGCATTACCTATCCATACACGGTCACCGCCATGATCCGACCATTTAGTCAAAAGAGGCCCGATCCTACGGACAAACTCGTCAAACGAATACTTTATGCTACCTTGCTGCCGAAATAAACGTTGCAGGAACTGCTGCTCATGAAACGATAGTTCTTTCATTCTCCATATCCCATTGTCAGACCAACCATATTATTGCGTTGCGCAGCTGTATCTTCCTCTTCCTCCATCAGCTTCATTTCTTCGTCCAAGTCTTCCGTCAGAGGAGAATGAGCCGTAACCGTGCGCTGGGCGTTGATCGGTTTACCTCCATTGGCAAGGGACAGAGT
>NZ_JACOOJ010000086.1 GCF_014287585.1 Parabacteroides hominis | reverse complement strand
GAACGGTCCTGAAGATTTACGGAACCGGGAGCGTAATCGCCACGGGCTACGGCATCATCGATCGCCTTTTGCTGGATTCCGGTATATTCTTCGGACAGTGTTTTGATCTGATCCTCGATGGACGTTTCAGAAGCCAAGTCCACACGTCCCAGCCAGCTATCCGGAAGACCGGCATCTTTCAACTGCTTACGAACTGTTTCTTTTTTGGCTTCGTTTGTCGAGTTGGTAATGGAGTCGCCCACCTTCTTAGCCATATCATCGACGCTCTTCTTCATGCTTTCCAGATAAGCTTTTACTTCCGGGCTAAGATCCTTCAACAGCTCTTCTTCCGTTTTCTTATTCTTATCCGGATCTTCCACCGGTTTACCGTCTTTCAATCCATGTTTAGCTTCGTATGCAGCGACCGCAACCGTTTCAGCCGTAGTCTTAGCTTCATTCTCCGCTTCCTGGATAACCGGAAGGATATTCTCTTTGAACAGGTCCACAAAAGCCTCCATCCCTTCGGCTTTCTCAATCTTGAACGTTTTCTGAATACGTTCCGCATACTTCTCCGGCACACCTTTTGTCTTACAGGCCGCCTTGATTAAATCTAAAATTGTCATAAGAGTTTTCTGTTTAAAATATAAGGGAGGGAAAAGTTTTTTCTTGCAGGATTCAGAATAAGTGCTCATCTTTGTGGTGTCCTAAATTCTCAGATGGCGGGTAACCGCTGAACATATTTTTGTATTGGTATTCTTGTACCCATGCATGAACATATAACATAACGGTTTCGTACCCCCTTGATATGGCTTAATGGCCATAACTGCCATCTGAGGTGTAGGACAAAGGGACAGGCGAAACCGTTCTTTTGTCTATCCACTTACAACAAACAATATTCAATCATGTCCAAACTCAGAGAAAATTGTTTGTCGGGAAATAATAGTACCCAACAACCAACGGCCAAGCCCTCCGAAATGGGTAAGTACTCCACTCCAGAACTACAAGCCGCATTCAATACCGGTCGAGAAATCGGAAGAACCGAAGGAATGCTGTACTACATCAAACATGCTTCCGAAAATATGCAAAAGGAAGCTGAGAAATTAAATTCGAAACTACAGGCGCAAAAAGCGAAAGTATAAATAGCTTTTCATCAATTTTTATGATTAAAATTCCAAAATCGTTAGACTATTAGGAGATTATTTATATTTTTGCAAAAAGAAGTGGTTTACAAACAAGTCCTTGGATTGCAGTTCCAAGGGGGCTATTTGAAAATCACTTCTTCCTTTTTATATGTTTCAATATATTATCTCTATCAGATATACTATGTAACCTCACCACACCGTCGAATGATTCACGAACGATAATCCAGCTTTTCTCGTTATTGATTTTCGTTTCGAACAGATGTGCTTTTATTGTCGGGTCATGTTTGTCAGGACCTTCTCCAATATATTCAGCATTCTTTATCACAGAAGCTATATCCAAAAGCATTTCATTCTTTTTCTCGTAATATTTATGTGGCTGGTTCAACCACTCTTTTATACCACGACCGGTAACCTGTATGTCTTTCCGAAAATCTTTATTCCGGATAACAGTTTGTTTTAATAAAGAAGCATTTTCCTTGATCTCCTTAAATCTCGCTTTACCGGACGCTACTTTAATCGAATCCTTTGGTTTTCCATCCCCCAGCAACCATTCCGCAAACTCCTCATGATCCATCATGACCGGCGTAGCTATACAGATGCAGAACGGATGCCAGCCCGTAAACTTGAAATCTTTCGAGTATTGCCCCGCCTTTGCATCACACACAGGACACGGACCGTGATTCGATGGTGAACGTTCCACTTCTATCCCGGTCACGAAGTCCATATTCTGCCAACGTTCGTAATCGGCAGTTCGAAAAACCTCGTTTGTTTTCGTTGCTGCTAGTCGAAGGGCGTTTTTATAAGACGAGCGATAAACACCCTGCCCCGGATGATAATCTTTCATCGGTTGGGATGGAATCAATTTGCCATTCGCGTCCCTTACACGGCGGAAACAACGGTTGGGTTCGTTTAGCAATTGCCGTATATCCTGGCTGATAAACGCCGCTGGACGACCGGAAGACAATCCGGAAGAAAGATAATACTCCAGATTATCCATGGCCCCGTCCGTTATGTCCCAGACACGGGAGGATATGGTTTTACCAAATTCATCTTTACGTTTCAATAAAGTATTCAGCGCATCGGCATTCCGGGAAAACAATTTTTCCCTTAGCGTAGTGGAGATAGCCATATCCTTAATATAGCCCGTTACCAGTTCATCCGCTTTCCTATTGCCTAAATTCCATACATCGGTAACTGTATTGGATATATTGCTTACGAGCTGCGTGTGTAAATCATCCAACAGACGTTCTATTTGCTTTTCAATAGTAGCATTACCTATCCATACACGGTCGCCGCCATGATCCGACCATTTAGCCAGAAGAGGTCCTACCCTACGGACAAACTCGTCAAACGAATACTTTATGCTGCCTTGTTGCCGGAACAGACGTTGCAGGAATTGTCGCTCATGAAATGATAGTTCTTTCATTCTCCATATCCCATTGTCAGACCAACCATGTTATTACGTTGCGCAGCCGTATCTTCCTCTTCCTCCATCAGCTTCATTTCTTCGTCCAAGTCTTCCGTCAGAGGAGAATGAGCCGTAACCGTGCGCTGGGCGTTGATCGGTTTACCTCCATTGGCAAGGGACAGAGT
>NZ_JACOOJ010000085.1 GCF_014287585.1 Parabacteroides hominis | reverse complement strand
CAACCTGAATCTCCCCGGTTCATGTTCGTAACCATCAGGTTCAGCCAGTCACGTGCGGTTCCGGTATAGTAGTCGAAGTTCTTCTTTCGCTCCGGTGTGCCATGAAGAAAGAATTGCACATCTTGAAGGTCGTACCGGCTTGAATAGAACTGAACGGTATATTCCCAACCAAGAGATGTTTCGCGCTTGGTTACCTTTTCATTATGCCGGATCTTATATTTTGTCCCTTCGAAATCTATATAGTCGTTGATCTGAAGCTCTACCACATTGCGGGAAAGAAAAGTCAGGGTAAGCGTATGCTCTCCCATGATCTCTTCGACCGTGTAGGAGTTCTCCTTCAAATAAACGTCACAAACTACTGTATTTCCGCGCTTTATTTCCATGCTGCTAAATTATTGCTGATTCGGTTCGACAGGCCGGATAATCAAATATTATAAATGACATTCTGACTGTTGTCGTGTTTTAATATATAATCGTTACATTTGCATAGGTCGTGCCGAAAGGCGCAATATTGTTTATTTAACCGCCTCCGGTCTGTGATAGATGGGAGGCGATTTTTTAAAGTAGCCTAAACGCAAGCCCGCACACGCCAAAAGTCGTAAACAACGCTGCAATCTCACACCAGAACATCGGCTTCGTTTGAATAAACTTATACACAAAGACACCCTCCTTCTGTTTGCCGATGGCGATACAGGTATATATCAAGTATGCCATCCACACCGGAATAATAACCCACCAGAAAGGCGTACAGCCTACCCATAGCTGAGAAGATATTAAGGTCAATGCAGCCGATCCACAATGAATGCGGTTTATCCAGGCATCTTTGAAATCGGGAGCAAGGCCGACACCGATCAAACCGATACAGGCTGCTATCGCCAGTAGCCGCATGGTGAAGGTTGTGCTCAGTTCCCAGACGACCGGGAACAGGAACATAGCCGTCAGTGCCATGCTTGCACCAAAGATCAATTTATGATCAAGGGTGTAATACGTCGCACTGATCGAATAAGGCACACCTTTAGCTTTGATACAAACCGCCGCTGTATAAGCAGCGATCACCAAGAAAGAAATAATCAATAATGTCATAACCTTTGATTTTTAATCCTTATATTTGTAGCGGCTGCTCATACAGCAGCCCTCATTTTTTTCCTACGGGGGAGCTCCGCTGTGAAGCAAGGCTCCCCTTTTGGGTTCATATCTTTATGTTTATGTTTTTCGTAATTTGCAACCATCACCGGATATCTGGTATTATGACAGTTGTTATACTATCATTCCTCTCTACTATCGTACCTTCTTCGATCTTAGAGGTCGGCAAGTAGTGAGGTACGCTGATTGATTGCGCTGCCATGATGAGAGCGCAGGAGACGACTGCTAATAATGTCAGCAGGTCGGATTGGGTTGATTTGATTGTTGTTGTCATATCTTTTAGTTTTAATTATTCTTCGTATGCCCAATAGCGGATTAGGACAGTGCCGTCGCCACCTTTATTACTTGATGCGCCAGAATTTACAATCGATCCAGCTCCTCCACCATATCCCCCTCCTCCATAACCTCCATAAAGATTTGTATCCGAACGAAATCCCCCATTTTCTCCTTTTCCATCAATATAATCAGATTTACCTCCTACCTGATTTCCATACGCGCCACCACCTGCTGCATTTATCTTGCCATCTGGTTCTCCAAAATCTCGCGTTGTATGTCCCTGTCCTTTACCTTTAGTTGTACCACCTCCATCTGCACCGTCAGAACCACCATTTCTATCATTTCCGCCATTACCTCCACCACCACCAGAACCTCCATTACCTCCAGTATTATTATTTGTGTTCCCAACTTCTCCACCTTCAGCGCGGTAATTAGCATTCATAAACTGCGAATATCTGCCATTCGCGCCATTTCCACCAGCACCTACAATAATAGATATGGATTGCCCGTTTGTTACCTTGATTGCATCTCCATCCCTGCCATCGTAATACGTTCCCATCCATGTGCCAGAAGATGGTTTGATATATCCTTTACCACGATATGTTTTAGTATAGCCACCACCACTACCACCAGTACTAGCACCATTATATGCAGTATAAGCTCCTCCGCCACCACCGACAATAAAAACTTCAACCTCGGTACATCCTGCCGGAACCGTCCAAGTATAACTCCCAGCCGGGTAGAAACGCTTAATAAACAGCTTCTTTTCTCTACTACCCATCAAACTCCTTTTCATACCCCTAAATCCAAATTAAGTTCAAATGTGAGAAAATGCGGATAGTCCGCCTTTGCGTCGATAGCCTGTATTTCTTCGACGGTCGTAGCTGCCAGAGTTGCATTCCTGTTGGTCTGCATAAGATCATACGTCCTTTTCGCATAAATTTCTAATGTGAGCAGGTTCTTTTTTGCCCAATCAATAGGGACTTCAAGCGGCTGGCTGGGAGTTGTAGTCGACCACAAGGTTGTTGTTTTTTTACCGTCCGATGCCTCCGCCGGCAAAGTGCTGCCGAGAAGAGAGGTACGCAACGCGCTATTAGCCCACAGCTCTACATTGGCTATCTCTATTCCGCCCTGAGTTATCATCACGAAAAACTTTTCAGAAAACTTGTCTTGATCGGCTATCTCCTGTAGCTTCTGCTGCCGGGCGATAGTCAGTGTGTCCGGTTCGGGGGCGGGTTCAGGTTCCGGGGAAGAAGGGATTTCCATGTTCCACACTTCGAGCGGGGTTGCGTCCGGGTTCGCCTCGTGAAAGGCGATCTGATCGTCGTTAAGTAGCAGGAATGTGCCGTTGTCGTAATCCTCTAACGTTGTCCCTACATTGTAGGTGTCTCCTAATTGGACTTCACTAAAATAGAATCCAAGTTGTTTTTTAATGTATATCATATTGTTAAATTATCATACTG
>NZ_JACOOJ010000084.1 GCF_014287585.1 Parabacteroides hominis | reverse complement strand
CAGTTCTCTTTTATTTTTTACTTATTTCTGTAGGATTACTTCCCGAAGAGAGACAATTGAGAAGACCAAAGATGTTTTAAAAATAAAAATGGATAATAAACGGGCGGCATAACAAAAAAAGAAGGCATCCTTTTCAGACACCTTCTTTGCTTCAAAAGTAGAGTCGTCGAGGTGTTTCTCTATGTTTTTGACGACAGCGTCCATGAACGGGTTGGTCGGCAGCGTGTTTTCTTCTTCATTCGAGGCGGCTGAAGAATTAGAGAAGTAGCGTTTCATATCGTCGCGCTTCTTCATCAGGCTGTTGATCTTGCTTCGCAGGATTTCGACGTCGAAAGGTTTCGTGATGTAATCGTCCGCCCCGGCTTCGATACCGGTAATCACATCTTCGCTCTCGACTTTGGCGGTCAGCATCACGACAGGCGTCTGCGCCATCTTGGGGTCGCTCTTGATTTCGCGGCAGGTCTCGTAGCCGTCTTTCACCGGCATCATGACGTCGCAAAGGATCAGGTCCGGCTCCTCTTTCAAAGCGACGTCGACCCCATCCTGCCCGTTGCGGGCTTCCAATATCTGGTATTCCTTATTAAAGACGTGCTTCAGGAACCAGCGGATCTGGTCGCTGTCGTCGATCACCAGGAGTTTCTTTCCGGTTTCCTTCTTTTGCGGGATCACCTGGATCAGTTCGGCAATCTCTTCTTTCTGGCGGGCGTTGAGCTTGACCAGGTCTGATTCGGGTTCTACGAATTCGACACGGCGGTCCAACAGGTGTTGTTTGCCGAGCGGGATCATGATCGTGTAGGAAGTGCCGTTCTTATCCGACTCGCTCCGGTATATGCCGCCTATCGCGTCGGCCATGTCTACGATCTGCTTCAGGCCGCGGCGTGCGCTTTCGTCTTCGTCCAGGCCCTCGTCTGTCACGACCAGCGCACTGTAGGCTTTCCCGTTTTCATTCACGACGGATATATCGAGCGTCACTTTCCCATAAGCAAACGTATTTTTGAAGGCATTCGACAGCAGCATACGCAAAGCGAACTCCATCTTGCGGCGGTCCATCCAGACCCAAAGGGCGGGCGTCTGCGTGTTGATGCGGAAATCGACGTTGTTCATGGCCACCCAATCGACAAAGATATCGCAAATCTGGCGAGCGATCTCGACCATGTCGTAGCGGGCTATGCGCAGATAGTTGGCGACATCGTTCGAACGGCGCGTACCGATCAACTGGTCCGCCAAGTCCTGCATGGCAAGCGTATTACGGTAGGCGGAAAGCAACTGGGTAGACATGTCTTTCCCCGGATCGTCGTTCTGCACCACCAGGGCAAGAGAGCCCAAGACCAAGGAAAGCGGGGTGCGCATTTCGTGGATCGTCTCGATAAAGAAGTTGTCGTGGATGCTCTCGGCGTCTTTCAGGCGGTTTTCCGCTTCGGCAAGTTTGTCGGCGGCTTCGCGCTGGATCGTATCGTTTTCCTTAATCTTGGTGACGATGAGCTGTTCCAGTTCTTTCTTATTATTATTTAATGTGGAGATCGTCAACTCCTGCTCGTTATGCTTCCGGAGCAATTCACCGTTGGCGTGCGCCAGATCGTCATTCTGCTTCCGTAAAGCCCGGCACTTTTCATCTTGTTGCTCGATTTGCCCTTCCAACGACTTATTCCGGGAATCGAGTTCTGCATTCCGGGCTTTCAGTTCTTCGTTTCGGGCATTAATTTCCTTATTCAGACTTTCAAGTGCGACGTTTTCCTTTATGATCCGGTCCGAGCGGTCGTTCATACCGGAATGCAGTTTCCTCACGTAAAAGAACAGGGGGACAAAGAAAAGCAGCAGAGCAGCCACTACAACCAAAGTCTCACTTCCGAATAGTTTTCCATTTTCATTGGCAGCTAAGATTAATGAAGTACTGAAAAAAATACCAGTCAATACTCCACTCACCCTCCTGAACAGAGATTTTTTCTTCATATTTATATGCATTTATTAGATATCCTTCTATATTATTATCAGCTTCGCACCACAAAGATGGCAAAAATATTTTTCTTACGATACATTTAACACTAATTATTTTTCAAAAATATCACGACAATCATTGGACTTTGCATCGGCAAGGCATCATAAAAGCATAACATCGTCTATATTTCATACGATAGATGCAATTGGAAATTAAATATCAAAAGACTCCGCCCCCATCCAAGAATGACACGAATACCCATATATTGACACGTTTAACATCTTTTACGCGCGTATTATTGTAGAACAGAAAAACTCATTTTACTTTTGTACAAGAATAATGGACAGAGATTCGAACGAATGCTTATCGATTTCAAAGAAGTATGACAGTATCGGTACTTTTCAAACTAAGTTTCTCTCAAAGAGTTGTCCATAAAGAAAAATATTTCATTTGATTCATTTTGATTCATTTTACCCTCAATTTTTTATATGCATAGGCGTACATCCGGATTGTTCCTCGTGTGCGCCACTTTTTTTTTCTTTCCAGTTTATAACGCGTACATATATATAATGTAAAGAAGTAATCAGATTATACGGATTCAGGAAATCGGCCGGCTTAGAGCAATCGGCAACCATAATGAAAGAAATGATAGTTTTACCCATCCCGATTGAAACTTTTACCTACCAAGCAACAAATACAGAAACCGGATTTGAGCCATGAAAGGATTAGCTATGCTCATGACACTTTTACCAACCACATAAAGAGAGGCGATTCTCTCAAAAACGAATGAGATTTAATAGTTTTACGGCGCAAAATGAGACTAATAACCCTCTTGATGATATATTCTCCAACTATTTTGATCTGTTTAACATATTTTACACGTAAAACTATTGCAGCATCCAAAAAGCCGTGATATATTTGCAGTATCAAAAAGGAACAAAGGTTTCGATGAGGGTCTTAACCTGAAGAAGTTCCTTCGAGAGTATAGGGTAGTAATTAGCATATAAAAAAAATTAGGGTCATGAAAAAGGGTAGAATTTTCACAAATTGTTTGTTTTCTTTCTGGACATTGTCCGTTGTTTTGTCTTTCGCAAGCTGTTCAGCCGATAGCGATTCCACTTCAATCATAGATGAAAAAATTCCTCTGGAAACAGAAGTTCCTTTTTCCGTAATCCTGAAAGCATATTCTGAAAACTCGGATATCACAGCTAAAGGAGACGTAAAAAGCACTACGCTCTATGTTTTCGACGAGAATAATGATTTCTACAAACAAATCACGGTAGACAGAGACTATCTTTTGCAGGTCAAACCGATCGAAATAAGCTGTCCGGGGTCCGACAAGATCACTGTTGTCGCTTGGGCAGGTCTTTCAAGTGAAAACGAAGAAATCAGCAATATGAACCGGGCGAACATCATCTCAGACCTGCAGGTCAGCCTGAAACAAAACAATGGCGTTGCAAACAATCTGCCGGGAGACCTGTTCTATGGACAAAT
>NZ_JACOOJ010000083.1 GCF_014287585.1 Parabacteroides hominis | reverse complement strand
AGCCTTCCTCAGGGTGATCGACAGCGTGGTGAAAATACAGCCGGAAAAAGGAAGCGAGCCGATCAAATTCGTCAGCCTCCTGGATGCCGCCAAACGATTCCTTTCGGAAGAGTGATCGGTATCTGCGAAGGCCGCTACGGGCGCCTGTCCTGGAATTGCGCTAAATTAAAGCCTGCCATTTCGTTTTCAGCTTCCAGTTTTCTCAGGAGTTTAAGAGTTGGTTCCGCAATTGTTTCCGTGTGTAGCATTTGAGTTCTTCCTTTTTTAGATTAAAAACGATGCAGACAAAATTCATATCCATAGGAGACAGGTTTGGAACTTCCTTTATTATTTCCCTAAATCCCTCTATGCCGCCATATAGATTAAATGCTGCATAGAAATCCTTTAGCCACCCTCTTTCAATGACTCGTTGAACTACAATTTTTCTTGACTTCCACCAGTCGAAATGGGATAAGTCATATTCCCAAAGCAAGGAGGGAGAAATCGATCAAGTGAATTTTATTCTTCTAAAGGAAGTTGCTTTGCACAGGGAGAGTAGCAAATGTTTTGTTGGGTAGTGGGAAAGGGGTTTTTTGCCGTTTTTAGCCTATTTTTTCGCTGTTTTCTCAAAAATGCCGTTTTTCTACTTTTAGTATTACTTGAATAAATGGGCGTAAATTGTTATGGGTGAGAATTATATGCTTGTTTATGGGAGATGACGAAAAAGGCCGGTTTTGAGGGGTGAAAACGGCTTATTTTTTGCTTGTAAATTATTGGGAATAAAAGAGATAGGGCGACAAAACCAAAATGACTAAAAAAACGTACGTTTAGATTCGTCATTTTTCAGCTACAAAAATACGCATACTTTTTAAACCTGCAACCCTTTTCTCCAAGAAAATTTCTTTTTCTATATTCTTTCTTATCAATTAGATAGCTTATCAAGTACAAACATACCGCCTTTTTACCACGAACCTCCTGTTGCCCTTCCAAAAATGACTAAAATAAACGTACGTTTTCATTATCAAAATACATACGTTAACATTCATCGGAGTTGTATACATTATATAACAAATAGGTTTTATTACTAATTAAATTATTAAATTATGAACAAGAGATTTTCTACTCTTTTGACCGGCGCTCTGCTGGTCGGTTCGGTCGCTGCGAATGCTGCGGGTATTACTGTAGACAAAGTGACTGCAATTGAGCAGTTGGCGAGTGGCTCTCGTTATTATGTGCTAAGTACAGAGAGTCCTGCGATTTCTACTTCAGCTACTGTTAAAACAGGTGTGTATATGGATGGGGCAGCTGTAATGTCTGGAGGAAATGTAGCAAGTTTTACAACACTTAGTGACATCAACAAAATGCTTTGGAGTATTAAGGTTAATGCTGTTGCAGGTGCTAACCGTTTTGTCTTTACAAACAAGGCAGAAGGGGTGTCACTTTCTTTTGATCCTGCAAATGCGATTGATATTTCTGGAAATATTACTACTACTCCAACTCTTGGTGACGAAGCATTTCAGATGACCGATGTTGAAACAGAATGGAGTTGGGTTAAGACTAAGGATGCAACTTCTGAACTTGCAGATGTTGCTGAACTTGCAGCTTATTTCCATAAGGACTCTGTTATGAAGTTGTTTCAACTAACAAGTGGAGGTAATGTATTTGCTGTAAAATATGCCAATGCTTCTGCTACTCCTACTGTTACTGGTGCTACGGAAGTTAAAGTTCAGGCTGTTCAACCGGGAACTCAGGTTCTTACTGCTAAAGATCTGAACGTATTAGGTGAAGGTGCTAACAAGTATTTCACAATTGATGCAGGCCAGACACTGAAAGGCAATCCTTTTGCAGGTGCTAAATGGCAGGCTCAAACAATTGCAATAGGCGGTCAAAGTAGCACTGATGCAGCAAACTTTGTTTATGGTACATCGACAAGTGGCATGGTTGCTACAACTGCAAATTATGTTGTATTGAACAAAATCGGTTCTGACAATAAGCCTTCTTTTACATTTGCCAATGTCGATACTGCGTTTTATGATGGTGTTGCCATTAATAAAGACACTTGGTATAAATTGACTACATCAGCAGGTAAAGTAACAAGTAATGCAGGTGTAGTTTCCACATTAGACTCTTTGGCTAAAAAGGGGGGTCTTGCTCAGGAAGCATTCGAGTTCCAATTCTCACGCGACTTGTTTAAGGATAGTGTAATTGTAGCTGTTAATGCAGATGGTTTAAAGGAATATAAAGACGCTATAGCCGATCCTGCAGATAAGGTATTTGGCAGATTGACTCATTGGGAAACTAAACAATCGGATGCAACAAAGGCTGGCTATACCACTTTGTCTTATGCTTTATTGGATAACGCAAATGTCTTGACTCTTTATACAGCAGGTGAAGAAGAAAATCTTCCGTTCTACGTATCCGGCGCACTTGTTGAAAGCACCGCTACCTCTGTCGAAGACGGTCTGTATTACATCAAGAACAAAGCAGGTCAATACCTGGCTGCTCCTATCTATAACACTACAAACGGAACAACTTCTGCTGCTAAATGGGTGACTGTAAACGGAGGTTTGCAGGAAGTGGCTCACATGCCGGCTTACCAGTGGGTAGTTTTGAAAGATAGAATCTATTCTGAAACAGCTAAAAAGACTTCTACTGTTACAATCACAAACCGTGAGTTTACGGCAACTAAAGAAACTACTGTTCAGTTGAACCAGAAAGACGAAGCAAGCTGTATGTATACAAATGCTATTGCCGGTTTGTCTATTGCTGCTACCGACTCTTTGATATTTGATCCGATCGAAGACCTGGCAATCCTGTCAGATACTTTGTTAGGTTATAAGAACTTCGATGCAGACTCCCTGCTTGTAAACCGTTATACATTCAACTACCTGCACGACTATGCAGACAGCAAGTATATCGTTAAATCAGCAAAAGACTCTTTGGCTCAGGCTACAGATGGAACTCAGCCGTTTGTCATTGAAGCAGAAGGTGCTATTTATGATTATGGTTATGGTGTAACTCCTGCCGTCGCAGAACGTATCGCAGGCTTGAAACAATTACGCAGACAGGCTTACCAGGTATATCTTCCGACAGCAAAGGGTAAACTTTACCTGTCAAAGAATGCTGAAAACAAGTATATGTTTACAGTTCCGGCTTACGGTACTCCTTCTACATTCTTGTTCAAGGAAGAAAACGACCTGACAAGCAACAAGCATTACCATGCTTTGGTAGCTGTTGATGGAACTCTGGGTACTCTTGCTTCTGAAACATATACAAAAGTCGGTGTTATCGACGCTTCCGCTATCCTGGAAGACCAGAAAATGAACGAACAGAGAACGTCAGCTTTCAATATCGGTAAATACGATGCTCCTCTGTACCGTCGTTTCGACTCTCAGAAATTGGAAGGCAACGCAGGTGATGCTGCCGATACATTGCGTTTCGTAGAAAAGTATCGTAAAGAATACTTGCAGGTTGAAGCAAACGAAAACTTCAAAGTTAAAGGTATCGACTTCTTAGGTATCTATACTCCGGACTTTACGAAAGACGGTAAATCGTTCATCGTTGATACAGCCTTTGTAAACCGTTGGAGCGGTAACATCAAACCTCAGTATCTGATCTCTATCGACCGCGACGATGTTGTGGGCAAAGACGCTGAACCGTGTCCGTTGGAACACAATCATGGTTATGACAAAGACGGCAACCCGTTAGACAAATGGTCTTGTTCACATGCAACACCTGCAACCGGCGGCTTCCACTACGGTAAATACCTGGTTAACTTCGCTGATTCTGTAGATCACGCAGCTAAGAGCGCTGATTACGGTTGGAAGGGTTATACACGTGCCGGTTTCGTGAAAGCTGTTCACATGGGTGATAGCCTGTATATCTTAGCTGGTCAGTTTGCTGATGTAACTCCTGCTACTTTCGACACTGCTGCAATCCACAAAGCTGTTAAAGATGGCAAGTATGCAGCTGAGTATATTAAAGATTTGCAAGGCGATGCTCATAAGCTCGTAACATGGTCAATGCGTTTCGTAGATCCTGAAAATGCTGCAAACGAAGTAGAAGATGACCGTTCATTCCTGATGGAATCTCAGGGAACAGATCGTGACATTGCTCCGATTAACGGCCAGTGGTTGAAGATGCAGAACGGTTGTATCGTATTGTCAGGTTCTTTGGATGGTTCTGAGTCTTCATTCGACCAGATTACAGGTGAAGACGATGCTTTGATCTTCAACATCGAAAAGGGTAACAAAGAAGATATGGCAACAGACAACGAAGCAATCGCAACATCTGAAGTAGCCGTTATCGCCCAGGAAGGTGCAGTAAGAATCGCTAACGCCGAAGGCAAAAAGGTTGTTATCTCTAACATCTTAGGCCAGGTAGTCGCTAACACGGTTATCACTTCAAGCGACGCAGTTATCGCTGCTCCCCAGGGTGTAGTCGTAGTAGCTGTTGAAGGCGAAGAAGCTGTCAAAGCAATTGTAAAATAAAAGAAACACAAAAATTTCCTTTGCCGGGGGATTGATCCCCCGGCAAAAGAGAAATATTTTATAATCAAATAATTCTAAAGTGTTTGACCGTGCAAAACGGAAGTTTTAATTACCCTGCGACAGGTGAACAAGCGGTCAGATTTAATATTAATAATACTAAAGTATATTGAAATTAAAAGTTCAATGTAGCCTGTAGCCCTGTGAAGGACGAAAGCATACAGAAAAC
>NZ_JACOOJ010000082.1 GCF_014287585.1 Parabacteroides hominis | reverse complement strand
GATGTACCAAGTTCTGCAAAGACTCTGATCGTTTCTTTTGTAGGTATGAAGTCCCAGGAAGTCGGGGTAAAACCGACGTTACATGTCTTGTTGGCATCAGACAATCAGATGCTTGACGAAGTTATGGTTGTCGCTTATGGTACTGCTAAAAAATCATCATTTACCGGAGCAGCTTCATCAGTGAATGCAGAGAAAATATTAAAAGATGTACCTGTTACATCTTTTGAGCAAGCCTTGCAAGGCGCAACAACAGGTCTGACTGTTAATTCAAGCAGCGGACAGCCTGGTGCAGGTTTAAGTATTCGTATTCGTGGTACAGGTTCCATGAACGCCACAAATGAACCTCTCTATGTAATTGACGGAGTACCCGTTGTTTCCGGTGATATTGCCGTATCTGGAGTAAACAATGATTCAAAAGCATTCAATATTATGTCTTCAATCAATCCGAGCGATATTGAAAACATTACGGTTTTGAAAGACGCGGCAGCTGCTTCCTTGTACGGTTCACGTGCCGCAAATGGTGTAATCCTTATTACGACGAAAAGAGGTAAGGAAGGTAAAACCCAAATCAATTTTAAAGCAAACTGGGGCTTTTCCGACTGGGCTGTTAAAAACAGAGAAACTGTTTCCGGGGAACAGCAACATGAACTTACCTATGAAGCTTATTACAATGAAGGTATCCTGTACAAGGATATGTCAGATGAGGAAGCAAGAGCTTATGCGCAGGATGGTGCAGATACTTTCGCCCCTCTGAGAGATCGCTATTCAAACTGGGAAGATGCATTGTTCAAGAAAACAGCATTCAACCAGAATTATGAATTTTCAGCACAAGGAGGTAGCGAGCAGACCAGTTTCTTTGCTTCATTAAACTACAAAACAGAAGACGGTATGATCAATACAACCGGTATGGAAGGTTTTACCGGTAGAGCTAACGTTACCCACAGATCAAAAGATGGGAAGATGCAGATGGGAGCAAACATCTCATTCTCAAAACAAAAATCAGAAATGGCTTCGGAAGGTACAGCTTATGCCAATGCCTATTTTGTTAAAAACTGGTATGCTATTCCTAACATTCCTATCTATAATGAAGATGGATCGTTTTACGACGGTTTCCCGTTGGCTCAGTTAAACGTGCCTAACCCATTAAAAGACCAGGGACTGGACAAAAACACCTCGGAAGTATTGAGAAGCACCAACTCCCTGTGGGCTTCTTATAAAATAATCGAAGGTTTGACAATCAAGGAAACAATAAGTTATGACTTTATCGACAACCAGTCTACGACTTATTGGCCGATGAATTCAAATAACGGTGAGGCTTACAAAGGTTTGATGATCAAATATCCGTATCAGCATCACAATATCTATTCATCAACAGTATTGAATTATACCAATACATTTGCTGACAAACATAATTTGGATGTTTTGGTCGGTTGGGATGTCGATGATAGAAAAGAACAATATGTCCAGGCTGTCGGAGCTAACTATCCGCACGATAAACTGCCGGAGCTGGAGAACACTTCGGAACCGATGACGGCAGCGTCCGGATATAAGGAAGACCACCTGTTGTCTTTGCTCTCCCGTATCAACTATGACTACGATAACAAGTATTATATTTCAGCAAATTACCGTCGTGACGGTAGTTCGAGATTAGGAGCAAACAAACGTTGGGGTAACTTCTGGTCTGTTTCAGGTGCTTGGAGATTGAGCCAGGAAGCTTTCATGAAGGATTTGACTTATGTTGATGATTTAAAACTGAGAGTTTCATACGGTATAAATGGTACTTTGCCTTCTAAATTTTATTCCCACTTAAGTCTGTTCGGTTATGGTTATAACTATCAGGATCAACCGGGATCTGCTCCTACGACTATCCCTAACCCTGATTTGGGATGGGAAAAGAATGAGAACTTCAACATCGGTTTTGATGCCAGACTGTTCGGCCGTTTAAGCGTCGCATTCGATTTCTATAATCGTGAAACAAAAGACTTGCTGCAGGATGTTCCGGTATCTATGACCACAGGTTTCAATAACACATTGAAAAATGTGGGTGCTATGAATAACCGCGGTATAGAATTGGATGTAAACTATGACGTATTCAACGAAACTGCTCTAAAATGGTCTACCGGTATTGTTTTGTCTCACAATAAAAATAAGGTCAGCAAACTGTATGGAGGAAAAGACATCATTGACGGAACTACTATTTTAAGAGAAGGTGAATCTTATTATTCCTGGTGGAGTCGTGAATGGGCTGGCGTCGATCCGCAAACAGGTGAAGAGCAATGGGTATTGAACACAGAGAATGAAGATGGAACAATTAATCGTGAATTGACTAAAGACCCGTCACAGGCTCAACGTGTTATCGTTGGAAAACCGGACCCTAAAATAACCGGGGGATGGAGAAATACTCTTTCTTGGAAAGGATTGGATTTAAATGCTTTATTTTCATTCTCTTTAGGTGGTCATATCATGGATGATCCTGCGTTGCTGTACACTGATACGGATGGTGAAACAGCATATCAATCCATCGGTATCCAGCAGTTGGACAGATGGCAGAAGCCTGGCGATATCACAGATGTTCCGAGACGTATCAATAGCTACCAATATGCTCGTTACGGAAGTTCCCGCCATATGAAAAGCTCAAATCATCTTCGTCTGAAAACCGTGACATTATCTTATAATTTGCCTTCAAAATGGATGCAGGCTGCCGGAATGAGAAATGTCAGAATCTTTGCATCCGGTAATAACCTGTTGACATGGGCTGCTTATAAGAATATTGATCCTGAACAACCGGTTAAAGGTGTAGCTACTTGGGCATTGCCTAACTTGAAATCAGTAACATTTGGTATTGAAATCGGATTGTAATCCGGAATTCGTTTTACTATAAATAATAACAATGATGAATAGACTAAATATAAAATCTATATTTGTTGCTGCTGCAATAGCTTCAGTTACATTTACATCTTGTGATGGATATCTGGAAACTCTCCCTTCAGATTCATTGGTCAGTACAGATGCTATCACATCTTTGCAAGATGTAGAAACAGCATTGAATGGTACATACTACAGTTTAAAAGACGACAGCTATTACGGTTGTGACTTTGTTTCACGTGCCGAAGTCGGAGGTGAAGATGTGCAGACAATTTCTTCCGGTGGTTTAAGAACAGATACTTATTACCGTTTCACGCATCGTCAGAATAACTCGCCGGAAGATCTGTGGAGTTTTCCGTACAAGATCATTAATCGCGCCAATGTATTGCTAAACGCAATTGAAACAGGCGACCTTCCTGCCGGAGATGAACTCAATAACGCAAAAGGAGAGGCTTTGGCTCTTCGCGCTTTATGTCACTTTGACTTGCTAATCACATACGGGAAACCCTATTTTGTAGATAATGGAGCCACTCCGGGCGTCGTATTAGTGAAAGAGGTTTTGAGCGCAGACGATCTACCAGGCCGTTCAACTGTAGCAGAAGGATATGAAATGGTCATCAACGATTTGGAAGAAGCTTTGAAATATATTGGAACGGATGTAAAAGACGGACGTTTCAACAGTTGGGCTGTAAAAGGCTTGCTGGCACGTGTCAATCTATATAAAAGGGATTGGGACAAGGCTTTTTCTTATGCTGAAGATGTAATTAATAATTCTCCGTATTCTTTGTTGAAAACAGAAAATTATGTGGCAGCATGGTCGGGAAGATACTCTTCGGAATCTGTATTCGATCTGGAAATCTCGGATTTGGATGCCGGTAATCGTGAAATGTTTGGTTATGTAGTCGATCCTAAAGGGTATGCAGCTGTTTCCAACACAAAAGAATTTGAGGATCTTATTAATGAGAATCCGGATGACATCCGTCGCAATTTGTTAGCTGCTACATCGGTTGAAGGTCGTACTTATATGAATAAATATCCGGGTATCAATGGTAAAGCTGCCGTAAACAACATCCGTGTAATTCGTCTGTCGGATATTTATTTGATCGCTGCAGAGGCTGCATTAAAAAAATCGTCGGCTGATCAGGCCAGTGCAAATAAATATTTGAATGCAATTATCAAACGCGCTATTCCTTCCGCAACAGATGTGACTGCAACTGAAGCATTGGTCTTGAAAGAAAGACGCAAGGAATTGGTAATGGAAGGCCATCGTTTTTACGACATCATGCGTTTAGGAATTACGGTAACCCGCAAAGGGGGATATCACTTCCTGAACAATACCGATCTTATTTCTCCGAGCTATCAGGATTATCGAACGATTTTGGCAATACCGCAGGCTGAAATCGATGTTAATCCTAATATCAAACAGAACGAAGGGTACTTCTAAAAAATAGAATCTGAATGAAAAGGGTCGTGTCATAATTCACTATCCTGTAATCCCGGACTTGATCCGGGAGCGCATTCTTTTAAGCAATATACATGAAACCGATTAATTTGAAATGAGTTGATTTCAAATTAATCGGTTTCATATTTATGGCATTCAACTATTGTCACTACGTTTGTTTATAATAAAAAGATTGTTCTATGGAAGCACCATTCGTTTACGGACGTATTGCCGATGATCGGAATTTTACTGATACCGGAAAGCGAATATCAGATGAATGATCCGGAAGTATGATTGCCGACAAAATGAAAAATCATCCATATTATACTCCGCAATTAAGGTAGAACCATAGTCCTATTTACGATCATCTTTGAAAAAACCATTATTTAGAGTATATATATTAATACTCTGTATATCAAATACATGCACATAAATCATATTCGATGCATTATTTCTTATAAATAGATAATAGCTTAGACTACATGTATAATTAATCCATTAACAATCAGGATATTGCAGATATACCAAGTTCTGCAAAGACTCTGGTAATTTC
>NZ_JACOOJ010000081.1 GCF_014287585.1 Parabacteroides hominis | reverse complement strand
GGGCTCACAGCTTCCAGCGCTATGATAGTACGAGAAAAAGGGTTGCAACCGATCCGGTATAAGATGGCATTCAGAAGGATGTAAATATCCTCCCATGTACAGTTATCTTTCAGGGCTTCCCGGAACCAGGCCGGCATATCACCTTTCTTATTATGAATACCAAGGCATACGATTTCAAAAATGAGCTCATCATATTTGGCAATCAATTCGGCAACCCGATTGGAAAATCCATTATCCTTATCAGCAACCAAAACCGCCCTATCCTCCTTGTCAATATGAAGCAAAAGAGGCTTTATCCGGAACCAAGTGCGGACGGTGATCGGGGTTATGACGATACTATCCCCTACTATCTTTCCTTTCGGTAGTGATTCAAGCCGGGTAAATTCAAACGGGATTCTTATCGGTTGGCCGGAGACAGATTCACTTTCTAATTGGAGAACTTGTTTTACACTCATATTTTCGATTAAAATATAAAAGCCCCGGATAGTTCCGAGGCTTTCGATAACCTAAACAATAACCCTTAATTATCCTGCCGCTTGTACGGCTTCTGTTTCTGCACTTGTCTTCTCTCCGGAATACAAACCGTTTGCCGTAAACTTGACAAGGATTTTATCGCCTTCATTTTCCGGCTGGATCATGTAACTGTCGCCAATAGCCCCCTCAATATCTTGGGCTTCTCCCTGGCCATCCACTTTACGTTGCCATTGGAAATCACCAGTCGCTTCCGCTGGTGTCAAGGTGGCTATAAGCGTTTCACCAACTTTGGGCGTACCAGTGATTACAACTGTCTTTACTGGGGTAAGGGTTACATTCATCACCGCCCGACTGAACGAAGACCGTTGCTGCCCTGCAGAGGTAATTGCTGTCAAACGGGTACATTTAACCAACAACAGGTCTGTCTGTTCTGAAGACGGAGCCTGACTCAAGCGGGCACTGACTTTACAAATGGCAAATGTATATTCCGTATACTTACCTTTGTACGGTGTTGTCTGTATCTTGAACGATTTGCGGATATTGGGAATATCAATCGGTGCATTCCATTTACCCCCACTAATAGAACCACCACAAAACGCGAGCATTTCCTGATCTGTCGGCGACGGGATAGCAAATTCAAAACTATCCGGGTCGCCAGTCTTATCGAATGACTCCCAGGGATCTTTCATCCCTTCAGCACGGAAATCGACAGAGGTCGCTTCATTGAAATTG
Source organism: Parabacteroides hominis (assembly GCF_014287585.1). GTDB lineage: Bacteria > Bacteroidota > Bacteroidia > Bacteroidales > Tannerellaceae > Parabacteroides > Parabacteroides hominis. The sequence goes on along the minus strand of NZ_JACOOJ010000081.1, from coordinate 279 downwards.
AAAGCGACTGAGCCTTCGTGGACGATCGGACACTGTGTATAAATAGAGGCCGGAACACCATCACCGGGGTCACCATATCCTAAGAAGGATACGCCTACCGCTAAACTTCTTTCATTAGCCATATTCTTAATCTAATTCTGTTATTACTTCAAATCTTATATTCGTACAATCGAAGCCTTCTTTTGCTTCGCCAAGAGGTTCGGACCAGACGATCCGGGATTTCCAGTACATGCCGAAAGGAGGTGTTATATTTCGCAGTGCAGACTTTATGTTTCGTAC
>NZ_JACOOJ010000080.1 GCF_014287585.1 Parabacteroides hominis | reverse complement strand
AGTCAAACCACCTTTCCTCGCCATCACTAAACATAAATTACAGAGTGAGTCTGAAATGATTCCCAGCAGATAATATTGACATCAAGTCCTATACTATCAATCCGGATATGCTTTACATCCGACACCGGGCGTACCTTCGTCGAAAATTCACCATGTACGATAAACTCTTTCCCATCGGCATTCTGTTTCACCTGTTGCCCGCTGTTAGATGGGTAATACTGACCTTTGACCTCAATATCCTGAGATACTCCGGCAACCCATTCACCCTTTACCAATGCTCCGGATTGGATCGTTACAATTGCCGTATGTGAATACCGTTTTACCATCGCCCGCCAGAACGCCCACGAGGGACTTCGATTTTATTACCTATCAACTCTGCTTTTTCAGGCTCTCCTCCCTCCCGGTACAAACGCTTTGCCGTAGCATCATACCAAGATCGGGGATATGTGAGAGAAAGCTTGTTTTCTGTGAAGTCCGGCAGACCGCCGACCATTGAATAGAGGTCGGCAGCCACCAGCTTTTGTTTTTGGATATCTATCGTTTTACTATCCTCTGTACCTTCAAGGCCGCGTCCCGGCAAAACGACGTTGTCCAAAAAATCTTCACAGTCGGCAAGACCGGGATAAGCAAGTATTGTATCTCGGATCGTCTTATCCATGGCCGTTATTCTCCGTTTTCGGTATCCTGAATCGTCTGATCTTCCGGTTCAACGGCTTCGCCCAAGAATGTTGCCGGGATATCATCCGTACCCTCGGTATCTTCGGAAACATTCCAGTCCTGGCCATCCACTTTCATGATAAACATGGCATCCGGATCATTCACAACAGGAATAGCATTTGCTTCCGCCTTCGTCCATTCCTTGAACGGTTCCAGCTCAGACCATTTGGTTACCAATACCCAATCCTGTTTCACCATGAGGGCTATCTTCTGCAAGGTAGCGGAAGATTCGGCTGCAATCGGTCCGTGTTGGATATCGCCAACTTTCAGATCCTCCAAGAAGCATACACGTTTACGCTCCCACGGATTGATAGTTTTACGACGATGAGCCTTATCCTCGATACGGACAGACGGATTCACAGTGATGATCTTCACCGGAATTTCCTGTTCGGCCAGATACTCGTTGATAAGATTTTTCGTCACCAATATTTTTGAAGACGAATTAACCCATGCCTTCAATGTGTCGAACGTTGATTTCTGCTTTTTCAGCAAGGAGAAATCCGCTACATGCATTACGACATACCGAATCGTAACCCCTTCGGCAGAAGCAGCGACAACCGTATCTTCGATATCCTGCAAACCATTGGCCGTTGCAGCATTACTCCAATCTACAGTTGATTTACGCTGGTTCTTCTTCGGCATACCACAACCGACAAACTCGGCCGTTACGACACCACCATTGTTCTTGGCGGACAGATGGAAACCGGCACGGCTCATAAGTTGCATACACCACCATTCAAAACGGGCACGAACGGAATTATATACAAAATCTTGATCCTTGAAAGCCAGGTTCAACAATGCCAACTGGTCGGCATCCCCCTGCGCATCACGTTCCAACTGCTTGTATTCGTTGTAATCACTTTCGTTCATACCACGCTTAACGGCTGTCTTCGGAATATCACCGGACAGCTTGCTGATCATCTCGCGCGTTTTCTGCGGAGCGGAAGCATCAAAAGAGATTACGTCAGCCATTACCGGAGCGCCTTTCTCACCGGTTAGCGTCTCCCACTTCAAAGAGGTCTTTCTTTTCACCCCGAAGAAGTTCGGGAAAACGACCGGTTTCACATGGCGGGTATTCAAACGAGCAGCCATGTTCTTTTTATTCACCTGCTTAATTAAACTTCTTTCCATATATCTGATTTTAATGGATTACACAAAACGGATAAACGGCATTAATGCCTTCAGGCCCTTATCTACCGGGAACGGCATACAGGATTCGTTTACCGTACCTCTTACCAATAACCCGGACTGCTGATTGGCTACAGTCAAGTCGACTTTATTCATCGTGACAACCAATTCGCCATCATAAGGCAGCTTGGCAGCTTTCGCAGCCTGCTTGTCTTTAACCTGGACCAATACTTGACCTTTTGTTGCAGCCCCGATCGTTGCAGCCAGCGTAATCGTGTCGAAATCCGCATCACTCTTATCGATAGCCGTGATCTTATCGGACGCGCCTGTCAAAGCTCCACCAATCGTCACGAAGTCACCCACACCGAACAGATGATTCTTGGCCACCTTATAAGTTGTTTCACTGCCAGCATCGGAAGCCATTGCCGTCTTCAATACATGATACAGCCCTGTTTCCGGATCTTTCACCACGATCACGATCGGAGGAAGCTCATCCAACGCCTTGCCATTGAACAAAGCGTTCTGCAGATCTCTGCGGTCAATCGTCCCGCCACCGATCACATCCTCAATAATCTTTTCAATTCCGGGAGGATACTGGAATTCTCTTTCTCTTTTTCTGTACATAACGTTACACTTTACTTGGATTATTCAATACCCAGGTTTACCACACCGGGATTATTCGCACTGTTGTCGGCGTCCTGATCCATCAGCTTTGCCCAATCTGCTTCGGAACGGTCCTGAAGATTTACGGAACCGGGAGCGTAATCGCCACGGGCTACGGCATCATCGATCGCCTTTTGCTGGATTCCGGTATATTCTTCGGACAGTGTTTTGATCTGATCCTCGAT
>NZ_JACOOJ010000079.1 GCF_014287585.1 Parabacteroides hominis | reverse complement strand
ATAACAAAAAATCTTATGCCGAAAGTTACATAAACTTTGGGTAATAACAAAGTCCGAGCTTGGGAAAGTTCGGACTTTGCGCATAAAAAAAGAGGATGCGACGGTTTTGACACACCCTCCTTCAGTATTTTTAATCTTTATCTCCGGATTAAAGTTTATTGTCAGAACCCAAAACGTTAACAATTTTGTGTTTGTACAATTTCTCCATGTTATCGCGAGCCGGGCCCAAGTATTTGCGCGGATCGAATTCAGCCGGTTTTTCAGCGAAAGTCTTACGGATAGCAGCAGTCATTGCCAGACGAGAGTCTGAGTCGATGTTGATCTTGCATACAGAAGATGTAGCAGCCTTACGCAACCATTCTTCAGGAATACCGATAGCAGCCTTCAAAGCGCCACCGAACTGGTTGATCGTTTCAACTTCTTCCTGCGGAACAGAAGAGGAACCGTGAAGAACGATAGGGAATCCCGGAAGTTTTTCCATTACAGCGTCCAGAACGTCGAATGCCAATGGAGGAGGAACCATCTTGCCGGTAACCGGGTCGATCGTGCACTGTTCCGGAGTAAATTTGTAGGCACCGTGAGAAGTACCGATAGAGATAGCCAAAGAATCGCAACCTGTACGAGTCGCAAAGTCGATAACTTCTTCAGGATCCGTGTATGTGTGATGGTCGGAAGAAACTTCGTCTTCAACACCTGCCAATACACCCAGTTCGCCTTCTACCGTTACATCGAACTGATGAGCATAGTCTACTACTTTCTTAGTCAACGCAATGTTTTCTTCATAAGGAAGATGAGAACCGTCGATCATTACAGAAGAGAAACCGGAGTCGATACAGCTTTTGCAAGTTTCGAACGTATCGCCATGATCCAGGTGCAGAACGATCTGAGGTTTTTCACATCCTAATTCTTTTGCATATTCAACTGCACCCTGAGCCATATAACGCAACAGAGTAGCATTTGCATATTGACGAGCACCTTTAGATACCTGCAAAATCACCGGAGACTTTGTTTCAACTGCAGCCTTGATAATAGCCTGCATCTGTTCCATGTTGTTAAAGTTGAAAGCCGGAATTGCGTATCCGCCTTTGATGGCTTTTGCGAACATTTCTCTCGTGTTCACCAAACCTAAATCTTTGTAATTTACCATTGTTGTATATGTTATTACGTTAATGATTAGAAATCTCCCACAAAGATAACAACTATCCGGGAACATTATGCTTTTAAGCATATAAAATAACACAAAAGTAGAACTGATTGAAAAAATAGTTCGAATTTCTTTGTTTGTTCAACTCTAATCCATACCTTTGCAACCCAAAATACCGGTTACCAGACTAAGTATAAGAATATAAATTAAAAATAAGATAACAAAGCAATGAAAAAAGGAATTCATCCTGACAACTATCGTCCTGTTGTATTCAAGGACATGTCAAACGAGGACGTATTTATCACTCGTTCTACTATCAATGCAAAAGAAACGATCGAAATCGACGGTGTTACTTATCCGCTGGTAAAGGTCGAAATCTCAAGCACTTCTCACCCGTTCTACACAGGTAAGGCTAAATTGGTCGATACTGCCGGACGTGTTGACAAGTTCATGAGCCGCTACGGTAACCGTAACAAGAAATAATTGAAAATTGAACAGAGAATCGTAACTATCGATTCCCGACTTCGATTATATCTAATAAGAAAGGCTGTCCTTCAAAGGATAGCCTTTCTTATTTTAGATGAGGTTCGCCTATAAAGAAAGCAACTTCCGTTTTTTATTTACAAAGATATTCTTACTTTTGTGCGTAACTGAAGATTGAATCCTTTCAATTTTCAATTATCAATTATCAATTAACATAATGCCATGGCAAAAACGAAAGAACAATTACTAAACATCCTGGACCAGTTCCAGCTCACAGAGAAAGTAGTTTCCGCTGAACCATTCGGAAACGGACACATTAACGATACGCTGAAAGTAACAAACGAAAAAGGCGAAATCAAATACGTGCTACAACGCATCAACCACCTGATCTTCACCAATGTGGATATGTTACAGAACAATATCCAGGTCGTTACTTCGCATATTCGTAAGAAACTGGAAGAAAAAGGCGAAAGCGACATCGATCGCAAAGTGTTGACTTTCCTTCCGACAAAAGACAACAAGCTGTATTATTTCGACGGAGACAGCTATTGGCGCGTTTGCCTGTTCATCCCGAACAGCAAGAGCTATGAAGAGGTCAACCCGGAACTGTCTTACGAAGCAGGCAAGGCTTTCGGCGACTTCCAGTCCATGCTGGCCGATATTCCGGAAGGTACGCTGGGCGAAACCATTCCGAACTTCCATAACATGGAATTCCGCCTGGAGCAATTCCACGATGCAGTAAAGGCCAATGCCGCCGGTCGTCTGGACGAAGTGAAAGACTTGATCGAAGAAATCGAAAAACGCGCCGAAGCCATGTGCATCCAGGAACGCCTCTATCGCGAGGGCAAGCTGAAAAAACGCACGAACCATTGCGACACGAAGGTTAACAATATGATGTTCGATGCCGAAACCGACAAGGTTTTGTGCGTAATCGACCTCGACACGGTCATGCCGGGTTTCGTTCTGTCAGACATCGGCGACTTCATCCGCACAGGAGCCAATACCGGTGCCGAAGATGACGAAAACCTGGACAATGTCAACGTCAACATGGATATTTTCAAAGCCTATACACGCGGCTACATGGAGAAAGCCAAGTCCTTCCTGACCCCGACGGAAATCAAACTGCTCCCATACGGCGGCCGTTTGCTGACCTACATGCAGACAGTCCGTTTCCTGACTGACTACATCAACGGCGACACATACTACAAGATCCATAGCCCGAAGCACAACCTTACCCGCACAAAGGCTCAGTTTAAACTGCTCCAAAGCCTCGAAGCGCACGCAGATGAGATGGATGCGTTCATGAGCGAATGGCTGTAGGAACAGTTCAATAATTCAATTGGCGGTTGGCAATCAAGCGGTGAGATAATTACTGCCTGGTTGCCAACTGTTTTTTACCGGTTTTTCGTATCTTTGTGATTGACAGGCAATGCCGAAGTAACATCATGACAAATATATTAAATAAAATAAACTCCTTGTTTCCTATCTCCGACGATACCGTTCAAGTATTGAAAGAGAACGTGACCTACTGCCGCTTTCCTAAAAAGTATCAGTTGATAAAAGCAGACACCTATTGCAAGTCCGCCTTTTTCATCGAGAAGGGGATAACGCGTTCCTTTTGGCTGGTAGACGGCGAAGAGGTTACGACATCGTTTGCCGGAGAAGGGAGTATTGTGTTCAGTATGGATGAACTCTATTATGGAAAGATCAGTGAAGAATTTGTCGAAACGCTGGAAGAGGTGGAAGCCTACCGGATATCGCTGGCAACTTTGACACATCTTTTCGAGACAAACATTGAACTGTGTAACTGGGGAAGAATCATCCATCAGAACGAATACAGGCGTTTGCATCGCAGCCACAAAGATCATTTGACCTTGTCGGCGAGGGAACGATACGAAGCGTTCAAGGAGCAGTTTCCGGACGCATACCGGCGAGTGAACTTAGGATATATCGCCTCTTATCTGGGTATCAGGCTTTCTACGCTCAGCCGGCTCCGGGCGAACGGATAGCCGAATTTGACATAGGACAAATTTTTTACCCTAAAAAACAAATACTTTTGCCGCATATTACAAATATCTAATTCAATATCAATGTCAGACACAACAATCTCTTCAGCCGCATTTGCGGATACCAAACCCCATTACGAGCTCCTTGACGGATTGCGAGGGGTGGCAGCCTTACTGGTTGTTTTTTATCACATCTTCGAAGGTCTTTCGTTTGCAGCCGGAGGAACTCCTATCACAACGATCAATCATGGTTACCTGGCCGTCGATTTCTTCTTCATCCTTTCAGGTTTCGTAATCGGTTACGCCTACGACGACCGCTTGGGAAAAACAATGACGACCGGTAACTTTTTCAAACGTCGCCTGATACGTCTCCATCCGATGATTATCATGGGAGTGATATTGGGAGCGATAGCCTTCTTCATGCAAGGTTGTGTCCAATGGGACGGTAAACACGTGGCTATCTCGGCAGTGATGCTATCCACACTCTGTGCGATGTTTTTCATTCCCGCCCTGCCCGGTGCGAGATATGAAGTGCGTGGCAATGGCGAAATGTTCCCGCTCAACGGTCCAAGCTGGTCGCTCTTTTTCGAATATATCGGTAACATCCTTTACGCCGTTTTCATTCATCGCCTTTCCACTAAAGCCCTGACCGTACTCGTCGCTCTTTTAGGGATAGGGCTTGCCGGATTCACGCTCTTCGATGTTTCGGGATACGACATGATCGGTGTGGGCTGGACGCTTGACGGCGTGAATTTCCTCGGAGGTTCCTTGCGTATGCTCTTTCCCTTTTCGTTAGGAATGCTGTTATCCCGCAACTTCAAACCGCTCCAAATGAAGGGGGCTTTCTGGATTTGTTCGATCGTCCTGCTGATCCTCTTCTGTGTGCCTTACATAAAGGTGGACACCGCTCCCATAAGCCTCAATGGGCTATTCGAAGCGGCCTGCATCATCCTCATTTTCCCCGTCCTTGTCTGGCTTGGAGCCTCCGGTAAGACTACAGACAAACGTTCGACGCAAATATGTAAATTCTTAGGTGACATATCCTATCCGCTCTATGCCGTCCACTACCCGATCATGTACCTGTTCTATGCTTGGCTTATCGACAACGAACTCTATACTTTCGCTGAAATCTGGCCTATGGCAATAGCAGTCTACGCCGGCAGCATCATCCTGGCTTACCTCTGCCTGAAACTTTATGACGAACCGGTAAGGAGATGGTTAGGCAAAAAGTTCCTGAAAAAGAAACCTGCACTTTAAAAACATTTTAATATAGATTTATACCAAAAAGGTCGACTCCGATACCGTTTAATGGTACTATTTAGTTCTGATTATATGGAAAGTGAAATTATATAATAAAAGCGGGAGATAGATAATTCTATACTCCCGCCCCATCATAGTTATCGTTTTAGCCAAATCAATTGACTTTTAATGAGATTTCTATTCCCTTTAAATCTGTACGCCCCCTCT
>NZ_JACOOJ010000078.1 GCF_014287585.1 Parabacteroides hominis | reverse complement strand
CTCTAAAACGGCGGCTATCTACTCTCCCACTTTTACGCAGTACCATCGACGTGGTTGGGCTTAACTTCTCTGTTCGGAATGGGAAGAGGTGGATCCCCAACGCTATAACCACCTTAATTTCTTGTTTTTTACATCTTAAGATGTTTGACTGGACAACCCCACGTATTTGTCTTGTAACAATGACTCGTTTTGAGCTGACGCCTTTCGACGCCCTACAAATATATCAACCATTCTTGTGAGAAGAAAGTCCCGGGCTATTAGTACTACTCGGCTTCGACATTGCTGCCCTTACACCTGTAGCCTATCAACGTCGTAGTCTACAACGACCCTTGAGGGATATCTCATCTTGGGGCTGGCTTCGTACTTAGATGCTTTCAGCACTTATCCAATCCAGACTTAGATACCCGGCGGTGCCCCTGGCGGGACAACCGGTAAACCAGTGGTCTGTCCAACACGGTCCTCTCGTACTAGTGTCAGAGCCCCTCAAATATCCTACGCCCACGATAGATAGAGACCGAACTGTCTCACGACGTTCTGAACCCAGCTCGCGTGCCACTTTAATGGGCGAACAGCCCAACCCTTGGGACCTTCTCCAGCCCCAGGATGTGACGAGCCGACATCGAGGTGCCAAACCGCTCCGTCGATATGAGCTCTTGGGAGCGATCAGCCTGTTATCCCCGGAGTACCTTTTATCCTTTGAGCGATGGCCCTTCCATACGGAACCACCGGATCACTATGCTCTAGTTTCCTACCTGATCGGCTTGTGGGCCTCCCAGTCAAGCACCCTTATGCCATTACACTCTGCGACCGGTTACCAATCGGTCTGAGGGTACCTTTAGAAGCCTCCGTTACTCTTTTGGAGGCGACCACCCCAGTCAAACTACCCACCATACAGTGTCCTCGCATCAGCGAGTTAGAACTCAAACAATCAAAGGGCCGTATTTCAACGTCGACTCCACAAACACTGGCGTGCCTGCTTCATTGTCTCCGGCCTATCCTACACATCAATTGCCCAAATTCAATGTAAAGCTATAGTAAAGGTTCACGGGGTCTTTTCGTCCCATCGCGGGTAATCGGCATCTTCACCGATACTACAATTTCACCGAGCTCACGGTTGAGACAGTGTCCAGATCATTACACCATTCGTGCAGGTCGGAACTTACCCGACAAGGAATTTCGCTACCTTAGGACCGTTATAGTTACGGCCGCCGTTTACTGGGGCTTCAATTCAAACCTTCTCTTGCGATAAGCTCTCCTCTTAACCTTCCAGCACCGGGCAGGTGTCAGGCTGTATACTTCATGTTTCCATTTCGCACAGCCATGTGTTTTTGTTAAACAGTTGCCTGGACCTATTCTCTGCGCCCACCTGTTACAGTGGGACCCTTTATCCCGAAGTTACAGGGTCAATTTGCCTAGTTCCTTAACCGTGAATCACTCGAGCGCCTCAGTATTCTCAACCCAACTACGTGTGTCCGTTTACGGTACGGGTACTCTATGAATATGCTTAGCGGATTTTCTAGGGAGCATGATTACGTCCATATTGCATTGTACAAGTACGCTGCATACTGTCAAGTTCGGCTCTGACTGCGGATTTGCCTACAATCATCAACGTCTACACCCTTCAACCACCTATTCCGTCAGATGGCAGGACTGTCACTTCTCCGTCTCCACATCGCTCCATAAAGTAGTATGGGAATATTAAACCATTCTTCCATCGGAATCGCCGTTCGGCTTATCCTTAGGTCCCGACTTACCCTGATCCGATTAACGTTGATCAGGAAACCTTAGTCTTTCGGCGAGGAGGTTTCTCACCCCCTTTATCGTTACTTATACCTACATTTGCTTTTCCAAAAGCTCCAACAGGGGTTATCCCCTACCTTCTGCGCCGTTGGAATGCTCCCCTACCATGTCTTACAACATCCATAGCTTCGGTAAACGGTTTATGCCCGAGTATTATCCACGCCAGACTCCTCGACTAGTGAGCTGTTACGCACTCTTTAAATGAATGGCTGCTTCCAAGCCAACATCCTAGCTGTCTCTGCAGTCTGACTTCGTTAGTTCAACTTAACCGTTATTTGGGGACCTTAGCTGATGGTCTGGATTCTTCTCCTCTCGGACGCGGACCTTAGCACCCGCGCCCTCACTCCATGGCTATATATAACACGCATTCGGAGTTTATCTGGACTTGATAGGCGGTGAAGCCCTCGCATCCAATCAGTCGCTCTACCTCATGCTATACTTACCACAGGCTGCACCTAAATGCATTTCGGGGAGTACGAGCTATCTCCAAGTTTGATTAGCCTTTCACCCCTACCCTCAGTTCATTGGAACACTTTTCAACGTATACCCATTCGGACCTCCAGTTGGTGTTACCCAACCTTCATCCTGACCAAGGGTAGATCACTTGGTTTCGCGTCTACTCACTCCGACTATGGCGCCCTATTAAGACTCGCTTTCGCTTCGGCTCCGGGCCTGAAGCCCTTAACCTTGCCGGAGAAAGTAACTCGTAGGTTCATTATGCAAAAGGCACGCCGTCACAACTTTTGTTGCTCCGACCGCTTGTAGGCAGACGGTTTCAGGGACTATTTCACTCCTCTGTTCGAGGTGCTTTTCACCTTTCCTTCACAGTACTGGTTCGCTATCGGTCTCTCGGGAGTATTTAGCCTTACGGGATGGGCCCCGCTGATTCACACAGAATTTCTCGTGCTCCGCGCTACTCAGGATGCCACTAGGCTTCGTCAAGGAGTCGTATACCGGGCTTTCACCGTCTACGGCCGTTTTTTCCAAAACGTTCTACTTCCCTGATTTCTTGCCACAACGTGGTCCTACAACCCCGAAGGTGCCGAAACACCTACGGTTTGGGCTATTCCGCGTTCGCTCGCCACTACTTGCGGAATCACTTTTGTTTTCTTCTCCTATGGGTACTTAGATGTTTCAGTTCCCCACGTTCGCCTTCCTTGCGGAATGGCAGGCCTTCAACCTGCCGGGTTGCCCCATTCGGAAATCTCGGGATCAAGGGTTATTTGCACCTCCCCCAAGCTTATCGCAGCTTATCACGTCCTTCATCGCCTCCGAGAGCCAAGGCATCCACCGTCTGCCCTTGCTTACTTTCTTTATCACTGACACCCTATCCATGAATTAATAATTAATAATTAAGGAATAGGCGTCGGATTGATATATCTTTAGCTTGCTCTTACTTTTATTCGTTACTTAACTTTATTTGAAGTTGTCCAATACGTCAAAGATCTTATGTACGCCATTTACGGCGTGTTTGGTGGAGAATAACGGATTCGAACCGTTGACCCTCTGCGTGCAAGGCAGATGCTCTAGCCAGCTGAGCTAATCCCCCCTTTTTTAATTAAGAATCAAGAATGATGAATTAATAAATAAATGTTTCTAATCTTATTTACCAATCCTTGGTTTTAATCCTTAATTTCTGAAGTAGTCCCAGGCAGAGTTGAACTGCCGACCTCTACATTATCAGTGTAGCGCTCTAACCAACTGAGCTATAGGACTGGCTTATCTTAATCTCCTGAAACTGGCTCCCTTTCTACCGGGGAGGTTGCAGCTTCGTCTTCTCTACTGGGTGTCCAGTTTTAAGATCATATATGAATACATATTCAACCGTAGTACCAGAGAACAACATACCTTCTCCTACTTCTCACGAAATCCTGCGCTCCAGAAAGGAGGTGTTCCAGCCGCACCTTCCGGTACGGCTACCTTGTTACGACTTAGCCCCAGTCACCAGTTTTACCCTAGGCCGATCCTTGCGGTTACGGACTTCAGGTACCCCCGGCTCCCATGGCTTGACGGGCGGTGTGTACAAGGCCCGGGAACGTATTCACCGCGCCATGGCTGATGCGCGATTACTAGCGAATCCAGCTTCACGGAGTCGAGTTGCAGACTCCGATCCGAACTGAGACATGGTTTGGAGATTTGCATCACATCGCTGTGTAGCTGCCCTTTGTCCATGCCATTGTAACACGTGTGTCGCCCCGGATGTAAGGGCCGTGCTGATTTGACGTCATCCCCACCTTCCTCACAGCTTACGCTGGCAGTCTCACCAGAGTCCTCAGCTTGACCTGTTAGTAACTAGTGATAAGGGTTGCGCTCGTTATGGCACTTAAGCCGACACCTCACGGCACGAGCTGACGACAACCATGCAGCACCTCGCAAACGGTCATTGCTGAAAGGAGCGTTTCCACTCCGGTCCGAATGCGTTCAAACCCGGGTAAGGTTCCTCGCGTATCATCGAATTAAACCACATGTTCCTCCGCTTGTGCGGGCCCCCGTCAATTCCTTTGAGTTTCACCGTTGCCGGCGTACTCCCCAGGTGGATTACTTAACGCTTTCGCTGTAGAGCTTACTGTCTATCGCAAACTCCTAGTAATCATCGTTTACTGCGTGGACTACCAGGGTATCTAATCCTGTTTGATCCCCACGCTTTCGTGCTTCAGTGTCAGTTATAGTTTAGTAAGCTGCCTTCGCAATCGGAGTTCTGCGTGATATCTATGCATTTCACCGCTACACCACGCATTCCGCCTACCTCAAATATACTCAAGTCATCCAGTTTCAACGGCAATTTTATGGTTGAGCCACAAACTTTCACCGCTGACTTAAACAACCACCTACGCACCCTTTAAACCCAATAAATCCGGATAACGCTCGCATCCTCCGTATTACCGCGGCTGCTGGCACGGAGTTAGCCGATGCTTATTCATACGGTACATACAAAATGGGACACGTCCCACACTTTATTCCCGTATAAAAGAAGTTTACAAACCATAGATCCTTCATCCTTCACGCGACTTGGCTGGTTCAGCCTCCCGGCCATTGACCAATATTCCTCACTGCTGCCTCCCGTAGGAGTTTGGACCGTGTCTCAGTTCCAATGTGGGGGACCTTCCTCTCAGAACCCCTATCCATCGTCGGTTTGGTGGGCCGTTACCCCGCCAACTGCCTAATGGAACGCATGCCTATCTATCAGCGATGAATCTTTAACAAATATTCCCATGCGGGACCCCTGTTTTATGGAGCATTAATCCGACTTTCGCCGGGCTATTCCCCTCTGATAGGCAAGTTGCATACGCGTTACTCACCCGTGCGCCGGTCGCCGGCAGGTATTGCTACCCCCGCTGCCCCTCGACTTGCATGTGTTAAGCCTGTCGCTAGCGTTCATCCTGAGCCAGGATCAAACTCTTCGTTGTTAAATTGTTTTTT
>NZ_JACOOJ010000077.1 GCF_014287585.1 Parabacteroides hominis | reverse complement strand
GCTGCCAGCGATGTTGCCTTTATCGAACTTCCTTGGACGTATGCCGATTGCGATCAGGCAGAAAGCCGGGCGCACCGTATCGGGCAGAAAGATTCTGTAAACTGTTACTATCTGCTTGGCCGTCGGACGATCGACCAGAAGCTCTACAGGATTATCGAAGAAAAGAAGCATATCAGTAATGCCGTATTGGGAGCTGAAGACAATATCCAGACGAATATTGTTGATATGATGGCAAATCTTTTTGATACAAACGAAGAGGAGGAATAAGAAAGGCAGCGCCTCACAGCGCCACCCCCTTGCAACCGGAAACAAATATATCAAATAAAGACGACTATGGCAAGTGAGGCATTGAATAAATATATTGAGAAACGTTACGACAGGTGGCTGGATTACGCTAAGTATCACTGCTCACTTGCCGGAATGACAGACGAAGCTATTGATGTATTAAACGAGGTAATATGTATGCTGCTTCAAAAGCCCCCGGAGCTCCTCTCCCGGCTTATGGAAACCCCAAAAGGTGGATATACCGAACTTGATTGGTATATCCTGCAAATGATAAAGCTAAACGTTACCTCTGACACATCTCCCTACCGGCATAAATACAAGCCTATTCCAATAGATGAGAATGTGGATTGGCGACGGCTGAATATCATCGACGAACCCGACGACAGTCCGGATCGTACCGAATACATCCGGGAACGTATGCAGGATGTCCGGAACATAATCGATCAATTAGGCTTATCCGAAAAAGCCAAACGGATCTTCGCTTGGAAATTCTTCGCCGGAGAGTCTTTCGCCGACTGGCCGGGGCCGGAAAGCCGGAAGGAGTTGTATGAGACCTATAAAAGTGTTTTCAATGCGGTGATGGATAAGAAGGAAGGAAAACTGTTGTTTTAAATGTCGGGGATTGATAGCTTGGCCATATCAATCCCCGATATTTCATTTATACTCAGTTTAAGATTTCCTCCTCCCAGCGACCCAAATTCAACATATCCCAACGAGGAGTTCCGTCAGACAATTCATTTTCCGATACACCGTATACGGAAAAGCTCTCATTGGCGAACTTGATCCGGGCTATCTCATGGGGGCTTGTGGGGTAATGATGGAAAACCTCTATTTGAAATCAGAGACTATCATAAGTGATCGAACTCCCTGCTTTATTCCTTAGAGGAGCGTCCTTTTTCCGAGCATCAGTAATTACAGGGATTTGCTTCTTTACGAACTCTAACACTAAGGGAACTATCTTAAGCTGATCCTGAAAATAAATTATGGTACTTTGATTTTCGGCTGTTGCAAGCTGCTTTTCACATTCTTTTCTATATGTTTCAACGAAGAAAATAAGCCTATCAACATTAAATTGGCCAAGTAATGCATTTATAAGAGTATCGTAAAATTCAATAAAATCACCCTGAGATCGCAATTCTATGCCTTTTTTTTCAACCTTATCTAAGTCATCTAATCCCAAAGAATCCTTTACATTCGGAAATAGGGATAAGGTAACCGCATTTTCTATAACACATGCCACATCCTGAAAGGGAATACCCTTAGGCTCATTTTTCTTATACACGGTTTGATAGTCTCCGGATATACCTCGATAGTCCGTAATGGCGATTCCAGGTGCCCCGCAAACGTTAATCCCTGGAAACGCAGCTCCGATCTCAGCTATAACAGATGGAACTTCACCACCAGGCGAGGTGGCCGCATCGCAACTGGCAATATATATGTATTTGGCCTTTTCTATATTTGCTATCTTTTTTAATCCATCTATGATCTCAGACGGGCCAAAATCACCAACTTTACCAGGTTCACCATGTGTTGTCAATATAATCCCCTCGCTTCCATCCTTTTTTATACCATATTTGCTCGGTGTACCACCTAGTAGCTCCCCTAATGTAAGCAGCACGCCTCCTGCCTTCTGATGTTGGAATGATATGTCCGCAGCTATCACGGAATCAACTTCTACAGGATCAGAGCCAACGATTACCATCCTTTGAGCAACATGGTCATTCCTCATGAGTCCTTTGGTTTCATTTATAGTCATGAAGCTAGATCTATTATCAACAATATGCCCACCACTGCCTTTCGATGGTTGTATTACCCGGGAAGTTCTCTCTTTATATTGTCTCTCTGCTTTCATGATCATTAAATTTAAGTATTTCCCAAATGTAGGGAATTATTTTGGAAATGCAAAATACACAAAAACCGCCCCACCTTCACAGGCAGGGCGGCTACACTATTAACTTAATCTATGAACAAAAAGAAACTACTTTCGTCTTTTAACGAGCCAAACAAGCAAAAAGGCTGCAACACATCCTAAAGTCAATACCCACCACGCCCATGAGGGAACAAGCCGGGAATCTTTTTTGACATCCTCTTTTACTGTTTCGGAATCCTGAATCTTTATATCTTGTTTTTTGACTTGAATAGCATTAGATCCTGATTGAACTTTTGTACTATCCGATTCATTTTTCTGCCTGCTCATATCTATCTCGGTAGTTTTAGTCGGATATTGCCTGCCGATGCTATCCGGCTGAGACCAGTTTGTTATAATAATTTTGGCGTTTAGCATCTCTTCAGACAGACATAATTCCGTCCGCTCGAGCTTGTCCCGCCAGAAAAGGCTATCCGAAAGCTCAATTTTAGCCTGCCGGTATCGCTCCGCCTCTGTGGATCGCTTCGAAGTTCCACAAGAGCAGAGAACACAAAGTATTATGACGTACCAGGCTTTCATTAGTACCTCCCTTTCAGATATTGCTTCCGATTCTGGCCGGAGAGTTTCAACGATAAATGCACGAACGTACTGTACTGGATGCACTGATCAAAATCCAGCCCAGACCGCCGGAGACAATCGACCAGGTACGCCGGGTGCTCACAGGCTACATCCGCTGCCTCTCCCTTCGTGTGTTGGCTGGTTGGCACACCTCCAACGGCTTTATTCAGTTCTGGACACCGGTAGCCGCTATTGATAACCATCCGCTTTCCGTACTTCTCCCGGAGAGGTTGCAACAGGTTTACTACCAGGTTCTCGATCGCTTTCACTTCCCGCACTCCCGGATCATTAGCAATACCTTCCTGTGTCGCTGTGTTGCTACGGGTAAACTCTTTCAATTCAAAATTTTCACTGATTTTCATTTTCTTTCCTCCTTTTTAATATCCGTTTTGCGGTTCACGATCACCGCATTTTTTCTTTTCACATCTCTTTAAAGCAAGTTCGAGCTTTACATCCGAATAGCTCTCTTTCAAAGTAAAAAGCTCATCCTGTACCTGCCGAAGCCTTCCGGTTTGCTCAACGAACCGTTCCACCTTATCGGATAGCTGCTTTTGCAGAAACTCATTATATTCACGCAAAGCTTTAAATTCTTCTGCATCCGCATGAGCATCTTCAATGCGTGCATTTGTCTTCCGGGTAGTCCAGAATTTGATTCCCCATTTTATCGCCTCAAAACCTCCCAGCGTCCCGATTATCGTTAGTATATCGGTTAATTCCACATTCACTTCACACCTCCTTCGTTTTATTTGATTACCTTTGTTGTCGGTTAATTTGTTGCCAAATTGTTTGGCATGATTTCAAATTTAAAGGTTCCCGCCTCCGGTCTGTGAAGATTGGAGGCGGATTTTTATATTATTCGACTGGTTGCACCACATCAGCAAGCGGTTCATCCAAGATCTTCACATACGTCGGCATCGTGAACTCGGAGAACATCCCGTTGCGGTCGATGAAGTCAACTCGCTCTTTGAGATATGACAGTTCTTCATCTGTCAAGTCTATATCTGTTGTTTCCGTTATGGCCGCTGCATCTGTAAAACCTATGTTGATCTGGCCACCTCCTAAGTCTTTAACGACAATTCGTTTCTGATCAACCTCCGAAATGGTAATCTTACGATCGATCGAGACTTTCAGTTCCATGTTTTTTCTCGTGTCAAACTGCGGTAACACGGTGTTGAGTATTAATACCCGGTCTTTTAATGTTAAGTTCATATTCTTTTATTCTATATATAATAAACCTGTTGCACTATCCTATTTCACATTATATTTTGTTCCAGATGCGTCTAAATCATTAACCTGAACCAACGATGGCAATTGACTTGCTTTTATGCAAGTCCTAAATATCCATGATGCATCTGATTTAAAATGTCTAACAAAAAATCCTATTTCCCTATAAGCCGTTGCGTCTGGATTGTATTTCATTACAATAAAACCACCAACATTGTCTAAAATTCCTTGATAAGTTTTTTGAATTTCTATTCCTTTAGCTTCCCTTGCAGCAAACAACCTAACATAGTTATTGCTCCAGGATTTGTCGGTTAAATAAATACTTGAAAAATCAGAACTACCACAAGTGATATTTATAGCATTTAACATTTTGACATTAACATCTCCACTTTGATCAACTCTAAAATCAGCACTTTCTGGAACTGATCCACCAGCCCAAAATCTTATTGAACTATTAGATGTACCATATCCAATAATCCCAGCTTGTCCATTTCTTAATGAAATAGCATTATTTGCCGTAATAGTCCCATTTGAAATCACGTTACCTGAACTATCAACAGTAAAAGTTGGAGAAGTAGGTGGTTGTCCATTCGCCCCGGCTGTTCCTCCAGACCAAATACGAATCGTACCGGAAGCGGCCATTCCTCCTGTGCTTCCAAAAGCAATTGCGCCTGTAGTTATAAGTCCACCGTTGATCTCCGTTATCGTATTGTCATACTTCGAAGCAAGAACCCATGAAGAACCATTATATCTATAAATATTCACTCCGTCCACCCATAAGTCATTTGTCCGCATACCGGATGTTGGAGCCGTCGTTTGATAAAATACCCTTGCCTTGTTATTTGCAGTCAATTGGGCGGTGTTAGCTGCATTTGAAGCATTCTCTGCATCCGCCAAGGCATCATTTATCCCATCATACAACGGTTGTAGGTTAGGGCGGTCGGAAATATTATTATAACCGGATGTTCCGGAGGTGAACTTGATTTTTCCCTCAATTGTAGCACCATTGATCGTCGTTATCTTTGCATTCAACAGATCGATCACCAACCGGGCTAACTTGTCCTTTATCAATCCTGTTGTAATCGTCTGGCCGGCTATCTCGGTATATCCATAATTCGGGAGCCAGGAACGTACGCCATCCTCAGGAGTATTCAACACCCCCACCCAGAAATGATAGTACCCTGTTTCATCCTCTAACTTTATCTGCCGTTCACTGACATATATTGAGCCATTTTTCCCTTCTTTAGGACATTTGGCATAGACATAATAGGCAA
>NZ_JACOOJ010000076.1 GCF_014287585.1 Parabacteroides hominis | reverse complement strand
GACCATTATCAATGCTTTACGGGCAAAACTTGTGGCGAGAATGTTCGCCGTTATCAAAAGGGATGAATTTTATTCTCCTATTTTATCGGAAAATATTTGCTAAAAACATAAGAATATGAGTCTCTGATGGACGCAAATATAATTTTGACGCGGATTTAGCGAATAACGCGGATAAGAAAACATGTATCAGGTGTTTAATCCGCGGTTATTCGCGCAATCCGCGTCAAAAAATCCTGTTTATTTATTTTAATCTGCGTCTATAAGACTCAAATCTGCCAAGATGTGAATCACAATCATAGATTACAACTCACTAATTTCTTCCACCGACAAACCGGTACATTGTGCAATCGTTCCAATATCAACTCCCTGTTTTTTTAAATTAGCTGCAATAAGGCGTTGTTCTTCCGCTTTCCCTTTTTCTATTCCATGCTTCATGCCTTCCGCCTTGCCTTCCGCTTTGCCTTTTTCCATCCCATCTTCGAAACTGGTATCGAGGGCGGCAGAGAGGTCACGTTCGACAGAAAGGCTCAGTTCATATTCCAAGCGCTGGTCAGGGGTCATGCGCTCTACCTCCACGATGCTTTTCAGCTTGCGGAATATCTGATTGTTCAGTTCTTGGGGTAATCGTTCCATGATCTCGATGTTGTTTAAGACATATAACCACTTCTTATAAAGCGTGTCGCACTCCGACAAAGGTAATACAAATTTCGGCATTTCGATATAGATTTCGTTGAGTGTTTCACTGAAGGGCTGCTTCAACTCCCGATCCATACGCACCACATCCCAGCGATATTTATCCGGACGGGACGGGTCCATCACGTAGTTCAGGATACACACGACATATACCTTGCTGATTTGGTAGTTCCAGCGTTTGCGGACTACTTCGTCCGGTTCCTTTTCGAGCCTTTCCTTTACGATCATGGATTGTTGCTGGATAGCAAAAGAGGCGTAATATAACACCCTGTCAGAGAAATACTTCTGCCGGCTTTTCTGCATCTCGACGATAAAGACTTCCCCTTTTTCATTCTCACAGAAGATGTCGAAAATAGCCCGTCGCTGGTCTTGTTTCAAACCGAGCATCTCGACATTGCGAAACGTAATGTCAACGATTACTTCCTGTTGAATAACTTCATTGAGGAAACTGATGATAAGATCTTTGCTTACTTCACTGCCGAAAATCTTTTTCCAGCCGTAATCCGAAAAGGGATTGATAAATTTGTCCATAATTAAATGTTTTAGTTGCACTATTGATACTTCGTGGACAAATATAGACAAATATTGTATATAGGAAAGGGTAAAACATATTTATTTTCGAAATAATCATGTTTAAGAAGAACTGAACCTGCAAATGATGATTTGTCGGTGTGATCCCTGTTCCCGCGCTTGACGCGGGATCGCATTAGGACCGGCCATATAAATATCGATCAATAAGGTCTGTTCTTTTGCGATCCCGCGTCAAGCGCGGGAACAAGGCAGAATTTCCGTTTCCTGCCGAGGGAATTTCCGTTTCCTCCAGGGGGAAACTGTAATAGGCTGGTTATTAGCGTTTATCAATACGCTGTTTTGAGATCCGTTTTTTACTTCATTCAAAGTATATCAGGTACTTGTATTTTATCCCTAAACTAAGGGAATATATTGCCCAAAGGGTATTGTTTTGTCCTGTAACCTACATATTTTGGGAAATTACGAGCATTTTTTCTTGTCGATTCGGAAAACCTATTTACCTTTACAACGATTCAGTAGTGGGCAGCGGCTCACGGAGCGCGGGATCAATTACATATTGTAAGCATTTTACGGAGATTATTCTGATCTGAAAATTTGGTAAATTTTTAAGTGTGAAGGAATAATGGACAGTAAATGCTTGCGCTGACTACGCATATAACATGTCTTCCATCTTAGATGGAGGGATTGTATAATATCGTATAGGCGCGGGCTTTTGTTCTATTATTTTCACACGGGCTTACCAGAGCCTTCAGGTTGATAATAGACAATTGACCCGCGTTTTTTATGCCCGTTCAGCCTCTCTTTTGGGGTTTTTAACCCCTTTCATAGATTACATTTAAAGGGGTTAAAAACCACAGAGGAACCGGCAAAGCCGGGAACAATCACCTATCCGTCTGCTGAAGCAGACGGCAAAAGAGAGGCTGCGGCATGAGGCTTGCCTCACTTGAATCTCATAGGAGCAGGTGGTATCGGCCATCCCCAAAGAGCCGTCAGGCTCTATTTCCGGCATAGGCAATTCTCGTTTCCTGCCGAGGGATTTTCTGTTTTGAGATCCGTTTTTTACTTCATTCAAAGTATATCAGGTACTTGTATTTTATCCCTAAACTAAGGGAATATGTTGTCCAAAGAGTATTGTTTTGTCCTGTAACCTACATATTTTGGAAAATAGTGGGCGTTTTTTCTTGTTGATTCGGAAAACCTATTTACCTTTGCAACGATTCCGTAGTGGGCAGCGGCTCACAGGGCGCGGGGTCAATTACATATTGTAAGTATTTTACGAAGATTATTCCTAAGTATAAAATCTGGAAAATTTTAAGCATAACGGGATAATAGACAGTAAATGCTTGCGCTGGTTACGTATAAGTTTATCTACCATTTTTATGGGTAGATTGTTATATCGTATAAGGCGCGGGCTATTGTTCTATTATTGTTATGCGGGCTTTTCCAGATGCCTATACTTAAATAATAGACAATAGTACCCGCGTTTTTTTTATGCCCGTTCATAATCATTCGCGGGGAGTTGTTCTCCCCTTCGTAAAATTAGTTGTTGGATTTTTATACACTATTTTATTAACAATTAATTTTTAATGATTATGAACAAGAGATTTTCTACTCTTTTGGCTACCGCTCTGGTAGCTGGTGGATTGTCCTTTAATGCGGCGGCAGCACCTGTTGATGCCAGTGCACTAAAAGATGGTCAAACTATTCATCTGATAATCGGTAGTGATACCGATTATCTGGCTATGGATGAAGCAGGTAATTTTTCTAAAGTTGCTGCCAGCAGTTGGAATGGAAAAATTAAGGACTTATTTGGAACTCTTTGGCAGATTAAGTTGATTCCTCATGCTACAGCTGGAGGAACAACTTACACTTATTCCTTTACAAACCGTTTATCTGGACAGATGTTATCTGTTAAGCTACAGTCTGATAAGAAAGATGGTGGTAGAGTCAATACTATTGCTGCTAATGAAAAAGGTGGTAATACAGAATGGGCATGGGATGATACTAAAGGTCTTTATGTGATTGGTACAGACTCTGCTTTTACAATTGGTTCGGATGATAATGGTAAACTGACTTTTAATGTAGAGAAAGGTTCCGCCATACCAGCAGCTACAACTACTGCTTTGTTAAAAGGAGATGTTTCAGCTACACCAGTTACTCTAACAGCGACTGATTTTAATACCTTAGTTGCAAAAGAAGCCGGTCGTTTGTTCTTCACTGACGAAAATGTATCTTCTACAGAAAAGAATGTGTTGACGGCTAATAAGTGGGAAGCTATTGATGCAGAAATCAAAAATGATGGATCTGAATTTAGCGGTGATGATGTTCTATATCTTACAAACGGAAAAGAACACAAACGGGTAATTGCTCCGGCAACAGATGAAACAACTCAGAAAGAATATCTGTTGGTCGATTATAATTTTTATGACCCATCGAAAGATTTCAACAAGTTAATTGTTGACACTATCGCTGTTGAACCGGATGCTACTTCTCCTGCTGATTTCAGTACTCGTTTGGCTGCTAAGCATCATTCGGCAACCGCTGCTTTCACTGTAACATATTTCATCCCGAATGATTCAATGGTGATTGCTCCGGCATTTGTTCCGACTTCTATTCCGGTGGCAACAACTTTGGAAGCTATGTATACTGCATTGCCTACTACAATTAATACAAGTGGCGAATTAACAGATGCAAAAAGTAAAGTTGGCATTGTTAAAGCTGCTGTAGCCATTTTTGCTGGTAACGCGAATGCTGATACATTTACTGAAGGATTGAATTTTGCGGAAGTAGAAAAGTTTACCGCTGCAGATGGCTCATTTGATAATAGTTCTGGTGTTTCTGGACAGACATTGATTGACAATGCAATAACAGCAATTAATGCAATAACGGCGGCTGATGCAAAAAAAGATGATATAAAAGCATACATTGCAGCAGCGAAAGCTTATTTGAATAGCCTAAAAGGCTTAACGATAACAGAGGCAGGAACTAAAAGCTCTGAGGATGCTCTTGTTTCCACCTCTGCCATCAAAGACGGTGAAAACTACGTTGATGGTTTGAGCCCTTTGGAAGTTAAAGCTGTTGATCCTGCTAAACAAGTGGTAATCCGCAAACTTTCTAACACAAAGGTTTTGACTATCGGTGAAATCACATCTGCTACAGATACTCACGGCAACTTGGTAGCCACTATCAAAACATCCGACAAAGACGCAACAATCGGTGGTGATGCTACAATCGCTGAAGGTCTGTATTATGTGATCAATGCAATGAAAGAAGATGAAGGTGCTGCTAATAAATTCTATGGTTTGTATTATGACTTTAGCCCGGTTAATCCTGCTAAGTATGTAGCAAAAACTCAGGCATTCAATCCGTTCGCTCAATTCGTAGTTTCTAAAGCTGCCGGTGTTGACAAAGGCAATTATACAATTGAAAACCGTGCAACAGCAGATGCTAAGTGGCAGGGTGTAACTAACGTTGTAGACAAAGACAACAACATCTTCGCTATCGGTGGCGATACAATCCAGTTGGTAGCAGCTGAAGACGTAGACGCAGACAACGCTTATATCGGCTACAAATATATCACAGCTAACGATGCAAAGAACAACAAGTTCACCATCACTTCTGCTGCTGACGTATTGGAAGGACAGAGCATTGTAATGACAAAAGACTCTACACTGAAAGTAGCTGCTCCGGAAGGCGAAGTTCTGTATACATTAGTTCCTTCTGCTGAAAGCAAATATGGCGTAGCTGATGCTTTGAAGAAAGTAACTTACACAGTTATGGATGCTGACAGCGCATTTATCATTAAGAATGCTGCCGGACAGTATGTATTCTCTAACGGTAAATATGCAACTAAGAACGGTACTCCGGTTCAGTTCACTATGATCGCTGTCGATGCTGATTCTACTTATGTATTGTATGATGCACAGGAAGATCTTGGAGAATCTCGTAAATTAGTTGTTAGCACTCAGTACAAGACAATCTCCGGCGAACCTCTGACCGCTCGCAACGACATGTTCATCGTTAAACCGCAGTCTGCTCCTGCTTCTTACAAATCTCTGCCGAAACACGTACGCATCCAGGCTATCAACGGCGACTATGCCGCTGTTAACGCTGCTAACCAGGGCATCGCTGTTCGCGAAGGTGATTTGAAGGCTGATGCTTATAGCAACTTAGACTTTATCTTCTGGTTGGATACAGCTCATTATGACAATGCTGCTCCTTACACTTACTACAT
>NZ_JACOOJ010000075.1 GCF_014287585.1 Parabacteroides hominis | reverse complement strand
ACCGACAGATCGGGATCGATCCCGTCGGCTTCCGCCCAGTTGTTATATTTGACCGCCTTACGTTTGGGATATTTCAGAAGATCATCAAAAGAACCTTCCAATAACTTACATCCCCATTCAGTATATATGTCTTTTCCGTCAATTGTCATAATATAAGTGCTGTATGATCCTTATGGGTTATCGTTTTACCACCGGCATTCTTTACGAACACCACGGCATAGTTACTCGCATGGATCTCGGCCTCTGCCCCGTGCATTAGGATCACGTTGTAGCGGCCGATCGTATCAAAATGAAGTATAGCCTTAGAACCGGCCAGGAATACCTTCACCGGATTAACCAGTTCCACATCCGTATCGATATAGATTCCCATGCTCTCAGCCTCCTCGCCCCGGAACTCCCGTAATTGTTCCATAGACGGGAAATTGTTCTTTGTGCAGAACTCCGTACCCTGCGGTGTCAGGAGAAGGCGCATAAGGTCTTCTTTACTTTCTGTGCCATGCAACAACCTACAAGCACCTAACCGGTTTGCTATTTCAAAAAACTCTTTGTCCATCATGTTACATTTTTACTTTTACGTTAATAGTACCTTCCAAAGCATCAACAGTATTCTTTGTATTGTCAGAGATTTTGTCGGCTACGGTCTTAATTTCTTTCGTATTCTCTGCGATCTGCTCGGTATTCTTTTCAACCTTATCCGAAAGATCACGAATAGCTTTCACATCTTCCCATCCTTTTACCTGAAGGTCAAAGATGAGTCGCATTTGCTCACGGATCGGTTGCATACTACCACGTATGTCTTCCAGCAGGACACCGAAACGACCGAATTGTCCGGCAAGTAAACTGATACTCTCCTGTGATGCTTTAGAGAATGCACCTTTCAGAGAGTTATCGGAAACATTTTCTTCTTCCTGTTTGTCCTTCATCAGGCTATCAGCCCAACCAAACTGCTTATCCAATTCTCTCTGTAACTCTTCCGCCATATTGTAGATATAATCCTGTTCCCAACCAGAAAGGACGTTGTCGGCATAGAATTCCTTCAGCTTGTCACGGATCTTCTCCATCGCCTTGGATGATTGGATAGCCGATTTTATAGAGGTTGTCACCATCTGCTGCATCATCTTTTTGACAGTTTCCTTTGCCGACTCCGCCCTATCTTCCCCGGAAGCCCATGCATCGGCGTATGCATCTGCAAAATTCTCTATAGCCGACTTTAAATCCTCTCCGAAGATGGCATCTTTGGCCTTCTCCTTGTTATCAGCGATGGCTTCATTGATCTCATCGATCTGGTTCTGCCATTCCTTGATGCGGTTGTCATCGGTTTTCTTTTTATCCTGTTCTTCACGGATCTGCTGCTGGATAAGGAGCTTCTGCTGTTCTAATAGCTTATTATTCTGCTCGATCAATTTGGAAGCATCTTTTGAATAAGCCTTTTCGATTGACTTTTCCAGTTTATCATACGATTTATCCAAAGTGTCGATCTGATCCTGCAACCGCTCAATACGCTTCTCGTTTTTAGCGTCATGAATCTTGGCGATGGCGCCGGCCAAAGACGTGACCACACCAATGGCAGCACCGGCAGACGCTCCGATGGGTCCAAACATGGAACCAGCTTTAGCACCGTTCATTGCAGAACTTACAGTGTCCATAGCCACGCTGAAGCCTTCGGCTATCCCATCGAATACACCTCCGAACGAATCTCCGATCTTCGAAAACGTGTCAGAAAGGAATTGTCCGGCCTGCATGATCTCATTCATGCCCTCTTCTATTTCAGCCAAACCTTCTTTTAACTTCTTGGTATCATTTTCAGAGGCAAATACTTTTTTCAGGCCATTTGACACTTTATTAAAAGAGGTTTCCATTTGGTCGGCCTCACGGCGGACGTTGGCTATTTCATCTTTGATGGCTTTCAACTGATCCGGAGATTTACGAAGCACATCAAACTGTTCTTTGGTAATACCGAATGAATTATTAGATGAATATTCCCCTCTTTCAAGAAAAGACAAGAATTTTTCCGCTTCATCCGCAATGGCACGAATAGAGGTGATATTCTTTTTACTCATATCATCAAACAGCCGGGTGATAATGGAGGTGCTCTTTTGGGCTTCATTATCCACGTCCGCCAGCTCTTTCTTCATACCTTCTGCAAGGGAAAGCCGTTCACCTTCCGTTGTGGCCTTTGCTATCTTCTCATTATAAAGCTCCGTGATAGCCTGACGCTTTTCCAAATATGAACCATATTCTTTCAGGTATTCGTTCATGGCGCGTTCTTCTGCTTCAATCTGCTCATGGATAACATCAGATGTCGCATTTCCTAATTTGGCCCCAGCATTGACTTTTGCCACTCGGATCTCAATCGTCTGCTCTTTGGTCAACTTTCCGCCTTGTGCCTCTCTCCATTCTTTTTCTCTTGCACGGATAGTATCCAACTCTCTGTCATAGTCAAGATTCAACTGGGCGATCTTCTTGTCGGAACCTTCTTTCATCTGGTCTATCTCGGATTGCTGATTCTGGCGGCGAAGGGATAAAAGTTCCTTTTGAAGTTTTTTCTGTTTCTCAAGTTCTTTCTGATCTACAGGTTTTGCAAACTTCGTCTCTTCTTGTTTTGATTGTTTATTTACCAAAGCCTCTGCTTTCGTACGATCTTTTAATCCTTGTACAACGATCTCTACTGCCTTCTCATGTTCTATCTTTAGCTGCTCATTCCGTTTTCGCAACCGACGTAATTCAAGTGCTTCTGGGAAGCTAGTGTCAAGCCAACTTTTTTTATCTAGTTGAGAAATCCGTTTACTATTTTTAGCCATCTCTTCTTCAATGGAATTCACAGTTGCACGTTGTTGTGCCATAGTACGATCATCTATCGACTTGGACAACATCTTGTTGACTTCAACCATATCCATTAAAAGGAATTTCTGTAGAGAAAGATTTTTCAATTCATTCGGATAAAGCTCTTGTAACTTTTTATAAGCTTCAACCTTTTGCAAAGTGGACTTATTTTCATCTTGCAACACACCCAACATTTCTTCCGTCTGACTTCTCATTCCGTCAGACCATTCTCTCATTTCTGCGACTCTCTTATTATGAGCAGTCAATGCCTTTTCCGAAGCTGTAGCCTGTGTCGCAAGTTTGAATATTGCATATCCCAATGCGGTAACACCTGCCACAGCTAATACATATGGGTTTGCAAGAGCTGCCTTTCCTGCCGCCAACATAGCAACAGCCTGTTTTCTTAAAGCACCGGTAAGTAATGCTGTAGCTGTCGTATGTTGAATTGTCGCTAATCGGCTTAGAGCAGATGATTTTACATACGAATGTTGAGCTACCTGAACTAATAGAATAGCTGTTTTATATGAAAGAAAAGCTCCAGCTGCATTCTTTACCAACGATTCAAGGTTTGATATTGTACCTTCTATATTGTTATTCTCAAATGCTTCATTAAAAGCCTTGGCAATATCGGAGACTTCTTTCAGAATCTTCTCTCCCAAAGGACGCAAATAGGCCTGTACATTATTAGCCAACAATGTAAGCTGATTATCTGCAGCATCTTTCATCTTTTCAAACGCGGCTTCCGTAGCCCCTAAAGAGCTTTGCAACTCTTCGAGATCACTCGCTGCCGACTTAGCATTCTTTCCGGTCAAAGCCAATGTAGCAGCCAACCCTTCATCCGTACCGAGCATTTCCTTCATCTTAGAGGCGGAACCGCCGGCCTTCTCGTTAATCAACTGCAATGCTTCTTGGAAAGTACGACCTTGGAAAGCTGCATCCCCAAGTTCTCCGGCAGTGCCCTGGATAGCAGCCCGGATTTGAGTCATTGCCTGCGCTGTCGGCGTTCCCTGTTTGGTCAATGAAGCGACTGCACCCAACACTTGATCGATGCTAATCCCGTATGCGGCTGCAATAGGTGCAACTTGGGCTATGGAAGCCCCCAATTCGCCAAAGGTAGTCTTACCCAACCGGACAGTTGTAAAAAGCTGATCCGAGACCGTACCGGCCTCCTCCGCTGACATCTTATAAGCATTCAGGATCGTTGTTATGGCATCGGCTGCCGTCTCGGTTTCTGTAAGCCCTCCCACGGCAGCTTTAGCCGAGACTTCCAGAATCTTCATGCCATCCGCCCCATCATGACCGGCAGAAACAATGCTATAGAGTGCTTTGGCTGCTTCCGGAGCCTTGATCGGTATCTCTTGGGTTATGGACATGACCTGATTCATGAAACCGGTCATGTCGTCCGTCACCTGCGTGGAAATGGTTGCCACTTCCAGCATGTTCTTGCGAAACTCTTTTTCAAAATCGTATGAACTCTTGGCTGCCTTGGCAAATGCCGTCGCCGCACTGATACCGATACCGCCGAATATATCAAAAGATGTAACCTCGCTTGCCAAAGTCTTGATAATTCCCATCGCATCCCGTTTTCCCGCGTATAAGCCGGAATTATCGATACCAGTAGCCATAAATAAGGCTCCATCCCTATTTCTGATTCCCATAATGCGTTTATGGTAAAATATAGACAAAAGCATTTGTATTCAGGAATCTTTTGTATATTTGCTGTATGAGTCCAACAGTTTTTTATAAAAATGGAATGCGTTTCTTTTTCTTCTCTTTAGAAGAAAGCAGAATGCATATACATATCAGACAAGCAGAAAAAAAGGCTAAAATTTGGATAGAGCCTTCGATTTCTTTGGCTGAAAATAAAGGTTTTTCTTCAACCGAAATTTCAAACATAATAAAGGAGGTACAAAAACATGAGCACATTATTAGAGAAAAATGGAACAACCACCGCGGAAGTAACAATGATTAATGCACGCGGTATCCTCCTTTTCGTAGGAGGGAAGGAATATTATCTATCGTATGACAGATACCCTTGGTTCAAAAATGCCAAAGTATCGGATGTATTGGATGTGACCATGCCAGATGAAGAATCATTGCGTTGGGATGCAATCGATGTGGATCTTGAGATCGACAGCATAATTCATCCGGAGCGTTACCCGATATCTTTTTAACAAACAAAGCCCTGCTAACTTCACAGTCCGCAGGGCTTTTTATTTACCAAACAAATCAAAATTCATCACTATGACAAAATCTTTTCTCTACTCTCAATGTAATATATAACTATGCCGATGAAACTTTCTTTATCCGTTTCACACGACCAGTATCGAAGTCAACCATTTCAATCCATTCTCCATCTTCCTCTTTAATTGACGTATCTTCCGAATGAAAATCTTTGGCTCGCCGGTTCATCAAATAACCACGCTCACGTAGCATGCCGATCAACAGGGTAAAGCTGCTATCCAATATTTGTTCATGAGAATAACCGAAAGCCTCATTGCAGGTCACTAAGAACATGAAGCTGCTTTGAGGGCCTTCTTCTTCCATGTCTCGCTGTTTCTTTGAAGGGCTATTATCTCCGCTTCGCTTAATGGGCTCACAGCTTCCAGCGCTATGATAGTACGAGAAAAAGGGTTGCAACCGATCCGGTATAAGATGGCATTCAGAAGGATGTAAATATCCTCCCATGTACAGTTATCTTTCAGGGCTTC
>NZ_JACOOJ010000074.1 GCF_014287585.1 Parabacteroides hominis | reverse complement strand
GCTGCCAGCGATGTTGCCTTTATCGAACTTCCTTGGACGTATGCCGATTGCGATCAGGCAGAAAGCCGGGCGCACCGTATCGGGCAGAAAGATTCTGTAAACTGTTACTATCTGCTTGGTCGTCGAACGATCGACCAGAAGCTCTACAGGATTATCGAAGAAAAGAAGCATATCAGTAACGCCGTATTGGGGGCTGAAGATAATATCCAGACAAATATCATCGATATGATGGCGAATCTTTTTGATACTAACGAAGAGGAGGAATAAGCATGGCACAGGAACACATAGAAATCAACCGTTTGAAAGAACGAGAGGACGCTAATAAATATCCACGGAGGAAATGCGTAAGATGCATCCGTTATCCATGCTTCTCCGGACAAGGGATAGGCACGCACGCTATTAATTTCGCTGCTTATGGATGTAAGGATTATAAAATTACAAAAGATAAAGACGGAACTAACAAAGAGAAGAAATAAAAGGCAGCGCCTCACAGCGCCACCCCCCTTTGCAATCAGGAACAAATATATCAAATAAAGAAGACTATGGCAAGTGAGGCATTGAATAAATATATTGAGAAACGTTACGACAGGTGGCTGGATTACGCTAAGTATCACTGCTCACTTGCCGGAATGACAGACGAAGCTATTGACGTATTGAACGAGGTAATGTGTATGCTGCTTCAAAAGCCCCCGGAGCATCTCTCCCGATTAATGGAAGCCAAACAGGGTAAATATACTGAACTTGACTTCTATATCCTGCAAATGATAAAGCTAAACGTTACCTCGGACACGTCTCCCTACCGGCATAAATACAAGCCTATTCCGGTAGATGAAAATATTGATTGGCGGAGATTGACTATTATCGACGAGCCCGATGATAGTCAGGATCGAACCGAATATATCCGGGAACGTATGCAGGATATCCGGGATATGATCGATCAATTAGGGTTATCCGAAAAAGCCAAACGGATTTTTGCTTGGAAATTCTTTGCAGGAGAGTCTTTTGCTGATTGGCAGGGATCGGAAAGCAGGAAGGAATTGTATGAAACCTATAAAAGCGTTTTCAATGCGGTGATGGATAAGAAGGATGGGAGGTTGCTGTTTTGATAAAAAGAGCGTCTGGATATCACTATCTGGACGTCCCTGTTTCTAATACAAGGGACTATTCTGAGGATCGTTTGTTTTTTCGGCAGATCACTCAAATATTGCCAAATATGAAAACCGTCCCACCTTCACAGGCAGAGCGGCTGAACGAATTACTAATATTAAACCTAAACTATGAACAAACACACAATCTTTACCATATCCTATAATAAACCCCAACACCCACATAGGGTGATAAGCCGGATCGCCCGATACCATACCCACCGATTACGCCGAGTCCCCAGCGACGGGCTGGTTGCCGTTTCGTAATATATGTTGTTTCCCGGAAAATATCAATGCTATCAAGCGCCGGATTGTACCCAGACACCCACGCATGATAATTATCTGTCAAGTATTCCTTCTGTGTGATCCTGATTGGGACGAAGATCGGTTCTCTGACTGTATCACCAGATAAAGTGATATACACAGGGAACATCTCAGGAACCGTCTGGATAACCGTTTCATAGACCGGATAAGGGACTCGCTCTCTAAGAGTGTCAACACGGACAAATGTATCGGTTTTGCAGACAAATTCACCTCTTACCTTCTTCGTATATCGACCGAACACGAAGCAAAGAAGGCAGAGTACCAAAACTAATATTACATGCCAGGCTTTCATCATTAATTGTTTCATTTTCGCATCCGTATTTAGATACCGCCCGGATATAAAAAAGGCGGTAAGTTCAATCTCACCGCCTTATGTCTACAAATTATTTTTTCTTGAGTTTGTCGATCTTCTTCATTTCTTTAAACCCGGTCTTTAATTCTTTTCTCAAATCAGGTATTTCTCTTTCTTGCTTCAATTGCTCAGGGGCTTTACCTGTATTTTCAATGACAATTTTACGCACCTCTTTCCCTACATCATAATGTGTTCTTTCTAAAGCCATCTGTCCTTGAACCTTCTTGGATTTTATTCTTTCTTCTGTTTGGGTTATACGAAATAAATTTGCAGCCAACTCGGTTCTTCCCATTGTTTCCAGTAATTTACCACTTTCGCAATTACGTTTTTTTGCCAGTTGAAAATTCATCATATTATACATACCCAAATATCCAGCATTGTTAAATTTAGCAAAATCTTCCACGCCAGCTTTTTTGGCAGTGGCAGATAAGGCCTTATTTCCTTCTTTGATTTCTTCTCTGAAAAGAATCCTATCCATATCATTGCTGCCTTGTAGGTAAATTTCAAACTTTCTTGTCTGTTCCGCAAAATAAGCCTGAACTCTCGCTACTTCTACCTTCTTGGGGTCAGCATTCATCGCTATAATATAGCAAGCAAAACGTGTTAATTTAAAATCGGGGCAACTCTTCCCCTCTATTTCACGCTCTACATAGATTATATTCTCATAATGGTTAATACCTAAAGACAAAAATGTTTTAGTAGCTTTGTCTATTACTTTATGAAAACATTTCATATCGTCATATCCAAGCATAAGCATTAACTCAGAAGCCCACCAAAATGTTATACCATTTTGATTTTTAAAGTCTTCAAAGCTTAATCCATTTTCTGAGAACTCTTCTATATCACACATTT
Organism: Parabacteroides hominis; assembly: GCF_014287585.1. Taxonomy (GTDB): domain Bacteria; phylum Bacteroidota; class Bacteroidia; order Bacteroidales; family Tannerellaceae; genus Parabacteroides; species Parabacteroides hominis. The sequence goes on along the minus strand of NZ_JACOOJ010000074.1, from coordinate 3,069 downwards.
TGCTCCTGTATTTCTGTTATTTTGCAAAGTACGAAATAAAATTCTACTTCCGCAATATTTCTGTTACAAAATATTAGTTGTAGACAAAACGATAAGTCCAACACGTCAAAGATCGTTCGATTACCTACCTATCGGCAGGTTCTTAAATTATGTTTCGATGCTATTTTTAGCAGCGAAAACCGCTTTTTTTGTTCTATATCCCGCTTTTTGTATAAAAATAGCAGCGAGAGCAGTAGACCTCCGATCTATCTGCTCTTTCATCAGTACCTCCCTTTCAGATATTGCTTCCGATTCTGGCCGGAGAGTTTCAACGATAAATGCACGAACGTACTGTACTGGATGCACTGATCAAAATCCAGCCCAGACCGCCGGAGACAATCGACCAGGTACGCCGGGTGCTCACAGGCTACATCCGCTGCCTCTCCCTTCGTGTGTTGGCTGGTTGGCACACCTCCAACGGCTTTATTCAGTTCTGGACACCGGTAGCCGCTATTGATAACCATCCGCTTTCCGTACTTCTCCCGGAGAGGTTGCAACAGGTTTACTACCAGGTTCTCGATCGCTTTCACTTCCCGCACTCCCGGATCATTAGCAATACCTTTCTGTGTCGCTGTGTTGCTACGGGTAAATTCTTTCAATTCAAAATTTTCACTGATTTTCATTTTCTTTCCTCCTTTTTAATATCCGTTTTGTGGCTCACGGTCACCGCATTTCTTTTTCTCACATCTCTTTAAGGCAAGTTCAAGCTTCAGGTTTGAGTTCTCCTCTTTTAGACTAAACAACTCATCCTGTACCTTCCGAAGTCTGTCAGTTTGCTCAACAAACCGCTCTTCTTTATCTGACAGCTGTTTTTGCAGGAACTCATTATATTCCCTCAAAGCCTTGAACTCTTCTGCATCCGCATGAGCATCTTCGATACGTGCATTTGTCTTCCGAGTAGTCCAGAATTTGATTCCCCATTTTATCGCTTCAAAACCTCCCAGCGTCCCGATTATCGTTAGTATATCGGTTAATTCTACATTCACTTCACACCTCCTTCGTTTTATTTGATTACCTTTGTTACCGGTTAATTTGTTGCCAAATTGTTTGGCATGATTTCAAATTTAAAGGTTCCCGCCTCCGGTCTGTGAAGATTGGAGGCGGATTTTTATATTATTCGACTGGTTGCACCACATCAGCAAGCGGTTCATCCAAGATCTTCACATACGTCGGCATCGTGAACTCGGAGAACATCCCGTTGCGGTCGATGAAGTCAACCCGCTCTTTGAGATATGACAGTTCTTCATCTGTCAAGTCTATATCTGTTGTTTCCGTTATGGCCGCTGCATCTGTAAAACCTATGTTGATCTGGCCACCTCCTAAGTCTTTAACGACAATCCGTTTCTGATCAACCTCCGAAATGGTAATCTTACGATCGATCGAGACTTTCAGTTCCATGTTTTTTCTCGTGTCAAACTGCGGTAACACGGTGTTGAGTATTAATACCCGGTCTTTTAATGTCAAGTTCATTCCTTTACTGTTATGTTATGTTTTAAAAATTATCAGTATTCAAATCGACAGAGCGCGGTTTGGTGCATGCCACGGCTATCCCATTATCAAAGACAAACCACGTATCACTATTATCTATACGGTACGCCCCTTTCAGTCCGCCTCTAACATTGCCTTTAGGACTTCGGGTAAAATACCCATCAGAAAACATATAGCCATCAAACCAGGCTGCCCAAACAGAACTATCTGTTGGATAAGATTGAGTGGATTTGCTGGAACCATAAATAGCTGCCGATCCGGGTGCGCGGCCAACCGCTTTCACCCCGAACCGGCCTTGTGTCGAAGCTCCGAAAGCGACATCAACCAAACCATCATTATTACTTCCGTATCCAAGTTTTATGGTACGAGAGGTATCTCCAAAATAGTCGCGTCCTTCCCATACCAGGCGGTTGTTCATTATCTCAAAGTAACCGATCTTGCCACCTGACATGTAAGCCATGCCGTTTTGCGTAACCCGGAAAGGGGCACTCTCAGGGGTTGAACTGCCAGCCCAGAAACGGACAGAGGTGGCGGCTGTGCCTACGCCGGTAAGCCCGGCCATGTTGTTCTGCAGGCGGATGGCTGTTTTTGCCATCACCTCTCCGGCGTTAGAGACTTGGAACGTCGGATTATCTTTCGTCCCGCCACACCATAGCCGGATCGGGCCATCAGCACGCATCCCGGCAGTCGAGCCGAACGTCAGGAAACCATAAGCGGTTACTATGCCACGATCAATTGTGACTTGCGTATTGCCGTCTATATCGGCTTTCTGCCAGTCCGAAGGGTTGTAGCTTGATCCGGCAGACCGGGATGTCTTGCAGATGAACATGCTTCCACCGGTTGTCCCATAGGTGATCCATTGGTCGCCAACATCATACGGGGGACGTGGGGTTGATGTGAACACACGGCGTTTGCTGTCCGCTTTCACGTCTGCGGCGGTGGCGGCAGCACGGGCAGCTTCGACCGCCGCCGGGTCTACAATTTCCCGCCAGATATTGGAAGACGGGCCGATATACGTTTGAAGCACTCCGGTAGATGTGTTGTACCACATATCACCGACGTGTCCGGGCTCTGTTCCTGACGGCCAACTATTCCAGGGGTTTGATGATTGGTAGTAGGTATCGATCTTGCCGTCAAGTTGGTTCTGGAGGTTGTCCTTGATGGAATTGAGCAGGTCTTTTGTTCCATAGACGGACAAGTCCGGTTTGTCCGTAATGTTGTTATAGCCGGATGTTCCGGATGTAAATGTAACCTTCCCTTCAATTGTAGCACCATTGATCGCCGTTATCCTTGCATTCACCAGATCAATCACCAACCGGGCTAACCTGTCCTTTATCAATCCTGTCGTAATTGTCTGACCGGCCGCCTCGGTATATCCATAATTCGGAAGCCAGGAACGTACGCCATCCTCAGGAGTATTGAGCACCCCCACCCAGAAATGATAGTACCCTGTTTCATCCTCTAACTTTATCTGCCGTTCACTGACATATATTGAGCCATTTTTCCCTTCTTTAGGACATTTGGCATAGACATAATAGGCAA
>NZ_JACOOJ010000073.1 GCF_014287585.1 Parabacteroides hominis | reverse complement strand
ACCGACAGATCGGGATCGATCCCGTCGGCTTCCGCCCAGTTGTTATATTTGACCGCCTTACGTTTGGGATATTTCAGAAGATCATCAAAAGAACCTTCCAATAACTTACATCCCCATTCGGTATATATGTCTTTTCCGTCTATTGTCATAATATAAGTGCTGTATGATCCTTATGGGTTATCGTTTTACCTCCCGCGTTCTTTACGAACACCACGGCATAGTTACTCGCATGGATCTCGGCTTCCGCCCCGTGCATCAGGATCACATTGTAGCGACCGATCGTATCAAAATGAAGTATAGCCTTGGAACCGGCCAGGAATACCTTCACCGGATTAACCAGTTCCACATCCGTCTCGATATAAATACCCATGCTTTCAGCCTTCACGCCCCGGAACTCCCGTAATTGTTCCATAGACGGGAAATTGTTCTTCGTGCAGAACTCCGTACCCTGCGGTGTCAGGAGAAGGCGCATAAGGTCTTCCTTACTCTCTGTGCCATGCAAAAGGCGGCAAACGCCTAATCTATTTGCTATTTCAAAAAACTCTTTGTCCATCACATTTTTACTTTTACGTTAATAGTACCTTCCAAAGCATCAACCGTGCCCCTGGTGTTCTCAGATATCTTACTGGCAACCTCTTTGATCTCCTTCGTGTTCTCGGCGATCTGATCGGTATTTTTGCTTACCTTATCTGTAAGGTCCCGGATAGCCTTTACATCCTGCCAACCTTCTTTTTGCAAGTCATAGATAAACTTCATTTGTTCACGGATAGGCTGCATGGAAGCGCGTATGTCTTCCATGATCACACGGGTTGCTCCGGTTTGTCCGGCCAACAGGTTTATGCTTTCCTGTGAGGCTTTGGCATACGCGCCTTTCAGGGAATTATCGGAAACGTCCTCTTCCGTAATCTGTTCATCCTTCATCAAATCATCAGCCCAGCCGAACTGCCTGTCCAATTCTCTCTGTAACTCTTCCGCCATATTGTAGATATAATCCTGTTCCCAACCAGAAAGGACGTTGTCGGCATAGAACTCCTTCAGCTTGTCACGGATCTTCTCCATCGCCTTGGATGATTGGATAGCCGATTTTATAGAGGTTGTCACCATCTGCTGCATCATCTTTTTGACAGTTTCCTTTGCCGACTCCGCCCTATCTTCCCCGGAAGCCCATGCATCGGCGTATGCATCTGCGAAATTCTCTATAGCCGACTTTAAATCCTCTCCGAAGATGGCATCTTTGGCCTTCTCCTTGTTATCGGCGATGGCTTCATTGATCTCATCGATCCGGTTCTGCCATTCCTTGATGCGGTTGTCATCGGTTTTCTTTTTATCCTGTTCTTCACGGATCTGCTGCTGGATAAGGAGCTTCTGCTGTTCTAATAGCTTATTATTCTGCTCGATCAATTTGGAGGCATCTTTTGAATAAGCCTTTTCGATTGACTTTTCCAGTTTATCATACGATTTATCCAAAGTGTCGATCTGATCCTGCAACCGCTCAATGCGCTTCTCGTTTTTAGCGTCATGAATCTTGGCGATGGCGCCGGCCAAAGACGTGACCACACCAATGGCAGCACCGGCAGCTGAACCGATAGGGCCGAACATGGCGCCGGCTTTCGCTCCGTCCATAGCCGAACTTACGGTATCCATAGCCACGCTGAAACCTTCGGCTATCCCACCGAATACACCTCCGAACGAATCACCGAGCTTCGAGAATGTATTAGAGATGAATTGCCCGGCCTGCATCACGTCACCAAGTCCGGACTCTATTTCTTCAAGCCCTTCTTTTAATTTCTTTGCATCATCACCAGCTGAGAACACCTTTTCCAAGCCACCTGCGATCTTGTTGAAAGATGTGTCCATCTGATCAGCTTCCTTGTTGACGTTGCTGATCTCGTCCTTTATGGCCTGTAACTTTTCCGGTGACTTGGAGAGGATATCGAATTGCTCCTTTGTTAAACCAAACAAGCCCTTTCCGTTAGAATCAGTCTTGAACTCACCTTCATTGATATAATCAAGCATCTTTTGCGCTTCATCAGCGATTGTCCGAATATCGGCCACTGTCTTCTTGCTCATATCAGCGAACAGTCGAGTGATGATAGAAGTCTTCTTCTGAGCTTCATCGTCAACAGAGGCAAGAGCTTTCTTCATTTCTTCACCAAGAGAAAGCCGTTTTCCTTCCGTTGTGGCCTTTGCTATCTTCTCATTATAAAGTTCCGTAATAGCCTGACGCTTTTCCAAATATGAGCCGTATTCCTTCAGGTACTCGTTCATGGCGCGTTCTTCTGCTTCAATCTGCTCATGGGTAATATCAGATGTCGCATTTCCCAATTTGACCCCGGCATTAACCTTGGCTATTCGGATCTCAATCGTCTGCTCTTTGGTCAACTTTCCGCCTTGTGCCTCTCTCCATTCCTGTTCTTTAGCGAGTATGGCAGTTATTTCCTTATCGTAGTCAAGGTTTATTTGAGCAATCTTCTTGTCGGAACCTTCTTTCATCAAGTCAATCTCAGATTGCTGGTTTTGACGGCGAAGGTCCAATAATTGTTCTGTCAATTTTTTGCGTAGTTTTAATGCTTTTTCATCTTCACTTACGACCACTTTTGTTTCTACATCCGATGTTGATTCACCAACTACTCCATTTAAGTCTTTGATTTTAGAAATAAAGGGGGCGTATTGTTTTTCAATCATAGAAACAGCTTGTTCCGTGTTGAAAACACTCTTAACATAATCTTCCATTGAGGAAGCAAAATCGTTACCTAATTTTATTTTACCGGTATATTTACGTTGGATGTTGAAATAAGATTGTTGCCATGCTTTTTCCCAAGTAGAACCGGCTTTTTGGAACTCATCGGTCGTCTGCTTGATTTCTTCCACAATCGAATCTACCAAACCCACATTCTTAACCTTATCTGCTAATGACTTGCGAATGTCAGACACCGCCGAAACCTGTTCTTTCAGACCGAAAGTAACAATCTCATCCGTTGCTGAATTTTTAATCTTCAATGCGATCTGCTCCTTTATGGAAGTATTGATTATTGAATAGGCCTCGTTTATCTCTTCCAGACTGCTCTTTTCTGTCAATAGTTTCGGAAGATATTGGCCATACTGATCGTTTACTGCTTTTATCATCTTCTTCCGTTCTTCAGTTCCGGAGTTTGTATGTCTCAATGCTTCAAACAAGCTGCTTAGAGAACGTTCCTCTTTGGCTACTTCTACAGTAAATTCATTAAACGTCTTGTTCAGTTTCTCTTGTTGTTTCTGAGCATTTGTCTGATAAGTCCAAAGTTTATACATCGCTACGCCCAACGCTGCAATAGCAGCCGCCATAATGGCATATGGATTCTTTAACATCGCTGCAGTTTGGGCATTGAATGCTTTTGTAAGCATATTCGTAACTGTCGTATGCTGTATTGTTGCCAAACGACTCAAAGCAAGTGATTTTACATATAGATTATGTACTGTTGCCGTCCCTGCCACAGCGACTTTATAGGTTCCCCAAGCTACAGCCGAAACCTCTAACAAGGATTTCAATGTCATAAGCGAACGTTCTAAATCTCCGCTTTCAAAAGCCTCATTAAATGACTTTGCTATCTCTGAAACTTCTTGCAATATGGCTTCTCCCATTGGACGCAAAGCCGCCTGGATATTATTCGACAAAAGCGTCATTTGATTGCCGGCTTCATCCGCCATCTTCTCAAACGCTGCTTCCGTAGCCCCTAAAGAACTCTGCAACTCTCCGAGATCACTCGCTGCCGACTTTGCATTCTTTCCGGTCAAAGCCAATGTAGCTGCCAACCCTTCATCCGTACCGAGCATTTCCTTCATCTTAGAGGCGGAACCGCCGGCCTTCTCGTTAATCAACTGCAATGCTTCTTGGAAAGTACGACCTTGGAAAGCTGCATCCCCAAGTTCTCCGGCAGTACCCTGGATAGCAGCCCGGATTTGAGTCATTGCCTGCGCTGTCGGCGTTCCCTGTTTGGTCAATGAAGCGACTGCACCCAACACTTGATCGATGCTAATCCCGTATGCGGCCGCAATAGGTGCAACTTGGGCTATGGAAGTCCCCAATTCGCCAAAGGTAGTCTTACCCAACCGGACAGTTGTAAAAAGCTGATCCGAGACCGTACCGGCCTCCTCCGCTGACATCTTATAAGCATTCAGGATCGTTGTTATGGCATCGGCTGCCGTCTCGGCTTCCGTAAGCCCTCCCACGGCAGCTTTAGCCGAGACTTCCAGAATTTTCATGCCATCTGCCCCATCATGACCGGCAGAAACAATACTATAGAGCGCTTTGGCTGCTTCCGGAGCCTTGATCGGTATCTCTTGGGTTATGGACATGACCTGATTCATAAAACCGGTCATGTCGTCCGTCACCTGCGTGGAAATGGTTGCCACTTCCAGCATGTTCTTGCGGAACTCTTTTTCAAAATCGTATGAACTCTTGGCTGCCTTGGCGAATGCCGTCGCCGCACTGATACCGATACCGCCGAATATATCAAAAGATGTAACCTCACTTGCCAAAGTCTTGATAATTCCCATCGCTTCCCGTTTTCCCGCGTATAAGCCGGAATTATCGATACCAGTAGCCATAAATAAGGCTCCGTCCCTGTTTACTATACCCATAGAAATGTTTATAGTAAAATATAAACAGAAGAGTAAAATAAATATGAAAAACCTTGTAGATAAACAAATGTTTATCTATCTTTGTAGTGTCAAGATCTTTTAGATGGATGATAACCAAAATGAGCTAAAGGCTCTGATAGAACATGAAAAGAACAATCTTCTGTTCTATTCTCTTTACTGGGATATTTTAGTACAAAGTACCTCGGAAAGAGAACTTGAAAAACAAATCGACCAGCTTTTAGACCGGTTGATATTGTTACTCAAGTTGAAAGGTTAACAGTTAGTACCCCTTCGGGGGTACTCTCTAAAAGATCTTTTCACCAGACTTTATAATACAAAATATATGGCAAATAAGGATCAAATCAATCAGGAACTGGAAGCATTGAAAAGTAAATTCATGCTCCTGAATACAGACGAAGAACGTAACGCGTTTCGTTCTGAAGTGAAGGCTTTTGCCAACTCAAAAAGCGACGAAGAAAAGCAGTTAGTTAGTGAAGCTTTTATCGAAGGAGCGAATAAAGCTTGCGTAAGAGCCGATAAACTGATTGATGACATGCTTAGGAATAAACTTGATGGTATATATGAATCAGTATCCTGGTCTTACATTGCTCGTACCTATTTCAACAAAAGTCGTGCGTGGTTAAGCCAGCGTATAAACGGTTTAATGATTCATGGCAAAGAAGCCCAGTTTACACATGAAGAAAAACAAACATTATTACAAGCACTCCGCGATATTAGCGGAAAAATAGAACGCACAGCTCGGGTTATCGAGCAAACCCTCTGAAGATCTTGACACATTTACAGAGAACAAAAGCTCGGCTAACTTCACAGTCTGCCGGGCTTTTTTGCTAAAATACAAAATTCATCACTATGACAAAATCTTTTCTCTACTCTCAATGTAATATATAACTATGCCGATGAAACTTTCTTCACCAGCTTCTTTTTACCGGTATCGAAATCGACCATTTCAACCCATTCTCCCTCTTCCTCTTTAGGCGGCGTATCTTCCGAATGAAAATCTTTGGCTCGCCGGTTCATCAGATAGCCCCGTTCACGGAGCATACCGACCAACAGGACAAAGCTACTATCCAATATCCGGTCATGGGAATAACCAAAAGCCTCATTGCAGGTCACTAAGAACATGAAGCTGCTTTGAGGGCCTTCTTCTTCCATGTCTCGCTGTTTCTTTGAAGGGCTATTATCTCCGCTTCGCTTAACGGGCTCACAGCTTCCAGCGCTATGATAGTACGAGAAAAAGGGTTGCAACCGATCCGGTATAAGATGGCATTCAGAAGGATGTAAATATCCTCCCATGTACAGTTATCTTTCAGGGCTTC
>NZ_JACOOJ010000072.1 GCF_014287585.1 Parabacteroides hominis | reverse complement strand
CAACCTGAATCTCCCCGGTTCATGTTCGTAACCATCAGGTTCAGCCAGTCACGTGCGGTTCCGGTATAGTAGTCGAAGTTCTTCTTTCGCTCCGGTGTGCCATGAAGAAAGAATTGCACGTCTTGTGCGTCGTACTTCGATGAATAGAACATCACGGTATATTCCCAGCCAAGAGAAGTCTCCCTTTTCGTCACCTTCTCATTATGCCGGATCTTATATTTTGTCCCTTCGAAATCTATATAGTCGTTGATCCGAAGCTCTACCACGTTGCGGGAAAGAAAATTCAGAGTAAGAGTATGCTCACCCATGATCTCTTCGACCGTATAACTGTTATCCTTCAGATAGACGTCACAAACTACTGTATTTCCGCGCTTTATTTCCATACTGCTAAATTATTGCTGATTCGGTTCGACAGGCCGGATAATCAAATATTATAAATGACATTCTGACTGTTGTCGTGTTTTAATATATAATCGTTACATTTGCATAGGTCGTGCCGAAAGGCGCAATATTGTTTATTTAACCGCCTCCGATCCGTGATAGCTCGGAGGCGATTTTTTAATAGTACTTCAAAAAACTGAAGCTGCTCGCAAACTTTCTTTCAGTACACGGTTTCCGGTACTCATCCTCTAAGGCGTACGCCTCTCTTTCAAAGACAATCTCATGATACGCTTTATCATGCGCCTCCTTCCATGTTTTGCCTTTTTTATACAGGAAGATCCTGACGGTATATTCTACCAGATACCAGACGTAATACAAGAAGATTGGAATAGCCAACAATGCCAGCATCCACCAGCCGTAATGATCGAATGCGAAGCAGGTGAACATGATCCCGACGGCAAGTGCCAAGCCTGCCCCGAATAAGGTCTGGTACTGTTCGACGTGTGATGCTTCGTGATATTTTGTCTTTTCTGACAATTCTTTCACTTCTGTAAATACAGCTCCGAAGAGCATAATCGTAACAAAATCAGCAAGGAAGGTCGTGGCCTTCGCGATTTTCGAGTTGTAATAAATTTTCATACCGTTTGTTTTTTATGGCCTTTCGGCCGGTTTTACTATTTTTAATCCTTACATTTGTAGAGGCTGTTCATGCAGCAGCCCTCAATTTTTTCCTATACAGGGGAGCCTCACTGCGAAGCCGGGCTCCCCTTTTTGTTTCAAATCTTTATGGATATGAGCTAATTGATACCTAACATTTCCATCATCATTCTAACCTTGTCCTCTAATGCTCGATAGTCGGATAGAGTGACCTTTTGAGGTTGATCCGGTTCGTCAGTCAAAGGATCGTCTGGGAGCTGCTCATAAGACTCGTCCGGTTCGAGGTCTGTCGTTTCATCGAGGATTACGTCTTCTTCGACAGGAGCGTGAATTTCTTCAAAGTGTTCCGGGAGTTCCAATAGGGGGACTTCCAGTTTTTTACCTCCGATCTGGTAGGCGTAGCCGAGGAATATTTCTTTCCCTGCTTCCCACCCGTCGCTGATCCGGCGGAGTACTTTGCCTTCGTCTGCCAGAATATGTCTGTTGTTTAATTCATCTATTCTCATACTGTTTCCTCCTCTAACGTTTCATTCGGAAAATCGGTTGAGAAATCCGATATTGGTTTAATACGACTTGCATAAGCTGACCAATTGGTAGCTGTCCTATATGCGTCCACCGCGTCATCGGGAACATAGATGGGACAGGTGTTGCCGTTTGACAAAGAACCGCTCTCTAAGCTAAAGGGAATACTGGAACCAAAAATAACGTAAGCCAACCTACTACATGATGATATTAGATTCATTGTTTTTGTTATATTTATCCAATTCGCCAATGGAGTAAAGTCTATAGAAGCTAAATAGTGGCTATTTGTAAATAACCAAGAGATATCCGTCACATTTACCCATCCAGATAATGGCGTTAGATCGATATTGGTTAAGTCCCTATTAGAAAACATGCTTTCAATACTTGTCACATTCACCCAGCCCGATAACGGCGATAAATCAATGCTATGCAATCCTTTAATGCTATCAAACATTCCAATAGCACTCGTCACATTTACCCAGCCGGATAATGGCGTTAGATCCATCGTTGTTTTGGAAATACAACTACGAAACATATAGTCGACTTTCGTTACTTTCTTCCACCCGGCTAATGGTCTCAAATCAATATTTGTCAAATTGGTATCTGACCCCCAGCTGTCACCAAAAAGCTTGCTTGCATTCGTTACATTCACTAAATCTGATAAAGGTTTAAGGTCAATAGGGGTAATTAAGTTGGAACATTTAACGAAAAGGTACTCCACACTTGTTCTATCCGTATCATTTTTAAATACATTGCCAAAGTATTTCAAATTTGAATAATTTCTAAAAGTAATATTTTGAACCTTACTTTCCCCTATACTCCAATAAGCGATTAAAGAAGACGAGTCAGCTATGGCAGAAGTGATTTCTGCACAATTACTAATTTCAATTTGATACACGCCACTATCCGCGTAAGTGTGTGAATAAGGTATGCTCCCTGTTCCTGAAGCGATAACAGAAGTTTCATCACCCCAATTAACAATATAGTCAACTGTAGTCGACTTTATAGTCAGTGTGACTTTTGGAGCTACCACCAGCATCTGGATGTTTCTATTTTCCTCAGGTTTGAATTTAAAGACATCAATATTTAGAGTTATATTATACGAGTAATTTCTACCTAATGAGATATTGGATTCTCCTGTATTTGAAATATACTGGTTGGCTATAATGATATACTCATACTTTCCGGAGTCCGACATTATCTCACATATTCCATTTTCATCTGAAACAACTTCTCTTTCATCATATTGTAATATAGCACCTTGAATAGGAGAACCAAATTCGTTCTTCACAGTGAATGTTATTAAAGAAGAGGTGTAAGATGTTTCAATGGAAGCTGATGTTCCGACAGATATTCTTTTTGTCACATTCAAATAATCAGGATGAGAAAGAGTATATTCATAGGTCCCTTTTTCGAGTAATAATATACATTCGCCATACATGTTTGTTACTGCCGACTTGCCATCACAAGTAACAGTTACACCCTGTACGAGTTCATTTGCACCGTTTTTAACAACAAATTTAATTTCTACGGCAGCGTAGACATATACTGTAAATGTTGAATCATTCGTTATTGCATTGAAAGAAAATGTACTACCAGCATAACCTGAAGCTTCTACTGTACCAGAGACAGCTTCCCCGCCACGGTCAAGAGTCGCATACCCCTGGCTGTCAGTTACGTACACCTTGTCCCCAATAATAACCCGCGCACCGGAAGGGTAAATGCTTTGGTTATATACCTGTACACGGATTTTACGCAATGGAATATAGGTTATCTTATACGATTGGGAACGAGTCCCTGCAACCAGGTATGTATCGGAATAGTCCTCATGGTTGTCGCACCTGAAAGTAAATTCGATCACCGAATCATCGTCCGCTGTAACCTTGTATGTTGTCTCATTTACCTTAACCGCATCAAAATTGCATTCAAACGTTGAGTTTGCGATAGTCTTCGATTGCGAGCTACTGAATGTAAACGTCGTGATCGTAGGCGCTTTTAAATTAGTATAAGTGACAGTCAATTCCGGGAACGCCGCCCTGATTGCGGCCAGCTTATCCTCGACAGCCGTTACAGCGTGGTACTTACCTGTCACGACAGCAGTCGCAACGTTATTGCCTTTCTCGTCTACACCGCCGAGTCGGATCAGCTTGTACAATGTGTCCAAATTAGCCCCTGTTGCGTTCAAGTCAATCAGGCGAACGCGGTTTAAAGCAGGGGTAATCGCCGACAGACATCTGTCCACAAGCGGAAAGATGTTAACCCCTGGCGTACTTTCGCTGATAATCGTAGAGAGTCGTTCAACTCCTGCGATCTCGAAGAAGGCATCCAGCAATTTAGGCTGGTTCTTCAGGGACAAATTAGTAACTGTTCCGGGCAGATACAACTTGTAAAGATTCCCGGCAGCGGCTAACACGACAGCGGTGATACTTGTGCCTTGCGCATAGATTTCCTCTATGTTTTCGCACTGCGAAAGCTCAACCGCTTGTTTCAAATTTGGACAGTTTTGAATATCCAACTTGCGAAGCATTTTATTTGAACCAACAGACAAGACGGTCAAGTTATCATTGTGATAGCCCTCCACATCGGAACCGATATGTAACTCGGACAGACGGACGGCTTTACTCATGTCGATCGTGCCGGCATACTTTCCGGCTAAGTCACCTAACGACTTAACGCGGCTTGCGCCGTACACAATTGTTTCAGTGTCATTGAACTGGATGGCCGGTGCTTCGATCACTACCGCCACATCTTTTTGGCAGCGTTTACCGACGATATATGATCCGAATTTTACCCGCACATATTGATCGGCAAACGGAACGATAGTAAAGTTTGCATCCGGTTCTACGCCCGCATAGCTCTGCGGGGTATAGAGGCGCATCGTCGCATAGTCGATCAGGAAATCGCCGGCGTTATATTTGGAGTCCATATACAAAAAGCGATTGTACAGCCACCATTTCCGATGTTCGGCACGTGATCCCTGGCAAGCATACAGGTATGATCCGTTGCCGTCTTCAATCAAAGGATCAACATATTTAAACCGGCCGTCAGCATTGTAGATAGCCTCACACCATTTATCCGACTGTTCACCGTTCAGGACAGCCAGAACAGACACATAAGATAAATGTGTACGCATCTCTCTGTACATCTCGGCTAATTCATCTGCAAAGGCCGCTTCTACATTGTTCCATAATACCGATTGCTCGCCGTTGAAGACGTTCAACGTGTCGATCGTATCATGATATTCGACACCATATCCGAAAGCAACCAGCCCTTCGTTGTTGATCCCGTTGCAGGTATCGTTATCGTAGAAAATAAACCGCCATTTCCCGTCCGATGCAAAACGCGTCAGGAACATATTCTTCGCCCGTTGGTCGACCATACCGAACAGTTCGGTTATCAGGTAATAAGACAACAGGTTGCGCAAGTCAAAATGTTCGGCTACTTCCGCTTTGAATTTATTCGTATCGTTAGCCGTTGACACAACCCATTCCATAATAGCCATGAGGTTGACGGGCTTTCTGGCCCCGGCTTCGTATTCGGCATTAATCGCATCATCATCCGGATAACGGGCTTCAAAATCATTCAGCCAATCTGTACCGGTGAAGTCTGCCGACTTAAACAATGAACGATCAGATGTATTGTTCTTGAACTCCCAACTTTCATCACCTTCGGAAAAGCCGAATGTAGCCTCTGTGGACTTGTCATTATTGAAATTGTACTTCCCGACAAACGTCAGCTCGCTATCTGCCGTTTCACGGTGAAACACACATATCGGATAACCGTCTACCGTCGTCCGAACACGCGGATCAGTTTGTTGCGGAGGCGTAAGGATTCCCATATCTTTCAATAGATTTTCAATAATCTTAGCCATACCGGTATTATGCGTACCGCTGCTTTCGGCGAAATCGGCTTTCAGACAGAAACAGTTTACCGGAATACTATTAGAACGCAAAGCATAGTCATCCGACATATCGCCAGTGCCAGTATAAGTTATCTGCGTTTTAAATTTGTACTTGAAGTTTTTACGCGGATAATATTGCGAAGACGTTCCCTGAACGTCATTCTGGATATTCTCGCAGGAAAAATCCCGTGACGGGTTCTGCAGGTCGGCAAAGTAGACCTTGTTCGTTTTCTTGTCACCTTTAAAAGTCGGCAAAGAACCTTCCAATATCATGCAGGGTATTTTCTCCAATACCTTCTGATAGGAGATATTCCCGTATTCGTCATATACCTGATTCCGTTCGTAAACCTCTACTTTCCGGTCGTAGTCGTCAATATCCCCAATATAGTTATCAAGCATCTGATATTCCGTCAGGTTGTTGTCATAGATGCGGATGTTGAACAAGTCGACGCTACACGCGTTGCTGCCTATCACGATATCGCAGGGAACCACCTGCTGGAAATTGTCCTCTGCCGGATATTGGGCCACACCGGACAGGATGCCGTTGATGTAGATATAGATCAGGCGATGATCCGTTTTCTTCTCGATGACAAAGGAAACACGTACACGTTCCTCTTCTTTGAAGCGGGTTGAGACAGTTGTCTGTTCAGACTTAAATAACGCCTCCTGTGCTGTAATCCGTAAACCGATACCGCCTACAAGACAGTCGATCACTACCGCGTCATAGTCGATTACGTCACGGGTTTCAAACTCAAATTCTATACTCTTACCCGTTGCCCGGAAATCTGTTGCGAAGATATGATAAGGAATAGCTACACGGGCATCACCGGACACCCGTAAGGCAGTACTGCCGTTCTCGGTGATCCAGCCGTTTGTCTTAAAATTGAAATCGGTCAGTGAGGCTGTAATGTCGCTGAACTTCCACTCCTCCTTGTTGTTGTCATTATTTGACCGGTTGGCAGACGTCAAATGCAAAGCGAGGTCAGCCGTCTCCGGCTCCACGATAACAGCAGCTTCCGTAACGGTCAAGTTAAACGTTCTGGACACGCTACCGGAAGCGATCTTCAGAGCCAGTGCGCCCGGCTGAATGATCCGGTAAGTCCATGCCTGTAGTGTCCGGTCAACGGTCTGCTCCGACAGCGCAACCCCGTCGACAGACAGAGTGACGGCAGAAGTGGAGGCTACCGGATTGTAAACAACGAACGGGATCGACAGACGGTCGTATTGCTGTGCGGTAGTCTGGTTAAACGACGATGCAACAATGACTGTATTATTACCCTCTGCGACACAGATCAGATCATGAGTAAGGGTGTTGCTGCGGACTTCCACACCATTGACGGTTGCCGTCATGTAAACCTCCAACCGGTGTGCCCCGTGCGTTTGCGAAGGGATAACCTGCGATAGTTGGCGGTTTGAATCCGTGGTTTCTTTCGTGGCGATCTCCGTGCCGTCAAGGATAAAATGCACCGTCTTGGCTATCGCTCCGACGGGCGTATATCTGTAGGTGATATCCCCGGTATTGACCTGGGTATCGTCGTAGCTATCGGACAACGAAAGGCTGATTACTTCTACCGTATAAGCCAACGAACGCGACTGCCCGGTAGTATCCAGCACTGTAACCTTAACTTTGTTTGTACCGACAACCAACCATTTGCTGACATCAAAATAGTTATCTCCCTGTGTGATCGCCTGCGTCGCTACCTTTTGAGAGTTGATCGTGTATGTGGCCGTCCCGTCGCCGGTTTCCGACTCATCATCCTGATAAATGGATGTAAAGTTATAGCCGATCCTGAGCGTAGCACCGACTATGGCAGACAACAAGGTATCAGTAAGAGACCGTACTTTCATAACGATTCCAGCCGCACCGCCTCCGCCGCCGGTTCCAGAACCGACCGGGATGGGATCGCCGACCGGGATGCCGTCAACGGTCAAGTATAGCATATTCTCTTCCGCATATCCGCCATCTATTTTATTTTCTTCCAAGGCCATAATACGGCTGTCATACTGACCAACGCGAAGCCCCTGCTGTTTGGCGTAATCACCTTGCTCCTGGGCATAATTAGCCTGCGTTTCCGCTTCCTGAACCTTCTCATCGAAAGTGGCATTGCGTTCAGCTTCCTTCCTTGCACGTTCAGCTTCAGCCAGTACGCGGGCGGCTTCGGTCTCTTTGCGTTTCAGTTCATCATTCTGCCGCGCCTGCTCTTTTGCCTGCCACTGGGTATAACTATTCTCCCGTATTTCTTCCTGTTCTTCAACAGTTGCCTCCAACTGGCGAAGGTCTGTTTTAAGAGTATTTGCTTCTCCGGTGATTACATCCATTTCCTCACGCACTTCTTTTGCCGCATCGGTAGCCGGTTTCATAAGTTCGGCCTTATCAGTCTCCGTCAGATCAGAAAAATGCAATTTCAATCGATCCACTTCTGCTGGTGTCAGATCGGAAAACTTCATTTTCAGTTCTTCACGGTCGAAAATATCAACGTATGCACTATCCGGCTCACC
>NZ_JACOOJ010000071.1 GCF_014287585.1 Parabacteroides hominis | reverse complement strand
GACCATTATCAATGCTTTACGGGCAAAACTTGTGGCGAGAATGTTCGCCGTTATCAAAAGGGATGAATTTTATTCTCCTATTTTATCGGAAAATATTTGCTAAAAACATAAGAATATGAATACTGATTACGCATACTGCAATAACTCATCTTGTAAGATAAAAGATCATTGCGAGAGGTACAACTATCCATTCCATTTGTCCGATAATACTCAGGTATGGTGGACAAATGGAAAGTATGAAAAGGAAACTAATAGTTGTGAGTTATTTGATAAAAGGGATAATAATTCATAGCAGGCACATCAGCTTCCTTAGCCGACACACCTTCTCGTTGAAGTTGACTGGCTCAAAGTCAAGGGAGTCAACCAGGCGGTCAATCTCGCGTCTGGCTGACTCCCTTTTTAATTTTCTTATTTCTTTTTTATTCGCTTTACGCATAGCTTTTCTCTTTTATGTTTGCGGCATTCGCAAATAAACAACTGCATATCCCTGTACAGCATCTTGCCTAAATATCCAGCTAAATAAGCCACTTCTTCGCCGCCTACAGGCATTTTAAAAGCCGTAGCTATATGATCCTCTAAATGGCGGCATTCATGCTTTAAAGAGTTCGAAAACTCTTTAGGTGAAGAAGTATTGCTTATGACCATAAGCGATTTTCGAAGTCTGTAATTGGAATAGGTAATACCTGTATCAAGTTTGCATGACATCAAATTATCGTAAGCCTCCCTCGCCTTATCTTCCGGGCAATCTATAGATTTCAACAGACTTATAATTTCATCCGTATAATAGCAGGTGACACGATAAAATATGTGTACCTGCCAATCATACTTTTTTATATACAAGTCTCTTTTTATCATCTTTTTATAGCCTTAAATCTACGTTCTATAATCCGGCGTTGCTGTCGGGGAATATTCGTATTTTTCAGATTGTCAATGGCGGAAGATACTTTTTCGAAGTCTTTTTCCGGCATACTTGCTAAAACCTCCTTTGGGGATTCTCCCTTTAGAATCCGAAATAGATAGCTCCATCCTCCCATTACATCATTTCCTCCCAAATAATCGGCGTTCCCGAACCGATACAATCAGCATAGAAACGGGTAAATACAATACCATCGTAAGCGTCCGGATCGTCGCAAACGTTCTTCACGTATAAAGCAGCATATTGATCGTTAGGAACAGATGAACCAAGAAGATCAGCCTTACACATATTGGCAGCATACACATAGTCATAACCGCCCTTCTTCTTTACATCGACATTATATTTTTTAAGCATTTCGTCGATCTGTTCTTTTGTCCAGGGCTGTACCTTTATTTTCTTGCCAGTTCCATCTTCTTTTTCCATCATGGAAATAGCCCAATCACACATAGCCTTAGAAAAATGCCAGCCATATGCGCTTAAATAAGCTTTCATCCCCGAAGGAAAATCATCGTACATGTCTAATCTCATATCTTTACTTTTTAAGAAGGGGCACAATGTCCCCTTCTGATTTAACGTCTGCGTCTGCGGTATTCCCCGGCATACCGTCCGGTTCCTCTCACACCGCGCCTTTCGCCGAAACCTTCTCCGCCGCGTCTCCACATGTCGCGGAACTCATCGTCATTGTCATCGTCGTCGTCGCGGAAGCCAATACCGCCTTCCATTGCTTTTCTCTTGCCTTCCTTGCAACCAAGCTTGTAGGCTTCTTCCATTGCCTCCATTAGATCTTCATCTTCGTAGGCATCGAACTCTCTGAAAAGCTCTTCAAGTTTTCTATATGATCCCATATTACGTTGTTTTTGATTTATTATTACTCTGTTTATCAAGAAGCTCTTTCATCATAGACATAAGTTTTTCATTCGTATCCTTCAACTCAGACATTTCATTCCTCATGTTAACCATTTCATTCTCCCTGTCCTTTTCACGAGCAAACTCAGGATTTAAAACGACCAGCATTTTTTCACATTCCTCTATTACAGAATTATTGTAGTCCGTACGAGCAATTTCCTGTTTGCTTTGCAGCATGATAGAATTTATTTCAGAATTAAATGTAGCCAAATCACAAGATAAAACCAGTTTCTCCCCGTTATTAGGCTTGTAATCAGTGATTATCAAATCTGCTGGTACTGCCGGCAAAGTAAGATTATCCCCTCCGACTTTTGCTTTGATATCAACCAACATTTCTTGTTGTACATAGGGAATCATTCCTGGCATTGGTGATTTTGCGCGAAGATTATCCACGCTAATAATAGTCGCTACTTCATGATGAAGTTTTCCCTCTTTATGAAGAATATACAACAATTGTCCTTGTCTAAGATTCTTGAACATAATTTCTTGATTTTATGAAGTCCGGGGTTATCCCCGGACTTTCGTTATTTACTTTTAGCTGCTGATTCAGCAGGAGTATTGCTACCCACTGTTGTACGAGCCGGACTATTCTGAGCTGTCACACCCAGCAGCCGGAAGATCCCCGCGCACTTATCGATATAAACGATATGCTCGGTAGTATATCCTTGTTGTTCTTCTGCGCCTGATCCAGTCGGGACGGTCACATCCCTTCCCGCTACCTGCGTACTCTTATTATCCACCACCTTCACTTTTGTAGTGCCGGCAGCTGAATTGGGAGACGTTACGGTAGAAGAACTGTTGCCGGTCGGAATCACCACAGTGACCGGAGAAGAAGCCCCGTTCTGAGACACCGGATGGCGGACTTTCCATAAAACCAGGGTTTGATTCGGCAGTGCTTTCCAGATACATGGGTTGATACCGTAGTCCACGGTATTCTCTTCACTCTCTGTATTTTCTACCAACCCTGTTGTATAAAGTTCCGGAATCCCCCTTGTGTCCAGACGCGGAACGATTGTCCGTCTTGCTGTCCGAGGAAAGGGTCCGAAGGGACCGAACGGGACAAATGGGTTATTATTGAAAGGATACATCATTACCTCCTTTCTTTAATTAGCAACCGCAATTTGAGCCGTAGGGACCAAAGCCTTCAGCCGCGTATGTTCCGGCAGCAGCACCGTAAGCTGCAGCATTGAAACAATCAGCGTTGAACGCCCGAATTTGAGGATAAGGTACAGATACCGTAGGCGGCATCTTACACTTGATAGCATCCACTTCTGCCTGCAAGTTGTTCAGTGCTCCGGCAATAGGTGCTGTGTTTGCCTGAATGGTTGCAGCAAAATACTGGTTTTGCTGGTTCTGGCTCAACTGTCCTTTCAATGCCAGATTCTCGGCGGTCAGGTTTGCAAACTTGTCAGCCTGGTAACGAGCTTCAAAAGCATCTACCTTTGCAAGAATGGCATTTGTATTGGCCAAATTTGCGTCACGCAATTGCAATGTATTGTTGTTCATCGTGTTGGTCAGGATGTTCATATCCTGGCAATTCTGCAAACGAGTTTCAGCACCCTGGCGTTCAATGCTTGTGCGTACATCGCAGCAGCATTGTGCAAGCTGTGTTAGCAATTGGTTGTCTCCCATCTGAACAGCATTAATAATCTGTTGCGAAGACATACCGACCTGATTACCTACTTGCTGGATCTGTCCCTGGATGTTGCAAATAGCAGATTGCAATTGTTGTGTGGAGCAGTTAAGAGAACTTGCCAACTGATTGATTGCAGTTCCGTTTCCTTGAATTGCGTTCATAAGCATTTCCCGTCCGGCGTCGTTATTCAATTCTGCAGGTAAGCCGCCACCGTTACGACCACCGAAACCATTGCCTCCCCAGCCGCCCCATACGAAGAACAGCAGGATAATCCAGATCCACCAAGCTCCATCGCCCCCGAAAGCCCCACGATTGTTGTTAGCCTGGGTAAGCATAGCTGCTAAGTTGGGGTCAATACTCTTGCCCCCTCCACCTAACATACCAGGCAATAGAGCCATGATGTCGAATTTGCTTCCACCGGAATTACCCCCTTCTGGAGTACCGATAAAATAATTTCTATCCATTTTGTATATCTTTTTTGTTATGGCAGGAAATATTCCTTGCCGATACAAAACTACGCACATGACATCATACTGAAAATCATTTATTTCTCAATAATTTCTTTATATTTTCATATTGTATTCTCAATATTTTCCCACCTTGTATGCGATCGGAAAAACTTGATAAAATATAGTTTATTGACCGTTTGGTCTTACATACATGTAAAGCTATCTGAGAAGGATAAAAGCCCCTTTCGTGAAGAAGATATACAAGCAAATAACGGGCATCTACAACATCTGTCTCTTTACTACTTGACAGGATGTCGCTCGTTGATATTTCGGTTTCTTCCGAAACGATTCTTAATATTTTGGCAAAGATTTCTGATTTACACATAAAATTTGAATTTTAATTATATCTTTGCCTTGCCGCATAAAAACTTACAAGTGAACGCAACAAAGCGCAGAATCTCAATGTTGAAGATATTAAAGCCTCCAACGTGCGGGATTCTGCGCTTGTGTATCAGTTTTTATGTGGCAATTTAAACGTGATACGTTGGGGGCTTTTATTTTACTTCCCAGCCCCATAGGAAGTGACTATGAACAAAAGTCTACTTACCAGATTCTATAATATAAGCCTACTCCGATGTATGGAGACAAGCCATTCTTGCCTATTCCATATCCGCCTATTACTCCTAATCCCCACCGACGATCTTTATCATAGATGATCTCTCGTTTATGGTAGATTGTCATTGAATCAAGATTAGGCCGATAACCGCTAACGACCGCCCGGTACAAATCTGTTTCATAAACTTTTCTTTGGATTGGTAACGGGATATAAATCGTGTCAAGATCCTTCACCGTGTCACCCTTCTGATATACGAAAACCGGATAAGGAATTTCGATTTCTTCCACATCGAACACATAAGAAGGATCAGGAACGGGCTTATCAATCGTATCGGTTTCTTTAACTACTTCTATTCGTTTCTTTACCGAATACCTTCCGGCTAAGAAACATGCAAAGCAAAGAATTAAAGCCAATATGAAGTACCAGGCTTTCATTGCTTAATGATGATCTGTTTTCTTTGTTCTCCTTCCAGCTTCAGTGAAACATGAAGGAAGTTCTTTTTACGGTACAGGATGGCTTGATCGAATGGCAAACCGGAATCTTCCAGTACTTCCAATAAATCACCGGCCTTTCCTTCAATACTCAAATCGGCCGCTTCTCCCTTTTGATGCTGGGATGTAGGTACGCCTCCTACTGCCGCATTTAACTCCTGGCATCTGTAGCCGGAATTAATAGAGATAGGTTTGCCGATGGCATTCCGAAGCGGCTGCAGCAATTTGGCACACAGATTAGTAATAGCCAGTTTATCACGCGATCCTGGCTCATTCTTGATACCTTTAATGATTGCTGTATCACTGTGTACAAACTCTTCTAATGTAAAATTCTCTGTAATATTCATTCTTTTTCCTCCTTGTTCTTTACTGATTTCATATATTCTTCAAAATAATTTACCCTACTCAAAAATTTAACCGATCCAACCCAATACAAAAAGGCTATAACTTTATTGTCTGGATATACGGTGTTCATGTTTTTCAAGATATTCAGGCCATAACAATAGACTACTACCCACGTTATCCAACTGACAAAGGCTTTCGTACTATCTTTATCCTGCTCCATCATTATACCAATCCAAAAAGCAATAAGCAGGATCAAAAGATAAATCAAGAGATAGATTATTGTCCTAAAAAATTTGCTTTTCCGAAAACGTAAATCATCGGCAGCCAGCCCCCAGAACATATCTATGGTAGCCATTACAGGTATTACTATCAAAAAATGTTCGATCGGTGTAAAAAAGTCTAACATCGAAGCAATTACAGCAATAAAAACAGCCTGTACCCAACCGGTAAAATCTTGTAGATATGGAATTAATCTTTGCATAATATCACATATTGAATAACATGGTAAAATAAGTGGATAATAAGGCTGCTATCTCAATCCAGAACATAGGCTTGCTCTGGTAGAACTTATACCAGAATGTGCCTTCTTTTTCTTTGGCAATACTTAATGCCGTATATCCAACATAGGCAAGCCATACAAGCAACATGGGCCAGAAGTTCAATGCTATCCAAAGTTGTGATCCGGCAATACAGGTTATTGCTCCGGCAGTATGTACCTTGCTCTCATAATTATCTTTGAAATTGGGAGCTGAACCAACAAAGAACATGCCGACACAGGACAGAAATGCAATCCATTCCGTATTTGGTTTACTTACCTCCAATATTGCAGGTATCAATAAACCGGCAGTAAGCCACATCGTAGCCATAAACCACAATTTATGCTCCAGATAGTAATAGGTAGCACTTATCGAATAAGGTACACCTTTAGCTTTGATACACACCGCCGCCGTATAAGAGGCGATGATCAAGAAAGAAATAATTACTAATGTCATAATCTTTGATTTTTAAAGTTTACATTTGTGCGGCTGTTCATACAGCCACCCCTCAATTTTTTTATATACGGGGGAGCCTCGCTGCGAAGCCGGGCTTCCTTTTTTGTTTCAAATCTTTATGATTTGCAACCATCACCGGATATCTGGTATTATGACAGTTGTTATACTATCGTTCCTCTCTACTACCTCGCCTTCTTCGATCTTAGAGGTCGGCAAGTAGTGAGGTACGCTGATTGATTGCGCAGCCATGATGAGAGCGCAGGAGACGACCGCTAACAGGGTTAGCAGGTCGGATTGAGTTGTTTTTTTGATTGTTGTTGTCATATCTTTTAGTTTTAATTATTCTTCGTAAGCCCAATAGCGGATCAGGACAGTGCCATCGCCACCTTTCGTCGATTTTCCCGATGCATTTCCCCCAGCTCCACCACCGTAGCCGCCACCACCAAGTCCGGCACTCCAGCCAGAAGCCAAAGAACTACTTTCATTACTGCCTTCGCCACTCCCTTCTGTATAATCTGATGTTCCCGGCTGAGATGTCTCCCCGCCTGATTTATTATAGGAGCTTGCCCCACCTGCTGCATTCCTTTTACCATTAGATTCCCCAAAATCACGCGTCGTATGTCCTTGCCCCGATGTTCCACCACTGCCTGTGCCATCTGAGCCTCCGACCGAATGAGTAGATCTACCTACTCCTACACCTCCCGAACCACCATTTCCGTCTCCATTCCATTGAGACAGATGGCCTCCTTCAGCCCGGTAAAGCGAACTCATAAACTGTGAATATCCCCCATTTGCGCCACGAACTCCTGCACCAACTATAATTTCAATAGTTTGTCCTGGTGTAACAGTTATCGCGTTGCCATCTCTATATCCAGCGGTATCCTTCTTATATGTTTTAGTATAGCCACCTCCACCGCCTCCAGGAACTCCCATTGTTGAATTATGTGAACATCCTCCACCGGCTCCGACAAGAAACACATCAACCTCGGTACATCCTGCCGGAACCGTCCAAGTATAACTCCCAGCCGGGTAGAAACGCTTAATAAACAGCTTCTTTTCTCTACTACCCATCAAACTCCTTTTCATACCCCTAAATCCAAATTAAGTTCAAATGTGAGAAAATGCGGATAGTCCGCCTTTGCGTCGATAGCCTGTATTTCTTCAACGGTCGTAGCTGCCAGAGTTGCGTTCTTATTTATTTGCATAAGATCGTATGTATCAGTCGCATATATTTCCAAGCGGGGAATCCTATCAATAGCCCATCCAATAGGTACTTCCACTTCCTGCGACGGTTCGTCAATAGTCCAGAACTTTCTTGTCGTATCGCCCCGTCCTTGAAATGCCGGTAGTGTCGTATTCAACATTGTAGTACGGAGGCTTCTATCCATCCATAGGGTGTAGTTCGCAACTTCCTCTGTCAACTGATCTCCGGCATCATTCATGAGAATATTACCGTTTTCATCACGTTGGTATCGGATAACAGATACGAAAAACTTTTCGCTGAACTTATCTTGCGCTTCGATTTCTGCCAGCTTTTGCTGCCGGGCGATAACAAGTGCATCCGGTTCGGGCACAGGTTCGAGATCCGGTGTCGAAGGGATTTCCATGTTCCACACTTCGAGCGGGGTTGCGTCCGGAAATTCCCAATGAAAGGCTACCTGATCGTCACTGAGCAGCAGGAATGCGCCGTTGTCGTAATCCTCTAACGTTGTCCCTACATTGTAGGTGTCTCCTAATTGGACTTCACTAAAATAGAATCCAAGTTGTTTTTTAATGTATATCATATTGTTAAATTATCATACTG
>NZ_JACOOJ010000070.1 GCF_014287585.1 Parabacteroides hominis | reverse complement strand
ATAACAAAAAATCTTATGCCGAAAGTTACATAAACTTTGGGTAATAACAAAGTCCGAGCTTGGGAAAGTTCGGACTTTGCGCATAAAAAAAGAGGATGCGACGGTTTTGACACACCCTCTTTGTTTTTTGGTGTCTTTTACTTTCAAGTTCTTATATCTTACAATAAACAAATGTCGGAATATGCTCGCAGATAAAAGCTATAAAGCTTCATCTGTGAGCAACGTATGCTATTTTCTTCTCTTTTCAATCGCTTTATAAATCTGTGTTCCAGCCTTTGAAGTAGGAGCTACCCAAAACAAGCCATCTCCTTTTGACATAGCTGTATCAATAAATCCCGGACGGATATCTGTTATGTAGATTTCACCATTCAATTTATTTTTTTGGCGTATTCCTTCAATATAATTGATCTGAAATGCTTTAGTTGCATTATATACCGGGGCAATTTTGCTTCAGTAGAAATTTATTCTTACCCAATGTACGCATGGTTCCATGTTCGACAATGTATCTTTCAAGTTCTGATAAATCTAAATTTGAAATATAGCATTCATTAATGATATCCATACTCTTTCTCTTTAGACAAATGGTTTAAGATCGATTTTATTATTATTCCGTGAAAAGGTCTGATGATAAAGAAATATATTCTTCCCAACCGGTTATTGTATTTCACAACAGTAGTAATCCGAAGTTCCTGCTTCTCATCTTTATATTCACCGCACCACATAGAAACATGAAAATTAAGATGTTTGTCCGGCATTCCGAAAATTTCTTCATGCGCATTTTTATCTGATAGCATATCTGTGAATTTGCCTTCTGTATTTAAACCCAATGGTTTTACAATTGCATTTCTCAGCCGCATAAGCCAATCAATCCATTCAGGTAGCTGGTTAAATGCAAGATTATGAAATTCTTCTGGTGCTATTGCCTGCTTAGAAGTTATCACACATGAATAAGAATCCATATAATCGGCAGGAAGATAGTTCTTTATTAAACTGTCTGCCGGTATGTCTTTCATCTTGTTGCATTTTGATTTATCAGTAACCATCTCCTGCTATTCTTTAGAATCAAGTTTGTAAAAATAATTACTTAAAATGAATAAGCAATATCTTTCCGGAAAATAATATTACCGCCACAATCATTGCCCTACGATTTATTTCCGGCAAATGAATGTGGATTTTTGATACGGTTGTCCAGATAAATACATCGATTGGAGTTCACAAAACAAGCTGCCATCATGATTTTTATATTTAGCATCTTTGTAAATATCGACTAATTTATGGCTCAGTTCGATAAATTGTAACCTTGATTTTTCCGTTAAGTTAGAGGCTAAAAGGCCACTTCCCAATATTCCGGGATTGCAGGGAATAGTATCCCTTTCGATACTGTTCAATATCAGTTTTATATTCAATACATTTGTAATGGCATATTTATGCAAATGGGAAGAAATATATTCATCCAGTTTTTGTTTTTCATCGGTTGTCATAAAGCCATACCATAGCAGGCATTTCATACCCAGTGAGGAAGCTTTGAGAAACAGGTCAAAGAAAGTATGGCCGTCGATACCTTCTTTGTCAATCTCATACGGGTCTATGTGGATGAAGGTTTGCTTGGAAAGAGCCGGCAGTAAGTCCATCACACCCTTTGTTGAATCGCAGTTCCGTAAAATAATATGGTTTTCCAAACTTTCTTTTTCCGCAAAGCAGCTTACATTCTCCAATGACGTCTTTTCTATGTCGAAGAAATAATATCGATCGGCAGTCTTACCTAAAAGTCTCATGGCCAATGCTGGGGAACCATAATAATTGTGGTTCGACAAGGCTTCGTTTTCCAGGTTGTAATAACAGGAATTTGCCAGCTGATTGCAAAGGGGAGATTCTCTTAAGAAATGATATATACCCAATTCCTGTTCAGGCGTATGTTCCAGACGATACATTGCACAGGCAGAATTCGTCTCAACATATATTGAAGGTTTCTCGTTTTTGAGAATTTCACATAAGACCAGATGCTTAAATACATCTGCTTGCTTACCATAATGCGTATAGGCTTCCATTTTCTAAAATCGATTGGTTCAGGTGACAATATTAGGAGAAAGAAAAAAGAAAAGCCTTGACCAAAGTCAAGACTTTCCGAAATTTCATTTGAAAAGAAGGTGTTTTCTGATCCTGCTTACAGTTTCGGGAGTCACTCCAAGAAAAGAAGCGATCTCCTTTAGGGTTAGCCGCTCTTGTATCCGGGGACATCTTTGCATCAAACGGATATATCGTTGCTCCGGTGTGTCATAAAAGCCATACAAGCGTTGTGCAATCTCAGAAAACATTGTTTCCGCAATAGTCCGCCCCAACCGTTGGGTATCCATATCCGTTTCCCAAAAGACATTCAGATTTTCCCAGGGAAGCAGATATATTGCGCTGTCGACAGCAGCCTGAATATTAACAGACGCTTCCGAGCCCTGCCTCAACGCCGGATAATCGCATACGAAGTCGTGCTCAAAGCTATATCCGATGATCCACTCATTCGCATTTGCATCCACACGGGATAGGCGAAACATCCCCGATACGACATACCCAATGTATCTTGTATGATCATTTTGACGAAGGAAATAATCATTCCTGGCAAATTCCTTTAAAGTTCCCTGCCTCACAAACAAATCTTCCAAAGCAGAGTAATCTAATGAGCTATTATTTGTATTGAACTTATCCATCATTCTTTTTATCTTGATTTCAAATCGATCCTCTCATTTAAGGCAATAAAATAAGAAGTTTCCACGCCATATTCAGCACCGGTACGGATCATATCCAATCTCAAGAACCAGTATTGCTTCACGTAAACAGCGGGCAAAGCTGAAGGCCGTATCACCGGCAAAAATAACCGTTCTTTACCTGAAAGCGGTGTAAAAAAAGGACTTCTTGATAATCTCTTGTAAAATATATACTTTTGCATTGTCCCAATTAACGCGTTATGCCATGAATGTCAAAATAGAAGAAAGCTGGCGGCAACGCCTTCAGGAAGAATTCGATAAACCATACTTCGAACAACTGGTCACTTTTGTCAAGAACGAATACAGAAGGGTCCATGTGCTTCCTCCCGGACACCAGATATTCCATATCTTCAATGCCTGCCCGTTCGAGAAAGTGAAGGTTGTCATCCTGGGGCAAGACCCTTATCCCAATCCGGGACAGTATTACGGAGTCTGCTTCTCAGTCCCGCAAGGAGTACCCATTCCGGGATCGCTGGCCAACATATTCAAGGAAATACACCAGGACTTAGGTAAACCGATCCCCACATCCGGCAATCTGGACCGTTGGGTAGAGCAAGGCGTATTTTCTATGAACTCGGTCCTGACCGTACGGGCACACGAAACCGGCTCACACCGGAATATGGGCTGGGAAACTTTTACGGATGCTGTAATAAAGAAATTGAGCGACGAACGGGAGAATCTCGTATTCATGCTGTGGGGAAGCTATGCGAAAGAGAAGATCGCCCTTATCGACACCCATAAGCACCTCGTGCTGACAACCGTGCATCCGTCTCCCCGTTCCGCCGACCATGGCTTCTTCGGCTGCAAGCATTTCAGCAAGGCGAACGCCTACCTTCAAAGTAAAGGCATTCAAGGGATCGACTGGTAAAAGTAACGGATCACCCCACCGACAGAAAAATAGCCTTTCCGTCACCTACATAACCGGCTACTCATTGCTCAAATATTTCCGTATAGCAAATTACAGTAAATCAATCATTATGGAAGGATATACATTTTGACAAAAGTAATCAGGGTCTGTATCACTACAAACCCTGACCTTCTAATAAATGTGTGTCTATTTATTAGATATTGGGTAACCCATATTGTTAATAACTACAACTTATAAAAAACACTGAAGTTTTTTATCGTTACTTTTACAGAGGATTCTGTTCCATCAACGGATTGGCGTCTATTTCCTGTTTCGGGATCAAGAACAGAAGTTCTTTCGATCCTGCTTCAAAATAGCCGGCTTTATCCCAGAACGTTTCATTATGCCCTTTGTTGCGTCTATCCATAGCGATATTCAAGCGTTTGATGTCAAACAACCGGAATCCGTCTCCCCACAGATCGCAACGACGTTCCATCAAAATATGCTGGATCAAGGCCTCACCCGTCACAGTCGGCTTTTGAGCCTCCGGATCGCGATTCTTAGTCAGTTCGAAAATGACCTCTTGCGCCTCGGCATCTTTGTTCTGGCGAGCTAAGGCTTCTGCTTCGATCAGATACATTTCCCCTGATTTCATATAGATGTAATCATTTGTCCACTCTCCGAAACCGGTGAATTTATAGCCGATACGTTCCTCATCAAACAATTGTTTACGTTGGTCGCTATCAGCCATATAATCAATAATTTCCGTGCTGCCGAGCTTAAAGCTGCCCAATGATGCATATCCTCCGAAATCAGGATCTACATGTGAAAAGAAAGATGCATAACTGGTTTGTTGTTCGTCAATCAAAACCGCTCCCCAGATCCATTCGCTATCATTCGAGTCATTCCAACCATTTTTATAATTATTAGTCAGATCATAGCCCTGGCGAGCTTTGTGTGCCATATCGGCAGCAGTGCTCCAGTCGCCGGTCGTCAAGGCAAAACGAGCTTTGAGACCTTGTGCCACATTCAAGTTGATGTGCGATTTATTCGGACGAGATTCATCCGATTCTGTCAGCAGTGCAATTGCTTGGTCGATATCGCTGAAAATTTGTTCATATACCGCTTGAACTGTAGAACGAGGCTTAGCTTCCCCACTATTGTCCAAGACCAGGGGAACCCCCAGTTGGGTATTATTACCGTTATAATCATAACGGTAAGCAAACATCTGCACTAACTGCCAATAGGAATAAGCCCGATAAGCATACGTCTGTCCCTTTATATTTTTGACCAAGCTCTCGTTCAAGGCCGCATCGGAAGCATTATCAATATTTTCAAGGAGCAAATTAGCATTATCAATAATGTCATAGTAATATGACCAAGTGAATTCCAGATCTGCCGAATTTATGTTCCGGCTGTTCAGGTATTGATACCAGGCGACAAACCAACCGTATCCACGTTCCAACTGCAGGAAATCGTCTGCCATAAAGTCAATAATAATATCAATAGACTTTTGGCCGAATCGTCCATGGTTATCGTAATATGCATAGGTGGAACGATGAATTCCATTAAGAGCCGTTTCCGCACCGTTTACAGTAGAGAATAAACTTTCGTCCGTAACACTGTTAGTCGGAACTCTCTCCAGATAATCTTCACCACATCCCGGTGCGATTAGCAGGGATGTACCTAATATGATGGATGAAATTATTTTTTTCATTGCTTGATTCATGTTTTTAGAATGTTACGTTAATACCTAAACTTACTACACGGTTCGGCACATAAGTATAATCTGACGTACCGTTAAAACTTTGTTGAGGATCCATACCTTTGCGCTTACTCAATAAGAACAAGTTGTCGCCGGTCAAAAATACTTTACATCCTTTCATATCCAATTTATTCTGGATAAATCTCGGTAAGGTATAAGAAAGCGTCACGTTCTTCAATGCCAGGAAGCTGGCATTTGTCAACCAACGTGAAGAAGCAGCGTTGGCAGCAGTATAGTTGTTCTGCAAACGGGGAACATCCGTGATATCTCCCGGATTTTGCCAACGGTTCTTAATATCCGCTGACCAATGTGTTCCGAATGACCCCGGATGCATCAAACCTGCATAATTGGAGTCGTACATCTTGCCTCCGATCTGGTAACTGAAGAAAATGGACAAGTCGAAACCTTTATAACTGAAGCTATTCGTAAAACCGCCATACAAATCGGGAATAGCATCACCCATATAATAATAGCTGGCTGCATTCTGATCCTTAGTTGTTTCCCGTCCGGTGACATTTCCATTCGTGTCTTCGATATCTTTATAATACAGAGCGCTACCATCTTGAGGATCGACGCCGGCATATTCACGCAACCAGAATTCATAAATAGAATGGCCTTCGGAAAGTTTCTTGGTTCCGTTAATGATTTCCTGCGGATTGCCATCGGTATCTTTCGGCATCTTTGTAATCTTGTTTCTAAAGAACGTCGCGTTCAGATCCAAGCTCCAACGGAAATCGGACTTCTTGAAAATATCGAATCCTAACATGACTTCCAATCCCGTGTTACGCATCGTTCCGATATTCTGCCACATATATTCAATACCGACAGATTGCGGTTTCGGAGCTTTGAACAACAGGTTGCTGGATACGCGGTTGAACACGTCTATCTCGCCACGGAGGAAATCGAACATAGCGAGTTCAACCCCCACGTTCAGGTTCGAGTTCTTTTCCCATTCCAGTTTCTTGTTCAAAAGCTGGCTATGGACAGCACCGTTCAGGTTCCCGTTGTTTTTGTCGTCGAACGAATACAAACTCTGCCATCCGAAATAAATCGGGTCTCCCCATTCATCCAGGATATTGTCGTTACCTTGCTGTCCGTAAGAAGCTTTCAGTTTCAGGTTGTCAATCCATGTATAATCCTTGATGAAATCTTCTTCACTCAAACGCCACGAAGCACCCAACGACCAGAATGTCCCCCAGCGGGCATCCTTGTAGAAACGGGATGTCCCGTCGTAACGGAACGAACCGGACAGATAATACTTATTGGCATAATCGTAATTGGCCTGGAACAGGTAACCTTCCAAACTGTATTCATTCGTATAGGAAGTCGAACCTTCGGCTACGGAACCGGCCACGATCTCTGTCGTCGGAATGGTAAAACCTGTACGGGTAGCTTCCAGATAACGATAGGTGTACATATAGTTTTCATGTCCGGCCAATAATGCCAGGTTATGGTCGCCGAACGATTTGTTCCAGGTTAAAA
The DNA here is from genome assembly GCF_014287585.1 of Parabacteroides hominis. Classification (GTDB taxonomy): domain Bacteria; phylum Bacteroidota; class Bacteroidia; order Bacteroidales; family Tannerellaceae; genus Parabacteroides; species Parabacteroides hominis. The sequence goes on along the minus strand of NZ_JACOOJ010000070.1, from coordinate 1,717 downwards.
TCTGGTTGAACGTATATGAATTCTTTTTGATGTAATTCTTGGTAGAACGACCGGATACGCCTTCTGCATCGCCATACATATTGTTCTGATAGGTAGTCTTGTAGTCGTTGCTGATATCCGTGTTGCCGGAAATTTTCAATGTGAAATCTTTCAGGAATTTGATTTCAGCCGATACACGTGCCGAAAGCATATTACGTTCCGTCGAACGGTCGTCAAGCGGCAATGTCACCATCAAGTTTGAGTTAGGCGCATACTGACGGGTATGGCCGGCCCAGGCATAAGGCGAAGAACCGCCTCCCATATCGTACATAGGATCTCCATTACTGTCTTTTACAATTTGGCCATTGCCGTCATATTGATAAATAGGATAGATGGGGGCCATCATACGTCCGTAATAGAACGGGTTGGTCGTATAAGAACCTTCTGCCAGGAAACCGCTTTGGTTGGAAGTCGCACCGGACAGGCCGGCATCTACTTTCAACCAGGAATTAATCTGGCTCGTCAAACCTACACGTCCTGTGAAACGTTCGAAATCAGACCATCTCACCATTCCTTCTTCGTTCGTATAAGAGGCGGAAGCAAAGAACGTCGTATTCTGTGTTCCTCCATTTACCGATACATTATATTCCTGGCGCAAAGCGGTACGTGCCAGTTCTTTATTCCAATCGTCGTTATACAACAAACGTGCATTCGGATTCAGCTTGCCGTCCGCGCCAATCAGTTGGTCGTTCGCAACATTATAGCTGTTATATCCTCCCAGTTTGCCCACGATACCATTCTTATCACCTCCACTGGCTACCGCAGCAGCTTGTTCAGGAGTATAACCATTGTTGTTTACCAACGCATTGCGCCAGCCTTCCCACATCAATTCATAGTATTCGCCTGTGCTTACACGATTATACTCCGGAATGGCACGTGAAACGACACCTAAATTGACTTTCGCATTCAGTTGCACTTTGCCGGAAGTACCTTTCTTTGTCGTGATCATAATCACACCGTTCGCACCACGAGCTCCGTACAGGGCTGCAGAAGTAGCATCTTTCAAAACGGTGATGCTGGCAATATCTTCCGTATTTATCGTACTGATGTCGCCATCAAAAGGAGCACCGTCGACAACATACAACGGATCGTTCGAGGCATTGACCGAACCGACGCCACGAATCTGGATTTTCGCATTATCACCCGGCATACCGGTACTTCCTGTTACTTGAATACCAGGAGCCGCCCCTTCCAACGCCTTTGTCAATGAGGCTGCTTGAAGGTTTTCCAGTTTTTCCGATTTGATATTGGCCGCAGAACCGGTAAACGATGATTTTTTTGTTGTCCCGTAGGCTACAACCATTACTTCATCCAGCTCCGTCAGAGCAGTGTTTAATACTACGCGCATAATGTTTTGAACCGGAACTTCTTTTCCCACCATTCCGACAAAAGAGAATGTCAGCACTTTAGTCGTATTAGGAACATCCAAAGAGAAAGCCCCATCTACATCTGTTACCGTACCAATGGTCGTACCTTTCACCATTACAGAAGCACCAATAATCGGCTCATTGTCCTCTGCGGAAATAACAGTACCTGTCACTTTCCTCGTCTGGGCAATCAACATACCGATCCCGACTAACAGGAATAGCATTACTAATGTTAACTTTTTCATCATAGACACCTTTTTTTATTAATAGAATATGTTTTTTATTATAGTCTCAGCAGAACTACGTCAATT
>NZ_JACOOJ010000069.1 GCF_014287585.1 Parabacteroides hominis | reverse complement strand
ATTTGGCTTCGGCAGGGATTGTAATGGCTTCACGGATTATCGCCACTTCAACCAAAACCCTTGTAACTCAATTCTATCACTATATCTTTCCGCATTTCACTTTTTTGTAGTAACTTTGCTGCTAAATAGGTACGAATCATTAATAAGATCTGACAAAAGATGATAGAATATATAAAGGGAGAAATCGTTGAACTGACGCCTGCCGGCATGATAATCGAATGTGCCGGGATCGGCTATGAACTCTCCATATCCCTGAATACATATAGCTTTTTTAACGGGAAACAAAACGGGAAGGTTTACGTCTACGAGGTGATACGCGAAGACGCCCACCTGCTGTTCGGATTTGCCGGACGGGAGGAACGCGAACTGTTCCTGATGCTTACCAGCGTTTCGGGCGTAGGGCCCAATTCGGCACGGATGATCCTTTCCTCCCTGTCGACTGCCGAACTGATCCGGGTGATCGCCGACAAAGACGAGGCAACCCTGACCACGGTCAAGGGGATCGGCACGAAGACGGCCCAGCGCATACTGGTCGACCTGAAAAACAAGGTGAAGCCTCTCGAAGGGCTGGCAGCGGCAAAAGGCGCGTCGGCTGCCGCAGCCGGCGGAGCGGTGGCCGAAGAAGCGGTTGCGGCATTGGTGATGCTCGGATTCCAGAAGGCCGCCTCGCAGAAGGCTGTCCATACGATCCTGAAAGGCTCGCCCGCCCTTGCTGTCGAACAAGTGATAAAAACGGCATTACGGATGCTTTAAAAATTGACAATTGACAATAGACAATTGACAATTCGAATGAGAAAAATACTAAAATACATACTGGTAACAATTCTACTTTTCAGTGCGGGGCTTTATTCGTTGAATGCAGGCTACCTGTCCTACGCGATGTCGTTGCCGGACCCGGAGTTGCCGGTCGTGCCGGATGATACGGTTCCGAAGGTGCGGACCCGCTTCCCGGTAGCCAAGACCGTGCCGGAAGAATATCAAGACCTGACCAAGCAGTCGCCTGCCGACCTGAAGACGCCGGACAATGTGAAGTCGGTGGTCGAATACGATATCAGGACCGGGACGTACGTGGTCCGTACCAAGTTAGGCGATGCCGACCTGACTACCCCTATTTCGTTGACTCCCGAAGAATACCAGGACTATAGTTTCCGGAAATCCGTCCAATCCTACTATCGCCAGAAAAACGAGGAGGAGTTCCAGAAAGCGGCCAACAAGCAGTTCAGCCTGACCGACATGCAGTTCAATATCGGTGCGGCGGAGCGTATCTTCGGTCCGGGGGGCGTCCGGGTGAAAACGCAAGGATCGGCCGAAGTGGAATTAGGCTTGAAGCAGAATAAGACCAAGAACCCGTCTTTGCCGGAACGCGCTCGTAACCGTACCTTCTTCAACTTCGACGAGAGCGTGCAGTTGAATGTGCAGGCATCGGTCGGCAGCAAGGTCAATTTCGATATGAACTATAATACCGAAACCTCTTTCGACTTCGACTCCAAAAAGTTGAAATTGGCTTATACGGGTGAGGAAGACGAAATCATCAAGTCGCTGGAAGCCGGTAACGTGAGCATGACGACCAGCAACTCCCTGATCAACGGGGGAGCCGCCCTGTTCGGTATGAAAGCGGACCTTCAGTTCGGGAAGCTGCGGGTCAACGCTTTGTTTGCCCAGCAGGAGTCGGAATCGAAGACGGTCAGCTCAAAAGGGGGCGTGCAGACGAAGCCTTTCGAACTGACGATCGACCAGTATGACGAGAACCGCCATTTCTTCCTCTCGCACTATTTCCGTGACCGCTATGACGAGGCGGTGAAGAACCTGAATACGATTTCCTCTCCCGTCACGATCAGCAAGGTGGAAGTTTGGGTGACAAACAAGCGGGCGACTTACGACCAGGCGCGTAACGTGGTCGCTTTTGCCGATCTGGCCGAGCATGCCAATATCTCGAATACGGCGGTCGTTTCTCCTTCGGGGGCGCTGTCTGTTCCTTATAATAATACGAATACATTATATAATACCCTTAACCAGCAATTTGCCGGCGCCCGTGATATCAGCACGGTGAACCAGGCGTTGGGGGGAACCTTCGTCAACGGCACGGAGTATGAAGAAGTCGAAAGCGCCCGTTTGCTGGATGCGTCCGAATATACGGTTAATACGAAATTGGGATATATCTCGCTGAAAACACAGTTGCAGGCGGACGAGGTGCTGGCTGTCGCTTATAATTATACCTATTCGGACGGGAAGACCTACCAGGTGGGCGAGTTCTCGACCGACAATCCTTCTTCGGCAGCCTCCTGCCTGTATGTGAAGTTGCTGAAAGGGATCACCATGTCGCCCGATATGCCTTTCTGGGACCTGATGATGAAAAACATCTATTCGTTAGGAGCCTATTCCGTCCAGAAAGAGAAGTTCAAGCTGAATATCATGTACCAGAGCGATACGACCGGTACGTACGTCAACTATTTGCCGGAAGGGGCGATTGCCAATCAGATATTGCTCAGGGTGCTGAACCTGGATAGCTACGATTCAAACAATCAACCGCATCCGGATGGTATATATGACTTCATCGAAGGGGTGACCGTCCTCTCCGATAACGGGAAGATCATCTTTCCGAGCGTGGAACCGTTCGGCTCCTATCTGCGTAAGAAGATTAACAATGATGCGATTGCCGACAAATATGTGTTTCAGGAACTCTACGACTCGACATTGACCGTCGCACGCCAGATTGCGGAAAAGAACAAGTTCAAACTGGAAGGGGAATACAAAGCCTCTTCGGGAGCCGAGATACAGTTGGGCGCTTCCAACGTGGCGCGGGGTTCGGTCAAGGTAACGGCCGGCGGAGCGATATTGACCGAGAATGTGGATTATACCGTCGACTATACTTCCGGCGTGGTGACGATCCTGAACGAAAGTATTATTTCCGCAGGTACGCCGGTCAGCGTCTCGCTGGAAAACCAGACGGCCTATAATATGCAACGCAAGACCATGATGGGATTGGACCTGAACTACCAGTTCAATCCGAACCTGATGGTAGGCGCCACCATCATGCACATGTCCGAAATGCCGTTGACCACCAAAACGACGATGGGCGACGAAGCGATCAAGAATACGCTTTGGGGTGTCAATATGTCCTATAAGGGCGAAAGCCAGTGGCTTACGAACATGTTCGACAAGCTGCCGTTGCTGAACCTGAGCAAACCGAGCCAGATATCCTTCAATGCGGAGTTCGCGCATTTGATCGCCGGCCATTACGAAAACAAGAACACGGGCGGATACTCGTATCTGGATGACTTCGAGTCGACACAGAGCAATTTCGACCTCTCCGACCCTTATCCCTGGCAGTTGTCCAGCGTGCCTTATGACGACGGTACGCCCCAGCTCTTCCCGGAAGCCGGACTGACCAATAATATCGATTACGGGAAAAGCCGCGCTTTGCTTGCCTGGTACACGATCGACGGATTGTTCACGCGCAAGAATTCCTCTTTGCGTCCGAAGTATATCACGACAAAAGACTTGTCCAACCATTATGTCCGTGCTATCGAGACGAGAGAGTTGTTCCCGCAACGGCAGCAAAGCATGAGTGAAAGCAATACGCTGACGGTTCTGAACATGGCTTACTATCCGCAGGAACGCGGCCCGTATAACCTGGATGCCGATAACATCAATCCGGACGGGACATTGCAGAACCCGGAAAAGCGTTTCGGAGGTATGATGCGCAAGATAGACCAGAGCGACTTCGAGACGGCAAATGTCGAATATATCGAATTCTGGATGCTCGACCCGTTTATCTATGACCGCCAGACCACAGGTGGAGACCTGTATTTTAACTTGGGCGAGATATCGGAAGACATATTGAAAGATGAAAAGAAATTCTTCGAGAACGGATTGCCGATCGATGGCGATACGTCGAAGGTCGATTATACGGTTTGGGGTAAAGTTCCCAAGCAGCAGAGTACGGTCTATGCATTCGACAATACGGCAGGTGCACGTCTGTTGCAGGATGTCGGCCTGAACGGACTCTCCTCGGAAGAAGAAAAGGAATATCCGGCTTACCGGGAGTATCTGGACAAACTGCGCCAGAAACTGAATGCGGCAACCCTTACCGAGATGGAGAATGACCCGTTGCAGCTGTCCCCTTTCTTTGATCCGGCAGGTGACAAGTTCCACTATTTCCGTGGTTCGGACTATGATTCCCGGGAAGTGGATATCTTAACCCGTTACAAACGCTACAACGGAACGGAAGGAAACTCGAAAGATATCAACGATTCGGGTGAACGCTACAGCACATCTTCCAAGACTGTGCCCGATGTGGAAGACATCAATCAGGACAATACGCTGAATAAGAATGAAAAGTATTTTGAATACAAGGTAAAGGTCACTCCGCAGGATACGGTTGTCGGTGAAAACTTTATTGCGGATAAACGTACCTCATCAGTCAGGCTGGCGGATGGAACGACAGAATCCGTTACCTGGTATCAGTTTAAGATTCCGGTAAAGCAATACCAGCGTCGTGTGGGAGCGATCAATGATTTCAAGACGATTCGTTTTATACGTATGTTTATGACAGGATTCCGGGAGCCGGTCGTATTGCGTTTCGGTACTTTGCAACTGGTACGCGGCGAATGGCGATCCTATGAGCAGGATTTGTCCGATCCGAAGATGCCGCCCGCAGTAAAGGGCAAATTGGAAGTCTCGACTGTCAATATCGAGGAAAACAGTGACAGGGACCCGGTCAGCTACACATTGCCTCCGGGCGTCAGCCGTGTACTGGACCCAAGCCAGCCGCAGATCCGCCAGGAAAACGAACAGGCGCTTTCTTTAAAGATAACGGACCTTGCCCCCCAGGATGCACGTGCCGTATATAAGAATACGAACTACGATTTGCGCCAGTACAAGCGTTTGCAGTTGTTTGCGCATGCCGAGGCGCCGAAATTGGATGTGAACGATCTTGCGGATGGCGATCTCGCTGTCTTTATCCGCTTGGGATCGGATTATAAGAATAACTATTACGAATATGAAGTTCCGTTGAAATTGACTCCGCATGGGGAGTATAACTATAACAATTCGGAACATCAGAAAATCGTCTGGCCGATAGACAACATGTTGAACTTCCGTCTGGAGGTACTGACAGACTTGAAGCTGGAGCGTAACCGGCAGAAGCGTTCCGGGGAGAACGGTGTGTCTTTCCAGACCGTCTTTATGGGCAGGGATCCGGATTATGAGAATAAGGGAGAAGGTTCAAGGATCATCCGTATCAAGGGTAATCCGAGTCTTGCCGAAGTGAAAACGATCATGATCGGCGTGCGCAATACCCGGAATAAGCTGAAGAGCGGGGAAGTCTGGGTGAACGAATTGCGCCTGACCGACTTCAACGAAGAAGGCGGATGGGCTGCCAATGCGAATTTGAATGTCGCCCTTTCCGACCTGGGCACGGTCAATGTGGGCGGACGTATCGAGACCGCCGGCTTCGGCGCTCTCGACCAGTCTTTGAACGAACGCCGGATGGAGGACTTCAAGCAGTATAACGTGGCGACCTCTATCGAACTGGGTAAGTTGTTCCCGGAAAAGGCGCAGGTCAGCATCCCGTTCTATTATGCCTATTCGAAAGAAACATACGATCCGAAATACAACCCGTTGGATCAGGACATCAAACTGAAGGACGCTATCGATAAGGCGGAAACGAAAGTCGAGAAAGATTCGATCCGCAGCTATTCGCAGGACAGGACGGTTATCAAGAGCGTTTCGTTCAATAATGTGCGTGTGAATATCAAGAGCAAGAACCCGATGCCTTACGATCCGGCAAACTTCACGCTCGGATATTCGTACAGCGTTAATGATAAGAAAAATCCGGAGACGGAATATGAGACGACAAAGGACTACCGCGCTAATTTCGCCTATAGCTATGTGCCTTATGTCAAGCCGATCAAGCCGTTCGATAAATTATTGAAGAAAAACAACGGCTATACGCGCTATGCCAAGCAGTTGGCGTTCAACGTGGCTCCGTCTATCAACTTCCAGACGGCTATGATGCGTAATTATTACGAAATAAAATTACGTGACCTGACAGGGGCGGCAACCGGTGTCACCAACGATATCCCGGTGACATTCAGCCAGAACTTCTATTGGGACCGCGCTTTCAGCTTGAACTGGGCCTTTACGAACAACCTGAACATAACGTTCAGTTCCGGTACGAATGCCCGTATCGAAGAACCGTATGTGCAGGTGAATAAGGAACTGAACCCGGACGGTTACCAGTTATGGAAAGACTCCGTAAAGAAGAGCATCGCCGACTTAGGGACCCCGATGAAGTACGACCAGCAGTTTATGGCGACCTGGCAGTTGCCGTTGCAGCTGATCCCGGTTCTGGACTGGACCAATGCCTCTTTGAGCTACAATGCTACCTATAACTGGGACCGTGGGGCAACGGTGAGCGAAGATATCGAGATGGGTAACACGATCAAGAACCAGCGTCAGTTCGACTTGCAGGCAAACCTGAACCTGTTATCCCTCTACAACAAAAACAAATATCTGAAGAAGATCAACCAGAAGTTCAACAATACCCGGGCTACGGCTAAAAAGCCGGAGAAAAAGAAAAAGCCGAAGCTGGAGAAGGAGATCGTCCTGAGCCCGGATAGCGCTACGGTTGTCGAGCATGGTATGTTTACAAAGAAGGTGCAGATCACGGCCAGAAGGACGGACGGGCGTGTGTACAGAGTCAAGTTCAAGCCGATCAACTTCGCGCAGGTCAAGATATTGAACCAGGACACGGTACGCCTGAAACTGACGATCATACCGGGACCGGCTCCTACCGAGGATTTCCTTTACAAGGCGGTCGAACACAGTGCCCGTTTCCTGATGATGGTGCGCCGTTTCAATATCCAGTTTACGAACTCTGCCGGTATGATGTTGCCCGGTTTCCGTCCGGAGATCGGTGATATCTTTGGACAGGGACGTTCTTCATTCGGCCTTTCTCCGGGTATAGGCTTTGCGTTCGGTGACGTGCGCCGCAGCTATATAGACGAGGCGTATGAAAAAGGCTGGCTGATTACGGATACCGAAAGAGACGTGAATGCCGCCGTCATGACCAGTACGAAGAATCTGAATATACGGGCGAACCTCGAACCGATCACAGGATTGAAGATCGACTTAACGGCTCTTCGCAACGATACGCGTAATACGGAAATACAATTTATGTACGAAGGCATGCCGGAGATTACGGGAGGTAACTTTACCATGACGACAATCGCGCTGGGAAGTGCCTTCGGAGGCAGCGGCAATGCCATGAACAACTACTCTTCGAAAGCCTTTGACCGGCTGTTGGCAAACCGCGAGATCATCGCCCAGCGTATCGAAAGCAGGTATTCCGGCTTGAAATATCCGGATGTGGGCTTTATCCACGATAAAGGTCTGGGAGGGATGCCTTATAATCCGGGAACCGACAACGTGAACGGCGTCAACCGGAATTCGGCGGATGTCCTGATTCCTGCCTTCCTGGCCGCTTATACCGGTAAGGACCCGAAGAAGGTGGGCTTGACGGCTTTCCCTTCGCTGAAGAGCATGTTGCCTAACTGGCGCGTTACTTACGACGGCTTGATCAAGATTCCGGCTGTCAAGAAATATTTCAAGAGCGTGACGTTGAGTCATCAGTACCGTTGTTCCTATTCGGTAGGCGCTTTCACCTCCTTCCTGAACTGGGTGGATGCCGGACAGGACGGATTGGGATATATCCAGTCGATCCTGAACGATAACCCGACACCGTCGTCTCCTTATTCGATCTCGTCTGTCAGCCTTACCGAAGCGTTCAGCCCTTTGTTAGGTGCGGATGCGACCCTGTTGAATAACGTGACGGTCCGTGCGGACTATTCGACTACCCGCAATTTGAGTCTGAATACGACATCCTACCAGCTGGTCGAAGCGCTTTCCAAGAAAGTGACGATCGGCCTGGGTTACAAATATGCCGAGTTTAATAAGGTATTGAAGATGAAGAAGACGCGTGATTTCAGCAATGACCTCACCGTCCGCCTGGATTTCTCGTACAACAAGATGCAGTCGTTGATCCGCAAAATCGACACTCAGTTGACGCAGGCTACCAGCGGTAACATAGCGAAGACAATCTCGTTCTCGGCAGATTACGGTTTGAGCCGTGCGTTGACGATCCGTGCATTTTATGATATCCAGATCAACGAACCGCTGATATCGAGTGCATCTTACCCGACTTCAAACTCAAACTACGGCATCAGCCTGAGATTCTCTCTTGCACAATAAGTATCCAGTAACATAACACAGGTTTCGATGCCATCTCAATAAGTAGATGTGGTTATAGTGCTATATGATATGCATAGAAAGCTACTATATCTATGATGATATGATAAATCATCATTTACGGTTAAAATAGTCTTTCTAATGAGATAATTTATTTAGCTCAACAGTGATTGGGTGATGCAGTCACTTACTCAACGGAGGTTAGATTTGAACTAATTTTAGGCACGGATTCACGGCAAGAAGTTTTTTTCAAAACATATTTAAACCGTGTAATCTGTGAATCCGTGCCTAAAATATAGGTTCAGTTTTTCTTAGATTATCCTCTAAATACCCCCTGGTTGTTTTATTTAATTAGGGTTCACACTGTCCGGGAAACTCTATAGATCAGCATGTTGCTGTGAACCCTGTGAATGCAAGATAAAAAAAGGCGGGATTGATCGATAGGATTGGCTGATCGTAAACCGGTTTCACAGCCTTCACAGCCTTCACAACAAATCGCTGGCCATTAGCCTTTTACCGCCGTGAACCCTGTTTTTTAGTTTTGTCATATAAGGGATCTGATTGGTTCCTGTCCCATAAAATACAGGTTATAGGCTAAAAAATACAGCCTTTAGCCTGTCCGGGAAAAGCCTATAGGGTAGCAGCAAAAAAGTAGGCATCTATCCGGCAACCGATGCCTGTCTTTTCGGGAAGCGACAGGCATCTATAGGAACAACTTCACATACGAGGTTTGAGTCTGATAGACGCCGATTAAAATAAATAAACAGGATTTCTTGACGCGGATTTCGCGGATAACGCGAATTAAACACCTGATACATATTTCTTATCCGCGTTATTCGCGAAATCCGCGTCAAAATTATATTTGCGTCTATCAGACTCATATTCTGACAGATGTGAATCATAAATGATGATTTATCTGTTTGCTCACCCATAAATCATCATTTGTGATTCAAATCTGCCAGGAAGTGAACCTATTCTAAACTGATTTATATATGAAAAAAATACAAGAACCCCTCCAAAAAGGCAGATATCTATATTTTGTTAATAACCAGACTCTTGCCAAATATCTTGTTTCTTAAAAAATATTATCCGTGCGGGTAATTTGAAATATTTGGGGTATAAAATCAAATTTCATGCGCTACTGTTTCGATCCAGACCAATGGGTATTTGGGGAAATCGTACAATAAGTAAGGAATAACAATAAGTGTGCTTTAAGCAAAACTTATTATCATTCCTGACTTAAGGCATTTTTTGATGAGGCTTGTAAAAATAGGAGATAGATGTGCAAACACTGTCCTCCACTTTCTTCGTAAGCGGAGGATATCAGAAAGTATGATGGAATGGGACTTTTTATAAATTGTCTGCGCAATAATAAACATTCACAATTATCAAAAAACAACTTAGTCTCAGCAGAACTACGTCAATTCATAATCGCGTTAACAGTCATCTTTTCTACTCAAAGTAATATTTTCAATTTGTTTATTAACAGAGCTTTGAGTTTTTATATCATGGTATCAACCGGTTAAAAAACTATGTTTAATGACAAATACAGCAATAAAGCCTACTCGCTTTCTATAAACACTTTTTTGATTAGATACACATTCAGAAACAGGCGCAATTTAAACAAAAATATTGAAAAACCAATTAGTATTCATAAAAAAATGAGCGGCTCTGCATAAAAAATATTTTTCAGGCAGATTTTACTATAAACATAAATTTACCATAAGGGTATGAAAAATTGACGTAGTTCTGCTGAGACTATAATAAAAAACATATTCTATTAATAAAAAAAGGTGTCTATGATGAAAAAGTTAACATTAGTAATGCTATTCCTGTTAGTCGGGATCGGTATGTT
>NZ_JACOOJ010000068.1 GCF_014287585.1 Parabacteroides hominis | reverse complement strand
ACCGAAGGATTTGTCAACAAATTAAAGATGATTAAAAGAATGTGTTATGGACGAGCAAGCATAGAACTTCTCAAAAGAATGATGATTTGTGTATAAGGCAGCAAATGTGAACAAGACCCAATCCTTTTAAATGCCTTACTAATCCCAATTACCTGCTACACCGGTTACATTTTGCCAATAGGTTTTGAGAAAGCCAACAATATTTTTTTCCGACTTTTTTCTTAAAATCTCTCAACTTTTTCCTAACTGCGTTGTTACTTTTATACGATAGAATTTCCAAATAAGCCATGATGAAAAGGTTATTATCCATATTATCACTTCTTCTCCTGTTTGTCATAGGACAGGAAATCATGGCTGCAACAGGCGAAAGCGTTACAGACAAAAAACAAACAACCGCTACGGCAAACGAGAAAGCCCTCTCCCTGCAACATAAAATAAAAGATTTCGAACTGAACCGGAGCCCTAATGCCGCTCCTTGTCTGAGCAACCGCGTACAACTATCGACGGAGATAGGCGAACGGTTCCTGAAAACAGCCGCCCGCCAGTTCGAACTGTCCTTGCAAAAGGAACAAGACGCCCTCAACAAGATATCAGAAATAGTATCAGTCACTCACACTTTAAAATGCTCTTCCCTTCGTATACGGGCAGGCCATTGGGTCTACGTTTTACGAAAAATAATTATTTGATAGTCCATACTGTTGGTTTTAGTAGCTGAGAGTAATCGTCTCCCCTCTTGGAGAGGGGACATAAGGGTGCGTATTTTCGAATGCGCAGACAATATCGCATCCTCCGCCTCATCCAAGAGGGGAATGGTTGGGAACAGCCGCTAAACAACCACTTGCATATCCGTTTTATCACAACAATCTCATTTACTATCAAATAATTCAAGAGTATGGAAACTAAAAAAACAAATAATAAGAAAACATACAACGGCATTTCCGCAGCCATCGTTATCCTGGCATGTTTCATCATCGCCGTTTGTTTTTATAAATTCGTCCTGGGTAATCCGGCGAACTTCATGGACAACAATCCGGCTAACAATCCGCTGCCCGGCAACTATTTCGGGACGGTCTATAAAGGCGGATACATCGTTCCGGTCGTTATCACACTGCTCCTGACAGTCGTCACCCTGAGTATCGAACGCATGATCGCAATCAGCCGTTCCAAAGGGAAAAAGAATTTGGTAGGCTTCGTGCAGACGATCAAGAAATATCTGGAAGAAGGCAACCTGGACGCCGCCCATAAGCTATGCAGCGAGCAGAAAGGCTCGGTTGCGAACGTTGTCAATTCCGCCCTGGCACGCTACAGCGACGTGGAAAGTTCATCCGGCCAGACCAAAGAACAAAAGATATTGATCATCCAGAAAGAGATCGAAGAGAGCACCGCCCTCGAACTCCCTTCGATGGAGCAGAACCTTCCGGTCATCGCCACGATCTCCACGCTGGGAACCCTGTTCGGGCTGTTAGGGACCGTGTTAGGCATGATCCGCTCGTTCGCCGCCCTGGCGAATGCCGGAGCGCCCGACTCCATCGCCTTGTCAACAGGTATTTCAGAAGCCCTGGTCAACACCGCATTAGGTATCGCTACCGGTGCGCTGGCCATCATCTCATACAACTACTTCACCAGTAAAATAGACAATATAACCTACGCTATTGATGAAATCGGTTTCTCCATCGTACAGACGTTTGCCGCTAAACATTAAGTCCTATGCCTAAGCTGATAGTAAAACGCAAAAGCACATTCATCGACATGACGGCGATGAGTGATGTCACCGTGCTGCTGCTTACTTTCTTCATGCTGACGTCCACCTTTATCCAGAAAGAACCGGTGGTGGTTGCCACCCCTTCGTCCGTCTCCGAGATCAAGATACCGGAAACGAACATTCTTTCCATCCTGGTGGACCCCGACGGGAAAGTATTCATGAGCCTGGACAGGCAGGAAGACAAGGCGAACGTCCTGAAATTGCTGGGAAAAGATTTCGGCATCAATTTCACAGACAAAGAAGTGTACGACTTCAGCCTGCAACCTTCCTTCGGTGTCCCCATCCAGAACATGCAGGAGTTCCTCGGCATGCCGTCCGGCGAACAGGACCGGCTGATGAAGGACTACGGCATTCCCGCCGACAGTACCGACAACCAGTTTAAACTGTGGGTACGGCATGCGCGGGAAGTGAACCGTGACCTCGTCATCGCCATCAAGGCGGACCAGGACACTCCCTATCCGAAGATTAAGAACATTATGAACACATTGCAGGACCTTCGAGAGAACCGGTATAATTTGATTACCTCGCTCAAAAAGATGCCTGACAATGTCTAACAACGACTAAAGTCATGGCAGAAGTAAATACAGACAAAGGCAAAAGCGACGGCAAGAAAGGCAAACAGAAAAAGATGACCGTCCGCGTGGACTTCACGCCTATGGTGGACATGAACATGTTGCTGATCACCTTCTTCATGCTCTGTACCTCGCTCAGCAAGCCGCAGACAATGGAGATCAGCATGCCGTCGAAAGACCAGGTAACGGAAGCGGAGCAGACGAAGGTCAAAGCCTCCAAAGCCATCACCCTGTTACTTGGCGAAGACGATAAGATATACTACTATTTCGGTGAACCGGACTACGAGCACGCCGAGTCGCTGCAACAGACCGACTACTCGCCTACCGGCCTGCGCGACATCCTGCTGGAACGCAACTTCGATGTCGTCCGCCAGATGAAGGAACTCAAGCTGAAGAAACTCAACAAGGAGATTTCCGAAGACGACTTCAAGAAGCAGGCCACCGAGATAAAAGGTTCCAAAGACGCTCCCGTCGTCCTGATAAAGGCTACCGACGACGCCTCATACCGGAACCTGGTAGACACACTGGATGAAATGCAGATATGCAATATCGGCAAATACGCAATCGTGGATATCACGGATGGAGATAAATTTTTGATCGACAACCTGAAGAGCGGCGGCGAGCTGACGAAGCAGATTGCCCGGTCCAACCCTAAAAAATGACGGTTATGCTAAAGAATATAAACCTGAATTCACCGGAATGGTGCGAGTTGGTCTTCACGGGGAAGAATCGGGAGTACGGCGCCTACGAATTGCGCAAGACCTCCTCCTCCCGCCATATCCGCGCCTTGCTGATCGTAGTAGCCGGAGCGATCCTGATCATGGTATTGCCGGCTATCATCAAGTCGGTCGTCCCGCAACACGCGAAGGAGCAGGTGCTTGAAGTAACCGCCCTCTCCGATCTGAAGATGGAAACGAAAGTGCCGGAGGAAAACGTCGTGCGCAACATCGAAGCCCCGCCCCCTCCCAAACTGAAGAGCACCATTAAGTTCACCCCTCCCGTCATCAAAGCGGACAAAGAGGTGAACGACAATGAAGAGATCAAGACACAGGAAGAACTGACGACCTCGAAGATGGCGATCTCGGTTGCCGACGTACAGGGTACGGACAGTGAAGACGCGATCGACATCGCCGACCTGAAGGACAACAAAGAGGTTATCCAGGAAGAGACGAAGCCTTACACGGCTGTCGAACAGATGCCGGAATATCCCGGTGGCACGACAGAGTTGTTGAAGTACATCGCCGAACACCTGAAATACCCGGTTCTCGCAGCCGAACAGGGCATACAGGGAAGCGTGACGATCCGTTTTGTGGTCGGTCCGAGCGGCGAAGTGACGGATGTGGAAATACTCCGCAAGCTCGATCCTTCATGCGACAAAGAGGCAATACGTGTAATCAAATCACTCCCGAAATGGATGCCGGGCAAGCAGAACGGCAGGGCTGTTCCCGTCTACTTCACGGTTCCAGTACGGTTTAAACTGCAATGATCATGAACCTGGGCTTTTCCGAGGTTACAGATTACTTAAATACAGGAAATAATATGAAACGGACTCTTATAATATCCCTCTTGGCTGTCGCGTTTTTAGCAGCCTGCAACTCTAAAAAACAGACGGAGCCCGACGACACTCCCACAAGCGGCGTGATCGCGATTGCGGCGGATGAATCGCTGGCTCCGATCATGCAGGAGGAGATTGCCGTATTCGAAAGCATCTATAAAGAGGCAGGCATCGTTCCCCGATACTCCGGCGAGACGGAGACGATCAACCGGCTGCTGCACGACAGTACCTGGCTGGCCGTAACCACCCGCACACTGACGCAGGAGGAAACGGCCTACATGAACCAAAAGAAGCTGTTTCCGAAGGCTGTCAGGGTAGCGACCGATGCGATCGCGCTGATCATCAACCGGCAGAACCGGGACTCGTTGATCGGGATGCCGGCATTGAAGGACATCCTGACCGGAAAGATACGCAGTTGGGACGAGCTGTCGGCCCGCAACCCGGCAATGCCGGTCGAAGTGGTGTTCGACAACCCGAATTCGAGCACGGTACGGTATGCGATCGACTCGATCTGCGGCGGTGAGAAGCTAAGCGGACACCTGCAAGCGGAACAGAGCAACCGGGCGGTACTCGATTATGTCTCGAAAACTCCGGGGGCACTCGGCATTATCGGGGTCAACTGGGTTAGCAACCCGGTCGATTCCACGAGCATGAGCTTTATCGATAATATCCGCGTGATGGCCGTCAGCCGTTACCGGGAGGCGACTTCCGCAAACAGCTTCAAGCCTTACCAGGCTTATATCGCTTTAGGCGACTATCCGATGACACGGCCTGTCTACCTGATCCTTTCCGAACCCCGGATGGGACTGGCTTCAGGTTTCACCTCTTTCGTAGCAGGCGACCGCGGACAACGGATCATCCTCAAATCGGGGTTGCTCCCGGCGACACAGCCGCTACGGATCGTAAACATCAAATAAACATTATAATCGTATGACACGCAACATCTATATCCTCATCATCAGCCTGCTGGCAACCATCGCTTATGCAGACAATAATCCAGGTATCGACTTTTACAAAGCCGGTGAACCGGGCATAGCCAAAAAGCTGTTCGAGGAACAGCTAAACAGTTCCCCTACCGAAAAGGCGGTAGCTCTCTACTATTTAGGCGAAATCGCTTTCGATGCCGGACAACCGGCAGAGGCGCTCGGCTATTACAAGCAGGGGTGGGAAACCAATCCCGAATATGCCTTCAATAAAGTCGGCGAAGGGAAAATCCTGTTGAAAACAGACCGACCGGCAGCCGAAAAAGCATTCGACACAGCGATCAAGGTCAACAAGAAAAATGCAGACACCTATGTCGCCATCGCCTCCGCCTACTCGGCCAACGGCATGGAGACAGAAGCCGCATCCTCCCTTGAAAACGCCCGGAAACTGAACCCGAACGTTCCTGCCATCTTCCTCTACGAAGGCGACCGCCTGTTGGCACTAAACAAGCCGGGCGATGCCGCCGGCAAATACGAACAGGCTATCCATTTCGACCCGGACTGCCAGATTGCCTACATCCGGTATGCCGAGGTCTATCAGGCCGTGACTCCTTCCCTCTCCGTCGAGATGTTGCAGAAGGTTTTAGCAAACCATCCGGAATACCTGCTTGCCCAGCGCACGTTGGGAAATGTCTATTCCTTGCAGGGCGCCTATGCCAAAGCGACCGACGCCTACGGCAAATATATGGCGGGCGGACTATACTCCGCCGACAACCTGGTCCATTATGCCTCCGCCCTGTTCTTCGACAAACAGTATGACAAAGCAGCCGAAGTTCTCGCCAAAGGCAAGGCTATGGATCCGGACAATTTCCTGCTGAAACGTCTCAGTTTCTACGATGCCTGCGAAACCGGCAAGTATCAGGAGGGATTGGACGAGGCGACTGCTTTCTTCCGGATTCCGGACGGCAAATTTATCTGGCAGGATTATCTGTATTACGGCCGTTTACTGAACGAAGCCAAGCAGTATGGCCGATCTTTAGCCGCCTTGCGACAGGCACAAGCACTTAGCGACAGCCATGCGCATCCCGAAATATACAAGGATATCGCCAATGTCAGCCTGAACAGCGGAGACGACAATGCGGCGATCGAGGCCTATACGAAATATATCGAACAGGCGGGCGAAGCGGCAGAGGCTTCGGATTTCTACCAGTTAGGGAAATATTACTATGGGGCTGCCGTCAAGGATAGTACGCTTGCAGCCGGCTACCTGGCGAAAGCCGACAGCATCTTCGCCATTGTGAAGGAGCGCGTGCCGTCAAGTCACTTAGGCGTCCTGTGGCAAGCTCGTACCAATTCGCTGCTGGACCCGGAAACGGAGAAAGGGCTGGCTAAACCGTACTACGAAGCATGCATCCCGATGCTGGAAAAGAATCAGGACAAATACCGGAAGGAACTGTCCGAATGTTACCGCTACCTGGGCTACTACTATTACCTCAAGCAGGACATGGACAGTTCAAAACTGTACTGGAACAAAATCCTCGACATCGCCCCCACCGACAAGACGGCTTTAGAAGCACTGAAAAACATCAAATAAACCCTTTTTCTCTATCTTCATGTTTTTTCACCCTGGCATATCAGTTAATCGACCTTTCGGGTATGCCGGGGTTTGCTATATATGGGGTTTGCTATGTATAATGCTTTGTACGGTTACAAAGACATCGACAATTCGATCCGGCATCCTAAAGCGTTCATAATGCGATAGAATGTTGAAACTTTCGGTTCAGTCTGCCCGCTTTCCACTCTCGATATATAAGAACGGTCCGAACCTATACGGCGAGCCAGTTCAGCCTGGCTGATCTTTGCTTTTTTCCGTGCATCTCCTATAATTTGCCCGGTATAAAAAGCATAGGCTTTTTCTTCAGCTTCGATACGGCTGGAAGTTCCGGGTGCTCCGAAACGTGCATCCAGTACAGTATCATAATCAAATACCTGATGATTGTTTGTCTGCATAATATGCCTCCTTTATTTTTAAAGCTTTCTCTATTTCATTAGTAGGGGTTTTTTGTGTCTTTTTCTGGAAACCATTGAACAGAATCACAATGCTATTACCATCAAAAATAAAAAAGACCCTATAAATATTACCATTATATTCGGTTCGAAGTTCAAACACTCCATCTCTTACCATCTTCACAAACTTCCTGGATAACATATCCTGAGTTTTTAGTAAGAGCAATCCATACTGAATTTTCTCCTGCACCTTCTCATCCAATGTTCCCATGAAGGCCTCGAAATAGCCCCCATAAGTTTGTATTTTACGCTTGACTTCCATATTGCAAATATACAAAACGTTGTTCAACTATACAACAAAGTACTCTTCCTTTTTACCTATCACCATCAATCATTATACATAACGAATCCCCGAAAGCCTGAACTTCCGGGGATTGTTTTTTGTCTGCCTCCGGTCTTCACAGAGGGAAGGACAGAAGAACTTTTTTAATTTCATTAACTTTAGTATTAATATTCACCGCTCGTTCTCCCTCGCGGGGTAATTGGACGTTCCCAGGCAATCGGCAGCAAAGCCTGCTATTCGGGGAATGCCGCACGGTGATATTTAGAATTATTTGATTATAAAATGTCATCCACGTGGGGACGATCCTCTATGACCGCCCACCACATTTCAGTATTGTTTAGTATCAATTATTTAACGATAGCTTTTACAGCAGCTTCACCTTCAACAGCTACAACTACTACACCTGCCGGAGCAGCGATCGTTGCATTGTCAGAAGAGATAACCGTGTTAGCTACTACCTGACCTAAGATGTTGCTTACAACAACTTTCTTACCGGCAGCACCAGCGATCGTTACGTTACCTTCGCCAGCTACAACCTTAACAGTTGCTACAGCTGGAGCATCTTCGTTAGAAGTGGCAGAGCCTTCGCCTAATGTTACAACCAGAGCTTTTTCTACCTGATTTGTAAAGCCTAACTTACCGTTCAGGTTGTACAAATAATAATTCGGAGCAGAAATCGGTCTGATTACATAGCTGCTTTCAGAAGCTTTCATAATGTAGAACTTGAAGTTATCAACACCTCCCAAGCATACATCTTCTTCTTCCTCTTCTGCAACCAAAACAGACTTACCGTTTACAGTCGTAGAGATTGTGTCAAGACCAGCCAATGTTGCCGGACGGAAAATAGCTTTCAAATCGCCATCACGTCCATCAGCAGCGACATAAGAGCCTTCCAAAGCATAGTTTACATTATATACATAATCAGCCTTATTAGCATCCCAATGAAGCATAGAATCCGTTGCGAAATACAAGAAGTCTCTTGCTTCTTCTTCACCATTACCTTTAGAGATATAGAAAGAATGGAAATCCTTGTCGATATCAGCAGTATCCAACCAGAATGTCATGCCTTCGCCGATAATACCTTCCAAGATACCATTCTTGTTCAGTTTCACAGCAACAGCACCTTCTTCGCTATTGAATGTAGCGTGGCGAGCTACAGCTTCCAATGATTCAGAAAGAGCATCGAAATCAACCGTTACAGCTGAATAAGGAGCATCCAGTTCATCCAATGTAGCAGTACCAGCTTCAAAAGAAGCAGAAGATGTATTTACAGACCATTTATTTGCATCAGCCTTAACAACAGCCTTATAATTATCGGCATCAGTAGGACCAGTAGTAATAGCCACTTTAGTAAAGCGCATCATAGCATATGTTCCATCCGCATTCTTTTTGAAGAATAAACGCTGTGCGTTATCTTTATCATTTGCTGCTTTATAATCATTAGCAGTACCACCAAAATACTGCTTAGAATTATCGTTCTTCAAATTGTACAGCAAATAAGAAGTCGCTACGTTTACAACAGAGTCTTTCTGTTTTACATCTGTTCCGTCCAGATAAGCATATTTCATCTTATTTTTTACGTTTTCAGCCTTTTCAAACATCCACTGAACGCTATTAGCAGCATTGTTGATAGGAACAAAATAAGCAGGAGTAGCACTACCAGTGTAAGCCATGTACAGCTTTTCAACCGTTACCGAACCAGTACCGTTGAATACCAATTCTGTCTGCTGGTTCAACTGTGCATCTGTCAATGTCAAGAAACCTTCGCTTTCAGTTGTCGGAGTCAGTTTGACAATCTGATATTTCCAGTTAGCAACCGTAGACAAATCCGTACCGGAAGCAGGAGCAACTACACCACCAATAGAAGTAATAGAAGTACCATTGCTCAATGCTGCATTACTGATTGCATATTCGCCAGCCTTGTCAGTCTTATACATGCTGACAGTGAAAGTCACGTTTGTTTCACGGTTTGTGAATGTAAAGTTACGACCGCTTACAGAAGAGATTACCCACTGAGCCAACGGAGCATTTACATCTACATCTTCCGGAGCAGCTACAGCAGCACCGAATGCAGAAGTGCCATAAGTCGGAACCAAATACTTGCCATACAAAGAAGAAGCGGCAGCAGTAGTGTTAGCCGGCTTAGTTCCCAAGAAAGAGATGTTGTAGATGGCAGCATCGTCTGCTTTCAATACGTCAGCAGCAGCAGCCCAAGTGTTGCTTGTTGTCATAGCCAAAGACAGTTTGTCTGCGTTACCGGAACCAACAGTCGTGATATAAGTCTTGATACCACCTGTAGTCAAAGAGTAAGCACCTACTGACAAAGCTGTAACAGGCGTGTTGTCATTGCCTTCAACTTTAGCATTAGCCAATGTAATCGTATATTCGCCTTCTGCATTCTGAGGATCATCTTCTGAAACAGCGAAAACACCGTTCACGCTTGCAACTTTACCATCTTTCTTAACGTTGTTATCGGCCAACTTGTTACCTTTTACAGTTGTAAAGTCGTAACCTTCACCACTTGCAGCATCCAAGCCTGTGATACCAAAGTTCTTTTCCGGGTTCAATACGATAAATGTAGCAGCTTCAACCTGTGCTTTTGTAAAACCTGTAGCCAGCAGTTTCTTACCGGCAGCGTCAGCTTTAACAAAATACATACCAGAAGTTGCAGCAGAAGAAATTACACTTGCAGTCAATGCAGCATCTACAACAGATGCAGAAACAGCAATCATCTGATCTGCAAACGGATTGACGTCCGGATCAGAAACTGCGTTCGGGAATGCAAACTTGAAGCCTTGACCAGAAAGGTTGGCGTTCAAATCATCGACAGCGAGGCCTGTTTTAGCAACCCATGCTGTAGCAACTGTTCCCGCAGCACTTGGATCATATTTCGTAGCGGCACTTGCATTAACTTCAAATTGACCAGCCAAATTCAAAACTGAAATTTTTCCAAAATCCAACCCTTTACCTTCTACAGTAAAGATGTTTGTAACAGTTGCAACATCTGTCACATTAGCATCTAACGCACTACCATCTGCTTTCTTCACATAAAACGGTTTTCCATCAGCTTTCAATGTAAACGTAGAAAAGTCACCAATTGCATTGTAAGCATAATCAGCAATTTCAAACAAAGCAGCATTTTCGATAGAAGCATCACCTGTAGCAGCATAAGTGGAAACAGCCGTTCCATTTACATTGTGAGTTTGATCCACTTTGATGTAACCATTGGTGTTACCCAAGTAGAACTTTGCACCATTCTGCAAATCACCCTTTGCGGCTTCCGCTGTAACAGCAGCGTTTGCAGAACTAAACAACGCGCCTACCATCAGCAAGCCCGCTGTCAAAAGAGTAGAAAATCTCTTGTTCATAATCTAAAATTTAATATTAATAATACAATAATTGAAATGTCCGTTCCATATATATGTACACGCATTAATAATGTACACGTGTTAACATTTGTATCTTGATAGCAAAAACCATCGTTTT
>NZ_JACOOJ010000067.1 GCF_014287585.1 Parabacteroides hominis | reverse complement strand
CGGGATGATTGGGAGCTATCTTTTCCGATAAACTAACCGGAAAAAGTACATTTTGGTTGGATGTTAACTCTTTAAATACTATCTTAGCCATTGCTATAATGTTTGTTTTTTTGCAACGGTAAGATACTACTTTTTACCGAAATAAACAATAGCAAAAGGGGCTGTCACACTTTTTGGACAGCCCCTTCATTCATAGCAAATACTAAATACTAACCGATTAAACCTCTCATCCGGTCTTCAAAAGCAGACAGAGCCGCTTTTGCCCCTTCTCCCATTGCTATGATTATCTGTTTGTAGGGTACAGTCGAGACATCGCCTGCGGCATAGATACCGGGAACATTTGTCCGGCAATGCGCATCGATTACAATCTCACCCGGTTTATTCGTTTCGACAACGTCGCGGAACACGCCACTGTTGGCTGCCAGGCCGATCTGGACAAAGATGCCATCCAGGTCGATCACCCGCTCCGCTTCCGTCTTACGGTCTTTGACACGAAGGCCTGTCACCTTATCGCCGTTACCGATCACTTCCAAAGACTGGGAATGCAGGAATACTTCCACATTCGGCAGGCTCTTCACTTTTTCCTGCAACACCTGATCGGCTTTCAGTTCGTCCATAAATTCCAGAACCGTCACTTTCGAACAGATGCTCGCCAAGTCTATAGCCGCTTCGATACCCGAATTTCCACCGCCGACAACCGCAACGTGCTTACCTTTATAGAACGGGCCGTCGCAGTGAGGGCAAAAAGCGACACCTCTTCCGATATATTCCGCTTCACCCGGCACATTCAACTTGCGCCAGCTCGCACCTGTCGCCACGATAACGGCAGGAGCAGAAAACCGTTCGCCGGTAGAGGCGGTCAGAAGTTTCGCTGATCCGTCCAGTTCGACTTTGTCTACACGGCGATGCTCCAGTATATCGACCGGATAGTCGTTGATATGTGTCAGAAGATCGTTTGCCAACTGCTGGCCGGTAGTCTGAGGAACAGAGATCAGGTTCTCGATACCGACCGTTTCCTTGACCTGTCCGCCGACACGTTCGGCTATAACAGCTACATTCAAGCCTTTACGTGCCGAGTAGATAGCAGAAGCAGCACCGGCAGGACCGCCTCCCACGACTATCAGATCGTAGTTCTTAACAGGTTTTTCAACAGAGTTATCAACAACCTCCTCATTCATTCCGTACTGGGCTTCGAGTTTGGAAAGCAATTCTCCGAAATCGCTGCGGCCCACGTTGATCAGTTTGCCATCGGCAAAAACAGAAGGGACTCCCTGAACCTTCATGGCCTCAACTTCTTTCTGGTTGATGGCGCCATCCACCGTTTCGTGGGTGATCCGGCTGTTGAGAGTAGCCATGACATTGAGTGCCTGCACCACATCCGGACAGTTGGTACAAGTAAGAGAAACATAAGTCGTCAGTTTGATCGGGCCGTTCAAGGCTCTGACACGGGCACAGATACTTTCATCCGGTATATTTTTTCCTTTTCCATCGCTGTTCAGGATCGCTAATAGCAAGGATGTAAATTCATGTCCGTTGGGTACTGCCCGAAACCGGATACCGGTAGGCGTACCGTCTTTTACAATTGTAAATTGGAGCCCTTCACCATCGGCAATGCTGCATGACAGATGATCCGAGCAAGATGCCACATCGCTAAGCAGGTCTATCAACTCCTGGCGGCTTTCATGACCGGGAGCGACCTGTATATCAAATACATATCGGGATGCCAGCCCGGAGAAAATCCCCGAAAGCTGGTCTTTCATTGCTGAGTCTAACATAACCTTTAGATCTTACCTACCAAGTCGATGCTCGGTTTCAATGTAGCTTCACCCTTCTTCCATTTGGCAGGACATACTTCATTCGGATGAGAAGCAACGAACTGGGCAGCTTCTACCTTACGAAGCAATTCGTCTGCGTTACGGCCGATACCGTTATCGTGGATTTCGGCAATCTTGATCTTTCCTTCGGGATTTACCAGGAACGTACCGCGATAAGCCATACCTTCTTCTTCGATCATCACACCGAATGCACGGCTCAATGCTCCTGTCGGGTCTGCCAGCATCGGATATTTGATCTTACGGATCGTATCGGAAGCATCATGCCATGCTTTGTGTACAAAGTGCGAGTCTGTACTTACGGAATATACTTCGACACCCATTTCCTGAAATTTGCCGTACTTGTCAGCCATGTCGACCAATTCGGTCGGACATACGAACGTAAAGTCGGCAGGATAGAAGAAAAAGATAGCCCATTTGCCTTTGATATCTTCGTTACTTACTGTCTTGAAATTACCATTCTGAAAAGCCTGTACTTTGAATTCGGGTACTTGTGAATTGATAATCGGTTCCATGATTTTTACTATTTAATTTGTTACTACTATTTTTTGATTACGGTGCAAAGGTAAATTGTAAGATGCTGATTGAAAGAATTTTTCAAATTGATAATTTTTATCTGCCGATAGACGGACCGCTATCGGCAAGCACACTCGTCTAATATGACAATATGGAACAGAGTTATGTTTTCCGGAACAATAAAAATATACCTAATTGTAGGTAAAATACCTTTCGGTCATACCATGTGATTCTTTAATTGTTACCTTTGGATGTTAACTTAAAAATATTCGAAGATGAGAAGAGCAAGTTTGTATACATTTTCAGCGGGTCTATTGCTCGTTTGCAGCGCATGGCTTTCTTCATGCGTCTCACAAATACCCCTTACAAAGGAAAAACCGGTAAACAATTCCACTTATCAAGTCGAATACCTGTTCGAACACGAAGGGTGTAAGGTCTATCGTTTCATGGATATGGGACATTACATCTATTTCACCAACTGCGAGGGAGATGTTACCAGTGTTGAAAGCGACAGCGTCCGCACAGTCAACCGGATGATCAGCCGCAAACCGATCATCATCAAAGAGCAGACACTCGATTAGGCTTATACGGTTATCCCGTGTTTCCTAAAGATCGCTTTAGCATTGGCCAGGCGCTCTGCTGAAAGCGGCTCCACACCTTTCAGCTTATAATCCAAGCCCTGTGCCTCATATTTGTAGGCTCCCATTGTATGATAAGGCAGAAGCTCGGCTTTCTGAACCACTTTATATGAACTGATATATTCGGCCAGCTTGCTCAGGGCTTCATCATCGTCCGTCAGGCCGGGCACGATCACGTGGCGAATCCATACGGGGATGCCGCGTTTCTCCAGTTCATCAAGAAAGCGTAAAGTGTTATCGAGTTTTACAGCCGTCAAACGGGGATGAAGACCGGCGTCGATCGTCTTGATATCCAACAGAACCAGATCGACCTGTCCGAGCACTTCCAACGCTTTGCCGGAACAGATATAGCCGGAAGTATCCAACGCCGTATGAATGCCGTTTTCACGGCAAAGGCGGAAAAACTCTTTAAGGAATTCAGGTTGTAGCAAAGGCTCGCCACCGGTCACGGTAACACCGCCTTTGGCAATGAAATTCTTATAGCGCAACACCTCGGCAAGCAAGGCTTCCGGTTCCATTTGATAAGGCGTCTCGCTTTTTACCTCCCAGGTATCCGGATTGTGGCAATACAGGCAACGAAGCGGACAACCCTGCATGAAAACAACAAAGCGAATTCCGGGACCATCTACGGTCCCGAAACTCTCTAATGAATGTATGCGCCCCAACACTTTGAAAAATAAAATTAAAAATGGATGATTATAAATTACTGTTGATGGTGCGCGAGATGACGTCGAGCTGCTGTTCGCGTGTCAGTTTCACGAAGTTGACGGCATAGCCCGAAACACGGATCGTAAGCTGCGGGTATTTCTCCGGATGCTCCATCGCATCTAACAGCAAGTCTTTATCGAATACGTTCACATTCAGATGCTGGCCGCCATCGGGCGTGAAATAACCATCTAAGAGGCTCACTAAGTTGTTCACCTGGATATCGCGTTCCTTACCCAACGTTGCAGGAGAAACGGCGAATGTATAGGAAATACCGTCATGCGCATGCTGGAAAGGCAGTTTGGCAACAGAAGCCAAAGCAGCAACAGCACCTTTGGTGTCGCGTCCGTTCATCGGGTTTGCTCCCGGAGCGAACGGCGTACCGCCCGGACGGCCATCGGGAGTCGTTCCGGTTTTCTTTCCGTAAACCACATTAGAAGTGATCGTCAGGATAGACTGTGTCGGAGTAGCCTTGCGATACGTCTGATGCTGGCGCAGGTATTCCATGAACTTCTCGGTTATGTCGACGGCAATGCTGTCCGTACGGTCGTCATTGTTTCCGAAAGGCACATATTCGCCTTCGCGTTCGAAGTCGACAGCCAAACCGCGTTCGTCACGGATCACTTTCACTTTTGTGTCACGGATGGCAGCCAGCGAATCGGCAACGATAGAAAGGCCGGCGATACCGGTTGCGCGGATACGTTCCACATCCCCGTCATGGAGTCCCATTTCGAATGCTTCATACGCATATTTGTCGTGCATGTAGTGGATGATCTTCAGTGCATTGACATAGACTTTAGCCAACCAGCGCATCATCTGCTCGTATTTCTCCATCACTTCATCGTAATCCAGGTATTCGCTGGTGACCGGTTCGAAACGGGGAGCCACCTGCACGCCCGATTTCTCGTCACGTCCGCCATTGATCGCATACAACAGGCACTTGGCCAGGTTGGCACGGGCTCCGAAATACTGCATCTGCTTGCCGATCTTCATCGGAGACACACAGCAGGCGATACCGTAGTCGTCGCCATAGTCCGGACGCATCAGGTCGTCGTTCTCGTACTGGATGGCGGAGGTATCGATCGATACTTTCGCACAGAACTTTTTCCAGTTGTCCGGTGCATTGTTGAACCAAAGCACCGTCAGGTTAGGTTCGGGAGCCGGGCCGAGGTTATACAGGGTATGCAGATAGCGGTAAGATGTCTTTGTCACCAGCGAGCGGCCGTCAACACCTTGTCCGCCCAACGATTCAGTCACCCAAACAGGGTCGCCGGAGAACAGATCGTTGTATTCCGGCGTACGCAGGAAACGGACAATACGCAGTTTGATGATAAACTGGTCGATCAACTCCTGTGCCTCCTCTTCCGTCAGCTTGCCTTCGCGGATATCCTTTTCGATATAGATATCGAGGAAAGTAGAAGTACGTCCGAGAGACATGGCCGCTCCATCCTGGTCCTTTACGGCAGCCAGGTAAGCCAGATACAAGAACTGTACGGCTTCGCGGGCATCCTTTGCCGGACGTGTCACGTCGAAACCATAACCGGCACACATTTTCTCAAATGCTTTCAGCGCTTTGATCTGTTCCGTTATCTCCTCACGGCTCTGGATGATTTCTTCCGTCAGTTCCTGGATGTCGAGACGTTTCTGGAAACGTTTCTTTTCTTCAATCAGGATCCGGGTTCCGTACAGAGGCACACGGCGGTAGTCACCGATGATACGTCCGCGCCCGTAAGCATCAGGCAATCCCGTGATGATGGCTGAACGGCGTGCAGCCACCATCTCGTCCGTATAGGCGGAGAAAACACCTTCGTTGTGCGTCTTCCTGTATTTGGTGAAGATTTCTTTTGTCATCGGGTCCAGATGATAGCCATAGGCTTCCAGGCTGTTTTCGACCATGCGGATGCCGCCTTTCGGGAAGATACCGCGTTTCAACGGGGCGTCTGTCTGCAAACCGACGATCACCTCGTTTTCCTTATCGATGTAACCGGGTCCGTATGTGTCGATCCCCTGGGGAAGTTTTGTTTCAGCGTCATATACTCCTTTTTCCCTTTCAACCTTAAACATTTCGGTCAGTTTGTTCCACACTTTCTTCGTTTTCTCCGAAGAGGGTACGAGGAACGTATCGTCTCCGTCGTAAGGTTTGTAATTGTTCTGGATAAAGTCTCTTACATTGATCTCCTTTTTCCAGGTCTCTCCTTTGAACTGCGCCCAGTTCTCGTTTTCAAACTTCATAAGCTTATCTTATCTAATTCGGTTTAGGCGTGCAAAGATACGTCTTTTCCTCCTATCTAAAAAAATTGCAACTACAGATCCTTACTTTCGTAAATTCCCCTTGTTTTTCTTATCATAGGCTTCCCCCCTCGACACTTCTATAACATAAACAATGGGGGAAATAACAACGAAGCCCCGGCAGCACGAATACTGTCGGGGCTTGTTTTTTGCCTGCTGTCCGGTCTTCACAGAGGGAAAAGCAGTTGAACTTTTAATTTCATTACTTTAGTATTATTAATATTAAATCCGGTTGCTTGTTCGCCTTCGCAGGGTAATTGGAGGATTAATCCGCGCAACCGATGAATTATTTGATTATAATTTCTTATTTAACGATAGCCTTAACAGCTTCTTCGCCTTCAACAGCTACTACGACTACACCCTGAGGAGCAGCGATCACGGCGTTGTCGGAAGTGATCACTGTGTTGGCAATTACCTGGCCAAGAACATTGCTTACAACAACTTTCTTACCCTGAGCACCAGCAATCGTTACCTGGCCTTCGCCAGCGATAACAGTTACTTCGGATGTTGCGATCGTTTCGTTGTCTGTCGGAATCAAGTCTGTGTCGTTGATTGCGAACAACTGAGCCTGTTCTTTATTTCCTAATACCAATACACCGTTCAGGTAGCTTACATAAGTCTTTTCTGACGAGCTTCCAGCAGGAGCTACTTCGATTCTGTAATAACCTTCGTTGTCTTCGTCGATCGGGAATGCCCAAGTTGCAGGTGTGACACCCTTATTTCCAACGATATTCAATGTATCAGCAGCTTTAGCAGCCGGTTTAGCGATAGCCAAAGAATCGTTGTTACCGAATTCTACACGGTTAGCGTGAACGAAACCGATGCGAGTCAGGCCATCCTGATTGTATTTAACTGTATCGCTGTTATGAGCAATAGAGTCAGCATAGCTTACCATGTAAGCCTTCGTGTCGAACGCACCAACCTTAGCTGTATCAACCGGTTTAGTGATATAATAAGCATAGCGGTAGTTGTCCGGACGGTTTACATAAGCAGTATCCAAACCAAGAACGAAGTCGTTGTCAGTAGCAGCAGCCTTCAATTCCAAACCTGTACGTTTGATTACAGCGAACGGTTTAACAGCTGTTACCTTAGAAGCCTCGTCACCCATCAGAGAGATAGTAACGTTCTTCGGAGCGTCTGTGATATTCAGATAAGATTCTGTTACAGCAGATTCCAAGTTGAAAGCCCAGTTGGTGATTTCGTCTTCAGCAACAACAGCAGCTTTGCCATTCTGGTCGATTGCAATCTTCGGTGATTTCAGATTGGCTGCAACTTTTCCACCTTCACTCCACAACAGTTCATACTGGTTTGCGTTATCGTTTACACGACGCAATTTAACCTCGTTGTCAGCATATTGTTTGTCTTTCGACAACAACAGATCACTTTGATCTTCATTGAAATACAACGTATCATTGCCTAAGTACAGTTCGAAACCGTAAGAAGCTGCGCTCAAGTTAGCATCGCTCAATTTCTCTAATTCGCCACCATTCTTAGCTTTCAGTTCCAGAGCCTTGTCAGCATCAGCAGTAGCAACTACAGAAGAGTCAGCACCCATTGTCAAGTAGTATTTAGCTTCCGGATTTACGAAGTTAGTAGCAGTCAACTTGAATGTCAGATGATCTTTATCGGCATCGTTGATGTGCTTGTAACCTAAGTATTCGTCTTTCTGGTCAGGAACGGCAGTGATTTCCAGAGTGTCCTTATCTGCTGTTACATAGATATTCTTTTCAGCGTCGTTAACGATGATCTTCTTTGTACTACTAAAGAATGCTACATCTGCATCACGGTTCGTAAATTCATAAGCACCGTCACTAACAGTAGAAACGAACCACTGGGTAGCCGGAACATTGTTGTAAACAGCAGTTGCACCAACAATATCATTACCTGTTGTAGAAGTCAGAACCCGATACGGTTTTCTTGAATCTTCTTTCTTCAAGCTCTTGATGAAGTAAACTTCACCCTTCTTAAAGTCAGGTCTCGGACCTTCGAGGGTAGAGAATGTGATAACTGTGTTTTTCAACAATTTTACAAGTGCTGCATCAGCAGGCTTAGTAGCATCAGCAACAGATACTTCACGATGCTGGTCTTTAGCCAAAGTACGAAGTACAACATTGGCTGCTTGAGGAGTAACTCCTGCTGAATACCATTCACCATCAGCAGTCGGTTTCGGCATGAAAGTCTTGATCAGAATTTCATCATTTTCAACATTCTGCGGATTCACAACCATCTGGAATGCAAACAAGTTGATGCACTGGCCAAAGTCAGCAACAACACCTTTATCTGCATTTTCCGGGTCTACCATCATCAATGTATCAGCCTTGAAGCCGAAATATTGTTCGTTACGAGCAATATAGTTTGTATCTACACAAAGGTAAGCCTGCTTGCCACCAATCAAAGAGTCTTTGATAGCGAGGGCGTAATAGCCTGAAGCAGCACCCTCCATGATGTCAGCAGAGGCAGTCTTAACCATAGAGGCTTCTGCAGCAGTAGCCAAAGCATCCAAAAGATCTGCAGTTGTTGTATTATATTGTACATATACTGCACCAGCAGCAGATTTAAACATGTCTTTACGATCAGCATCAGCAGCACCGGATAATGTTCCTGAAAAATTAGGACCAACTTTTGTCGTTGCATTCGGATCAGAAAGATGTTTTGCAACAACCAGTTCGATAGCCTTATAAGCATTTGCTGTTGAATCAGTCAAAGCCTTCCATGCTTTATCAGCATCGGCAACAGCTTTGTGGAAAGCTGCAGTATCTTTACCTGCAGCCAAATCTAATTTAGCATTAGATTTTGTCAAAGCATCAAATGCAGTTACAGCAGCATCAAATTTAGCCCCTCCTGCTTCTGTAAGTTTTTCTAATGCGCCGGCTGCTGCTGTTTTCGACTGTCCTAATTCAGTAAGCATAGCCGCAATATCAGTAGCATTACCTGCTTTTTCAGCAAGTTTACCGTCAAATTCGTTTGCAGCCCCCCATTTAATAGCAGCATCTGTTTCAGCCTTGAAAGCAGCCCAAGCTTCTTTTACTACTTTCTGATCTTCAGTTGTAGCTTTTTTTGCAGCCTCTAAAGCAGCTTCATAATCAGAAGCATCATAAACAGTCGTTGAATACATTTTCTGCAAATCAACAGCCACCAGCTTATTATCCGTAAACGGATTACCGATCGTACTTGCCAATGTATCCGGAGTAAACTTCAAAGAGAATGCATCTGTTGTTACATCTTCATTCAGGTCTGTGCTTGCTAATTCCAATTCATCAGCAGCCAAAGCCGGAACTAATTTCAATTGGCCATCAGCACCAGCAGACTCCGGAAATTGCAATTTATCAACAGAACCATCCTGTTCTACCTTCAAAATCTTAACCGCATCATCTTTGTAAGCTAAGTAAAGACCTGTAGATTTGCCATTGCTATAAGAAGTAGTAGTCAGAAACATACCATCAGCAACAGTGATAACTTCATCTTCTCCAACCAAATTCACCCCTTCCGGAGCCCAAGCCCCAGTTCCGCTTGTAGAAACATAAGCCGGTTTAGAATAGTAGAAAGATTTGTTTGCAGCAGAAGCATTAGAAAGGATCAACTGCTGACCGTTCTTGTTGATCAATTTAACGACTGCATAACGCGCACCAGTCGTCGGATCAGTTGTTTTGTCAACATCGATACGCCAAAGAGAAGCATTGTAGTCTTTCAAAGAAGCATCGGTTGTTGGCGTCGTAATCAAAGCCAAACTATCCTTAGCTCCATCCTCGCCTTGACCAATGATAAGAGCTTTACTGTCAGCTTTAATCTGATAGTACTTCAGTGTATCTACTTCAACAGAAGCAGCCATTGCAGAGAAGCTACTACCAGCTACCAGAACAGTAGCCAAAAGAGTAGAAAATCTTTTGTTCATAATCTAAAATGTTTAATTAATAATAATGTATATTGAATCTATAATGTCGTTCTCTGAAACGGCTGGCTTTCAGCCGTTTTTCTTAATCCTTGTAAAATGACGAGCTAAAACGTACGTTTTTTTTAGTCATTTTTTTTGCCGTTCTTTGTGCTTCGTAATGAGAAGGGCTATTTTTGTCCTCATTTCGCTATCATGTTGATAAGAAAGGATATAGAAATGGAAAAAATCTTGCAGGAAATAGTTGGCGGTTAAAAAGGAATGCCTATTTTTGTAGCTGAAAAATGACGAATTTAAACGTACGTTTTCGTTAGTCATTTCCCCCGTCTTCATAATTCCCTATTCATCAATAGCTTACAATCACATTTCCCCGTTTTCGGCATTAAAAAAATAACAATTTTTAATCCTGGCCATTTCAACCCATTCCCCTATTATTCAGCATTTTAAGTTTTTTGGTTTCGACTGAAGAAAAGGCTGTTTTCGGACGTTTTTCGAGCCACGCAAATCCCCATGTCTTTTTTTGTTAATTTCTTGCGCCTTCGTTTACTTATTTTATGTTCCAGTTTTCCGGTTCACCCAAGTGGTCGAACCATAATCTTGCTTTGTTTTATTTGTTGTTTTATTTGAAGGCGCCGGCGGTCAACAATCCGACGTTACTGACGAGGGGAAATGTTTTTTTCCAAACTAACAAAATGACACTACCATAGCATCTAATTGCGATTAATATGGCATGTAAATCGATCGGGTCTTGTTCACATTTGCTGTATGGCTGCTTTTAGTGTATTTGATTAATAAAAGAGCACAGCTTAAAAAATAAAAGTCTATATTATAAGTGCAAACAAAAAATATGGACAAAATCATT
>NZ_JACOOJ010000066.1 GCF_014287585.1 Parabacteroides hominis | reverse complement strand
ACCGAAGGATTTGTCAACAAATTAAAGATGATTAAAAGAATGTGTTATGGACGAGCAAGCATAGAACTTCTCAAAAGAATGATGATTTGTGTATAAGGCAGCAAATGTGAACAAGACCCATCCGAATTTATACCCCATTTAATTCAATTTACACGCAAGGGTAATATTTTTTAACAAACTGCTATTTTTACAGACTATTGTAAATCAAGCAACTATACAAAATCGCCTTTTTTTAGGGGGATATTGTAATCAATTCGCATCATCGGCGAGACGTTGTTGCCGGACTACCGCTATCAGAACCGTTCGATTGTCGTCCTGAAAGACGGCCTTTACATCTGCGACAGCCATTACAAACGGGACGATTATGACGAGAACGTTTGGAGCTTCCAACGGTTTGACTTGGTAAAGAAAAAATAAGAGGAGATTTTTGCACTTTTGCTGAGCAGACAAAATTATTTTCAGGACGGTTGACGTTCCCGGCAATCGTAAAGATTATTTTTGTATCATCTTAGCTTTCAAGTCATCTACAGATAGTGATTTATCCCAAACGAGCTTTATTCCCTGTTTCTCGAAAACCGCAATGTATTCAGCGATCGGAGGTAAATTTACCTCTTTTCGGAGTTTATCTAATTGATCCGGATTCTTAACCGGCCAAAGGTAATTAATATTTTCTCCGTTTATCACAACCCTTGTTGTTTGTGTTCCGTAAACCTGCATTTCGCCTTTTTTCATCAAAATACGATCTTGCAAAGTAGCGGCATCTTCTTTACCAATAATTCCCTGCTCAGCTTTTTCCTTCACTACCGGATAATATTTCTCTTGGGCAGCAAATTCAGCATGGTCAATCACCAAGAAAATAGCCGAATTCGCCTTATCCGACAAACCATCAGGCCACCCCTGATTATCCAAAAGTCCAAAAACAAATGTCTGGTTTTCTTTGTCAATCATGTTCATTTGTACTACTACAGCCATAATACTATCTTGATTACCAGAAGCAAGCATAGGCATGATCTTTTGTCTTATCGATTGGTCTTTGTCACGGATGGCACATAACATTGAATCCACAGACAAACTTTCCTGTGCCATGCAACAACACGACACATTCAACAACAACGCTAATAAAATCCGACTTTTCATACTAATAAGAATTTGATAAGAAAAGACATTTAGCAAATGTACTGAAAATTCCGTATATTTGTATCATTAACAAAAAATACAGAGAGGCCATGAAGTATAAATTATTAGTTCTCGACGTAGACGGGACGCTGCTCAACAACAAAAAAGAGATCAGTCCCCGTACCCAGGCTGCCCTTCTGAAGGTACAGCAAATGGGAGTACATATTGTATTGGCATCAGGAAGACCGACTAATGGAGTCATGCCCATCGCTGAAAAGCTGGAACTGAATCATTACGGAGGTTACATTCTTTCTTACAACGGCGGTCAGATCATCAACGTGCAGACCGGCGAGCTATTATTCGAGAAACGTATCGATCCGGAATGGATTCCCTATTTTGAGAAGAAAGCGAAGAAAAACGACTTTGCCATCTTCACCTATCACAAAGATTTTATTCTGACGGACAAACCGGATAACAAGTATGTCATCCAGGAAGCCAACCTGAATAACATGCAGGTGATCGGCGTCGACAACTTTGCCGAAGCTGTCGATTTCCCACCTTGCAAATGTATGTTGGCGAGTGACGACGAGGAATCGTTGGTCGGCTTGGAAAATCATTGGAAGAAACGCCTCGACGGTGTGCTGGATGCATTCCGCTCGGAACCTTATTTCTTAGAAGTCGTTCCCCAGTTCATCAACAAGGGAAACACATTGGGCGTGCTGATGACCAAACTGTCCGTACTGCCGGAAGAGGTGATTGCAATCGGTGACGGAGTCTGCGACGTGACTATGTTGCAGTTGGCCGGCGTCGGCATTGCAATGGGAAACGCAGACGATTCGGTAAAGGCTTGTGTGGACAAAACGACACTCACCAACGAAGAAGAAGGGGTTGCTTTTGCCGTCGAACGGGCAATCCTGGCCGAAATACGTCCGACGGAAGTACCGCTCGACCAGTTGAATATGCGTGCCAGACACGCTCTGATGGGTAACCTCGGCATCCAGTACACCTACGCATCCGAAGATCGTGTGGAAGCGACCATGCCGGTAGACGAACGTACCCGCCAGCCGTTCGGCATCCTGCACGGCGGAGCGACCCTCGCACTGGCAGAAACGGTTGCGGGATTGGGATCGATGATCCTCGCCAAGCCGGACGAAATCGTGGTCGGTATGCAGGTCAGCGGCAACCACATGTCATCCGCCCACGAGGGCGATACCGTTCGCGCCGTTGGAACCATTATTCACAAAGGACGCTCTTCACACGTTTGGAACGTCGATGTATTCACATCCACAGACAAATTGGTATCTTCCATCCGTGTAGTCAACAGTATATTAAAAAAGAAATGACACCAGACGAATTAAGGGCTTGTGAGGTAATCGATGCATTAATCAGACAAAACCGGAGTTTTGCACTCTGGCGGATACCGGGAGAATCGCCCCGTTTCGCCATGCAGACCTCCGGTTTTGCACGTCTTCTCTATAACATTGAAGAACTGGACGGACAGAGCGGTTTCGTCATTGCTCCCTTTCATGTAAGCGAACAACACCCGATCGTGCTGATCCGGCCGGACATCCGTGAACTCCCGCTCGACAAGGGGGAAGACGTTCCATGCTCAGGGAACAAAAGTTTCACGCTTATGGAACAAAAGTTTCATGCAAGGGAAACAAAAGTTCCATGTAAAGGGAACCTGAAGGAAGATTACAACCGCCGTTTCAATTCCTTCATCGAACCGCTGCGCCGAAAGCAGTTCGAGAAACTCGTGCTGTCACGCAGCCAAACGATTCCGGCAGGCAAAGCGGACTTCTCCCCTGCCGCCGCTTTCCATAAGGCAATCAGGCGGTACAAATATTCGTATGTTTATCTCTGCCATACGCCTGCGACAGGCACGTGGCTGGGCTGTACGCCCGAAATCATCCTCTCCGGCGAGAAAGGGGAATGGCATACGGTCGCCCTTGCCGGCACGCAACCGCTTCAAAACGGGGAACTGCCGACAGAATGGGACGACAAAAACAGGGAAGAACAGGAATATGTGGCCTTTTACATCCGCAAGCAGCTGCAAGCATTAGGCATCAAACCGACAGAAACCGCGCCGGCCCCGGTACGCGCCGGCGAACTGTCGCATCTGAAAAGCGATTTCAGCTTTCCCCTGCCCGATAATAAAAAACTCGGCGACCTGCTGGAACGGCTCCATCCCACACCTGCGGTCTGCGGACTGCCCAAAGAGGAGACGTATCGTTTTATCCGGGAGAACGAAGGCTACGACCGGAGCTATTATTCAGGTTTTATCGGCTGGCTGGCTCCCGAAGAGAAGAGCGACCTGTATGTAAACTTGCGCTGCATGAACATCCTTGCCGACGCGTTTGTTTTGTATGCAGGCGGAGGCATTCTCGCCTCTTCGGAAACAGAAAGCGAATGGCTGGAGACGGAAGCAAAAATGCAAACAATGATGCATCTCATTCTTGATTTTTAATTTTTAATTTTTAATTTACATGGCACACATAGCAAAAAAACTGACTGACCTCGTAGGCAATACACCGTTGTTGGAGTTCTCAAACTTCAACGCAAGTAAAGGACTGAAAGCAAAAGTAATCGGAAAGCTGGAATACTTCAACCCGGCAGGCAGCGTAAAAGACCGCATCGCATTGGCAATGATTGAAGACGCGGAAGAAAAGGGCTTGCTGAAACCGGGAGCAACCATTATAGAGCCGACCAGCGGAAACACTGGCGTGGGACTGGCTTTCGTCTCGGCTGCCAAAGGTTATAAATTGGTACTGACAATGCCCGAAACCATGAGCCTCGAACGTCGTAACCTGTTGAAAGCATTAGGAGCCAACCTGGTCCTCACTCCCGGAGCGGAAGGGATGAAAGGCGCTATCGCCAAAGCGGAAGCACTGCGCGACGAAACACCCGGCTCCATCATCCTGCAACAGTTCGAAAACCCGGCAAACCCCGCCCGGCATGCTAAAACGACCGCACAGGAAATCTGGCGCGATACGGACGGGAAAGTCGACATCTTCGTCGCAGGAGTCGGAACGGGCGGAACTATCAGCGGCGTTGGCAAAGGACTGAAAGCGCACAACCCGGATGTCAAGATCGTAGCCGTGGAACCGGCCGGCTCGGCAGTGCTCTCAGGCGGCAAGCCCGGACCGCACAAGATACAGGGGATCGGTGCAGGCTTTATCCCTAAAACCTACGACGCCTCGGTGGTTGATGAAATCATCCAGGTAGAAGGAGACGACGCCATCCGCACATCACGCGAACTGGCGCAAAAGGAAGGCCTCTTAGTCGGCATCTCTTCCGGTGCAGCCGTATATGCCGCCCTGCAACTGGCCAAGCTCCCGGAGAACGAAGGGAAAACGATCGTGGCACTATTGCCGGATACGGGCGAGAGATATTTGTCTACGGTGTTGTACGCGTTCGAGGAATATCCTTTATAAACTTATCTGTTACTTTTGGGTCAAGCCAAAAGTAACAATCACTTATAATCTCTCCGATAAGAACAAGTCGTCTCCGTCGGGAAATCTTTCGGGACTTTCTGGGTCACTTTTCCGGTTGCCGCCCATTCGGCGCCGCGAAGCAAAAGCACCTGGAAGCCTGTACACTGCATCGCGATATTATCTTCCGGCGTAGCGCCTGCATGCCCAAGCATCGTATGGAAGATGCGGGCATTCCCGTAATCGACCGTAAAGACCAGCGGTTCTTCACGGCCGGAACCTCCGGTTTCCTTATCCGAATAGGCGGTGTAGAAAATATCCCGGATATTGCCCGGTCCCCGCATACGGTCGTAAAGTTCATCCTTGGCATGGCGCCATTTCAGGGGCAAGCCTTTCACGACAGGATGCACTTTATCCCGCCCGTTCAATACATATTCGTGCTGGCGTCCGTGCGAACCGCCGACACCCGCCGAACTGTCCTTGACCAGCTTGCCATCCTGCCAGTACACATACGGGCCGGAATTTTCATTACGTCCTTCCCAGCCGCCCAAGGCACAGATCTTATTGAACTCCGGCCATTTGGAGAAAGCATTGTCGGCTGCATGGTAGATGACAACGCCGCCGCCGTTCTGCACATATTCCAGGAAACGGCGGTTCGTCTCCTCCGGCCACGAATCGCCGTTATAGTCCAGCACCACCAATTGGTAAGGGCTGAAGTCGAGCACAAAGCCGGACATATCCTTTCCCTGTCCGGGAGAGACGGCAAAGTCCACATCGAAACGGCCGGAATTTTCCAGGATTTGCTTCAGCACAACGTGGCTCACCTGCCAGTTATGATTGTTTTGTCCTGTGATCAGTAACGTTTTAATCGGTTTACGCGCTGAAACCGTACAGGCGAACAAGAGGGAAAAGACAACGAAAAGCAGCTTTCCAAAATTTAAATGTCTCATGGTATTTTATGGTTTAAAGATTTGTTTGAGGCAAATGTACTAAATCAATATGAAATATGTACTTTTGTGGCCTTAAGAAAAAATACATCCATGATGAAACATTTATCCCGAATACTACTGATAACATTCGTATTTGCTTTTTCCGTAGCCGACAGCCATGCCGACAGTTGGCGCGACAAGACAGAACTGCTCATCTATTCCCCGCGCTATTTCGGTCCGAACGCTTTCCCGATCCCGGAAATGAGGGACGGACAGGTGAGCGAACGGTACGAGGTGGAAGTACGGGGCGAATACCATTATTATACGGGCGACAAGACCTGGGACATCGTGGGGCGCGCCCTGCTGCCGTTCTTCAGGGGGCGTGCGGGAATCGAAGTGAACTGGTGCTTCAAGGAAAAATATAAGATGACGCCGGAAACGCGCGACGAACGTTTTGCCGTGGAGACGGAAAGCCCGATCAAATATAACGGCGACATCGTTATCAGCTCCTTTTTCCAAGTCCTGAAAAGCGAGAAATGGGTGGACGCGACCATCAGCGCCAACATCAAGACGGCCAGCGGAGGCCGCCTGTGCGACGCCCGTTTTACCGACGCCGCTTCCTACTGGCTCGATGTAAACGTAGGCCGGAACCTGTGGAAAAGTGCCGACGGGAAGGTCTTGATCCGTATGCAGGCGCTCGCCGGGTTCTATTGCTGGATGACGAACGACATGGTGCATCGCCAGAACGACGCCATCTCCTACGGGGTCGGGGTCACCGGCAAATACAGGGGGTTCACGCTCGCCACCAACCTGGCCGGGTTTTACGGATACGAGAACAACGGCGACCGCCCCATACACTGGCGAAACAACCTCAGATACGAGATCAAGAAAAACATAATCTCCTTCCGGTACACACACGGGATGAAGGATAATCTGTATGAGACCTATTCGTTGGGGTATATCAGGTGCTTTTGAGAATTAAGAATTAAGAATTAAGAATTAAAAATTAAACTAACGGCCTTTGCTCTCTGTTTAAAGGGGGATGAAGGTTAATCGGATAGTAAAGCTGAAGCTGGTGGATGCCAGACTCTATTTCGTGAGTCTGATCGTGGGGCTGCTGACCGGATTGGTGGCGGTTCCTTACCACTATTTGCTGCAACTATTCTTCAATATGCGGAAGGACTTCTTCCGGTCTTCGCCTCCCTGGTACGAGCATATCGCCTTATTCCTTGCCCTATGGGGAGTCCTCTGCTTCGTCGCCTGGATGGTCAGGCGGTGGCCTTACATCGGAGGCGGAGGCATTTCACAGACACGGGGCGCGATCAACGGACGCATCGAGTATGTACATTCCCTTCGCCAACTTTTAGCTAAGTTTGCGGGCGGTGTCCTGACGCTCAGCAGCGGCCTTTCGATGGGACGCGAAGGGCCTTCCGTACAGATGGGGTCCTATATAGGCGACCTGGTCGGCAAATGGGGGCACATCCTGAGCGGCGAACGCAAGCAACTCCTTTCAGCAGGTGCAGGCGCCGGACTGGCGGCGGCCTTTACCGCACCACTTGCCGCAGCCACGCTGGTGATCGAATCGATCGAACGCTTCGACGCGCCGAAAACGGCCATTACGACGATCCTGGCAGGTGTCGTCGCCGGAGCGATCGCCAGTACGATTTTCCCGATCAACCCGTATCATGACATACAGGCCATCGTCCCCGACCTGCCGATGGGGCTGCACATCAAGCTGTATATCCTGTTTGCCGTAATCGTATCGGTTTTCGGCAAATTCTATTCCCTGCTGATGCTATACGCCAAACGGATGTACCCGGCTATCCGGCAACCGGAATATGTCAAGCTGTTAGGTCTTTTGGTCATGGCGTACATCATTTCCCTGACGATCACCGACCTGACCGGCGGAGGCGAACAGTTCCTGATGCAGCAAGCGGAAGGCGGCAACAGCAATCTCTATTGGATCGCAGGAATGATGTTCCTGCACATGGTGTTTACCGTTTTCTCCTTCTCCACGGGATTGCCGGGAGGGAGCTTTATCCCGACCTTAGTGACAGGCGGACTGATCGGCAAACTCTATGCCCTCATCCTGGTGCAACACGGGATCATCGGGATGGAAAGCGTGAGCTATGTCATGCTGATCGGGATGGCCGCCTTCCTGGTCGCCGTCGTGCGCACTCCTGTCACGGCCATTATCCTGATTACGGAGATCACGGGGCATTTCGAGGTTTTCTATCCCTCCATCGTGGTAGGGGGACTCACCTATTATTTCACTGAACTATTAGAAATAAAGCCGTTCAACGTGATGTTCTACGAAGAGATGATCAACAAACCGGCCTTCCGGGAGCAGAAACGGCTGACATTGAATGTGGAAGTGATGGCCGGAGCCTATTTCGACAGGAAAGAGGTCGATACGCTCGAACTCCCCAACCATTGCGTAATCATAAATATCCACCGCGACCGCAAAGACATCCCGCCTGCCGGCGAAACCATCCTTCCGGGCGACCAGCTCACGATCGAACTGGACGCCCAGGATATAGAGAAACTGTACGAACCGCTGGTGAGCATGGCCAACATCTACTGAAAATATCCCGTTTCGTCGATGAAATATCCCTGTTCGTTGATTTCCCATTCCTGTTTTTGACAAACACGTATCTTTGCACAAAACAATTCCGGTATTAAAGGGATGCAAATGGAAACACAGGAACGCAGGCTTCAACTATTAGAAAATTTCATCTACTTAGTCATCTGGGTAGTGGTTTTAGTCATGCCTTTATGGGACATCAACCAGTTGGAAAACACCTCCGAGGTCGACTGGAAATCGGCTTTCCATGCCTGGAAGATGATCTGCCCGCTCCTGATACTGTTTTTAGTCAATAATTACATCCTGCTCCCGTTCCTGCTGATCCGTAAGAAATCGTGGCTGTACCTGTTGTTCACAATTTGCGCGGTAGGGCTGACGATCATTGTCAGCATCCGGAATATGAACGGCCAGGAGATGCACGGCAACCGCCCGCCGTGGGAAAACCGCGACCGGGAACAAGTGCGGGGAGAACGGCCACCGATGATCCCGGAAAGGATGCAGCGGCCCGATCCGGGAGGTTTCCGGCTCCCTCCGTTTATTGCGCCCCACTTCCTGATCGCCATCCTGATCATCGGGGTAAACATGGCGATCAAGTTCCTGTTCAAATCCATCCGCGACGACCATCGGATGAAGAGCTTGGAAAAGCAGACTTCCGAGGCGGAACTTGCTTACCTGAAACACCAGATCAACCCGCATTTCTTCATGAACACGCTCAACAATATCCATGCTCTGATCGACATCGACAAGGGAAAGGCGCAAAAGACCGTGCTGGAACTGTCCAAGATCATGCGATACGTCCTCTACGACGCTTCGCTGCCTTCCGTACCGCTGCATAAGGAGATACATTTCCTCTCCAACTACATCGAGCTGATGAAGATCCGCTACACGGAGCAGGTGGATATCCGGATTTCCTTGCCCGGCGAAATCCCGAACACACAGATTCCGCCCCTGCTTTTCATCTCCTTCCTGGAAAACGCTTTCAAACACGGCATCAGCTACAAGAACGAATCGTTCATCCATCTTTCCATGGAGATCAAAGACCAGGAATTGCATTGCCTGATCGTAAACAGCCACTTCAATGCAAAGGGAACGGGAGACACGGGTATCGGCCTCGAAAATACCCGGAGACGCCTCCGCCTGCTTTACGATACAAATTATACACTGCATATAGAAAATAAGGATGACCAATATCGTGTCCTTATGATAATACCCATACAATTATGATACGATGTATTACGATAGACGATGAACCCCTGGCACTTATCCAACTGACGGGGTATATAGAGAAAGTTCCTTTCCTGAAATTGGTCAAAGCGTGCAACAGCGCCCTGGAAGCGCTCGACCTGTTGGCGAAAGATCCGGTAGACCTCATCTTCGCCGACATTAACATGCCCGACCTGAACGGGGTCGACTTTGTCAAATCATTGGTCAACAAACCGATCATAATCTTCACGACGGCCTATACGGAATATGCGATAGAGGGATTCCGGGTGAATGCCCTCGACTATCTGCTGAAACCTTTCGGCTACAACGAGTTTCTGAAAGCAGCCAATAAAGCGTTGCACCAGTACGAGCTACAAGCGAAAATCCAACAACACCCTTTACCCGCCTCCCCGGAAGTTCCGGCAGAAAACGGCAATAACAACCTCTTCATCAAGGCGGACTACAAGATGATCCGGTTGGACATGAATAAAATCATTTACATGGAAAGCCAGAACGAGTATATCCGTATCTTCTTCGAGGACCAGAAGCCGGTCATGACTTTGCTAAGCATGAAGAAGTTAGAGGAGCGGCTACCGGCAGAAAGGTTCATGCGCGTCCACCGCTCCTACATCGTCAACCTGGAAAAGATAACGGCGGTCGCCAACAACCGCATCATATATGGCAAGGACACCTATATCCCGATCGGCAACCAGTACAAGGACAAATTCAACGAATACCTTGAAAAGCATTATTTAGGGAAATTATAAGCCGGAATTACCAGGTATTTATGCGGAAGAAACTTCATTTTTTTATACTTTTGTCAGCATAACGAACGCCATATTCTGCCATGAAAGCTATTATCTGTTGTTTTTCCTTCTTATTCCTATTTATATGTCCTCCGCTCTTAGCGATGGAAGGTACGGGAGTCGCACTGAAAGTCAGCCTGTCCGGGAAAATATACAAACGTTTCTCTTTCATCTTGGAAGAAGATATCCGTCCGCGCGACGACTTCAGGGAAGCCGGATGGTTCCTCAACACCGGGGAGATCAACTATCGCATTTTGCCGAATGTACGGGCGGGAGCCGGCTATATGTCGTTAGTCCGCTACAAGGCATCAGAGGAAGTGCGCAACCGGTATTACCAGTACGCCTCCGGTTCGCATCGGTTCGGGGCATTTAAAATTGCAATCCGGGAACGTTTCCAGAGCACGTA
Organism: Parabacteroides hominis; assembly: GCF_014287585.1. Classification (GTDB taxonomy): domain Bacteria; phylum Bacteroidota; class Bacteroidia; order Bacteroidales; family Tannerellaceae; genus Parabacteroides; species Parabacteroides hominis. Next base: position 1,125 of record NZ_JACOOJ010000066.1, on the reverse strand, counting down.
CAAGAAAAATTGCCTGCATCCGACCAACTACCTCCGCAGCATGCTCACCCTCTCCTGCCGGATCGCCTCTTCGGAGTTCGAGCCTTTCGTCTATGTCGAGCCTTTCAACAACGTAGGCTATAACGGGAAGATGCATGCCGATAAAATCCGCTATTCCGCAGGCTGCGATTACCGGATGAATACCAAGAACTGCATCCAGCTCTATTACCGCTACCATACTTTCAACGTCTACGACCTGATCAACTACCGCCACGGCATCGGCCTGACCTATTCGCACCGGTTCTGACCTTCAGGAAGGAAGTTTTCTGTATTTGTCTGATAAGTCACCATTTAACGGTTCAAATATTCTTTCTAATGAGATAATTTATTTAGCTCAACAGTGATTGGGTGATGCAGTCACTTACTCAACGGAGGTTAGTTTTGAAACATAAATAATGATTTAACTGCCTTGTTCCCGCGCTTGACGCGGGATCGCAAAAGAACAGACCTTGATCGAATTTATATGGCCGGTCCTAATGCGATCCCGCGTCAAGCGCGGGAATAGGGATCACACCGATAAATCACCATTTACAGGTTCAGTTTTTCTTAGATTATCCTCTAAATACCCCCTGGTTATTTTATTTAATTAGGGTTCACACTGTTCGGGGGACTCTGTAGATCAGCATGTTGCTGTGAACCCTGTGAATGCAGGATAAAAAAAGGCGGGATCGACCGATAGGATTGGCTGATCGTAAACAGGTTTCACAGCCTTCACAGCCTTCACAACAAATCGCTGTCCATTAGTCTTTTACCGCCGTGAACCCTGTTTTCAGTTTTGTCATATAAGGGCTTGGATTGGTTCCTGTCCCATAAAATATAGGTTATAGGCTAAAAAATACAGCCTTTAGCCTGTCCGGGAAAAGCCTATAGGGTAGCAGGAAAAAGGCAGGCATCTATTCGGCAGCCGATGCCTACCTTTCTGGAAAGCGACAGGCATCAATAGGAGCAACTTCACATACGAGGTTTAAGTCTGATAGACGCAGATTAAAATAAATAAACAGGATTTCTTGACGCGGATTTAGCGGATAACGCGAATTAAACACCTGATACATATTTCTTATCCGCGTTATTCGCGAAATCCGCGTC
>NZ_JACOOJ010000065.1 GCF_014287585.1 Parabacteroides hominis | reverse complement strand
AATTAAGGTGGTTATAGCGTTGGGGATCCACCTCTTCCCATTCCGAACAGAGAAGTTAAGCCCAACCACGTCGATGGTACTGCGTAAAAGTGGGAGAGTAGATAGCCGCCGTTTTAGAGCAGAGAAGGAGTTAATTCGAAAGAGTTAGCTCCTTTTTCTATTTTAATCGGCTTTTTTCGATTTATGGAGTGCTGGTTTAAATATCCCTATTCTTCTCCCGGTATAATATTCCTCTATTTTCCTCGTTCAATATATATAGACTGAATATTTCGATATGAAAAGTATATATGATTCCCGCCAACGGCTGAAGTTTGTGTTTATTTTTACAGCTATCCTGATTGCGATCGCTTCACTTGTTGTCTCTGATATGCTGATAAAGGATCTGGCCCAGGAGGAACGCCAGAAGATGGAAGTGTGGGCGGAAGCCACCCGGTTGACGGCAAGCAAGAATACGGCTGTGGATTTGTCTCTTGTTTTGAAAATCCTGGAAGGGAATACGACTATCCCGGTTGTGCTTTGTAATGACAAAGACAGTATCATGTTCGTAAAGAATATAAACTTCCCCGAAAATGACGTGGAAGAATTTAAGAAAGCAAAGGTAAAGGAGCTTAAAAGCAAAAATACGATTGTGATCGATATGGAGGATGGAACTTTCCAATATGTCTATTATGACGACTCTATCATCCTGAAACGATTGTTGATCTATCCTTATGCGCAGCTTACGGTTGTATTCGTCTTCATTGTGATCGCTTTTCTGGCGCTTGCAAGCACGAAGAAGGCCGAACAGAATAAAGTATGGGTCGGACTGTCCAAAGAGACGGCTCATCAGTTAGGAACGCCTATTTCGTCTCTGATAGCCTGGGTGGAGTACCTGCGGACAAAAGATATAGACCCTTCCCTCTTGGAGGAGATGGAAAAAGATGTGAAGCGCCTGGAAACGATTGCGGAGCGTTTTTCCAAGATCGGTTCCAATCCGGACCCGGTCCCGGTGGATATCAATAATTCTATCCGTTCGGCCTTGAGCTATATGAGCACGCGTATTTCTTCGAAGGTCAAGATTTATACGCACCTTGTCGATGAACCGGTTCCGGTGTTGATGAATGATTCCCTTTTCGCCTGGGTTATTGAGAACCTGACTAAAAATGCAGTCGATGCGATGGAGGGACAGGGTGAAATCACTTTCCAGGTGGAGGAACGCGACAAGGTTGTTCGTATCGATGTGACCGATACAGGGAAGGGCATCGCCAAGTCTAAGTTCAAAACCGTATTCAACCCCGGCTATACGACCAAGAAGCGTGGTTGGGGACTGGGATTGTCTCTGGTAAAGCGTATTATCGAATCCTATCATGGCGGAAAGATATTTGTAAAGAGTTCGGAAGTCGGCAGAGGCACGACTTTCCGGATAGAGCTTCGGAAATATAAGGGCTAAAATCTTAGATAATAAAAAATAACTGCAAAGGTGTTGCATTTGTGTTTAGTTTTTTCGTACCTTTGCAAGGTTTTTACACTAAAAGGCTTTGGGAAAGTTTAAATTATATAATGTAGATTTGAAAAATCTCGCTCCAGGAGTACACGAATTCGAGTATTTATTGGAGAATAAGTTTTTTGTGGACATCGACGGAGACCAGGTCCAGAAGGGCAAAGTGAAGGTTCACCTCACGGTAAAACGGTCGTCCATGATGTTTGAAATGAACTTTCAGATTGAAGGTGTTGTTATGGTTCCGTGCGACAGATGTCTGGACGATATGGAAATTCCAATCGACACGCATAATCGCCTGGTGGTAAAGTTCGGTAAAGAATATGCCGAAGAAAGTGACGAAGTAGTGGTTATACCGGAAGACGAAGGTGCTATTAACCTCGCGTGGTTCCTGTATGAATTTATTGCATTGGCTATTCCTATGAAGCATGTACATGCTCCGGGAAAATGTAATAAGGCGATGTCGTCCAAGCTGAAGAAGCATACTGCCAGAAGCACTGACGACGGAGATGAAGAGTACGGAGACGATAGCGTGGAAGAAGATATCACGATCGACGACGACGTACCTGTGGCAACAGATCCGAGATGGGATGGTCTGAAAGGTTTACTTGAGAATGATAACAATTAAATAAATTAAAACATGGCACATCCTAAAAGAAGACAAGGTAAGACAAGAACAGCCAAGAGAAGAACTCATGACAAGGCTGTCGCTCCCACAATGGCTATTTGCCCGAACTGCGGCGCATGGCACATTTATCACACTGTATGCGGCGAATGCGGCTATTACAGAGGTAAGTTAGCTATCGAAAAAGAAGCAGCTGTGTAAGTTTATCCGAACTGATTAAGTTTTGATAAACCAAGAAATAGCCCTAAAAGTTTTTTTAGGGCTTTTTTTTAATTGGGATAAGTCCTTTTTATTTTTAAAGATATGGATAAGATAAATGCGGTAATAACAGGCGTAGGCGGATACGTTCCCGAAGACGTATTGACGAACGAAGAGATTTCGAAGTTGGTGGATACGACGGATGAATGGATCATGACGCGTGTTGGCATCAAAGAACGCCGAATTTTGAAAGGTGAGGGCATGGGTACCTCATATATGGGTATACGGGCTGTGAAGCAGTTACTCGAAAAGACAAATGTGAACCCGGAAGAGATAGAAGTGATCCTCACGGCTACGACTACGCCTGACCATCATTTCCCGACCACTTCCTCCATCATAGCCTACCATACCGGTTGCAAGAATGCAATGACTTTCGATTTGCAGGGAGCTTGTGCCGGTTTTTTGTATGCATTGGAAACGGGTTCCAACTATATCCGTTCGGGACGTTATAAGAAAGTGATCGTTGTGGCCGGTGATAAAATGACCGCTATAACGGACTATCAGGATCGTTCTACCTGTCCTTTGTTCGGCGATGCCTGCGGGGCTGTGTTGCTCGAACCTACGACGGAAGAAGTGGGTGTGATGGATACGATCCTGCGTACCGATGGCGTAGGCTATTCACATCTGATTATGAAATCAGGCGGTTCTGCCTATCCTCCTTCACACGAGACGGTGGATAACCGCGAACATTTCGTTTTCCAGGATGGCAAATATGTCTTTAAGTATGCTGTTTCGTATATGGCCGATGTCGCTGCCGAGATCGCTGAACGGAACGGGCTGACACACGACGATATCTCATGGATCGTGCCTCACCAGGCAAACCTGCGTATCATCGATGCTACAGCTAAACGTCTGGGTGTGGATATGGAAAAGGTAATGATCAATATCCAGAAATACGGAAATACCAGTGCCGGGACAATTCCTATCTGCCTCTGGGAGTGGGAAGACAAGCTTAAGAAAGGCGATAACCTGATTCTTGCCGCTTTTGGCGCCGGTTTTACTTGGGGTGCAATTTATCTTAAATGGGGATATAATGGAAAACAAGCATAAGTCCGGCTTTGTTAATATTGTCGGTAATCCGAATGTCGGAAAGTCTACGTTGATGAACCGTCTGGTGGGAGAGCGCATCTCGATCATCACTTCGAAAGCGCAGACAACGCGACACCGTATTATGGGAATCGTGAATACCGCTGATATGCAGATCGTGTATTCTGACACGCCGGGAGTCCTGCATCCGAACTACAAGTTGCAGGAGTCTATGCTTAATTTCTCGCAGTCGGCACTTGGTGATGCCGATGTACTGCTTTATGTAACCGATGTCGTCGAAAAGATCGACAAGAATGAAGAATTTCTCCAAAAGGTCGAGAAAGTGGAATGTCCGGTCCTGTTACTGATTAACAAGATCGACACGACCACACAACCGGAGCTGGAAAAGCTGGTAGCCGAATGGAAAGAACTTCTTCCGAAAGCCGAGATCATCCCGATCTCCGCCCTTTCGAACTTTAATATAGATTACGTGAAACGCAGGGTGGAGGAGCTGATGCCTGAATCTCCCCCCTATTTCGAGAAAGATGCGCTTACCGATAAGCCGGCCCGTTTCTTTGTGACGGAGATCATTCGCGAGAAGATTCTCCTGTACTATCAGAAAGAGATCCCGTATGCGGTAGAAGTCGTTGTTGAGCTGTTTAAAGAAGAAGCCGAGCTGATTCACATCAAGGCGCTCATCATTGTTGAACGCGATTCCCAAAAAGGAATCATCATCGGGCATCGTGGCCAGGCGCTGAAAAAGGTAGGTGCTATGGCCCGTAAGGATATCGAACGCTTCTTTGATAAGAAGGTTTTCCTGGAAATGTTTGTCAAAGTGGAAAAAGACTGGCGTAACCGGGACAACATGCTGAAGAACTTCGGTTATCAGCTGGATTAATTAACAGCACAGACAGAAAAAGTTGTTTATGGGAAATATTGTTGCAATAGTTGGTAGACCCAACGTAGGAAAGTCCACCCTCTTCAACCGTTTGACACAGACGCGCCAGGCGATCGTCAACGAAGAAGCAGGAACTACCCGCGACCGTCAGTACGGCAAGGTAGAGTGGACAGGTAAAGAATTTTCGCTGATTGACACCGGCGGATGGGTGATTAATTCGGATGATGTTTTTGAAGAAGAGATAAACAAGCAGGTGAAAGTCGCCCTTGAAGAAGCCGATGTTATCTTGTTTGTCGTAGACGTGATGAATGGCGTGACGGACTTGGATAACGAAGTGGCCGCTATCCTGCGCCGTGCCAAGAAACCCGTGATTGTTGTAGCCAACAAAGCGGATAATTTCGAACTGCATCCCTCTTCTGCCGAATTTTATTCATTGGGATTGGGCGACCCGTTCTGTGTCTCTGCCATCAACGGTTCTTGCTCCGGCGATTTGTTGGATAAGATTGTTGCTACGCTTCCGGAAGAGAAGCCGGAGGCGCTCGAAGAAGATCTGCCCCGTATTGCCATCATCGGTCGTCCGAATGCCGGCAAGTCTTCTTTGATCAACGCCTTTATCGGTGAAGATCGTCATATTGTAACGGATATTGCCGGTACGACCCGCGATTCTATTTACACGAAATATAACAAGTTCGGCCTGAATTTCTATTTGGTGGATACGGCCGGTATCCGTAAGAAAGGGAAGGTGAACGAGGATCTGGAATACTATTCCGTGATCCGTTCGATCCGCGCCATCGAGAATTCGGATGTCTGCGTGCTGATGCTGGATGCTACCCGTGGTATCGAAAGCCAGGACCTGAATATCTTCTCTTTGGTCCAGAAGAATAAGAAAGGGCTTGTCGTTTGTGTAAACAAATGGGATTTGGTGGAAGATAAAAGCCAAAAGGTGATCGAAACTTTTACGGATGCGATCCGCGAACGTCTGGCTCCGTTTACCGATTTCCCGATCTTGTTTATCTCGGCATTGACTAAACAGCGTATCTTGAAAGTGCTGGAAACAGCCAAGGAGGTATATGAAAACCGCCAGCGGCGTGTTCCGACAGCCAAGCTGAACGAAATCATGCTGCCGATCATCGAGAACTATCCGCCTCCCGCATGGAAAGGAAAATATATCAAGATCAAATATATCACGCAGTTGCCTGCCGGCCAGGTTCCTTCGTTTGTTTTCTTCTGTAACCTGCCGCAATGGATCAAAGATCCTTACAAGCGCTTTCTGGAAAACAAGATTCGGGAAAACTGGGACTTCACCGGAACGCCGGTTAATATATTTATTCGAGAGAAATAAAAAGAAAAAGAGATGCTATTTACGGCGTCTCTTTTTTTTTAGGAAAGATCCGCATGCGAGCCGGTGTCGGTGAAAAGCAACGTCTGTTCTGTGTCGTCCTGACTCCGAACCGGTTTTCTTTTAGACTTTTACTTTTCTACCAAGGCTTTGATGGACTCTTTCGGCCTGCCGGATTCGGACCGGCGATCTCTGCCCCGTCAAGGCAGTGCTCTAAACCAGCTGGGCGAACCATTCCAATTAAAGATGAAAGGAATGCTTGTCGCGTTGGAAAGGGGTCGTTTTTCTTTTTCAAAGGAGTCTGCATCCCTTTGCGAAAAGGTCGGCAGGTGTCTTGTAAAAGCCTATAACTTATCATTGGATAGGCTATAACCTTTTCCGGTGCGGGCTATAGGCTGTAAATTTTCGCCTTTAGGCTGTATTTTATGGGACGGGAGCTATAAAACAGGGGTAATAATGTGTTTTTTTGTTTTTGAATTCACCTTCACATCGTTTGTATCTGTTTATGGCACAGGTCGTTGCTGTGAACCCTGTGAACCCTGTGAATGTCTGGAGACGCTTACCATAACTGTTTGGACCTGCCTTCACAGGGTTCACAGTAAGGGAAAGAGTATGAGTGGTTTACAAGGGCTGTGAAGGTGAACTCCAAAACGAAAAAACATTTCCTTAAGCGTCTTTGTTGCGTATTCAATATTGTGTTATAACGTTATGCGCTTTATGCAAAGATAATTATTATAAGATGATGATTGGGAATGGCATCCAAAAAGAATCCCCTTGAAGAAGTTGAATACACTCTTCAAGGGGATTCTTTTTTATCTTTGGATCACTGATGATTACAACTCGTTCAGTAACTTATTCAGTTCATTGACCATCTCTGTTGCCGATTTTTGTGTTTCGGACAAGCCTTCCGGGGTGAACATGGCGACTGCCTTGTTCAGTTTTTCCAGCTTGCTGCCTTTGAGTTCCGAGCGGAGGATGCGGATTTTTTCGCAATCCTGGATACCTTCGACTAAGCGTTCGAAGCGGATCGAGCTGCGGGGGCCCGGATAGATGCTGTAGGTGTCGCCGGCCGCCCAGGTGCGGAAGCGGGAGTCGCGTAGCGGATCGGCTGTCCAGCTGTTCACGGCCCAGCGCAGGTAACCGTCGTAACCTCCGGCGATGGCATGCAGGGCTGTCCAAGTCGCTTCGGCCGGGTCAGAGAAGGTGAAGGTGTTCGGGAAGGCTTCCGCGCAACACGTGTAGACCGTGCTGATCTGCCCTTTGCGTTCGCGTTCGGCTTTCACATCTTCCGGGAATTTATGGCCGTAAGGGATGCTCAGGTAATACAAGTCGGACTGGATTTCCGGGTGATAGTTACCGGCCAGCGTGATTTTGAATTCAGGATCGGCCTGCTTGATAACCTTGATCGCTTCGCGCATGGCTTCCATCGGACGTTCGTCCATCGAGATGGCGGTCTTTTCAAACCAGCCCTTTTCACGCAGGTGGCGGGAGAAATCTTTCAGGAACGAACCCCAGTATTCGGTATATTCGGCATCGCCCGGTTTGACGTTGATAAACTGCACCCGGCTGGTCGCTTCATCGTAATAGTCGAAAGTCAAGGCCCAGGGGATCATGGTGTAGCAACTGATCAGGTCTTTGATCCCTACTTCGTTCATCATGAATTCCACCCATTTGTCGAACACGTCGTAGCTGTAGACCCATGTCCCGTCTATCTTCTTGATGCGGGTAACCATGCTGTCGAAATGATCTTCCGTCTGTCCGGCCCAGGGTTTGTGCATGATGCTGGTCGTGATGGCCCGTTGCCCGGCATTCGCCAACATCTTCATGATCGGAAGCATGGCGTCGAAATGTTCCTTGCTCCAGAGCGGAACCTGGTAGTAGCGGGCTACGGAATAGGGGTTTTGCCACAAGTCCAGGTGGAAAGCCCAGTCTTGCGGGGCCGGCAGCGTACGGTTAAGCACGTCTATCTCCACCTGAAGTTTCATATCCTGGAAATTCTTTCCCGAAACGGTCAGCGTCCCTTTGTATTTCCCGGCACGGGCATCTGACGGAACCCATACGTTCAACCAGATCGGTTGTGTCGTGCAGGCTTTGATGTCCTGTATCTTTACGATATCCAATACATCGGCAACGACGGATGAATCCCATTCCGCCTTGTTTTCGCGATGTCCGCAACCGCCTTTGCGGTCCTTGTTCAGTTCGTCGGTCATGACATAGCGGACGAAATTTGTCGTGACGGCAGAAGCCGGGATTACGGCAGAACCGCTTTTCAGTTCGCTGACGGTGATCGTCGCATCGTCCAGCGCTTCTTTTGTCCATAATACGGCTTGTGCGTTGATACGTTCGCCTTTCCAGGCTTTTCCTTGCCAGCGGGTTGTCTTTTTTACGTCGGGGACATTCAGTTTCTTGTAGCGGATATCCGTTGTTCCCCAGCTTAGTTGAGTCGGCGTTGTCATTTTGTTCCAGACTTCCATGCCATCGTGCGGCTTGGTGTCTGTCAGTTCCTCATAATTGCCCAAAGGATACTTCTCTGTCTGTTGAGCAAAACAGACCGGCCCCAGTGTCAGCAAGGCCGATAGGATAAGAGCATTTTTCATGAAATGATTGATGTTTTTTAGTTTACGTGGGTAAAGATAAGAAACAATGGACAATTGACAATGGACGATTGGCAATTAAGCGGAAAAAGTAATTGTCAATTTCCCATTGTCAATTGTTAATTCTCTTGTAATGGCAGGTGACCAGGTTGCCGTTATCGTCGTGGAGATGCATGCCGCTCCCTTCGCAATAGCGGAACATGTCGCAGTCTGCACACTGGCCTTTCCGTGCCCATTCCCGGTTGCGGTATTCTTTGAAGCCGTTGTTCCATACATCGACGAAGCTGTCTTTGTAGATATTTCCCTGGTGGAAGTTGGCACGGATGCTCGGACAGCCGGATATCGATCCGTCGATCAGTACCGATGCCGTGCTGACACCCGCATCGCAGTGGAAAATCTGGTCGCGGACTTCTCCCTCGTAATTGCCGAGGAAACCTTCGCAGGCAAAGCTCGTATGTATTTTACCCTCGGCGCGGCAATGGCGGATGAATTTGAGGACCCAGGTGAATTGCTGGTCGTCGATCTGCAACTCCGGTGTCTCTGCCGCCCGGCCAACCGGGAAAATGGTGAAGATACGCCAGTTCCTGACTCCCATCTCGACCAGGAACTCCTTGAACAACATCAGGTCCTTGAAGTTTTTCTGGTTGACGCAGGTCACGACATCCCAGGCGATCTCCTTCTCTTCCGCCAGCATAGCAATTGCATTGACTGCCCCTTCGAAGCTCCGCCGGTTGCCCCTGAGCCAGTTGTGCGCCTCTTCGAACCCGTCGAGGCTGATGGTGATGGAGTGCATGCCGGCTGCCAACAGCGAGTCCAGCCGTGCGCGGTTGAGCAGCAATCCGTTGGAGACGATTCCCCAGGGATATTCGCGTTTGTTCAGTTCCCGTCCGCATACTTCGATATCTTTACGCACCAACGCTTCGCCTCCGGTAAAGACGATCATCACCTTATGCGGGTCCACATGGGGCGTAATCTCGTCTATCACTTTCAGGAAATCTTCGACCGGCATATCCGGATGGGCGGACGAAACATGGCAGTCGCTTCCGCAATGGAGGCAGGAGGCGTTACAACGAAGCGTACACTCCCAAAAGAGCGTACGCAGTTCATGAATTTTGGCCCGGTTCTTCCGGATGCTTCTGAATAGTTCTAATGCAAGGCGTTTGCGTAATCCTGGACGTTTATTCATTCTTTTTCTTTTCTTTTAAGGTTGAATTTTATTTCTTTTTCGACAGAGCCTTTAAACCAGTTCCCTTTGTTCCCCTTATAATCATTGCCGGTAAGAGTAAGGTCTGCAGAGTCCTTTTCGTATGAACCGTTCCGGGGACCGTCGATATCCGTTGCTATGATTCGTAATTTGTTGGTTGGAAATTCTTCAAACTGGCAATGAAAAGTTCCTGCAGCACTTGTCGAAACAGCCGGTATCGTATCAAACCAACTTCTGTTATCGCCATGATATTCTACCAGACATTTTATTTCAATATCCGGAACCGGTATGCTTTCTTCATTTACGACTTTTCCTTTTATTGTAAAATTGGCATATGGAGTCCCGTACATGGCGGCTCCTGGCTCGCATGAGGAGAAACCCAACAGCGTAAGTATGCCGGTTAATAGCCAATTGACACTTTTCTGGATGGAGGTAGAGATCTTTTTCATACTCTTATAGCATTTGTTTATACTATATAGATGCAAATATAACTTTTATAGTTGCATCTATTATCGTTTTCTATCGGATATATTATCTTTTTCTATGGAATATATTCGTTTTTCGGATGCAGTCCATAAGTTGTCCGCTGGCCGGCGAACGATCGTCCGCTGGCTGGAGAACGATCGTTCGCTGGCCGGAGGACGACCGTTCGCCGCCAAGCGGACGACTTGTGAAAGCAAGCGGAGGTTCTAAAAGAATAGGGCAGACGGGCTAAAGAATAAGGATGGATGAAATAAAATACCGCGCGATACCCGGAATCAGCCGGATATTGAGTAACTTGCGCCCCGAATTCAATCTATCGATCAAACATGAAGGATTTTCTGCGTATACTGAGGCGCTTCGTGCCTCCCTATAAGAAATTTATGGTGTGGAATGTGATCTTTAACGTCCTGTCCGCCATTCTGAATCTGTTCTCTTTTGCTTTAATCATTCCGATTCTGAATATTCTGTTTAAAATAAGTGATGAAACCTATGCCTATACGGACTGGACGTTCGCCCCTTTCTCGCTCGAAGCCTGGAAAGCGACTCCTGAACTGTTGAAAAATAACTTCTTTTGGTTCGTCTCCGATATGATCGAGACGAAAGGCGGTTCCTTTACGCTGATCATATTGGGTGTTTTCCTGATTGTCTCTACTTTCCTGAAAGTCGGGACGATGTATCTGGCTTTTTATACGATGATTCCGATCCGTACGGGTGTTGTCCGCGATATCCGTAACCAGATCAACCGGAAAATAACGGAACTTCCTTTGGGCTTTTTCTCGGAGGAGCGGAAGGGAGATATCATCGCCCGTGTGTCGGGGGATGTGAACGAGATCGAGACTTCTATCATGAGTTCGCTCGATATGCTTTTTAAGAATCCGATCCTGATCCTGATCTACCTGATCGGGATGATTGCCATTAGCTGGCAGTTGACGCTTTTTGTTTTCATCCTGTTGCCCGTTGCCGGCTACGTGATGGGGCTGGTCGGAAAGAAGTTGAAACGGAAGTCGTTCGAGGGACAGCAGCAATGGGGCTATCTGATGAGCCAGATCGAGGAGACATTGGGCGGCCTGCGCATTATCAAGGCTTTCAATGCCGAAGAGAAGATACAGGAGCGTTTTGAGAAGAGCAACGAGAAGTTCCGCCTGCTGACGAACCGCATCTATCGCCGCCAGCAAATGGCGCATCCGATGAGCGAGTTCTTGGGGACGGCTACGATTGCGATCGTGCTTTGGTATGGCGGAACGCTGATCCTGAGCAGTAACAGTCCGATCGACGCCTCCACTTTCATCTACTATCTGGTGATTTTCTATAGTATAATCAATCCGGCGAAGGACTTGAGCAAGGCTTCTTATGCCATCCAGAAAGGGCTTGCCTCTATGGATCGTGTGGACAAGATTCTGAAGGCGGAAAGCGATATCAATGATCCGGCGAGCCCGAAACCGATCGCGTTGACGGAAAGCATCTGTTATAAGGATGTCTGGTTCAAGTACCAGCATGAATGGGTGTTGAAAGGCATCGACCTGACGATACCGAAAGGACGTACGGTCGCGCTGGTCGGCCAGTCGGGGTCGGGAAAGAGCACGCTGGTGGATTTGCTGCCCCGTTTCTATGATGTGGACAAAGGGGGCATCACGATCGACGGCACGGATGTGCGCGAGGCGACATTGTACGATCTGCGCAGCCTGATGGGGAATGTCAACCAGGAGGCGATTCTTTTTAACGATACGTTCTTTAATAATATTGCTTTCGGGGTGGAAGGCGCTACGCTTGAACAGGTTCAGGAGGCGGCGCGTATCGCCAATGCGCATGAGTTTATTATGGCGAGCGAAGAAGGATATGACACGAATATCGGCGACCGGGGCGGCAAACTGTCCGGCGGACAGCGGCAGCGTATCAGCATCGCCCGTGCCATTTTGAAGAACCCGCCGATCTTGATTCTCGACGAGGCAACTTCCGCGCTCGACACCGAGTCGGAACGCTTGGTGCAGGAGGCTTTGGAAAACCTGATGCGTAACCGTACGACGATCGTGATTGCACACCGGCTCTCGACGATCCGTAATGCGGACGAGATTTGCGTGATGCATGAAGGGGAGATTGTGGAGCGCGGACGGCATGAGGAGCTGATTGGGCTGGATGGCTATTATAAGAAGCTTTGCGATATGCAAAGTTTCTGATGTTACTTTTCTCTTGAAAGAAAAGTAACCAAAAGTTCAAGGCCGAACCTGCTTCGCTACTCCGTTCCCTTCGTTCGCTGTCGCGTCTGAAACTCGCTTCGCTCAGACAGCAGACGCTCCGGGCGCTCACTGCGGTCTCTGCGCTTAACGCTCACCAGCTTAGGCCGGAAGTAGAGCCTGACGGCTCTTCGAGGATGGCCGATACCGCCTGCTCCTATGAGATTCAAGTGAGGCAAGCCTCATGCCGCAGGTTTCTTTTGCCGTCTGCTGAAGCAGACGGATAGGTGATTGCTCCGGCAAAGCCTCTAAATCTTTTTAAGAAGGTGTCTGAAAAGGATGCCTTCTTTTTTTGTTATGCCGCCCGTTTATTATCCATTTTTATTTTTAAAACATCTTTGGTCTTCTCAATTGTCTCTCTTCGGGAAGTAATCCTACAGAAATAAGTAAAAAATAAAAGAGAACTG
>NZ_JACOOJ010000064.1 GCF_014287585.1 Parabacteroides hominis | reverse complement strand
GGCATGATTGTTTTATGCTAAAATATAAAAGCAAATAGTTTTTCGCTATCAATACGGCCAGTCTAAACAAGTTTACTTTGAAATGTAAAAACCGAAAACATATATCAAAACGCAAGTATATGGTAGAAAAATATCGGGGTTTTATCTAACACGTGTCACAAATATCAGAAAAACACTTTCATTTTGCCAATTATCGTCCTCTTGCCACCTGCCGTACCCGATTATTTTTGCACAACCCGATAAACTCTACATTCTCGGCAAGGATCGTCATGCCGTCCGGTGCATCATCATGCTTGTTACCTCCCTCTTTCTTGTAGCCAGTAAGCGCTTTCATAAACCGATCGTAATCCGAACCTTTCTTATACTCGCCCTCTTCTAGGAAATAGCAATGCTTTTTGATCCAACCGGACTTCAACAAGATACGTGTTTCCTTGTTGGCGGTCGTAGGCTTTGCTTGGATGATACATTTTTCATTCTTTTCCTTTACCGCCTTTCGGACATTCAGGGCGAAGAGACGACCACCATTGTTGCTCTCAATACGCATATTGTCGCAACGGGTATCAAGGATCAGGGAAACCAACTTTGGTTCGGTAATCTCTACATTGTCCTTGGTAAACAGCACATCGGTAATGAAATACTTCGTGCCGAATACCTTGGCAATCGGCGCACAGAAATCATCGTCTCCTTCGTCTGCCACATCAGTAGCACCGATCACACCGTCCGGTTGCTTACCTTCTATATCTGCCAGCTTGAATCGGTTTAATTCTGATTTTGGGAACAACAACCCAATAGCCTCGATCGGTTCCTGCATATACTCGGCACACCAGATGGAATCGTCCGTTTCCTCCCGTAATTCATGGTAATACTCCGTTGTATGCACATCCTCACAAAAAGAGCGGTCGTTCTCATCCAAGGCAGCGATACGAATAATCTCGTCATACTTCCCCATCTCTTCCATACGGCCAAGTACGTCCGTAGCCGACCAACGTGTACCGATGTCGATAGAGCAACAGTTCCCCTCTATACGGGAATCATGCGTTCCCTGCTTCCACGACCAAACCTTTTCGTTATTGGTGTCGGATAGTGCATCTTCCAGGCTCTTATACAAGTCGTCGGTCATGGCCAACATAGACGCACCGAAACCGATTACCGTACCGCCTACACCAGCCCCGAAGTAACTCACCTGCCGGGCAGCTTCCAAGCTCCAGCCGTGCACATTCTGTTTATCCCCTCGCAATTGCACATCCGGGAATATCTCTTTGAACCGGGAAGAGCGGACAATGTCGCGTGTATCATAAGATAGTTTATTATACAGTGTATCGGAACAACAGTTGCGCATGACCGACTCTTCCGGGAAATGGCCAAGCATCCACGAAATGAACAAGGATGATATATAGGACTTCCCAGCACGTGGCGGCATGGAGACGGCCAGCCGACGAATCACACCCGACAAATACGATTCGTACACCCGCGTAAAAGCGTCCGCCACCTTCTTCAAAAACAAACGCTTAGCGAAGAACTTAGGATCATGATATAAACAATAGGCCCAGAAATCATTCCGAGCCTCCCGTTTGCGCAATATGGTCGCAGCCTTCGCCTGCCTGATCAATATTTCTCTCTTACTCCTTTTCGCCACGGATAATTGCTGCTAGTTCTTCATCTGACATCGATTCCAATTCATCACCCAGTTTGACCTGGTTCTCCACTTCTTTCTTATCACGCCACTTGCCAGGTTGCCGGTTCTTCAGCCAGAAAATGGCGGCAGTTGTGTCCGGAGGGTAATGTTCGAGATACTCCACCTTGTCCGTAATCTTGCCCTCGTTGGTAGCGAACTTCGTCGCTCTGGCATCGTAACCAATCGCACGGCTATAAAGTCTCGATGCTACATTTGCATCTGCTACAGCTTTTCCCTTTTTTAAGGACTCAAGAAATTGAGGAAACTTCTTCTTCCAACTATTCAACGTTTGTTCCGAAACAGAGAAGAATTCAGCAATTTCCTTATCTGTTGCACCTAACAGACAAAGCTTTAGAGCCTGCTCTGCATATTCTTCTCTATATTCAGACTTACGCCCCCTACTTTTCTTTTTTACTTCATTCTTCTCTAACATACCTAACCAAAACTAACGAATCGGGACAATTCCGCCTTCAACTCAGGTAAACTTCCATTATCTAAATAGAAAGAAGAGCGCATTTTACCTTCTTTCTTTACACCACGCATTGACTTACACAAGTGTTCTCCTTCTAGCACTATACCCATTGCCAAAGGTGGATATTCCGAACCTAACGCTTCTTGAATCATCACAATGATATCTTTCGCCAATCGCTCTTGTACCTGTAATCGTGCCGCACAATAATCAACAACACGACCAACTTTCGATATGCCCAATATCTTACCTTTAGGATTAGGAATATAAGCAAACCAATACTTCCCAAAGAAAGGCATCATATGATGTTCACACATTGAATAGAATCCACCTGAATCTGCGATAACACTATTACAAGAAAGACCATCCATTCCATTGGGGAAGACTGTTATTTTAGGCACCTGTGCCAGATCATATCCACGAAAGATCTCTTTCCACATCCTTATAATACGATCCGGTGTTTCTCTTAAGCCCTCCCGACAAGGATTTTCACCTATAAAAGAAAGAATCGTTCTTATCGCACATTTAATATCTTGTGTATTTGTAGACTTAATTTCCATTTCGGATGCTCTTTAATATAATTAATAAATTCCTTCGTATTCTGACCGGAACAAGGCTGCAAATAATATACTCCTGCTGAATATTTATCATATTGCGACATATCCTGTCCGATATAAACTACCTTCAATTCATTCGGGTTAATCACGACAGTTTTACCTCCATCTTTCGGGGAACACGTAATCCAGTCTATATTTACAGGTGGAACCAAAGTTCCATTTGTCTCAATCTGAACAAATCGGCCAGTGGCCTTGATTTTATCAACCAAGTCATATGTAACCTGCATACAAGGTTCTCCACCTGTCAATACGACATGTAAAGCTGGATAACGATTTATTTCTGCAATAATATCATCATCACTTAACATCTTGCCTTCTTTGTGTTCTGTATCACAGAACGGACACCTCAAGTTACATCCGGAGAAGCGAACAAAAACAGTCGGTGTACCGATAAAATACCCCTCTCCCTGGATACTGTAAAAAATCTCATTTATCTTTTTCATACCACGCTATATTATTCTCCGATTCCTGGACCATCACTTTAAAACATTGAGGTATCTGATTACAGATCCATTTCGCAATATTTTCCGCTGTCGGATTAAACGATAATACCTCATTCAAGTTCTTATGATCCAATTTTTCCTGAATCATTTGCTTAATATGGGCAAAGTCGACAACCATACCATCTGGATTCAACTGCTTAGATCTACACCAAACAATTACAATCCAATTATGTCCATGCAAATTCTCACATTTACTTGCATAAGAGAGACTCAAACGATGAGACGCTGATATCTCAAGACGTTTCCTTACTGTATACATAGATTTATCGATAAAGAGTTAATATTTGTCTTATCTCTTCCTCCTCCCGTTTCCGACCATACTCGCCAGATTCGATTAAAGGAAGTATTTCACGCTTTATATAAGATATATTCTTGTCTATTACTTCTCTGGAGAACGGGTATCCGTTCAATGCAAAAGCAATAAATTTGCGGAAACACGGTTTGCAGTTCCAACATTCGTGCCCATCAACAGGAGCATAACAACTGAACGACGAACTAAACGCTTCATTAATACTGCCTCCTTGAATTATATATTGCTTCAACAACTCTGTCTTAGTATATGCTTTATAATCCAAATTTATCCTGATCGTTCGTTTCTCAGTCCAATGTTGTTTCTGATAGAGATATCCGAGTAACTCCTCGTACAATTCGGCAAATACAGGTGATTTATCAAGAACCCGGTCACCGGCTGTCGCTCCCAAACAGATTTCGTCGCCATAATTCGTTGCGATACCAATCAAATACACATTTCGAAGAGGAATAATCTTATCCTCACGTTCCCATTTTGATAAATCCAACTTTTCAATAACAATATCATCCGGAAGACGCTTCATTTCTTCTTTCGAATAACGGGTATTCATATCAATATAAAGCCTTATATCCGGTTTCCAGAGTTTATCAATCAACCAGCTATCCATGCCTCCTGAATACAGAAGGACTTTTTTATTATAAGTATTGTTCTGCATACCTTTGAAATTTTATCCATTCATTAAAATTGTGTCTATTCGATAAATCATGATTCTTATCCCGCATTCCTTTTGGGGGATTACGATATACCATTTGCTTTCCATTAAAGAAATAAATTTGCCCAAATCTGGAACCAGACAACCAGGTCGTACTATCAACACTATCAAACTTTAAAAAAGGAAGAAATGTCGTATTTGTAAATCCAAGCCCATGAATACGAGTACCGGCAGAATGAGCTTGATCGATAAACCACTTTAATATCATAGGATTCTCTCTTATCCGCCGACCTTCTTCCATTGCCGAAGTCGTACCAATCGCAACATAAGAATACTCCTCACACATCCGAATAAAATAATCCTTTCCTCGACTTGCATGCCAAACAGGAATAGGCTGCCGTCCTATACGATCTTCCAAGTATCTACGATAATATTCGACTTTCTCCAGTCCAACGACAACGTCTATATCCAGCTCAAAGAAACGTTGAATGTTATTCTTTAAAACAAAGTCGGCATATTTCTTAACATAGCCATCCCAGTCAAAACTATCATTCTTCCCAGAAAAAGCAGAAAACGCCCCGCTATCAAGAATATGCTTCTCTTGACAGACATAACTACCATAACGTCCCGATTTATGCTCCCAAAAAGAACTTAAAAGATAGATATCTTTCGTGTCCAGATCCCACCGTTTGGCACAAGATTTATAACCGGCAAGGTATAAGATCATAACTCTATCTCCTTTCCGCAATGGGGACAAATCATAGTCTTTCTCTTATTCTCCACCTTATCTGCTCCCTCAAAAAAACGATCCACATCTGTCGGCATA
This sequence comes from Parabacteroides hominis, assembly GCF_014287585.1. Lineage (GTDB taxonomy): Bacteria > Bacteroidota > Bacteroidia > Bacteroidales > Tannerellaceae > Parabacteroides > Parabacteroides hominis. The sequence goes on along the minus strand of NZ_JACOOJ010000064.1, from coordinate 7,887 downwards.
TCATCAAATGGAAGCTCCAACTCCCAATCACCAAGTTCGTCAATACCAAAATCTTCAACTACAGCTGCGAAATCGAACATAGAAGTATCTGATGTATGGTTATCAGCCAGAGCCAAAAGCTTTCTTTTTTCATCCTCTGTAGACAAATCCGTTCTTCTGATCGCTATCAATTCATTTCCATCAGACTCAACAATTCGGACTTTCAACCCCAGTTCTAAAGCCTGCTCATAAACGCCATTCCCGGCAATAATAACATCGTTCTTATCCAGAAGAATAGAACGACCGGTACCACAATCCTCTAGACTCTTCTTAATAAGCCGTTTATTTTTATCGGTATGAATACGATAATTCCGGGGGTCATACTTCAATTCAGCCATAACTTTTATTCTAAAATATAACAGGAGAAATCTATTAACCTAAATACAGTTGCAGTTCCCGGATAGCCTGTTCCACGCTCCGAACAATCACATACTTACTACCTGCCATTTCAACCTGGCGTTGGTATTCCTTTTGCTCTGCAGACTGTTTACCTGTAGATGTCTTGAACTCTAGACAAAGAGAAGCATATCCCTTTTTCGGTATCTGAAGGATTACATCGGCCACTCCACGTTTAACACCTTGGCGCTTCATATTAGCCGCTTCTATTTTATGCCGGCTACCACCGTTCGGGACTGCAAAAAGAAGTCGATCCGGTAAGTTCGGAAAAAATAAAGGAACCTTGCTGAAAAACTCCGACTGAATCCGAGCTTCTTCGTTGTCATGATGCTGTTTTGACTTAGGAGGGATCTTTTTATCTGAGTAGCAATTATAACAGATATACCCTTCTTCAGTTTTGATTACAGAAACTGTTTCCCGGCCACAGGCTATACATTTTTGCGTTTTCATATCTTAGTTTCATATAAGATATAAAGAACAGAAAGAAAGCCCTTGGTTATCCTGAGGGCTTTCTTAACTCACTTCTTTCGTGATATAAGTCACTTTACTTTCTGAATTTTCGTATATTTGTGATTTTAATTTAAAACTGTATTATTATGTACAATGAAGTTTACATAACATATTTCGATTTATTAGGATTCAAAGAGTTTATTAATAATAATTCGGAAACATATATAGATACACGTATGGAACACATTTTTCGAGATATAGAGTTGTCTCTTACTCTTGAAAATAAAAAACTTAGTTCAGTTAATCCCAATAATATAATTCCAGATCTTATTCAGGCTAAAGTAAATTGTGTAAATATATCAGATACCATTATATATTGGACAAAAGATTCAAATATTGATTCCTTATATAATTTGTTTTTAGTTTCATTTCTATATAATCAACATTGTAATTTGGACAATTTTCCTGTTAGAGGATGTTTAACCAAGGGATCTCTCAGTCATATTATGGGAAATTTCAAGTTTTCCAATAATTCTTTATATGCAGTACAATGTCCCTACGGGAAAGGACTTGTAAAGGCTCATGAAAAAGCTGAATCTCAAGAATGGGCAGGTACAGTTATTGATCAGGAAGTAATAAATGATTTAAAAAATAGTCAATATTCAAAATCTTTCGAGACTTATTGTTTACAGTATAATATTCCATGCAAGAATACAAACAACATTTCTCAATATGCTTTTAAATTGATTAAAGAAATAAACAACAATGAACATCTTTCTAATCTTAAGCATAGTGTTAAGTCCATATTTTCAGCAGATAAGAAGTCTATTGATGAAATATCTGTAAAAAAGAAAATAGATAATACGTGTGATTTTTTGGACTATTGCTACAAAAAACAGAATCAAAAATTTGAGGACTGATTTTGGCTAAAACTGATATGTTACCAGATAAAAACAAATCCACTTCCCGACTGGGGATTATTCCCCAACGTTAGGAGGTGGATTGTAGTTATTGCCTTGATTCCAATAGTTGCAATCGTTTCAAGTGATAAGCCATTCGTTCAACTAAAGATTGTATTTGATTAATGTAGTTTTTAATAAATTGGCAACCAGCTTAAAGATGAAAGAACGTATTCCACGATTAAGAAGCCGGGATGCCAAACAGCAAAACGAAAGAAGCCTTGATTTTTTCGAGGCGATGGTGTCAGATACATGATCCTGTTCAATAACAAATACCTCTAATGCCAATATTTTCGCTTCTCTCTTAGTCATATCGTTCTATTATTCACAAAGTCCATAATAACTCATACAGCTTGTTGCCACATCGTCATCATCGAACAGAGAACCACCTGTATGTTTACTTTGTACGTAGCGAACAACATCACCTATAAGCGGATATACACCTTTGTAATGTTTCGATGAGATTTTATCGGGACCAAAAAAACAGCTATTGAATTGTTGTTCGAGCCTTGCAATGCAACTAATCCTTTCCGGGTCTTGAACACTGATGTTATATATATCTTGTTGCGAAGCCATTATGCATGGATAACATCCTACCCGTTTATAACCCATTCGATATAAAGGATTAGGTTGTAATCCATTGTCAAGAATATAGTCTATCACCTGTTGTGCCGACCAGTCGAATACAGGTCGTAAAAGATCATCAGAATGTTTTGATCTAAATTCCAACACGTCTTTACGTCGATAAGTATGAAATTTGTCTTTTCCATGTTTGTCTTTCCCATACGGCTGCACATAATATTAGGTGCATTGCTTTCGCATTTCTGCGCGTTTAGTACTTTCTGAGGCACGTATACCCTGTATCATCAAAATATCATCGTTTATTTCATCAAGGACGTAATCTATCATTGGAATTGTTTTCAATTCATACGTACAGAACCGTCGTTGCGAAGACGGCCAACGAGACTTCTTTTGTGCCAAGTCAACCATTCCATCAAACTTTTTTGACTTGATCGTGACAAGGCTCAGATCAAGCTGTCGGCATATCTCTTCAATATATTGGTAAGTCAACGGGTGTTCCCAAGCAGTATCACAAAACACTGTGATAAAATCTTTTGTTAGGTTATTACGTACCCAAAGCAGAGACGCAAGACTATCTTTACCCCCGCTGAATGTAACTATTACTTTCATTTCTCACCTCCTTTCATCAATTGTTCAACGGTAATAGGAACTACACGAGAAACAGCATAATAGGCGTTATTCGTCAATTGACGTTGCCATGCCGAAAAACGGGGTGACCAGCGAAAACCGTTATGTTTGAGATTTGAAATAACGTCTGGTTGCGGCTTAGTGTCGAAAACTATTTGCACCCTGTCCTCGGAATAGTTTTTGATTACCCGGCCACCCTCGAAAAGTATTTCGGTATCTTCTTTATTTGACCTTACTTCCTGAGCTTCGCATACAGCTTTCGCCATTTCAGCAAGTTTAAAGAATTTATGACGTTCAGTAATGATAGAGGATTGTTTATTTAGCTCTCTAACATAGGCAATTGCTTTTTCTACAATTATCACGTCACCGCGCTTTGTGTATGTTTCAACTTTACCGTAAATACTGGAAACAAACAAGGCTTTATTGTATCCTCTTTCCGTACCGTCATTGATACCCTTAATTGTAGAAGCAGAGGAATATATTGAGCGTTTAAGCCTCGTCCATTCTTCCTCAGCTTTTTGTTCTTTCGGCTTTGCATCTTCTATCTTACGAGATATCACCTTGAGTGCTTTTTCTCTCCATGTTCTAAATTCATTTACAGCATTGTCATAATAATTATTCATCTTCTCATTTCGTCTTGAAGGGAAACGTGCCGGCCCCGTTATCATGGCGCTCATAATGCGAGAATGCTTATTGAATAATATTTGAACCCATTCTTTGTACTTGGAAATATAGCGTTCTCTTTCTTCCTCCGGAATCTTTTCAATGTCAGCGTTTAGCTCCTCCTCATACGTCCGTATGTAGTATGCCCCGCGTTCTTCCGGGCTGAAACTTGTAGAACTGAAAGCGTCACAAGCGCATTTCCAAAGTTCTTCAAGGTTGACATCGTATTTCCACTCTGTAACAGCCCAGGAGCCTAAGTCTTTGTCATAAATAACAATTTCCTCGTTGTTGGAAATACGGATTGCAGTATGTGCATAGTCGCAACTCATTAAATTTTGGCTTAACTTCTTTCCTCTCCAGTTAAAAAGCCATTCACCCTGTTCCGGGTTTGCTATACTCACCACCTTAAATGCACGGTGATAGTTCTTTTTTGACAGTAAAACTTGTTCGGTATTACCGGCCTGTATTTTATTTTCTTGCATCATAGTTTCTTGTTTTTTAATATTTACACCTTATATTTTCGTTCAAAATCATACTTCCTAAACTCATGGTACGCTTGTTCCAATGTTTTAGAAGTCCTATCGCCTTCCGGTATATCCCAGCTTTTGGAATTATTGATACTATCATCCATGGCCATAGAACCCCTTTCTTTCTCATACCGGCCAAGCCATTCTAAGATAACAGCCCCGTCTATCCGATCATAAACCTTTCCATACAATCCCTTTTTCGCCCGATTAAAACATAGCTTGAAATCATCAGGCTTAAAGAAATAGTATTCATCAATAATCAGATCAACTGTTTGTGCGACTTGCACCGCTCCGATCGATTTCCCGACATTAAAAAAATCTATCAAATCATTCAAGACTTTTACCATAAATCCACGAAGATGCGTCTCTCCAAATTCTTTGTTCATAACCGCTATAGAGCAACTTGGGCTATCAAACACGTCATTTACTGTTTTGGGCCGCAGACTGTTGTAATATGGCATCGGCAAGGTGCCCAAGATGCTCACGCTCGCGTCTCTTGTTTTCGGCATCAGTTCCGGAGGAAGTACGCCTGTTGTTGAGTCTATCTGTGACAACAGTTGTATTGCTTGTTGTTTGTCCATCTTGATATTTTTCTAAATCACGTTTCGCCCATTTGCGGAACGTAAGGTTTGCACTAACGTACTTTTTGAGCAACTCTCGATAGTTGTGCATCGAGACAAGAGTGTCCTGGATTAACTGAAGCGGGAAATCTCGCTTTATTCGTTCGAATTGTTCTTCCGTAAACGGCTCTTTCAGTTTAGCCACATTAGGAGCATTCGCAGCAATCCATTGCTTGAACTTTTCAAAATTTTCATTCTTGGGTTTCTCCGGTTCGGGGTCAGGGTTACGCGTGCCTGCGCGCGTATAACCCTCCTCTCCTTTCCAATCCTCTCCAGCAAGAGGATTCTCGAATGTTCCAGATTGTTCCTGAGAATTCTCGAATGTTCCCGGATTATTCTGTTTTTTGCCCGAAAGAACGTTTTCTATTACTTCTGCAGGAATTTTTGACTTTTGCGGTTTGTCGATGCGCTCACTGGAAAAGTCCATCACGTAGTAGCTTTTATTTTCGAATGTAAAAGGTACAAGGATAGAGTTTTCAATCAGTTCTTGCAGCCACCCAGAAACCTGCTGCTTACGAATATCTTCGCGGGCAGGAAAGACTTTCGACTTGATGATAGTTTCATTAGCTAAAATGACACCGCTATCATCAGCAAAGTTTTTCATGCCTATATAAAGCAGACAAGCCGGAAGAGATACGTTCGAAAACCTTTCATCTTCCCAAAATTCCGGTACTATAGTTCTAATTCTTGGCATTTTTACGCTATCTAATTATGCGACCTTCTTTAGGCACTTCTGTATCAAATTCATATTATTATTCACTAGCTTTACTATGCTATCATGGTATTCTGTGTTTCTATTGCAGACACCACGGGACTGAACTATACTGAATGTCTTTAAATTAACTTCAATAGTTTCAATATGCTTCTCACCTATCCGGGCAGAAAGGATAAGAGAATCCTTCTTCTTGAAATATTCATTTGAGAAAACACAATGGTGCATAATTTCTCCTTCTTTCTTAAATTCCTCAAGGCTTTTCAACGGTATCACTACTATCTTACCATCCGACAGTTTCAAATCAAAGAATTTCGATTTCTCTTTAATGTAGTTTTCGGCATATTTCTTAAGCTCAAGCAAACGCTGCATATCACGTGCCTTGCGCGCCTTTTCATCATCACGCTTTTTCTTTGCTACATATAAGTCATGGGCTTTTTTCAGATTCGCAGGGCAAACGTAATGAGCGTTATGCAAGTCTTTATGATAACGTGTCAGCAAGTCCAAATAATCAAACCACATCGGAACGTCCTTTATCTTATACTTGTTCCGAAGACAGATTTTTATAGATGGCCAATAGCTGCTCAATTTATAACGAATACTGTACCAACAACTCAATAAATCATACCGCTTTGCTTTAAGAAGCGTTTCGAGCTTAGGATTAGCAGGAATGGTATTAATTGCATCAAGAAATGACAGTCCATGAAGTCTGTAATCTATTCCCATCCTTGTGTATTGCGGTTTGAATACAGAATCCGGATGGTACTTATCACAGTAAATATCATTATCTCCGATACTATAATACGATCCCACAGTCTTGTTACGAATTTCAAGATTTCCACACCAACCACTACAGCCTGTATTTCTTGCAAGAGCCATCACTTCCCGTTTTCCATCGTCTTTAATCCAATGTTGAAGCACTTCCCGAATAAAATAATGAGGTTTCCTGCCTTCACGATAATAAGCATATAGCTCAAAGCATCGGATAACCTGGAACTCTTCACATATATCTGCCTTTCCTATACTTATAAACTGCTTATTAGTACGTTTCCTCGACCATTCTATTTTCAAAGATGCACCGCAATGAGGACAAATGGCACGCTTATGCTTTACAAGTTCTGTAGAAAAACGTTCTCCGCATTCCATACATACGACACGGGACTTGGTAGCATATCCTATATGGTCCAGACAATCATTATTCGCCCACTCAGCCATCATACTTTTTATATCGGGTAGCTGGCTACTCAAACTAACCACCCTAAAATGTAACTTCGTTCTCGGCTTCATAATCAGAACAGACTCATTTGTTGAACACTTTCATCTACCTTTTTCTTTGCTGGCTTCTTTTTGAGCAATCGGTATTGCTCTTCGGCCAACCGTTTGATAGCCGCTTCACGGGCCGCATTCTTGTCCTCCTCCGTCAACTCTACCTTTTGATTAGAAGAAATAGAGCAACCGGCAGAAACTTTTTCTATCTTGATATTCTCTTCGTCATAATAATGAACGGCCATCCCAAAGACTTCTGCATCACTCATTACGACAGAAGTTCCCCGTTTACGGGCTTCTCCTAAAATGTAACGACAGCATTCATCTATATTCTTTTTAGGATTTTCAAACTTGGGAGCAAACAAGGGATCTTCTGCAACTCGTTGCTCCAAATATTTCTGTATTGTATCTTTGAACTCTTTCATAACTTACTGGATTGTCATGGGCATTAATAAATAGGTAAGTTCTTCATTCTCGGATTGTTTTTCCGGGGCGATAAGAATAGCGGTACTGGGAGTAGCGAAAGAAAGTATTGAACGATCGTCATCAATACCAGAAAGCATATCTTGTATCAAAGTCGCTTTCACGCCAATAACAAACTCTCTTTCGCCAAACTCTACCGGAATGGTTTCTTCTGCAGAAGTGGAATAATCCAAGTCCTGAGCCGATACAACAAGCTTATCATAACGGGCACTCAACTTTATAAGGCATGATACTTTACTTGAAAATACAGAAGTGCGCTTTATGGCTCCCAATAGTAATTTGGTATCCGTTTTCAGTTCAAGATTGTTAGATTTCGGAACAACAGCCCGCCAATTGGGATAACGACCTTCCACATTACGAAAAGAAATTTCGTAATCCTCGAAAGAGATTTCTGACCAATCGCTCCCTACTTTAATCACCAATTTTTCTTCAGATAACGGGATCAGCCCTTTCAATACAGATGCTATCTGCCGACTGATGATTACCGAACAGGTTTCCGTACAACGTTTGTTTTCTCTCTTAAATAAACCGAGGCCATGCCCGTTAGAGGAAACAAATATGAT
>NZ_JACOOJ010000063.1 GCF_014287585.1 Parabacteroides hominis | reverse complement strand
CAGTTCTCTTTTATTTTTTACTTATTTCTGTAGGATTACTTCCCGAAGAGAGACAATTGAGAAGACCAAAGATGTTTTAAAAATAAAAATGGATAATAAACGGGCGGCATAACAAAAAAAGAAGGCATCCTTTTCAGACACCTTCTGTACATCTGGCGTGTGATAATATATTTAATCTTGAGAATTAAAAGGGTTTGATAAAATTATTACTTTACTACTCTATGTTATTTATTAGTCTTTAATGCTACCGGTTTGAATAAAAAGACAAACAGGATCAATAATATGAATGAAAACAGGGTCGAGATGGCAAAGACGACAGGCCAGTCACATTTATCCCCGTCACGGAAAAGACCGATCAGCCATCCGTTCCAAAGCGTCCCGATCAGGAAGCCGATTCCCCATACCAGGAAGAAGAGCAGGCCCTGCGCCTGCGCTTTCATTTCTTTTGGCGCCACATTATCCGTATAGACCTGACCGCCGACAAAGAAAAGGCCGAAGATCAACCCGTGCACGATAATCCCGATATAATAGAACCATTGCAGGCCGGTTTCCGCACCGATATAGAACGAAGCATACCGGACCACGAGGGCGATCATACCGAAGATCAGGGTATTCTTAATCCCGGACTTTATCAGTATCGAAGTGGTAATAACCAGGAAAAACATCTCAGCTAACTGTCCGAGGTTCAGCGTCACCGTTATATTCTGTACATGCTCGTCGGCGAGAATCATCGAACCATAGACATGATACAGGTTGAACGGGATGATAGCTAAGAACGTCAGGATCATAAAAGCCCGGTAATTCTTATCCTTCATCAGGGAGAAAGCGCTGAAGCCGGTTATATCCATCACCGAGATGCCGGCACTCTTGTCAACCGAAGGCGGGGTGTGCGGCAACCGCAAGTTCAGAAGCGCGGCTACGAAACAGACGGCGGCGCCGCAATACATCGGCAGGTTCGTATCGTCGAAAGCGGGCAAATGCATCACATGAAGGGCAATCACGCTAAAGATACCGGAAGCGACCCATCCCACCGATCCGAACATACGGATACGCGGGAACTGTTCCGACGGCGTATGGCTCATGGCGATCGTACTGGTCAGACTCTGTGTCGGCATGTGGCAAAGCATCGCCAGCACGACACATGTCATAAGCGGAGCGAACGTAACCTGCTGGGCGGCCAGGAGCAAAAAGACTCCTGTCAGTATATTCAATACTGCCAAAATCTTCTCGGCGGCAAAATAACGGTCGGCAATCGCACCGATAAAAGAGGATGCCATCGCACCGATAGCCATCGCACTCAACACCAGTGAGACCTGATACACTTCCAATTTAAGCGTATGGGAAAGATAAGCGGCTAAAGGAACCCACCAGACTGCACTCAGCATATACTGCATAAACATCATTGTGCAGAGTTGAACTTTCGTTCCGATTCCTTGTTTTGTAGTAAGAGTGTTCATATAATAATTAGAATAAAAGGTTTTATATCACCTGTGTTTCACATGGTACAAATGTATCGATTCCCTTGTGCCGGTTTGTTTGACCTTGTTGCAATCTTTTCCGTATTCTTCTCATTCTCTGCCGTTATCACCCTTATTGAGATGATTTATGAAATCCGTGATACAATAAAAGGAAATCCATAATACATTTTTCAGTATCTTTCGCCCATAATAGCAAAGTCATATATGAAACATCTGAAGTTAATCTTATCCATCCTATTCATATTTTGTCTCACCCGGACGTATGCAGACGACAGCAACTATCTTTTCCGCCACTACCAGGTCGAAAACGGACTCAGCGACAACATGGCCACCTGCTGCGTGCAGGACAGGAAAGGATATATCTGGATCGGGACGCGCGACGGCCTGAACCGCTTCGACGGATATACATTCAAAGTATTCCGTAACGACCCCGACGAAACCGAGACATTGGGAAGCAACTGGATCACATGCCTGGGCTGCGACATGAACGGCGACTTATGGGTCGGGACGCTTTCGGGATTATACCAGTATAACGATGAGAAGGAATCATTCCGGCACGTTCCTTTCACGGCAGACAAAGGAATCGACATTTTCCAGTTCGATAAAGACAATAAACTATGGATACTGATGGACGGCAACCTGATCCGGTTCAATACGGAAGACAGCCAGTTCCGCATCTTTGCCCCGGAAAACAACCAGAGCTACACCACTTTTTGCATTACCCGCGAAAACAGTATCTGGATCGGGAGTTCGGACGGACTGATCTCATTGCTGAATCCGGAAGACGGGACGACGGAATCCTATAATGTATTCGCCCATTCTACCCCGAACACCCCTCGGAAGCTCTCCATGCTGTACCCTTCTCCTACGACCGACCGCATCTACATCGCTTTCGAGCATGATGACGTGAAGATATTCGACCCGGCGACGCGCGGTTACCAGGATCTGAACATTCAAAAGATCAACCAGCTTACGATCCTGATCAACAGCTTCCTTGAAAAAGAAAAGGACGAACTGTGGATCGGAACGGACTCCGGGTTGTTTATCTATAAGATCGACACCGGCGAGTGTACCCGTATCCGGCAGGATCCGTTGGACCCGTATGCCTTATCGAGCCATTTCATCTCGGCTTTCTGCCGGGACCGGGAGAACGGCATCTGGATTTGTTTCCACCAGAACGGCCTCAACTACTATTCCCCCTTCCGCCCTTTCCATGTGCATTATCCCTGGGACGGGCAGCATTCGATGAAAGGGGAAGTGATCCGCGATATCTGTACCGACGCATACGGCAATATATGGGTCGGGACGGAAGATGCCGGCATCAACTGCCTGGAAAAGAAAACCGGAACATTCACCAACTACCAGCCGGTTCCGGGTGAAAACGGATTGTCGCACACCAATATCCGGGGCTTGGCAGCTTCAGGCGACCGGCTCTGGATCGGACACGTCATCCACGGCATCGACCTGATGGACATCAAAACGAGGAAGGTGATCAAGCACTACAACCTGCTGAAAGACTCGCTGACGGTAAAGAACAGCACCGTCCGTTGCATCAAGGCATTGCAGGAGGGACAAGTCTACGTCGGGACCGACGACGGTATCTACAAATATGACTTCCTGAACGACCGTTTCCTGTATGCTCCGCAGTTTCCTCCTTTCGCGGTGAACTGCATCTACGAAGACCGCTTAGGAAGAATCTGGACCGGCATGTTCAACCGCAGTTTCTATTACAACCCGATCAGCAATACCGGCATGTATCTGCCATACGACAAGTTGAACACCCAACGCCACAATTTCGTCAACGACGCTTGCGAGGACAAAGACGGCAATATGTGGTTCGCCACCGTAGAAGGGGTTATCAAATATGACTTCCAGACCGGCGAGTCCCTACATTACACCGTAAAGAACGGTATGCCGAGTAGCGTCGCCTTCCGCATCCTGCCCGACGAAAACGAAAACTTATGGATCAGTACGGCCAACGGACTGGTCAGCCTGGAAACCGGGACGGGCAAGATCACGACCTACACGGAATCTCACGGGCTTATCACCCGCCAGTTCAACGACAACTCCGCCTTCAAAGATAACGAAGGGACTTTCTATTTCGGTTCGGTCAAAGGCTTTATCCATTTCAAGCCATCCGAAGTAATCCCGACAGCAGAAAATATGGACGTCCACTTAGGGAGCCTCGAAATCCAGAACGAGGCAGGAGAGAAACGCATCGTCAACTGTTCCGCCGAATCGGAGACGAAGAAGATCACGCTGACCTACAAGCAGTCCACATTCAGCATCAACTTCTCCGCGCTCAACTTCATCGCTCCTAAATCCGTCCAGTATGCATACAGAATGGGCAATATGGATAAGGAATGGATTCCGATCGGAGGGCGCAACACGGTCTATTTCGCAGAACTGCATCCGGGCGATTACACCTTCGAGGTACGGGCCGCCAACCTGTCGAACAACTGGAGCGACACCCCGACACGGCTGAACATCACCGTTTTGCCGCCTTGGTGGGCATCTGACACGGCGTATGCCTCTTATGTCGTCGTCATTCTCGCCATCATCGCCGGCTCCTTCTGGTCCTGGCGCCAGAAGACCAAACGGGCAATGGCCTACAACATGCAATTGTTCGAAGACCAGAAAGAGAAGGAACTGTATCAGGCCAAGATCGATTTCTTCATCAACATCGCCCATGAGATCCGGACGCCGCTCACCCTGATCAAGAACCCGCTCGAACGCCTTCTGAAATCCGATAAGATCGGGGAAAAGGAGAATAAGTCGCTTACGTTGATGGATAAAAACGTATCCCGCCTCCTGTCGCTGGTCAACCAGTTGCTGGACTTCCGCAAAACGGAGATAGAAGGATACCGCCTCAGCTTCGTCCGGACGGAGATCGTCTCGCTCCTGAACGATACAGCCAAGCGGTTCCAGGAATCGGCAACGGCACACAACCTGTTGCTGAACCTCGATTTGTCTCTGCCGGAATTGTACGTGTTCGTGGACAAAGAGGCGATCACGAAGATATTCAGCAACCTGTTTACGAACGCAATCAAATACGCGTCCGGCAGCATCATCGTACGCTTGCAACTTTCACCCGATTATGAGACATTCACGATCGATTTTATCAACGACGGCACTCCTATCCCACCGGAATTGAGGGAAAAGATATTCGAACCCTTCTACCGGATAGAAGGGGATGCCGTAGGCAAACCGGGGACAGGTCTCGGCTTGCCCTTAGCACGTTCACTGGCAGAAATGCATCACGGCGGCTTGCAGTTAGGGACCTTCACCGACAGCCCGTCCATGACGATGTTCCGCCTGACCCTGCCCGTCAAGCTGCCCGAATCCATCAAGCAAACAGAAGAAGAAGAAACGACGATGCAGGCCGTACCTCAGAAAACGGAATTTATTCACGACGAATCGCGCCCGACGATCCTGATTGTCGAAGACAACAAGGAAATGGCCGTTTTTATCGCCGACGAAGTCAACCTATTATATAATGTAGAGATAGCCGGAAACGGAGCCGAAGCAATCGCATTGTTAAAGAGACGTAGCTTCCAGCTAATCATCAGTGACGTGATGATGCCCGTCATGGATGGTTTCGCCCTTTTGAAAGAGGTGAAGACGGAGATCGAATTCAGTCATATTCCGGTCATCCTGCTGACGGCCAAAAACACCATGCAGTCGCGCCTGGAAGGTCTGGAATTAGGAGCAGACGCTTACCTGGACAAACCCTTCTCCACCAACCTGTTGATGGCACAGATTTCCAACCTGATCTCCAACCGGGACAACATACGTAAATTCTATTTCAACTCACCGATCGCGAATATGAAATCGATGGCTTATACCAAAGCGGACGAAAGTTTCCTGGAAAAGCTGAACGAGATCATCAACGAGCATATCGGTAATCCGGCCTTAGATGTAAACATGATTGCAGACCTGATGCACCTGAGCCGACCGACCTTGTACCGGAAGATCCGTGCCATCTCCGACCTGACTCCTAACGAGTTGATCAAGATAAGCCGTCTGAAAAAGGCCGCCGAGCTATTGATACAGGGGAATATGAAGATATATGAGATTTCGGAAGCGACAGGTTTCAGCTCCCAGTCTTATTTCTGGTCCGCCTTCATCAAGCAGTTCGGCATGAGCCCGTCGAATTATGCGAAGGAGAATAAATAAAAGAAGAGAGTGTGTCAAAACTAAGATGAACACTCTGAATAGTTACAGACTGAACTGATAAACATTAAAAAGCCGTATCATTACTCAAAAGTAGAGTTGATACGGCCAGGTTAAAAGTTCAGATTCGGCTTTATTCCTGATTGGCCAGGAAATTCTTCAACGGATTCGTATACATTTCCAGTATTTTCGTGCGCAGGAATGCTTCATCCTTGTTCGGTAATACGATCTTGTCCAATTGCCCTTGCAGATAATCTTCAAACTGTTTTTTGTCTTTCAGGCCGTAGTGCTCGCTGAAACGGCGTGTGCCTGTCAGCATATCGTATGCCACGTAGTTGCAAGGATAAAAACGGTAGTGCTTGTAAATCTCCTTATCGATAATAGAAGCTATAGCGGCGATCAACTCGTTCTTCTCCATATTCGGGTCCAGTTTTGCCAACTGATCGTTAATCGGGGAAGTCAGGGTGAAATGAACGCGCCCCTTATTATTCAGAATACCGGTTTCCATGCTCAACAGGTCGTCACGCTGGCTCTTCACAAAGTCCGGATCATCGCGTTTCTGCTGGAATTCTTTTGCTTTCAAGAAATCGCACGGATCGAACTCATACGAAATTGCAACCGGGAAAATATTCAGTTCCATCAGGTTTGACAGGATATCCTTGTCACCACTCATGTTCAGCATCTTCAAGATACTTCCCTGGGTACGGTCGTCCGAATCTTTGGCGCGGCCTTCACGCTGCGCGATCCAGATGGACTCTTTCGTCTCCGTGATCGTATGGCGGATATAAGCGGAAAGGACTTTGCTCACTTCCAGCATCTGGCGTACCGGGACATTGCGCTTCACGATGAAGCTGTTGTTCAGACGGACCAGCGTTTCGATCCACGGACGGATCAGCAGGTTATTGCCAATAGCCACCTGGGTCATTCCATACCCTACATCATACAACATGACATTCAGGAAAGAAGCATCCAGCACGATGTCGCGGTGATTAGAAATAAAGGTACAAGGCTTTTTATCCTTCGGCAAACGGCTACGACCGGATATCGTCAGCGAGAAAGTGGTTTTTCCGGCCACCATCATCACGGCTTCATAGGCCAACTTGTTCTTGAAGTCTTCCTTTGTTTTAAAGGAGCGCATCGTTTCGCAGAACTGCTTCCAATCCACATCCGGCTTTATATACCGAAAGGCCCGCTCAAAATCTTCATTGGCAATCAGCGATTCGATCGCGTCTTTCACCTCGTCGTTATTTAGCGGACGAATATCGTCAAAATCATTAATAGGAACTTCCATATCTTTATAATTGAAAGTTGAAAGTTGAAAGTTGAGAGTTGAATGTTCCGAGATTAATTTTCAATTCCCAATTTTCAATTTTCAATTAGTTAAACTCGTTTTCTATAATATCTGTCATTACATCTTTTATATCCAGACCGGCAGCCCGCACCTGCTGCGGGATAAAGCTGGTTGCCGTCATACCGGGAGTCGTGTTGATTTCGAGCAGTTTCGGCTCACCGTCTGCCGGAATGATATAATCCACACGGATCAGTCCTTTCGCTCCCAATATATCGTATATCCTTGATGTCTCGCGCTGTATCTTTTCTGCCAGTTCGGCTGAAATGCGGGCGGGCGTGATTTCCTGCACCTGTCCGTTATACTTGGCGTCGAAATCGAAGAACTCGTTATCCGTTACGACTTCGGTGAGCGGGAATACCACTTCCTTGCCGGCAGTCTTATAGCAACCGCATGTCACTTCGGTCCCTTCGATGAAACTTTCGATGACGACTTCCCTGCCTTCGCCGAAAGCCTTGGCAATCGCCGGCTGGATAGCCGAAGCCTCTTTCACTTTCGTCACCCCGAAGCTGCTGCCTCCGTCGTTCGGCTTCACAAAGACCGGAAGTCCCAAACGGCTGACCACTTCTTCGTCCGTCACAGTCTGTCCTTTAAACAAATGTATGGAACGGGCGATATCAACTCCAAATCCTTTCAGATAATGATTGCAGGCAAACTTATTGAACGTAAGTGCACTTACAAACATTCCACAAGAAGAATACGGCATTCCGATCATATCGAAATATCCTTGCAGACGTCCGTCTTCTCCCGGAGTGCCGTGTATTGTGATATAGGCAAAATCAAAATGTTTAACCTCGCCGTTTTCACGGAAACTAAAATCATTCTTGTCTATTGGTGTGTGTTCCCCGCCGGGAAGTTTTACCGCCCACTCGTCTCTTTTAACGATTGCAATATATACATTATATTTGTTTTTATCAAGAAAAGAGAAGATTCCTTCCGCACTTTTTAATGAAATAACGATTTCGGAAGAATCGCCTCCGGCTACAATAGCAATGTTTCTTTTCATCATCTATAGTTCTTTAGTATTTGCATATACGCGCCATTTATCGATCAACGCAGTCATGTCGGCAGGTATTTCGGAATCAAAAAACATTTCCTCGCCTGTAGTCGGATGAACGAAGCCCAGCGTCTTGGCATGGAGCGCCTGCCGCGGGCAAATGGCGAAACAGTTATCGACAAACTGTTTATATTTAGAAGAGGTTGTTCCTTTCAGGATCTCGTTTCCGCCATAACGTTCGTCGTTGAACAGCGTATGACCGATATATTTCATGTGGACACGTATCTGATGCGTACGCCCGGTTTCGAGGCGGCATTTCACCAGCGTGACGTAGCCCAGACGTTCCAAAACGGAATAGTGTGTGACCGCCGTCTTCCCCTGGTCGCCTTCGGGAAAAACAGTCATCTGCATACGGTCACGCGGGTTTCGGCCGATATTGCCTTCGACCCGTCCTTCGTCATCGCGTACGATGCCCCATACGAGTGCACGGTATTCGCGCTTGGTCGTCTTATGGAAAAACTGCATGCTCAGATGCGCCTTTGCTTCCGGCTTTTTGGCGACAACCAACAAGCCGGACGTATCTTTATCGATACGATGGACGAGTCCCAGGGCAGGATCGTTAGGATCGTATGTAGGATCGTCTTTCAAATACCAGGCAAGGGCATTCACCAGCGTGCCGGTATAGTTTCCGTGTCCGGGATGCACGACCAACCCTGCCGGTTTGTCGACCACCAGCAGATCGTCATCTTCGTACACGATTTTTATAGGAATATTTTCAGGGAGAATCTCGAAAGTCCGTGGAGGCCGTGTCATCATGATCGTCACGACATCCTCCGGCTTCACCCGGTAATTGCTTTTCACCGGTTTGCCGTTCGCCATAATGCAACCGGCATCGGCAGCCGACTGTATCCGGTTGCGGGTAGCACCGAACATGCGGTCGACCAGGAATTTATCTACACGCAACAACGACTGTCCGCGATCGGCAACGAAGCGGAAGTGTTCATACAGTTGAGGAGTCTTATCTTCGCCCTCTTCCGGTTGCAACAGGTCATCTACCTGTTCATCATCCATTTCGTCCAAAAACTCATCCATAGTTAAAACCAGTTTTCTTCTTCACTATCCAACGATTCGACCGGCACACTGTCATCCGGGAGTCCGAGCGAGTCTGCCGGCATTTCTGCATCGCCGCTGCTGACCTTCAATACCAAAGGAGCGGTAAGCGGGACATGTTCGCCTTTCTGTAAGGCGCGTCCGTGCAACTCGACGCCAAGAGCTAAGTCTTTAAAGTCTCCGGGGACATATTCGATCTCGATTTTTTCAAAACCGCGGGCACGGAGGATGGCGTAAGCCTGCCGGAACGAAAGGTCTTCCACTTCCGGGATTGTCGCCATCTGCGAAGTGAGCGCATTTACGGTGACGAACACGATACGTCCTTCCTTCACTTTCGAACCGGCCATCGGGACCAAGTCGACAATCGCACCGGGTTTCACGTCTTTCGAAAAGACAGAGTCGATCACGTTATAGCGCAGATTACTATTCTTGAAAAATTCGGCGGCTTCTTCCATTCCCAATCCTTTGACATCCGGCACCACAACAGCCTCGTTATGCCGGGTGTACGAGTCGAGCCACTTCAATGCTCCGAACACCAGAGCACATGCCACGACCACAGCCAGCAACAAATTTAAGACGTACGGATTTTTTATCAGTTTAACCAAAAAGTCTTTCATTTCTATCTTGTATTTGTAGGCGGATCAAAAGTAGAAAACAAAGCCGTTAAAACAAAGAAAGTAAAGGCTTTTTAGTAAAAACCTCTACTTTCTTTATGAAAAATCTTCAAACGGAAAGAATTATCCGTTGTATTCGTCAGAAACTGTTAACTTAGCTCTTCCTTTAGCACGACGAGAAGCTAATACTCTGCGGCCATTAGCTGTAGCCATTCTTGAACGGAAGCCATGCTTGTTCTTTCTTTTCCGGTTGGAAGGTTGAAATGTTCTTTTCATCTTTCTGTATATTATTTATTATTATCTTATTCTCATACCAATTTGGGCTGCAAAGATAGAGGCTTTTTTTTAATAAACAAAGAGTTGCAAGAAAAACTTTATCTATGCCGGTTCTCTTTTTGTTACAAATATAACATTCAATCAGATCATGTACCGGATCATCGGATCTCCGCTTAACAGCTTTGCCCGTTCGAGGATTTGTAATACAGTCTCATCTCATTTAATTTTAAAAAGACATAAAATAGGATTGTCTTCTATCGATCTGTTTGCGACAATGCTATCCAGTCGGCTATTTCCTTTCGTGTATTTGTATGTGTTTTCTTCAACATTTATTTGGCCTATTATATATTCGTCTGTCGCACTTCTGGGCCTTACCCAAACCCCTAACCCCATAGTGGACTGGTATTCGGGCAGATTGAATATATATCCCTTTTTACTTTTCTTATTGTATATACCATAATACAATTCATTATTTTTCTGAAAAGACAAGTTGATCATAGTTGAACACTCATCAATTCTGTAATTCGTTATATACTTTGATTTTATAAGAGCAGAGGTATAATCTTTGTCTCTCCCGGAACTCTGTTCCAAAAAATCAACAGTGGGAAATGTGTAATTCTCCAACTCTATTTTATATCCTGTGCGTATATGACCGTTTTCTAATTTATATATATATGGGAACAAATGATGATAGATATAAATGCCACCATCATATGAATAAAGATTGGATTTTCCACCGGTTAGAGAATATGAAGTTTTGAAATCCGCTTTATAAAAAGTTTTTTGGGGATTCAGTAATGAGTCTGTAGTGTAAATGTAATAGGAATCCTTATCCTTTTGATCGGTCTGATTTTCAAAACCTTTATATCCCATAAAAATCTTCTCTCCATATGGTAAATGGAGAAAAGCGTTATAATAAAATTTTGTATTTATCGAGTATTTGAACTGATAAGAATCAAGATCATAAAATAGCAGCTTCTCAGCATACATGTCACTGATTATGATTGAGCGTTCTTCCGGATCAATATCGAAACTAAAAATCCTGTTATATCCTCCTGCCCCTTGCCCCTTTCTGCCTATACTTGTAATAAATTTGCCATTTAAATTAAAAACGAATAGTTTTTCTTTTTGCTTTCCTTCTAAGATAAAAATCCTGTCATCTACGACCTGAATACCTTCCGCAATACCTATCAAACATTCATTTGTTGTTTCCAAAGGGATGAACTTAAATTCAATAGAATCTTTTAAAGAGACCTGAATATCATCAAATTTAATCTCTTTAAGTATTATGTTTTTATCATTATCTTTAGAGCAAGATATTATCGACAGTATGAATAATATATATATGTATTTCATCTCTTGACTTTTGAAAGGATTACGGCATCCTATATATTAAAATATCCTGTCCACCTCGTTCTGACCTTGAAACCGCCAAAATAGAACTGTCGTCTTCGCTTACGGCAAATGTCCTAATGTTTCGATCCAACGATATTATAGCTTTCCGTTTGCCTTCCCAAGTGTAAATATGCAGTTGGGAATTATTGCTGAAATTGACAGAACCGTCGAACAGGCAATAAACGTATTTCTCCGTTCCGTATGTTTCAATAAAACATTTTCGGGAAGCCTCTATATTGATACCGTCACGGGTTGCGACAGGAACAATCTTGTTATTGTCCACGAAAAAAGATTGTTCCAATATCCCGTCAAGATTATAAAATGAGATATGGTTGGTGTACCGGTAGGCCACAGCCATACGTTTTTTCTTTTCATTTAAGACCAAGCTGGCTGAATATGCCACAGGCTTCTGTTGAAGGAGCTTCGCTACGCATTTATCCGGATCGGCCCAAAAATATCCGTTTGTCTCATTATAAAAAAAGAAGGGATAATTTTTATGAGGGGAAAAAGGCAAAGCGCATATTTCACCGGACATGATATTATAGTCTGTGTTGTTCCACAATCCGTTGATGATACAGACCGGTGAAATCAAAGAATCCGTATCTGGATCGATGATTTTCAAATAAGAATCGTTATCCAGCACCCGGATGCCTTCATAAGGAACCCCGGCAACCTCCTTACAGAAAGAAGGCTTTTGCAACTCGTTTTTCCCGGTTCCTTTCAGGAGACATTTGACCGGATATTGCAGGTCTTCATTCCGGTAAATCCGCAATATGCTGTCATTCTTGTCATCTAAAAGAAAAGAATATTCATTTTTTATTTTGAGGGCATGAACATAATTTTCGTCATCTAAATGATTCACGATGATACTGGGATATGTTTTCCCATCTACAAAATCCTGTTGACAAGATGACATATACATCGATAACAGGAAACAACCTACAGAATGTAATAATAAATTTATAACGTTTGCTATTTTCATCAGTTTCTTGCTTATTTGATTTTGAAAAACACAAAATAGGATTATCCTTCTCTGAAATCTGTTCAGCTACCAATAGTAAGTCTTTTCGGCGAATGTTTTTTTCTTCACTGAAAAGGAGCCATCCCTACCAAACCGGATTGTTCCATAAAATCTGTCCCTGTTAGGAGACAAGCGCTTTGATCCGTTTTCCGATGAAATCCGATATGAACCTTAGCTTCTTCACAAAGGAATAGTAATACTTGTTCTTTGGTTATCAAAAAAAAGAGTATCGTTATAAAAATGGATAAAGAATTCTCCTCGAATAAGTATTGTTTTATTTTATCCTTTTCGTCTTTGTTGGCTGTACATGCTGATAATAAAAAAAATATCAACAAATAGATGATTTGTTTCATGTCTCTTTTTTGTTATTTGCCAAGATCAGAAGGAAAGTGTTTAGAGGCTCCTTTCTTTTTCCCGTTAATTGCTTTACTCTACTGCCCCGATAAAACTCAACATCTGCGAATTGTTCGGGATGTTTCCAAATATTTCCTTCGTTCGTTAGAACTCTCCCGGCTGCTCCACCTCGTAGCTGACCGTGACCGTTCCGCTCTCTCCCGGTTGCAGCTCTGCCTTTATCAAAGTTGTTTCGCAAATATACAAACATATTTTAGTTACGAGCCTTTCGTAATTATTTTTTTTCTAATATCTTTTTTATTTCTGTTCTCATTTCCCGGATAGCAGAGCTTTCGACCTTCGGTTCTTTGGTCAGCACAGCTCCGGCGGCAGCCCGGAATTTATCCGCCTGATAGAATGCCGGCTCTGCGTATAGCTTGGCTAACAGATAGTAAGGATACAGCCT
>NZ_JACOOJ010000062.1 GCF_014287585.1 Parabacteroides hominis | reverse complement strand
GGCATGATTGTTTTATGCTAAAATATAAAAGCAAATAGTTTTTCGCTATCAATACGGCCAGTCTAAACAAGTTTACTTTGAAATGTAAAAACCGAAAACATATATCAAAACGCAAGTATGTGGTAGAAAAATATCGGGGTTTTATCTAACACGTGTCACAAATATCAGAAAAACACTTTCATTTTGCCACTTATCGTCCTTTTGCTACCCGACGTACAGAGTTAGCCTTACATAACCCGATGAACTCTACATTCTCGGCAAGGATCGTCATGCCGTCTGGCGCATCGTCATGCTTGTTGCCTCCCTCTTTCTTGTAGCCAGTAAGCGCTTTCATAAACCGATCGTAATCCGAACCTTTCTTATACTCACTTTCTTCGAGGAAATAGCAATATTTCTTAATCCAACCAGACTTCAGCAAGATACGTGTTTCCTTGTTGGCAGTTGTCGATTTCGCCTGAATGATACATTTCTCATTCTTTGCCTTTACAGCCTTACGGACATTGAGAGCGAATAAGCGTCCGCCGTTGTTGCTTTCGATACGCATATTGTCGCAGCGGGTGTCAAGAATTAAGGAAACTAACTTCGGTTCGGTAATCTCGACATTGTCTTTCGTAAACAGGACATCGGTAATGAAATACTTTGTACCGAATACATTGGCAATCGGTGCACAAAAATCGTCGTCTCCTTCGTCGGCCACATCGGTAGCACCGATCACGCCATCCGGCTGTTTACCTTCGATATCTGCCAGCTTGAAGCGGTTCAATTCTGATTTTGGGAACAACAACCCAATAGCCTCGATCGGTTCCTGCATATACTCGGCACACCAGATGGAATCGTCCGTTTCCTCTCGTAGTTCATGGTAATACTCTGTCGTATGTACATCCTCACAAAAAGAGCGGTCGTTCTCATCCAGGGCTGCGATACGGATAATCTCGTCATACTTCCCCATTTCCTCCATACGACCAAGAACGTCCGTAGCCGACCAGCGGGTACCGATGTCGATTGAACAACAGTTTCCCTCGATACGGGAATCATGTGTTCCCTGCTTCCAAGACCAGACCTTTTCGTTATTGGTGTCAGATAGTGCATCTTCCAAACTCTTATACAAGTCGTCGGTCATGGCCAACATAGACGCACCGAAACCGATTACCGTACCGCCTACACCAGCCCCGAAGTAACTCACCTGCCGGGCAGCATCCAAGCTCCAACCATGCACATTCTGTTTATCGCCACGTAGCTTTACATCAGGAAAGACTTCTTTAAAGCGGGACGACCGGACAATGTCGCGCGTATCATAGGATAGCTTATTATACAAGGTATCGGAGCAGCAGTTACGCATAACCGACTCCTCAGGGAAGTGCCCCAACATCCATGCGATGAACAAAGAAGAAATATAAGACTTACCAGCTCGTGGAGGCATAGACACAGCAAGCCGGCGGATGATACCAGCCATATATGACTCG
This sequence comes from Parabacteroides hominis, assembly GCF_014287585.1. GTDB lineage: Bacteria > Bacteroidota > Bacteroidia > Bacteroidales > Tannerellaceae > Parabacteroides > Parabacteroides hominis. The sequence continues at coordinate 13,335 of NZ_JACOOJ010000062.1, read as the reverse complement.
TACACCCGCGTAAAAGCGTCAGCGACCTTCTTTAAGAATAGTCGCTTAGCAAAGAACTTAGGATCGTGGTAAAGGCAATATGACCAAAAGTCATTATTCGCTTCCCGCCTCCTCAGTAATATTGCCGCTTTCGCCTGTTGTATTAATATTTCCCGATTGTTCTTTTTCGCCACGGATAATAGCCCTTAACTCTTCATCTGTCATACTCTCTAGGTCATCGCCCAGCTTATTACCAATCTGCAACTCTTTCCGGTCGCGCCACTTCTCCGGCTGCCGGTTCTTCAACCAAAATATCGCTGCTGTTGTATCTGCTGGCTGATGCTTCTTGATATGCTTCTCTCCTACAACCAGACCATTCTTGCGGACAGTATGCGTTTCTTCGAAATCGTAACCGATCGCGCGGTTGTACAACTTCGAAGCAACATTAGAGTCTGCAATATCCTTTCCCTTTTTTAAGGACTCGCAAAACTCTGGATACTTCTTCTTCCAACGGTTGATTGTAGACACATCAACACCGAAGAAATCAGCGAGTTCTTCATCTTTCGCCCCGAGCAGGGCAAGCTTCAAAGCCTGGTTTGCAAATGCATCTTGATAGGAAGATTTTCGTCCGGTTTTCCGTTTATCTTCATTCTTTTTTCTCGCTGTCATCGTTGCTTAGCATTGTATCTGCCAAATCAATACAGTTTTCCAGCTCAGCAATAGAAGACTTTAATTCTACGAACTTTCTCTTTACTGCCGCCATATTCACTAAATCATCAGCAGAGTTGATTGTATTCTCAATCTCTCTCAACTGGTCATACTTCCTGGTCAGTCTCTTTTTTAAAATCTCTCTGAATGTCATACACATTTTTGCTAACATGGCGGCAATGTTTATTAATTACCGCCAAATTTATTAATCTTCTTTGAATAAATCATCATCCGAAAAGTCAAGTTCGGGAAAATTTTCCTTTATCTTGCTCAGATCCCCTTTATAGAATACTAACACATTTTGATGCTGCTTACCAATCTTACGGCTATTACAGAACTGCTTCCCGGCTCTCATTGCCAGACTTCCTATGTTATTAACCAGTATCATCTCATTATAATAATGCAGGCCGGCTGCCTGGAACGCTGCGATCGTATCAGGAACAAAGTTCCGGTACACGCCACTCTTATCGCGAACCTCTCCTACTACAAACACGGCGAATCGATCAGGCTTCAACAGAGAACAACTCTTCCTGATGATTTCTTTATACGCTTGCAAGAACTCTGGATAATCCATCGTCGATAGGTCTGCCGGATCATCACTGTACACTTCCAGGTCTGCATACGGAGGACAGCTAAAAACCAAGTCTGCCTCGTAACCTTCCGCTAGGGCATCAATCTCTACACTATCTCCACAAAGCCACAAGGGTGCGAACTTATGACCACCTTTCCCGCCGAACTCCTCCCCTAAGACCTCAGCTGCGTTTCTACAGTTGGCTTCGACCTGCTCCGGCCTTAGATCAATACCAAAATAAGTCATATCCAACATGGACGCAACAATCCCCCGTACAGATCCTCCCGCGAATGGGTCCAAAATACAACCATTGGGAATATTAAACCACCGGTAGGCCAGTTCACAGAGTACCGGGTCAAAGATCGACGTTCCGTCCATAAACGGGATACCATGATCCTGGCAATACTTCTGCAATTCGTTCCACGACGGATCGGCACCAGTTTTTTCACGAATTACGTTACGGGCTTCGTATACTCGGGGTGGCTGTGCTGATCGGCTAAAAGTGATTTCCTTCTCTCGGCCATCGTCACTCTTTATACCGAGATCAAGCCAAGCGCGCTTCCGATCCTGCCAATTACCAAGTTTCGAGTCAAGTATAGAGAAAGGCGGAATAATGAAACGTTCTTTCAGGCTGCCAATGCGCCCCTTGTCCGGTTTCACATCTTCAACAGAGATATCATCAATATCCAGATCATCCACTTTAAATTCCCAAGCATCCAACTCGTCGGCACCAAAATCTTCTACGATCGCGTCAAAGTCAAAAACGGACGTATCAGATGTGTAGTTGTCGGCCAGGGCGAGCGCCTTACGCCGGGCATCTTCTGTCGATAGGTCGGTTCGCTTAATTGCGATCAACTCCGTTCCGTCTGACTCAATGATGCGAACTTTTAAACCGAGCTCCTGAGCCTGCTCGTATACACCGTTCCCAGCGATCAAGCAATCTTCATTATCAAACAGTATAGAGCGGCCAGTTCCGCATTCAACGAGACTCTTCCTGATCAGACGTTTATTCTTATCAGTATGTATGCGATAATTCCGAGAATCATACTTTAATTCAGCCATAACTTCTGATTATATTGTTTAACCTAAATATTGTCGCATAACTTGTATAGCCTGCTCCACGCTCCGAACAATCACATACTTACTACCTGCCATTTCAACCTGGCGCTGGTATTCATGTTGTTCTACAGACTGTTTACCCGTCGATGTCTTGAACTCCAGACAAAGGGAAGCATACCCCTTTTTCGGTATCTGAAGGATTACATCAGCTACGCCACGTTTAACGCCCTGACGTTTCATATTGGCAGCCTCGATCTTATGCCGACTGCCACCGTTCGGGACAGCAAAAAGAAGCCGGTCCGGTAGGTTCGGGAAGAATATAGGAATCTTATCGAAGAATTCCGACTGAATCCGAGCTTCTTCGTTATCATGATGCTGTTTTGATTTAAGAGGATTCTTTTTATCCGAATAGCAATTATAACAAACCGGTCCTTCTCCTGTATTGATTACTGATACTGTCTTTTTATTACAGATAATACAACAATGTTCCTTCATATCCTATTTTAACTAAGATATATAATGAAGAAAAGATGTCCCCCTATTTTGAAGAACATCTTTTCTTTATTATTTCATCCAATATGGTAAGGGTATTCAAACGTATTTTCTCTCATCTAGTTAATGTAACAATCGATTTGAATACGTATAAGGAATCATGGCTTCACCTCTAATCCTTCATAAATGTCGGAATAAACAGTATAGCCGACCATGTTACCAATTTCACTACAAAAATCTTCATTGTAACAATTTTCATATATTACAGTCGATTTGAAATCCTGCCATGTAACATTCTTGAAACATGGCCGCCTTAGAATAATTTTGCGACATTTCAATTACTTCTTTCTTTTTCATGTATTCACTTTTTAATATTGAAAGATTCCGACTTCTTTTCTTAATCTATCATCTGCTATTTTTATGTAATCAGGGTTCAATTCAAAACCTATATAATTGCGATTTAACTTTCTAGCTACGATGGCCGTCGTACCTGATCCCATAAATGGATCAAGAACAACACCATTTTCTTGACAACCGGCTTTAATACAATCAACAATTAATCTCTGAGGGAAAACGGCAAAATGTCCACCTTTAAAAGGATGAGTTGCAACTGTCCAGACCGACCGTTTGTTCCTCATTTCATAATCATTTGTTGTCAATCCACGCATTTTCGATCTTCCTGGAGTATTATTCATCTTTGTTTTATCTCGGTCCCTTATTGAAGTGTCAAATGTTGTAGAAGGCTCTTTTATAGATTCATTATCAAAATAATATTTCCTTGACTTACTCAACAAGAATATATACTCATGAGACTTCGTACATCGATCCTTTACAGATTCAGGCATAACACTGGGTTTAGCCCAAATTATATCTTGTCGTAAATACCAACCATCGGCACGAAGAGCAAAGGCTAACATCCAGGGTATTCCTATTAAGTCTTTGGGTTTAATACTTTTAAGGCGTACAGGAACTCCAAATGTTCTCGGATTACCTACTTTTCCAAAAGTTTTATGCTTACCAATGTTATCTGGATTATTGCCAGCTTTACCTGATCCATTATAACTGTCACCTATATTTACCCATAAAGTACCATCGTCTTTTAAGACACGACGCACTTCCCGGAACACTTCTACCAATTTCTCAATGTATTCTTCTGGTGTAGCTTCAAGTCCTATCTGGGCATCATTTCCATAATCCCGTAATCCAAAATATGGAGGTGACGTAACACAACAGTTTACGCTATTATCCGATAACATTTTTAAGCCTGATAAACATTCAGTATTATATATTACATTTACATTCATTTGGTTCATATTTTTTATTGCAGTATTCATTTCTTCCGTGAACTGAGCTATTTTGCCAATTCAAATTCGTACACCCAGACCCAGGGGTTCCGATCCCAGATACCCTTACCGGAAATTTTGTCTATGAGGACGGCAAAAGCTTCACGAGGGGAAGGGTATAAACCAATATGCTTGTTACTACTTGCTCCGAGAAAGGAATATGCAATACCGCCGTTACCGTTTGCAGAACAAAGCTTGTAGATTCCTTCTTTCAAACAATCTTCGTCCGATATATCCTGTAACCTTTGTATTTTAACATTGGTTAGCCGGATATGATGTTTGCAACTGGCTGCACTAACAAACATTTTATTGTTCCAACCGGCAGAATCTTTCATAAATCCTTTTATTCCCAAATCTTTATGATCTCTTTCAAGTGAGTCTGGATCATAACCAAGATCTTTGTAGGATTGTGCAATCGCTATAATTTCGCCTTCCTTATTATACCGAGGCTTAATCCATTTTGTGTGTTCGTCTGGGTTGTCTTTATTTACCCAGCAATATGCAAGCCACAAAGGAGAGCCTTCGCCATCACCAGCGAAAACTGGGAACGCAATTTCACTCTTTTTATACGGAGGCTGTATAGAGGCGTTCCTTCTTGTCATCGTCTTTTTGCCTTCCAGTACGGCCTTTGTTAGACCAAACCGATCATCAAACATTATCTTTTTCATGATTCGTTATTTTTTAGTTTGAAATATTTCTTTTTCAATGATTTGCTTGGCGTTGAAGCCAAACAAACCTTTCTTTAATCTCCTTATATCCTGCATTGACATTTCATTCAAGTAGAAATAAAATGCTTCGTAAGGATCAGAGAAGTTTCGCGCAAGTGCGTTGTTCGGTTTATTCTCCATGTATTTCCCGATCGACCGGATCATTTGACGGGCGTAACCAGGGAACAATTTGTATTCTGCCTGCATTTGATGTACCGGAGCCAGAGGGCAACCTACACAACCATGTCTGGTTAAACAGTAAGGTGGATCGTAATATTTTGAATAAGGCAGTCCACGCTTACGGATATACCGCCATACATCATTTTCCGTCCAGGATAAGATCGGTAAAATATGCTTTGCACCCTTCATCCACTTTCTACTATCACACTGCTCCGGCTCATACAATGCACGTTTCGAACTTTCTTCTGCTCGCATACCTTCAATCGTCCTTTTACCTATACCATATCGCTCCTTTAGTTTTTCGCAGCAGAACCTGCGCATCCGGGATGGAAAACCTTTTTCGCTTACAAGCTGAAAGAATGATTTTTCCGGATGCCGGATAACCACCTGCGGATAATTCTTTTTGATGAAAGAGATTGTCCCCGGAGGATCAACAGTCGTGTTTGCATAAGTAGCAGTGAAACGGACACCAGCACGTTCGGCCAGATCCAGAATAACGACACTATCTTTACCACCGGAGAAACTAAGACAATACGGTTCGTCCGTTTCCAACTTCCGGAGAAAATCTATTGATTGTTGTATCTTATCCATTAGGCTCAGTTCTTTTTAATTATTAGTTCAGCTTCTTGTGGTGAGTTCTCCCATGTAACTGCTGGGAAAGACTCCTTTTCTAATTTCTTTAAAGGGTTACATGGAGCATTAAAATAGCCTCCATCTTCTTCAAATCTAACAGGCTTACGTGTATATAAAAATATTTCTCCGTCTTTATCTCTCGCTATCCAAAATGCCATCTTTAGTCTCCTTTCTTTTTAAACTTGTTGCTTTATGATAATTTCGTTTGCGCATTGAGGCATAACGCATAGACTGCCATCCACTCCATTTATTTCCAGTTCCCCAAACTTGTTTAGGCTGAGAATAAATGCGTTGCCCTTTCCATCAAAAACTCTTATGCCATTGCGAGCTTCTATTTCAGCATCAGCACAACGATGATTAATAATCTGTACTTTCATGATTTTTTAGTTTAGAATTTTACATAAACACCCAGCGAATGCAGCCCAACCAGAAAGAGCGATTGTCCAAAGGATAAATCTTGCTATCTGTAGATCGTGTATTTCTTTTGAATATTTATTCATCAGATCGATGGGTTCTCCATATTTATCGGACACCTCATTAAGAACACATTTCTTGATAAGTTTACCAAGTCGATCTCTTAGCTTTTCTTGGATATAAAATTTATCATCTTTATACCAAACGAATGCTGAGCAGTTGAAATGCTGAGTAGAATAGTACTCATTATCCCTGCCTACATTAACCGTTATATCTATCTTGGCAACACCTTTATCTTTATACAGTTTTAAAGCTCTATCTTCAATCTGGCTTTCGTTGAGCTTTGCCAAATCTGACAGTTTATTGTATTCATATTCACTTAATTGTACTATCTTTTCCATATTTACTATTTTTTATTACTGATTAAACTGTTCAATTTAGCGACAATCATATCTTTCTCGATTGATATGCTATTGCCTCTTTCATCTACACAATTCCGGTAAAAATCCAACACGTATCTCTTTGCGTCTTGGTACTTTTTTGCAGAAATCAAAGGCTGAATTTCTTTTTCACAAATTGCAGCAAGCTCTTCTTCTTTTTTATTGATTTCCGATTCAAGACGTATTATTTCTTTTATTAGCTCTTGTTTATCCACGATTCAGTTCTTTTTATGTTTTTGAGTCTATTTAGTACCAAAATTCACAATGGAACCATAAACCCTCCATACCACCAAACGCATGGAAAATCAAAGGCTTTTTCACACTCTTTGTATGAATCATAATCACGAGCATAATCATGTCCCGGATGTTTTTTGTCTTTCTTAGCCTTGATAAATTCATTTTCATCATGGCAGTAATTCTCTGGCTCCCTTCCAAATTCCTCTTCAAGAGGTTCAAGCAATGTTTCAACGTCAAAGTCATCATCTTCAACATTGATTTTGCTATCAATACGAAGAAGCCAATAGTTTGGACGCTGATCCATGGACTGAACATAAACGAGTTGTAAACCATCTCCTTGAACCTCACTACATATTACAGGTTCAATATCGTAATCTTTTCCCCAGAACGAAACTGTCCTTTTTCTTGTTTCAATGGAAATCCATTCATTTAATGTTTTACCATCTATCTGTCTCATATCTTTTTTAGATATTAATTCCGTAAGTATTCTTGTCCTCTTTTGATACATTATACCAATTTTCTCCGGTGACTATACCATTAATACCTTTACCTTGCAAATCCGATCTATCTTTGATTGTCTCAGAGATAACCTTGATTGTAGGATAGGTTCCGGTGTAAATTGTTGGAACCAGCTTTACCGCCTGAACTTCAAAAATGGGAGGCAATCCTTCACCCAGAAGATTATCCGGAACAACGGCCATTATTATCATTTTCCCTTCGGAAGCCTTCTGACATATCATGTTGAAATATTCATTTTTCATACTTCACCTCTTTTTTGTTTTTCTCTAACTCCGATAGTTGGATTTTTACATTTTGTATTTTTTCTTTCAATTCATCTTCCTTTCTGAAAGATGGTGTGCACTTTGTTCTCCTCATGCCGGCTCCCCAGGGAATATTACTCGATACCCTGTTCAAACGTTCTCTTTCCTTCGATAGAGAATCTTTTAGGCGGGCGAGTCTCCGTTCTAATACGTCTTTTTTACTCATACCTTCTTGAATGTTAGTTATTCTTTGAAATCCAGTTATCAGTATCACAGTGAAAGCAATATCCGGTTTTAGGATGCTCCGCACCGTCTTTAGCTCCACAGGTTCCACAATAATAATCCTTATCATATTCCGGGGAAAGACCTTTATTTCGTTCTTTGATAACAGCTTTTCTTTCTTCAAGCATCATCATTTTATCGGGATTATGACTCAAATAAAACTTTCTGACTTTATGTATTTGTTTATCAAACAAATCATCAGATTCTGCAATTTGTTTTGCTGTATATTTACTCATGATTCTGTTATTTTTTTAAGCTGTTCAGGGGTTTTAGCAAGCGCATACATTGCTATTTGCAAGGCTTGCTCATTGAAATAATGCTTTAATGCTTTTGTTTCGTCGCCTTTATTGTCAGCGGCACGGCTTCTGCCGCACTCATCAAAGCAAAGGTTGCTTAACCTCTTTTCCATTCGCCTACATGCTTCAAAAAGCATTTGAGCATATTCATCGCTTTGTATTGTATTAGGTGCTATCATAAGCTATTTATTATTTAACAAGACCAATTGCCCCCTTAGTTCGGCTAAAACAATACTCCGTGTATGTAATCTATGTAAATGCAATTGCACTTGAATCAGCCTTGAAATAATAGGGCGATTAGTATCTTGAATGCAAGCTATAAGATCTTCTGCATCAGCCTGCACTCTAAGAAGCTCTCGCTCCGCCAAGTCATTTATTTCGCATTTATTTTTCATTTTAATTCGTTGTTTATCTGTTATTTATTATACTGCAATATTCGCAAGATAAGGTTATCTACGCAAGTATTAATCATCTTATTATCAGATTATTTCACTCCATACTTCCGTTCAAAATCATACTTTTTGAAATCATGAACAGCCTGCTCCAATAAAGAGGATGTTCGTTCCCCTTCTGAAAACTTCATCCGATCCGCTTCCTGTATACTTGTATCGATGGCCGTTGTTATTCGGTCATTGGTGTACTGGTTAAGCCATTCGAAAATAACTTGACCGTCTATACGATCGAACACTTTTCCGTAGTATCCTTTTTTCGCCCGGGTGAAGCATAGCTTAAAATCATCTGGCTTCAGGAAATAGTACTCCTCGATGATCAGATCTGCAGTTTGTGCAGCTTGAACATCATTCATTATCTTACCTACATTGAAAAACATAACTACATCTATGATTATCCTAGCCATAAATGCCCTAAGTTTTGTTTCTCCAAAGTTTTTGTTCATCACGGCAATAGAGCAGCTGGGAGATTGAAATACGTCATTAACCGTTTTCGGGTGTAGGGCATTGTAATATGGCATCGGCCAATTCTCCAAGATGCTCAAGGCTTGCTCTGTTGTTTTCGGCATTAGTTCTGCCGGAAGAATACCGGTTGTTTTGTCTAGAGTTGACAGAACTTGTATTGCTTGTTGTTTGTCCATTTCTCTTTGCTATTGCTTGTGATACAATTTCATTAAATTTGGAATTAATATTCGTCACACTGAAGTTTTCAAATATCCACCCTTCTGTGATCGAATCCAATAGGTATTTCAAAGCGTTCAATACGTTTTGATCGTCGATAGGCATTTTCTTTTGTCCCCGCTGGTATTTCAATTTCTTGAGCAAAGAAGCCATACTCCCAGCATCTTTGGCACCCCAATAGTAGTTGTTTGAAAAAATCATTAGATAATGCTCTTCAAATAGTTTTCTTGCTTCCACATTCAAAGAATTTGGTTCCTTCGATTTTGCAGGAGGTTTGCTATTTTGATTAGCCAAATTGGCTTCACGCTTTTTAAGTTCCTCTTCCAAGGCACGCAAAGCATTTTCTTTTTCTTGCAACTTTTTTTCTCTCTCATCATCCCCCTTAGGGGGTGTGGGGGATATATTATCTAAGTCTATAGTCTTATATTCTTTAGTCTTATATAATATGCTTGGGTCTTTGCTAAGGTTTTTACTTAAGTCTTTACTAAAGCGTTTGCTAAAGGTTTTACTAAAGTGTTTGCTTAAATCATTTAAGTAATAAACGGGGGGTTTTTCATTCCTTTTTCCGGCCTCAAACATCAATAAACCTTTGCTCTGTAATCTATTCCTGCAATCGATTAGGGTAGGTTCAGATATACCGATCGATAGGATGATTCTCCTGTTGGGACATTCAAACGGATTTTCCCAACCCCGAATATTGCACTCACTTAACAAGAAGAAGTATAAGTACGCCTCGTTCGAGGAAAATTTGACGCTCTGCGATGTTTTCCAAAAAAGGTTCATGTAGTCTATATAGGTCATGTTCACTATATTATATTCCCATTTATTGATAAATTGATCGAACGAAATCCTTACAAGATAAACGATCATTCATATACAGTTCGGTTTCATCGAAATAGAAATTCTTTTGCTCTTCTTTATCCGGTATATTCTGAAACTCAATACTATTTGAATTCAATAGAAAAAGGATCACACGGCGCAAGAACTCATTAAAACCGGGTATCTCATACTTACATAACAGCATTTGTATGCCTCGGCAATTTTCCTCACATCCTATGTTTATCCGTAACTGTATATCACGAGAAAAATTGTGACATGTAAATCCCTCGACATGCAGATAATCCGATATAGCATCTTGAATTTCCAATGGAACAAGCCATCTTTCAGGAATAACTTCTTCGGCCATCAATACAGCTTCAATGGTTGATCGTATCATCCCCGTTAAAGACATACCGCCACGTATAGCCATTTCAAACAACTTGTCATACTGCAGCCCAGAAATATATGTTTGTACATAGCCTGAGCTGGGATTCCCTATAACAAATGAAGCATGCATTTCTTTTCTTAGCATTCGTCTATAACATTTACTATATAACATAAATGCTTCCATTACAGAGTTCATTAGATTGGACAAATAACCGAAATCAGTCAGTGATAGAATTTTACTTTTTCTTTCTCCTACCAGTCTAACACCTCTATATACACGAGGTAATAACCGGAGTATAGGATCACGCTCTAGTGAAACATGTTTTAGTATATTACGAACTGCGAAACTATTTTGTTTCCCGTTTCGTTCGTTCCATATTCCTTCAGCTAAGTAAAGAAGAGCCTCTGTCTTATCGCGAAATCCTAATTCTTGTATCTGTTCATCATACATTTCCGCTAAAAAAACTGGGGCGGTAAATGTGGTCATAGATGTATTTTGCATTATATAGCGTTTCTTTTTCATGCAATTGATAATTTACGCCGTCATTTTCTGACGGATCAGGTTCATATTCTTTTTTACCAGTTTAATTATCTGATTATGATACTCGCTTACACCATTGCAGACGGCGCGAGACTGGACGATATCCAGTGTCTTCAAATTTACCTCTATCGTCTCGATACGCTTTCCGTCAATGTCTTTGGCAGACAGAATCAAACAATCCGGCCGTTTATAATATCCATTACTATACACGCAATGGTGCATCACCTTTCCTTCTTGATAAAACTGAGTGACACTTTCCAACGGGCAAATGACAATGTTGCCATCTGTGATTTTCATCCCGAAGAACTTTTTCATTCGTTCATAAAAACTGGCTATATCCTTCATGAGCTTTTCACGCCTACGGATAGCTGCTATACGATCCCTTTCCTGTCTCAATTTGGCTTCACAAATCTTTTTCTTTTCCAATAGACTATCATGTTCGACCTTCAGATTTTTGGGACAAACATAATGGGCGTTACGCAGATCCTTCCCGAAATAAGATAGTAAAGACATATAATCTTCCCACATAGAGGCATCCTTGATAATGTAATGATTACGGTTGCATATATTGAATGATGGCTTATAGCGAAGCTGGGAAAAGCCGGTTTTATACATGTGTTTCAACATGGATATTTGCCCGGTCTTGAGACATAGCTCGGCATCATTACTACCTTTCAAGAGATCACGTATTAGCTTCGAGGGATTGACATCAGGGAACCTTCGATTCAGTCCCCGTTTTTTCAATTCCGATAGCAGCTCTTTCTTTGGGTAAAGTTCTCCCCATATTGCATATATATCACCACGGTAATTCCAGCAGCTACTACCATATTCGCTTTTAATACTGAGGGGGGCACCGTATATCCATCCGTTACCTCCCATGTTCATAGGTCGAGCTATGATCGTACGCTTACCGTCCTCGCTAATCCATTCTTGCACCATTTCCGTAAAATCGTAATGCACAGGATGAGTTTCCTTATAGGTGCTTCGCATACAATAGATATGCCGGATCACCTGAAAACCGCCTTTCACTTGCAAAATGGACATATACCCCCCTTCATGGTCTTTTTGCTTTCGGCTGACCTTCACGTCCAACCGATGATGGCAATAGGGACATTCGGTTTTATCACCCAAAACAGTTATACCCAATTCACTATTGCTTGCGTCTACCCACATCTTACCGCATTCGGAACACCATAGCTCATCTTTACATTTGTAGGCAAGATGGTCAAATACATGCTCTTTGCCCCAGTCTTCCTGTTCCTTCGTGATGGCAGGCAGCTTTCCACTTAACTCCGTCACCAGTTTTTCCAATTTCGTTCTCGGCTTCATATCAAAACAGGCTCATTTGTTGGACATTTGTATCTGCTTTTTTCTTTGCCGGCTTCTTTTTGAGCGATCGGTATTGCTCTTCGGCCAACCGTTTGATAGCCGCTTCACGGGCAGCATTCTTTTCCTCCTCCGTAAGTTCCACCTTGCGGGAGGTAGAGGAAACAGAACGACCTGAAGGAACGTTTTCTATCTTGATATTCTCTTCATCATAGTAATGCACTGCCATCCCAAAGACTTCCACGTCACTCATTGCAACAGCGGTTCCTCGTTTACGGGCTTCTCCTAAAATGTAACGGCAGCATTCGTCCACGTTCTTTTTCGAATTGGCAAACTTCGGGGCAAACAGTGGATCTTCTGCTGCTCTCTCCTGCAAATATTTCTGGATTGTATCTTTGAACTCTTTCATAACTTATTGGATTGTCATAGGCATTAATAAATAGGTAAGTTCTTCATCCTCGGCTTGCTTCTCCGGGGCGATAAGAATAGCGGTACTGGGAGTACCGAAAGAAAGTATCGAACGATTGTCAACAATACAGGAAAGCATGTCTTGTATCAAGGTTGCTTTCACACCGACAACAAACTCTCTTTCGCCAAACTCTACCGGAATGGTTTCTTCTGCAGAAGTGGAATAATCCAAGTCCTGGGCTGATACGACAAGCTTATCATAATGGGCACTCAACTTTATAAGGCATGATATTTTACTTGAAAATACAGAAGTGCGCTTTATGGCTCCCAACAGTAGTTTGGTATCCGTTTTCAGTTCAAGGTTGTTAGATTTCGGAACGACAGCCCGCCAATTGGGATAACGGCCTTCCACATTACGAAAAGAGATTTCATAATCCTCGAAAGCGATTTCCGACCAATCGCTCCCTACTTTAATCACCAATTTTTCTTCAGATAACGGGATTAGCCCTTTCAATACAGATGCTATCTGCCGACTGATGATTACCGAACAGGTTTCCGTACAACGTTTGTTTTCTCTCTTAAATAAACCGAGGCCATGCCCGTTAGAGGAAACAAATATGAT
>NZ_JACOOJ010000061.1 GCF_014287585.1 Parabacteroides hominis | reverse complement strand
ATGTTGACGCTAATGCCGTTCTCTCTCGAATGCGGGTGCAAAAGTAGAGGTTTTATTTATTACATCCAAATATTTTAGACTCTTTTTTCGCCTTTTTTTGACGGACAAGAAATGATATTATATGGTACGCATGTACGAGAAGTTTTATTTCATCAAGCATCAATTTCAGACTCTTTTTTAGGATATCATTTTATCCTTACACTTTGTCAAGCCTTAGTGGTGATTAGATAACAACAAAGGATACGGTTGGTATCTTATCCGGATATTGACTTGTTTTTCAATCAAAGCGCGGGATAATTACAATAATATGATAAACTTAAACGCGCAAAGAATCGAATATTCACAAACAAAGACGGAATTCTATCCGTTTATATCAAAGTTTTTTCAACCTTATCCCCGTGAAGTGCGCACTTCATCGCCACGAAGATGGTCCTCTTTGCCGTAAGTTGCTGAGATAATATGAATGTTTTATTTACAATACCCCCTAAGCTCCTGAAAATATTTCAGAATAAATACGAACTTACCCTCCAAAGAAACTTAAATTGTATCTTCTTTTTGAAATAAACAAATAAAAAACTGACAGCCACCGATAAGTTAACTATATTTGTGAGCAGATAAAAAGTTACATGCAAAAAAACAACGAAATAAAACTCAATTACTACCTAAGTCCTCTTTCCTTTTTATATGGAATTGGGGTATGGTTGCGCAATCGACTTTTTGATTGGAATGTTTTACATTCCGAACAGTATTCTATTCCTGTGATTTGCATAGGAAACTTATCTGTAGGAGGAACGGGCAAAACTCCCCATACAGAATATATCATTCGTTTACTGAAAGATAAATACCGCATTGCTGTATTAAGCCGGGGGTATAAAAGAAAAACATCAGGTTTTATTCTTGCCGATTCGGGAAGCTCCAGTTTGGAGATCGGGGATGAACCTTTTCAAATGAAAAACAAATTTCCGGATATACTTGTAGCTGTCGATGCTAACCGTCGCCGGGGGATTCAAAATCTTTTATCCCTACCTGAAAAAGATAAACCTGAAGTTATCTTGTTAGACGATGCATATCAACATCGATATGTGCACCCTTCCCTTTCGATCGTGTTGAGTGACTACCATCGTTTGTTTTATCATGACAAGCTAATGCCTACGGGACGCCTACGCGAACCAATAAACAATATAAATCGAACGGATATCGTGGTTGTTACTAAATGTGATAAAGATATGAAACCAATCGATTTTCGTATTATTGAAGAAAATATGAAGTTGCGGGCTCATCAGTTACTTTTTTTTACTAGCATCGTTTATGGAGAAATCGAACCTGTATTCCCCTCGGAAGCTCGCTCCTTAAACCATAAGGCTATCGAGAAAGAAGATGATATTTTATTGATATCAGGGATCGCAGTTCCCACTCCATTTATTCGTGAGGCAGAAAAGTATTCTAATAAAGTGTTGCCGGCAATTTTTCCCGATCATCATACGTTTAGCAAATCAGATTTCAAAAAATTAGATACGACATTCGAAAAAATGACTTCACCGAGAAAACTGATTTTAGTAACAGAAAAAGATGCAGCGCGTTTAAAAAACAATCCTCTTGTTCCGGAAAATTGGAAGAAATCTTTATATTATCTGCCGATTGTAATCCAGTTTTGTAATGGGCAGAGTTTTGATGAGACAATAAAAAAACATATTATCACATTCCAAAAAAATAGTACTTTACAAAACAAATATGAGTAACAGAACAGAAATATCAACATTAGGCGAATTCGGTTTGATCCGCCACTTGACTGACAGAATCGAAATAAAGAACAATAGTACAATAAAGGGTATAGGCGACGATGCTGCAATCCTTTCCTATGAGGATAAACAAGTACTTGTCACCACTGACCTATTATTGGAAGGTATTCATTTCGACCTGACTTATGTACCGTTAAAACATCTCGGATATAAATCAGCTGTTGTAAATTTCTCTGATATTTACGCAATGAACGGCCAGCCTAAGCAGATCACGGTATCGCTTGGCATCTCCAAACGTTTTTCCGTTGAAGATGTAGAAGATTTTTATGCCGGGTTAAAGCTGGCTTGTGATGTATATGGGGTTGATATTGTCGGAGGAGACACTTCAGCCTCTCTCACAGGATTTTGCATCAGTATCACCTGTATTGGAGAAGGAGAAAAAGACAAGGTCGTCCTTCGCAGCGGAGCCAAAGAAACGGATTTGATCTGTGTTTCCGGTGATTTAGGGGCTGCTTATATGGGACTGCAATTATTAGAACGCGAAAAGCGGGTATTTAAAGGTGAAAAAGATTTCACACCGGATTTTACAGGTAAAGAATATCTGTTAGAACGCCAGCTAAAGCCGGAAGCTCGTAAAGATATTGTCGAGATTCTTCGCAATGCAGGGGTTGTCCCTACAGCTATGATGGACATATCAGATGGTCTTTCTTCCGAACTTTTACATATTTCAAAAGAAAGTAATGTTGGATGTCGCATATATGAAGATCGAATTCCTATCGATTATCAAACTGCTGCAATGGCTGAACAATTTAACATGAACTTGATAACTGCTGCTTTAAATGGCGGTGAAGATTATGAACTACTTTTCACCGTTCCTCTCACCGATCATGACAAAGTATCTGAAATAAAAGGTATTAAAATAATCGGTCATATCACAAAATCTGATCTCGGTAACTATTTGGTAGGCCGTGATGGAGGTGAAGTCGAACTAAAAGCACAAGGTTGGAATTCTCTGGACGAATAAAAATTCAATAAAAAGTCGCTCTACCTATTGCAAGATTCAAAAAAGTCCGTATCTTTGCACCCGTTAAACAAAACAACGGTGCCATAGCTCAGTTGGTAGAGCAAAGGACTGAAAATCCTTGTGTCCCCGGTTCGATTCCTGGTGGCACCACTTTTTAAGAAGGCAAAACGATGTAAATCCCTGAATTTCAAAGAAGTTCAGGGATTTTTCTTTTCCAAGAATAGGCAAAATTAGTGAGATTGAAGCAAACCATACGTCCTTATTCAAGGGACTGTTTTTAAAAGCCCGAAATGTTCCACTGCGAGGTATTTACTTCATTCTTTTACAGCACGTTGCACTATTTTACATAACAGGGTTCTCGGTTCGATTTCCTAACTTTGTATCATTAAAAATTGAGCCGTATGGAAAGAAAAAGATTCAGCGTGTTGTTCTTCATCAAGCGTAGCAAACTGTTAAAAAACGGGGAAGCACCCGTGCGTGTGCGTGTCACTTATGACCGCCTATACGTGGAACTTCAACTAAAGCGGAGTGTAAAAGTCCCACTTTGGTCGCAGGAAAAAGAGAAATCGACAGGCAAAGACCGAAACTCCGTAGAACTTAACCATTACATTGACGCCCTGCGTGTGAAATTCTATCAGATTTACCAAGACTTGGAACTGGAGGGAAAGATTATCTCCGCACGTGCCATAGTGAACCGCTATCAGGGAAAGGACGAAACTTTCAAGACATTGTATAATGTATTCAAGGAACATAATGACAACTGCCGGAAGCTAATCGGGACAGACTATGCCGACATCACCGTAAGACGTTACGACAATTGCCTTAAATACCTCATGGAACTGGTTAAACGGGATTACAAGGTAGATGATATGTTACTGCGTGAGGTAAACGGGGAACTGGTACGCAAATTCGATTTATACCTAAAGACGGAGAAGCATTGCGCACAGAATACCGTTATCCGGTACATGAAATGTTTTAAGAAAGTGATAAACCTTGCCATTGCCAACGAGTGGCTGACAAAGAACCCGTTTGCAGGAATCAAGTTTCACGAGGTGGAGGTAAACAAACAGTTCCTAAGCCAAGCCGAGATAAACCGGATATGGCAGAAAGAGTTCAGGATTGAACGGCTGGAACTGGTACGGGATGTTTTTATCTTCTGCGTATATACCGGGCTGGCATTCATAGACGTGTATAACTTACGCCCCGAACACGTTTCAGAGGACAGCAACGGCAACCTGTGGATAGTGAAACCCCGTGAAAAGACAAACAACCTCTGTAACATCCCGCTTTTGAGCATTCCCAAACAGATACTTGAAAAGTATAAGGATAACCCCTACTGCATGGATAAAGGAACTTTGTTGCCCGTTCCCTGCAATCAGAAGATGAACAGCTACCTGAAAGAGATTGCCGACCTTTGCGGTATTAAAAAGAACCTGACCACGCACACAGCCCGGCACAGTTTCGCTTCGGTTATTGCGCTGGCTAACAACGTGTCACTGCCGAACGTGGCTAAAATGCTGGGGCATTCATCCACCCGAATGACGCAGCACTACGCAAAGGTATTAGACCAAACGATACTAAGGGATATGCAATACGTAGAGAGAAAAATATCATTTTTCAGCAACTTTAATGCTGAATTGTAAACTTTTAAAAGGAAAAAGGCCTATATTTGCATTTAAAGTAATCGTTATAACAGCCATGAACAGAATCATAGAAAACTTAAAAGTAAATAATCCTGCGATATATCAAATATTGCAAGAGCAAGAAAAACAAAAATGGGAAATAACTAGTGGAACTCGTTATAAAACCGTCAGTGACACTGTTTCTGCAAATTCTTCAATTGAATATAACATTAAATCTAAACCGAATCAATTATGCCAACATGGAGTGAAATATTAACAGAATTAAAAGTCGAAAGTGCCCAAGGGAATTCTGCTCCTTTTGATTTTATTCGACGCAAATACCTTTCTGAACTATCTAAATATACAAACAGAAATATTATTTTGTACGCAACTGCTTTTACCCAAAAAGGTGGAGCTCCCGAATTACTTTCGGTAACAGAGGAAGATGTGCAAGGAATGATGGAAGTTTCATACGGACTTGAAAAAAAGCCTGTAGATTTAATTATACACAGTCCGGGAGGTTCTCCCGAAGCAGCAGAAGGTATTGTCGAATATTTGCATGCTCAATTTCCTGAAGTAAGAGTTATTATTCCCCAAATAGCAATGTCTGCTGCCACAATGATTGCATGTTCAGGAGCTAGTATTGTCATGGGAAAACATTCTAATATAGGTCCCGTAGACCCACAGTTGATTATTAATAGTCCTAACGGTCCCACAAGTAATCCTGCAAAAGCAATAATTGACCAATTCTATAAAGCATTACAAGAAGTAAACGAACCCAATAAACAAGCATGGGCTATATTACTTAATCAATATGGTCCTTCTGTCATTACACAATGTGAAAATTATATCAAAATGTCTGAAAACTTAATTAGAGATTGGCTTAATAGATTCATGTTCAAAACAGAAGCTCCAGATGTCAAAGCTCCTATTATAGAGAATATAGCATCTTTTTTGGCTAATCACGATAACTTTAAAAGTCATGGTCGCCATATATCCCGTGAAAAAGCAGAATCAAAAGGGTTAAAAATAGAATATCTTGAAAAAGACTCTCAATTACAAGATTTAGTTCTGTCTGTGTTTCATGCTACAACTCATACATTTTCATCAACACCTGCAATGAAAATTATAGAGAATCAAAATGGGAAAGCATTCATAAAAATTCAAAATTAACAAGATATTGAAAAGACTATCCGCATAAACATGAAGAAGCCAGCAACACAGTTTTCAAGAAACCATGATTGCTGGCTTTTAATTAATCAAACAATAAATCAATAAATACAGAAAACAAGATTTCACGTTTTCAAGATTTCATTTTCTGTAATACCTTTCCAGCAGGTCTAAAATCTCGCTTTCCCGGTAGATGATTTTTCCCGGAAGCTGCACATATCCCAGCAGTCCCGTGTCCCTGTAATCCTGCAACGTCCGTTTGCTGATGCAAAGCCGCTCGCACACTTCCTCGCCTGTCAAGTAGTGTTCACCGTTCAATACCGGGCGATAGTTCATTACCACGTACTCCACGTGTTCCAGCACCCTGTCAAGGGAGGAAAACAGTACCAGCGTGGTTTCGGAATCTTTCGTTATCAAATCCATACGCCTACTTTTTAGAATTGTCCCTTACTTGGCTAAGCAGAAATGTTTCCACGTCCGAAGCCTTATAGTAAATCTTATTGTTAATCTGCGAATAAGGCAGTTTCCCCGTATCACGGTAGGTCTGCATCGTCCGGGCTGAAACATTCAGCAAACGGCAGGTCTCGCAGTTATCCAGCCACTTGTCACGCTTCCTGCGTAAAGGCACACAGAGCGCATCCACACGCCCCACAAAATTTTCAAACCTCTGTTTCCAAAGTTCAAAGGTTCTCTTTTCAATCGTCACTATTTCCATAACCGATATATTTATTATTATCAATACTCCGTTTTTCTTCACTGGTGCAAATATATAAGACTGAATGACAGGTTGTTTCTTTCTGTCCGCAAATGACCTTGCGTGTCCAAAAATGTCCACCACCAACCCAAACGAGCAGGAAAGAAACAATAAGAGAACAGAAACCCCGGTTTCCCCCACTTACTAAATAAGTAAGGTAATGAACACAAAGCCGTTTTCTATTTACCGACATTAATTTGGTGCAGAGCGCAGCAAAGCGATTCCAAACGGCTGACGCTTTGTTTTTTACCGATTTTTCTTATTTTATTTGTGGTGCTAATTCAAAAAACAAGCACCTATGAATAATCCTTTCGAAGAAATTTTCAAACGGCTGGAGAACATCGAAAAGATGATTGCCCCGGTCATGGGCGCACAGCCCGAAGAACGGCAGGACGGAAAAGAGCCTGTGTTAGTCAAAATATCCGTTGCCAGCGGCATAACCGGGTATTCGGTCAATTACCTGTATCATTTAGCCAGCAAGGGACTGATACCCTGCGTCAAGCGTGGGCGTACCCTGCGTTTCGACATGGAGGAACTCAAAAAGTGGATGCAGCAGCAGTATGTCCCGGCTTCTAACAGACTTCTCGATGAAAAAGAAAAGAGGTGATGAAACACGGCATATCGAGGGCTGGCAGTCGAAGAACGAGCGCATCGAAAGCCTGTTGAACGTCCTGTACGATTTCCGGTTCAACACCGTAAAGAGCCGGACGGAATACCGGGCTGCGGGTTCTTCGGACTTGTACCAGCCCGTTACGAAATTTGTCCTGAACTCGTTCAGGCGCAGGCTGGACGCAACCGCTGGTATTGTCACCTCTGCCGAGAACATCCGTACCATACTGGAAAGCGACTTCGCAAGAAAGGTACATCCCATACGGGAATACTTTAACGCCCTGCCGCTTCTCAATCCTGCCGAACATGGGCATATCGGCAGGCTTCTGAACACGGTACAGGTAGCCAATCCCGGCAAATGGGAGGAATATTTCACGAAATGGCTTATCGGTGTGGTAGCCAACGCAATGAACGACACGGGGTGTCAGAATCATACCTGTCTAGTGCTAACCGGGGACAAGCAGGGACAGTTCAAATCGTGGTGGCTGGACAACCTTTGCCCGACACCGCTTAAGAACTACCTGTTCACCGGAAAGATAGACCCGCAGGGCAAAGACATCCTGACACTGATAGCCGAATACCTGTTCATCAACATTGACGACCAGCTAAAGGAACTCAACAAGCAGAACGAGAACGCCTTGAAGAACCTTATCACCACCCCGGCAGTGAAATACCGCAGACCGTATGATGTTTACATAGAGGAATACCCCCACCTCGCCAGCTTCATGGCTTCGGTGAACGGCAACGAGTTCCTGACCGACCCGACAGGCAGCAGGCGTTTTTTGCCGTTCGAGGTACTGCACATAGACAAGCCCACGGCAGAAAGTATTCACATGGATAACGTCTATTCCGAAATCATGTACCTGTACCGTCAGGGCGTGCGCTACTGGTTCAATGATATGGAGATTAGAGAATTGCATTTAGCAAATGCAGGATTTGAGGTGCAGACGGTCGAGTTTGAAATGCTGACACAATATTTTGAGAAGCCGACAGAGGAGGAAGAACCCTTGTTCTTTATGACAACGGCACAAATACTGACACGTTTACGGGATATATGCGCCATGCAGCTATCTGAAAAACGGCTGGGGGAAGCGTTGCGCAAAGCCGGGTTCAAACGAGTGCAGAAACGTATCAACAAACAGAATTATTCGGTATATGGGTACAGAATAAAGCCTATTCCTGCATCCTATACAAATGACGATTACGGATAGGTAGCCGTGCAGTAATTACTGCAAAAGTATCACATAATCACTCAAACTGTTAAAAATCAGCCTATTATACAATACACAATAAGCAGTAAGATAAAATCCAAAACTTTTTGGAAAACCGGAAAAAAGAAAAACAAGAAAAGAGCAAGCAGGAATATAAGGCTGTATTTCTATTTCCTTTTGAAGAAATAACTTACTTATCTTACTGCATAAGAGATAATCCACTGAAAAAAAAAGAATTATGCGCAGAAACATGGTGACTTTTCTTCTTACTGACTTCTTACTGTGCTACTGCAATTTATCAATGAATATCAAAAAATAAAAATTATGACCTACAAGGAAGCCAACAATATCAGTATCAAAGATTACCTGAACTCTTTGGGAATCCAGCCAGCCAAGGAAAAGGGAAGCTACGGGATGTACCGCAGCCCCTTACGGGAGGACAACACGCCAAGTTTCAAGGTGGATTATAACGCCAATCTATGGTGTGACTACGGAACTGGTGAGGGCGGGACGCTCATCGACCTTGTAATGAAGCAACACCAGTGCAACGCCTACGGTGCTATCTGCCGACTGGAACAGGGCGACACCGCCTCTTTTTCCTTTCACGGGAAAGAACTGCCCGAAAGGGAGACGAAAAGGCAAGCAGCCAGCCCGATAGAGATACACAGAATACAGCCGTTACAGAATCCGGCACTCATACGCTATTTGCAGGAAAGGGGGATTTCTCCCGGAACGGCATCCCCTTACGTGCAGGAAATGTATTACCGCATCGGTGGCAAGCCTTATTTTGCGCTGGCGTTTAGGAATGATTCAGGAGGTTACGAGCTTCGCAATCCCCGTTTCAAGGGCAGCACATCGAAAGACATCACCCATATACGGCAGCAGGGAGAGCCGAGAGATACCTGTTTCGTGTTCGAGGGCTTTTTGGATTTCCTCTCATTCCTCACTATCCGGCAACAGAAAAGTCCGGATATACCCTGCACCGACTGGCAGGACTACGTTATTCTAAACTCCACCGCCAACACGGATAAAGCCTTATATCCGTTGGCTGATTACGGGCATATACATTGTATGCTTGACAATGACGAAGCCGGGAGGAAAGCGGTTGAAGCCATAAGGCAGGAATACAAATGGCGTGTACGTGACGTATCACACCTGTACAGCGGTCACAATGACCTGAACGACTATTTGCGTAGCCTTAAAGTGAAACAATCCCAAGACTTGACAGTTACCGACAAGCCCCAGCCGGAGCAGGATAACAGACAAAATCCGGGTGAAAAAAGAAAGAGAGGGCTAAGGATGTGACCTGCAAGACTGGCGGCATGAACAGACGGCAGGCTGTGTGATTAGGGAGAGCAAGGTTATGTTTCGGTCTACCGAAACACCTTGCTTTGCTAAACGCAAAGAAAATTTCTCCCATTGGTCGCAATTTTTAAGATACCACCTAAAAGCAAAAACGTATGACAGGGATAAGGAACAAACCGGGAGGTCGCCCGGCAAAAAGCCGGATAGACAAGCAGAACCGGGTAGTCAGCACGAAACTGACCGAGTTACAGTTCTACGCAATCAGGAAGCGAGCCACCGAAGCCGGGCTGCGTGTCAGCGAGTACGTCCGGCAGGCTGTCGTTTCGGCAGAGGTGACGCCCCGACTGAACAGGCAGGATGCGGACACTATCCGCAAGCTGGCAGGGGAAGCCAACAACATCAACCAGCTGGCGCACCGGGCGAATGCCGGAGGGTTCGCACTGGTAGCGGTGGAACTGGTGAAACTCAAAAACAGGATTGTTGAAATCATAAACCAACTGTCGGATGATTGGAAAAATAAAAAAGGGAAGCGGATTTAAAGGCTGCGTGAACTATGTACTCGGCAAGGAACAGGCTACCTTACTTCATGCGGAGGGAGTGTTAGCCGAAAGCAACCGGGACATCATACGCAGTTTCATACTGCAAGCCGGGATGAACCCCGACCTGAAAAAGCCTGTCGGACATATTGCGCTAAGCTATTCCCCAGTGGACGCACCCAAGCTGACAGACGGGAAAATGATACAGCTTGCGCAGGAGTATATGCGTGAAATGAGAATCACCGATACGCAGTACATCATCGTGCGCCACCAAGACCGGGAACATCCGCACGTGCATATCGTGTTCAACCGTATAGACAACAACGGCAAGACCATTTCGGACAGGAACGACATGTACCGCAACGAGCAGGTATGCAAGAAGCTGAAAGCCAAACACGGGCTTTACTTCGCTAAAGGCAAGGAGCATGTAAAGCAGCACCGTTTGAGAGAACCGGACAAATCCAAATACGAGATTTACAATGCCGTAAAGGATGAAATCGGGAAATCAAGGAACTGGCAGCAGTTACAAACCCGACTGGCAGAAAAGGGTATCGGGATTCATTTCAAGTACAGGGGACAGACTGGCGAAGTGCAGGGCATATCTTTTTCCAAAGGTGAATACACGTTCAAGGGTTCGGAGATAGACCGCAGTTTCAGTTTCTCCAAGCTGGATAAATGTTTCGGGGATGCGGAACTGAACACTGCCGGAAGCAACCGACAGACGGTTTCCGTCCCTGTTCAAGAACCGACACGGACACCGTTTAAAGCAGACAGTCCGTTACTGGCAGGCTTGGGCGGTCTATTCTCCGCCCCGTCCTCTCCGGCTGATGAAACACCCGACAATCCCGGTGAAAGGAAAAAGAGAAAAAAGAAACGACACTTAAAATTATAGGGACATGGAAGATAATTTAATTTTGGAGGGGCTTCTCTCCATGGTTACGGAACTGAAAGAACGGCAGGAGAAGCAGGTAATGCCAGCCAGCCGGGAGGAAACGATTAACAGGCTGGACGTTATCGAACAGCGCATTTCGGAAATGCAAAGTAAATCCGGCATTACTGAAAACATGGTGCAGGAGATTCTAAACCAAATCGGCAGTATCGGAAAAGGGCAGTCCGAGAATCAAAAACAAGACCTTGAAGATATAAAGGGGCTTATCGTGACCTCGCACCGATATTTCAAGGAGCGGTTAAAGGTGTTGTTCCCGGCTGATGATACACCGACCGGGGAAACAACGCCCGTTTCATGGCATGAAAAACTGATATACCGGGTAACTCCCTGCCTGAAACCCAAGTTCTTTCTTCTTTCAGCAGGGATAATCATTTGTCTTGTGTCGCTTGTGTTGAATGTACGTTTTATACAAAAAATGCAGTGGTTACAGGACAATGATATAAAATACCGCTATATCCTGATGAAAGGAAAGGCAGACGGCAGCAGCCTTGATTTGCTGGAAACGAAGTTCAACAGGGAACGGGACAACGCTTTCATCCGAAGCCTGACCGATTCGGTGAAAGGCTTTGAATACCGCAGCAGGAAACAGGCGGAAACGTTGGAACGGGCAAGGCTGTTGAACGAACAAGCCGAGCAGCTAAGGGAGAAAGCCGACAAATTAGGCAAGCCATAAAACAAAAGCAAAGCCGGAGCAGAACCGCCCCGGCTTTTTAATTCACTTCTTTTTCTTCGTGCAGTGTTCTTTCTCGAACTGGCGTAGCGTGGTGACGCTGAACCGCTCCTTAATGAACTCCCGGACATCGGAAGCCTTGTAGTACACTTTTCCGCTGATTGTGAAGTACGGCAGCGCACCGATAGCCCGGTAGCGTTGCAGGGTCTTGATACTTACTTTGAACAACAGGCACAAATCCTGATTATCCAGCAGGTTGTCATCTTCGGGCAGCACCCTGTCGGCATTGCGCAGTACCCGTACATCCTTGCAGAGTTCTTCCAGTTTGGCGTACAGCTTCTGCATCCATACGCTGAAATCGTCATTCTCTATATACATGATTGCTTCATTTTTCTGATTATACATTATGGTCTGTCAATCGATTGATGAAGCAAAGTTCAGAAAACAGGTGCAAAGAAATTATAGGGGGACTAATGGAATCCCCTATAAATAAGTCATAAACAGCTGGTTATCTGTACCCTTTCTTTTCATGTTCCTTGCGAATAAGCTCTGCCAGTCCATTAAGAAACTCTGTCAGCTTGCCCGGCTTTCGTTTTATCACGTCCTCATGCTTTTGGTAACAGTCACCTATCTTGATATTGAAAAGCCATTCAAAGGCTTTCGTCAAGTCCACTAAATAAACAGGCTTGCCATTTTGATACACAATCTTTTGGGAAAGGAACAACCCGCTAACTATTTCCATGATATTGATAAGAGTGGTTCTGTCAGCGAGATAGAGAGGGGAAAGGGCTTGTTTGTTGGTGCGTTGCTGCAACTGTTCCGGGTACTTGATACGCCATTCGATTAGGCGTATTTCGGTATTCAATAGCCCTATCGCTTCATCAATTAGATACAAATAGGATATTTTTTTCCTGCTCAAACCATACACGGTATGATTTAAGACGATACAAACCAAAAGAGAAATAGCGGAGTAAAATGCTATAATCTTGTTCTGTAATACTGAAATCGGCTACATGGGTCGCCAATTCTTCGATAGCTTCTGCAAATTCAGATGCAGACACTTTACGTTGTGAGCATTCCGACAATAAGCGGAAAAATCTTTGGTCGAATATTTTTTTCATTTAGTCGATTAAAAATACTATTTGACAGCAATCAAATAGAAATGTTATTGATAATATTTTTAACTTCATATTTTAAAGAATCTGGTCTTATTATAGTTGCACTATCTGCAAAAGACAGATACCAATGTGCAAACTTACTGATTGAAAATGTTAGAAAATGAAGCTCAAACATATCCCCTATCTCTTTCTCAGATGTTAATCCGTAATAATATTTATCATCATTCATTATGGAGGTTTTATTCTTTTCTATTCTTATAACGATTTCATGTAATTTTTCTTTATCATAAAACTCGCGTATGAATTTTTCCAAAGGAGGATGTTCCCGTGATTGTAATTCATTAAGAATGTGCATTTTTTGAATTCTATCTATCCGAAATGTAAGATAGATTTCTTTGGGAAGATAAAAGCCTATTAGATACCAGTTAGTTCTCGAAAAGAAAATTCCAACAGCTTCAATCTTTCGTTCTGAAACACTTAACGCATTACTTCCCAAATAAGATATTTCAATAATTCTTTTTTGGTATATACTTTGTAAAATAAGTAAAAGAATATCAGGTTTATAGGTAGATGATTTATAAGTATCCAATACAGACATGCACTTTTCCATTGTTTCTAACATATTTTTGTCTGCAAAACGCATGACAGACCTAATCTTTTCTATTCCAGACTTATAATGTTCGTTGCTATTTGAATCAGTTAGTTCATGTACTAATTTCTCTGCAATCAAAAAGGACAAAGCCTCTTTTTGAGTAAACATTAGAGGAGATAATTTGAATCCTTCTGCAAGTGAATAACCAATACCGGGATTTCCTATGATAGGAATGCCTGCCTCTTCCAATGTTCTTATATCTCGATATACAGTACGAATGCTTATATTAAAACGTTCTGAAATTTGCTGTGCTTTCACTAACGAGTGCGATTGTAACTGAATCAATATAGCAGAAATACGGTCTATTCTATTCATTTTGCATCTTTAATTTGAATATTTGAATCTTCAATAATAACAGCTTGTTTATTACTTATAGGAATAAGCTGCAACTTCTCATTATATAGTTGAACTATCTTTTCACCTTTTTTCTTGAATGGAAAATTTCCATAATGGGGAATCGTATAAAAATCGACCAAATCTAAAGAAGTACAGTCTTTCAATTCAGGAGCCTTTTCTATTGGATCAAAATTCACACTTCTCATATATTCTGCATCGGGAGAGGCTATTATTGCTCCGGCAGATTCCCCAATATACAGTTTACCCAATTTCACTTGTTTAGATATAATTTTATCAACACCTTTTCTTTTTAACTCTTGCAAAAGGAAAAATGTATTTCCACCTGTTATGTAGATATAATCGCATTTATGCAATATAGAAGATATTTCCTCTTTGGGCAGTTGGGTAATCTCGACTTCTTCAACAATCATTCCTGCTTCTTCTAAAGCCTTTTTCCCCTTTTTTACATAGAATCGTATTGGTTCTGTAAGGCTTGCAGTTGGTATAAAAGCTATAATTTTCCCTTGCAAATCTTCTTTGGCACAATCGACAAATAGATTAGCAACATCAGCAAATGATGAGCATAAAAATAATCTTTTCATATTCTATAATATTAAGTTGAATACTTTTTGATACAAAGATAGCGTCTTCTATGACAGCCCTATGTCAGTAAGTCTAATATTGAAGAGTTTTTTTCATCAAAACAATCCATTATTGAAATTTACCCTATTTGTAATGTAGCTGCACGTTTCGAAACCAGTGGGGTTTATGTAGTTATACATATTGCTCGACAAAAATACTCCTTTACGATTCAATCTATTGGGAAAATTGATACCTGACATTTCGACTAAAGTTCTTTCTATATACTTCATGGATATTGAAAACCTTCCGTCACATAGCCTGCAATTCTTCTTAATGATACAGAGAAAAATCCTCAAAACAACTCCTAAAAGAATGCTGAACAAAATTCAAACAGACTCTTAGTAGTAAATACAAAAAAAAGTTCTTGGAAATATTGATAATTCCAAATAAATATCTACCTTTGCACGCAGAAATCGAACCTAAGACACAAACTTGTGTTGAACGGTGCAAAGTTGTGAAAACCTTATTCAAGGGACTAACATCGTAATAAAGATATAACTTATTGAGAAATAGTGCTATATAAACCGATTTTCGGTTACTGGTGGCACCACAGAAAAGAGGGTGTGTCAAAACCGACACATCCTCTTTTTATATCGTTTCCTCCTTTTCCCGATATAGTATTTTTCTATGCCGCAATTTTCCGAGTTGTATAAGTAATAATTGCCATTTTCGTTCT
>NZ_JACOOJ010000060.1 GCF_014287585.1 Parabacteroides hominis | reverse complement strand
CCTACTATCACCGGGCTACCCCCCTTTCATCATGTTGACGCTAATGCCGTTCTCTCTCGAATGCGGGTGCAAAAGTAGAGGTTTTATTTATTACATCCAAATATTTTAGACTCTTTTTTTGCCTTTTTTTGACGGACAAGAAATGATATTATATGGTACGCATGTACGAGAAGTAAAACGACATTTTTTAAAATAACAGACAAGAAAATAGGGGCTGTTTTGGGGGATCAGACACTTGATCCGAGAATTTTTACAGTTTTCGGGATCGTTTTATACAATAAGAGAGATACCCGATAACCTATTCTACCGTCAAGACCTGTTCACCGGATTTGAGTTGGTATTCTTTTCCTTTCCAAACGAATACACCGTCCGTACCAGCCGGCAATACAAGACGTGCCGTCAGTTTGCCCTTCTTATCGAGTTTATAGGAAGCAGTCACGCTACCTGCCGGGTGCGGCATCGTACCTGATATCTCTTTCAGGCCACCCAGTGACGGAGCGATGCGGACAGACTTGAAGCCCGGTGCATTGCTGTCTATACCTAATAAGATACGGAAAAACTCGATGTTAGGGCTGGCTCCCCAGGCATGACAATCGGAACGGGTCGGTTCGGGCATTTCCGCCCAAGTCGTCAGCCCCAGTGCCATCTGGTCCCGCCAAATCTGCAGATTGTCGAGCAGGCGGTCGCCCATACCGGCAGCCTTCAACGCCTGATGCACATAGTAACGGAAATAGATTGTCGCCTGTATCAGCGACGGATCGTTCAACGTACGCTCCATCACCCCCATGGCCTCCTCGCCCGTCACGATACCTGCCAGTATAGCCAACGAATTGACATGTTGCGAGAAACTGCGGTGATCGTAAGTATCGGCAAACAATCCGCGGGCAGCATCCCAGTATTTCGCCCGGATCGTTCCCCGGATTGCAGAAGCGATCTGCGTATAATGATCCGCCATCGACGGGATGCCGAAAGCCCGTTCCATGCCGGCAGCCGATTCGAGCGTCAGGATATACATCAAGTCCTGAAAAGCAGAATTGCCCTCCTTTTCACGCACAGGTTCGCCCGACTGAAAACCGGCAGCCCAGTCGGCAAAGAACCAATGCGGCACATACCCCAGGCTATGATCCGGCTTCAACCACTGCTCGTACCAAGAAAGCACCCCACGATAAGCAGGCAGCAAAGTCTTCATATAAGCCTCATCCCCACGGTACATCCAGTAGTCATGCCCCATACAAATCCACCAAAGCGAGAAGGAAGAAATGAACTGGTGCAGGCTCGACGGATAGCGGCTCATCGTAATTCCGTCTGCCACGACCGACTGCCGTCCCTGCTCGATTGCATTCTTCACCATATAAGCATCATGCGTATTATATAAGGTAATCATCGCCTGGATACGGGTATCACCGAAATACTGCAACTGCTCGTAATAAGGACAATCCATATAAGTCTCGTTCGCACAGAGGCGTGCCGTATGCCAGCCTATCTCAAGCATCTTGTTCAACTCGTCGTGTCCGGGTGCTGAAAAAGCAATCTCGCTTCGGAAAGGATAAGCGGAGAACGTACCATAGACATCTTCCAGCACAAGCGGTTCGTCAGCGGTCGAGATCGTCAGATCCACATACCGCCACGTACGCCACCAAAGAGTGGTAAAATCGCGCCCCTCGCCCCCGTCAGCAATTACTTTGTCTTCATATCCTATGAATCTTTTACCCTTCACCTCATCACGGTTTCCCTTTGCCGGGAGCGAATAAGATTTAGTCGTACCCTGCTCCTTGCCTTCATAAAGAGCTTCGGCATAGGCAATCGCAATTTCAGTATCCTTGCCGCGGCTGAACAAAAGGGAGAGATAGCCCGTTGTCAGCTTGCCATTGTCAAGCAGGAGATGCACCTTGCTATTCGCAGGAACCGTCAATGAAGTTTTAGTTTTCAGGAATCCGGCAGGCGCCTTCACACCTTCTGAGATACGCACAGCCTCAAAACGTTCGGGTTGCAAGTCCATCGGAGGAATCGGACAAGGCACAAGCAGGCGTCCGGGATAATCACGCGCCCCCTTCGCTCCTCCCTCGATACCTGCACGGGCAGGCAGCCACTTGCTGTCGTCGTAAGCAGGCTGTTCCCATCCCCAGGGATATTTCGATGCAGAGAGAAGTTCACCAGGCCCCGCCACATAATAACCCAGGACAGGCTTATGCCAGGGAGCGTAGGCTTCGTTCTTCATGCACAGCCAGGAAGCATCCGTATTGACCACAGCCTCGACATCCGTATTCCCTTGCAGGAGAAATCCGGTCTGGTTAAAACTGATCTGTGCAACCGGCTTCTGTTCGGCGTAATTCCAGACCACAGCCGCCAGCACATTTTTCCCCTTTTTCAGGTAAGGAGCCAGATCGACCGTTTCAAAATTCCAGTTATAGATATCCCCGCGCGCCGGCCCAAGCGAGACGAAACGACCGTTCAGGTAGAGCTTGTAACGGTTGTCTGCCGTCACATGGACGATAAAGCGGGATGGGACTTCGCCCAGTTCGAACGTCTTACGCATGTGGTAGACGCCATACACATTGGCAGGCTCTCCTGGCACGGAAATCCAATGCGCTTTCCAGCGTCCGGCAAGGAGTTCGGGATTGATGTCGGCCTGCCGGTAACCTTCCAAACGGATCTGGGCGCCAAGCGACAGACTGCAAAGCAGAGAAAGAAAAATCAGTACACGTGTCTTCATTCGATACATTGGTATTAGATATTAAACAAATAAGGATAGAGGCAAAAGCCGATCCCACGGTCCAGATTCTGAATCTCCGGGGAATCGGCTATAAGCAGATATTTTAGAAAATCAAATAAACAACTCCGGTTCGCGGCGGGCACTAAAGTTCTTATGCAGCATCGCCGTATAAGGAGTATCGAACGTACGGGCGCCTTCGGGACATTCCTTCACGCAAGCACAGCACTTGATACAAGTCGCCGGATCACTGAACATGCGATCGTCGACAATCGAAATAGCCGATACGGGGCACACGTCGATGCAATATTCGCATTGCGTACACAAGTCCTCATCCGTCACAGGAGCCTGCGGCATGGAAGGCCCTTTCACCTTGTAAGGGAAATTTCCTTTCATCTCCAACGGCTTCAGACAGGAAAGTCCGTCCACCTTTTCGAGCTTCTCCTTGATGGCACGTCCGAAGCTGACGGCAGCTTCATGGTCGGCATCGTCGGGACGCCCGGCGGCGATCGGCATATCCTTACGGCTGAAAGAGTGCTCCCCGATGAAAGCGCCTGCCGAAACAGGGACAAAGCCGGCATCGACTAACGTATCGGACAATTCCTTCAGCGCATCCTCGTAATCACGGTTACCATAGACCACAACCGGAACGACCGGAGCCTGGTGGGCATGGAAAGCACGGAGGCGCTCCATCGCCGTCTCGGCTACACGCCCGCCATAGACGGGGGCGGCCACGATGGTCAGTTCATCGTCATGGATCTCAAGTCCTTCCGCCGGTGCGTCGTAAGTAATGTCCGACTCCAGCAGGACATCGCCATTCAGTCCTTCCGCAATCGCATAGGCAGTCTTGGCTGAAGTATGCGTCGGGGAAAAATAAATGATATGTACATTCTTATATTCCATATTCCTTATTTTAAAGCTGCTTCAATCTTTTCCATCAGTTCGGCAAATTCCTCGTCGCTATAGCCTTTAGTGGCATATACCACTTTGCCAGTCTTGTCAACCAGATAGCTGCGCGGGATCAGGTTCTTGGCAAAAGCGCCATAGACAGCCCGGTTCTTATCCGGATAGAGGGGAAAGGTAAAACCTTTCTTTTCGTTATACTTCTGCAATTCGGCGTCCGTATGCTCGCGTCCGATCACCAACAGGGCGAAATCCTTGTTGTCCTTGAACTTCGGCCAAAGTGTCTTTTGCACCTCGGCAAGTTCCTTCTGGCAGGGAGGACACCAGGTAGCAAAAAAATTCACCAAGATCACTTTCCCCTTCAAGGAAGAAGAAGGCATCTGCGTACCATTGTCGTTGACAATCGTAAAAGCCGGCATCTGTTGCCCTACTTTTACAAGGTCGCCACTCTCATCCTGCGCCTTCACAACAAGGGCAAGAAGAGCAAAAAAGGCAAGGAATACATACTTTTTCATTTTATATTATTTTTGCATGCTTTGCGCCAGATCGTAGCCGGCTTTCAAAGCCTTGAGATTCATTTCCACGATTTCTTCGCCTTTGCGTCCGAAGATGCGGCGGATACCATCGGCGATCTTATCATATTCGATACCTATGAAGGGGGCGGCAGCTCCCAACATCACGATGTTGGCCGCACGTACGGAACCCGCCTCTTTGGCGATAGCTTCCACATCCAGCACGACCTTGTGCGGCAGTTTCCCCAGTTCTTCGTTCACTTTTTCCACCTCCGGGTAGTTGGGGATATTGATGAACGGCTGCGAATTGGTCACCAGCCACCCGTCCTTCTTCAGATACGGCAGGTAGCGGAGCGCTTCCATCGGTTCGAGCGAGATGATAAGGTCAGCCTGCCCCAGCGGGATCAGGTCGGACGCAATCGGTTGGTCGGACAGGCGGAGGTTTGACTGCACGTCACCCCCACGCTGGCTCATTCCGTGAACTTCGGCTTGCTTCATGTACAAACCTTCTTTTAATGCGGCTTCTCCGATAACGGCAGCGATGGAGAGGATTCCCTGTCCTCCCACACCGGATAATATGATGTCTGCTTTCATTTCTTGCTTGCTTTTTTCTTTCTTGTTAATGTCTGGATACATTCGCGTCTGGGGATCAGGACGGATACGCCTTTATATTCGATCTCTTCGCGGATGATCGCTTTCATCTCGTCGTAGTTCTTCTTCAGAGGAACCATGACGCGGATATGGGCCGGATCGACACCGATACCGGCACAGATCGATTCGAGGCGGCCTGTTCCCGCAGAATCCTGTCCGCCGGTCATGGCCGTTGTCTCGTTATCTGAAATAACGATCGTGATATTCGTGTTTTCATTGACGCAATCGAGCAAGCCGGTCATGCCGGAATGCGTGAATGTCGAGTCGCCGATGACCGACACAGCCGGGTAAACACCCGCATCGGAAGCACCTTTGGCCATCGTGATAGAGGCCCCCATGTCGATACAAGTGTCGATCGCCCGGAAAGGAGGCAAAGCGCCCAACGTATAGCAACCGATATCTCCGAACACTTTGGCGCCTTCGTACCCGGCCAGCACTTCATTCAGCGCTTCGTACATATCGCGGTGTCCGCAACCCTGGCACAATGCAGGCGGACGTTGTTCGACAACTTCCGGAGTGGCATAGTAGCTCGCAATCTGCTTGCCCAGTGCCTTTCCGACAGCATCGGGAGTCAGCTCGCCATCACGTTGCAACGTTCCGTCAAGACGGCCGTGCACCCGGATACCGATACTGAGGAAACCTTTCAGTTGCTCCTCGACCACCGGATAGCCCTCTTCGAGAACGAGAATTTCCTTGCATTCGCTGACGATCTTTTCGATCATCTTGCGGGGCAGCGGGTACTGGCTGATCTTCAATACCGGATGTTCGAAACCGTCGGGATAGTTCTCCGAAAGATAGTTGAACGCAATACCGGTCGTGATGATGCCGAGATCCTTGTTCGGTCCGTCGAAATAGGTATTATAAGGTGAGGCTTCGGAAGAAGCGGTAAATGTGTCCTGCGCCGCGATCAACGTCTTGAAGCGTTTGCGGGCAAGCGCCGGAAGAAGGATGAAACGCTGACGTCCGTCTTCGGGCGTATGCATTTCGTTTTCCACCTTCTGTTCGCGTCTGACCACACCAGCACGGGAGTGAGCCATACGGGTGGTGATGCGTACCAGGACGGGATAACCCAGTTTTTCGGATAATCCGAACCCGTCATATACCATGTCGTATGCCTCCTGCTGGCTGGACGGCTCAAGCATCGGGATCATGGCAAAGTTGCCATACATACGGTTGTCTTGTTCATTCTGGGAAGAGTGCATCGAAGGATCATCGGCAGTAATGATGATCATACCGCCATTGATGCCGCTCATGGCAGCATTCATGAAACAGTCGGCGGCAACGTTCAGCCCCACATGCTTCATGCAGCAAAGAGCCCGCTTGCCTGCGTAGCTCATACCCAACGCTGCTTCCATTGCAGTTTTTTCATTCGTGCTCCAACGGCAGTGAATGCCCCTTTCCTTTGCGACTGCCGAACCCTGTATGAATTCGGTTATCTCGGTCGAAGGGGTTCCCGGATAGGCATAAACACCGGACATACCTGCATCGATAGCAGCTTGTGCCACGGCTTCATCCCCTAAAAATAGATGTTTTTCCATGTAATGTTTATTTTGTTTTAACTGATTTTTTGTGTTATCTCTCCACAAAGATAAGACTTTTACCTATACCCGCAACAACCAACCTGCATCGGATTTTAGTTTCATAGGCATGGAACTAAAGTTTCACAAGTATGGAACTAAAGTTTCACAAGTATGGAACCAAAGTTTCATAAGGTGAAACTGTTTCCGCATTGCTTACCGGATCTTCCGTCTGTTCAGTTCCGCCCGGTAACGATTGGCATTGCGATTATGCTCGGCAAGAGTTGCGGCAAAGTTGTGCCGTCCGGAAAAATCTTCCTTCGCACACATATAAAGGTAGTTATGCTTCATGTGGTCCAAGACGGCATCCAGCCCCCTGATAGTCGGAATACGGAGCGGCCCGGGAGGAAGTCCGGCATGTTTGTAGGTATTGTAGGGAGAATCGATCTCCAGATGTTCGAACAGGATGCGCTGGAGGGAGAAATCGCCCACGGCAAACTTCACGGTCGGATCCGCCTGAAGGGGAATGCCGCGTTGCAGGCGGTTGAGATACAGACCGGCCACGATAGGATATTCGTCTGCGGCAGCCGTCTCTTCTTCGACGATGGAGGCGAGAATGGAGACTTCGACGGGCGTCATCCCGATTTCTTTTGCTTTTGCCAGGCGGGTGTCATTCCAGAAAGCCTTATATTCGCGCTGCATACGCTGCATCAGCTTCTCGGCGGAAATATTCCAGTACACCTCATAGGTATTGGGAATAAACAGCGCAAGGATCGTCTCGGTCGTAAAGCCCAGCGATGCGCAGTAGGCGGAATCAGCAAGCAGAGGGAGCAGATCGTCCTCCCCGATCATCAATTGCCCGGCAAGCCTTTCGGCCAGGTCCTGCTTGAAACGTATATTATTAAAGGTGATCCGAGTGGCCTCCTGATGTCCCCGACGCAGGTTGTTGAGCAACGCCAGGTTATTCATACCCGGCTCCACGGCATAACGTCCGGTACGCATGTTGGCGGGATATTTCAGCATTCCGGCAAGCTGCCTGAAACTCCCGATACGCCGGCAACCGGCAGAGTCGACCAACTGGCGGCAAAGATCACCAAAATCTTTCTTCTCGTCAATATAAACATATACGGTCTTGCGCGGCTCGAAATCAGGTGCAAGTATCAAACGGTATGCCCAGAATCCCGCACCTGCCAACAGGAGGACGATAAACGAGAGGATTCCGGTTATGAGAGTACGCTTCCGCATCTTCTTTTTCTCCATATTATATTATAGTCTGCTGTATATCAGAACCGGCCACAAAAATAGTATCTTTTTCCCGAATGCCCTACCTCTTTTCTAACTTATTCCAGCCACTACAACCGGGAGGAAAAAAACGCTCACTTTTGCAGAACTGAAATCCTCTGATTGCCAACCATGTGCAAGGAGAAGTATTTTTTCTTTAAAAATAATACGCCAAATGCTTTGTATATTTAAAAACTTAAGCATATCTTTGCAGCGCAATTCAAGGAAATGAAGCGCGAAACTCATGGAAGTGTGGGTGAGTGGCTGAAACCACCAGTTTGCTAAACTGACGTACTCGTAAGGGTACCGGGGGTTCGAATCCCCCCGCTTCCGCTCCAAAGGCTGTCAATCGAAAGGTTGACAGCCTTTGTTGTTTTAAGGCAGGCCAGGAATCATACCGAAACTCAAAAGAGACTCATACCGGAAACCTGAGGGAAGATAAACAAAAAAAAGGCTGCCTTCACAGACAGCCTTATGGGTGAAAAATGGGACTCGAACCCACGACCCTCGGAACCACAATCCGATGCTCTAACCAACTGAGCTATTCTCACCATGTTTATCTTATCGAGTGGTATCTCTTTTAAGACGGTGCAAAGATAGAGGTTTTATTTTAAACTGCAAATAATTTGAATACTTTTTTATTCAAAAATATACTCTTCGACCTCTTTATTATTACCTTTCAGAAACAAACGCGTCTTATTTACATACTTAATTAATGCAGAATCGGCTGAAAAAGAGGAATTTTGATTCTTTTCCCGCCAAGAGGCCGCCGGAACCACCCGAATATCTTCTTTTCCCTGTTTATTCTTATACCGGGAGGAATAAATCAACGAATATTGTGCGGAAGCAATATACCGGCGCAAACCTTTCCGGCCTAAAACGACTTTCACCATGACACCTCCGTCGGTATGTTCGCGGCTCATGTTCGATATAAAATTACCCAATGAATAAACGACCAGGCGGTCGGGAGTCCCATCTTTCCCCCTGAGAAGTTCCATCGGCTGGACAACATGAGGGTGACTGCCTATGACCAGATCGACACCTTGCCGCATCAGCCAATCGGCCAGTTCGCGCTGTTTGCGGGAAGGCATCTGTTCGTATTCCAATCCCCAATGCATATTGGCAATGATAAAGTCCGGATTAAAGAGCTTGGCTTCGACGATATCGGCCTCCATTATCTCCTTGTCGATATAATTGACGATTCGGGGCGTATCGACTTTCAAACCGTTGGTGTCATAAGTATAATTGAGCATGATGATACGGAAATCCTTCTTACGGAGCAACATCGGGTATGTGCGGTGACGGTGATCAGGGTCGAGGAAGGTTCCGGCATGACGGATTCCGAGAGAATCCAGCGTTTGGATGGTGCGGACAAGTCCGCGAGTCCGTCTGTCCAAACAATGGTTGTTGGCTAACAGGAAAAAGTCGAAGCCTGCTTTTTGCAAAGCCAAAGCGAAATCCTCCGGGGCGCTGAAAGCCGGATAGCCACTATACGGCTCCCCTCCTAACGGGACTTCGAAGTTCACAACAGCAATATCTGCGGCTTTCACCTCTTTTTCGATTTCCGCAAAATAACCGCCCAAATCAAAAGAATCTCCCCGCCGGGTATTGTCGAGTTGCTTCTGGTGCATCATGGCATCACCGGCAAACAAGATTGTCAGCGAGTCCTGAGCGGATAAAGGCAGAAAGCTCAAAAGACAAAACCCGGAGAGGAGGATTTTCATTTATAAATTTCTTTCTTTCCGGCCAAAAGCGTATTGCGCATCAAAGAGATAATTGTCATCGGACCTACACCACCCGGAACCGGCGTGATATAAGAACATTTAGGAGCAACCTCGTCAAACTTGACATCGCCCGTCAGCTTAAAGCCGCTTTTGCGGGTCGCATCAGGCACGCGTGTCGTACCCACATCCACGATTACAGCACCTTCTTTCACCATATCGCCTTTCAGGAATTCGGGGACACCCAACGCCACAATAATGATATCGGCACTCAGGCACATTTCCTTCAGGTTCCCGGAACGGCTGTGGCAAACAGTGACCGTGCAATCGCCCGGATAGGCTTTCTGCATCATCAGGGTAGCCATCGGCTTGCCCACGATATTGCTGCGGCCCAACACTACGCAATGCTTACCGCGAGTCGGGATCTCGTAACGTCTCAACAGTTCCAGAATACCGGCCGGAGTCGCCGACACGAAACAAGGAAGGCCGATAGACATACGGCCGACGTTGATCGGATGGAAACCGTCCACATCCTTGCGGTAGTCGATCGCTTCGATAATCTTCTGTTCTGAGATATGTTTCGGCAGCGGGAGCTGCACGATGAAACCGTCCACATCCGGATCGTTGTTCAACTCGTCCACTTTGCGAAGAAGTTCTTCTTCGGTAACATCGGCTTCATAACGGATCAGAGACGATTTGAAACCGATCTCATTACATGTCTTCACTTTACTGGCGACATACGTTTCACTTCCCCCGTCATGCCCGACCAATATGGCAGCCAAATGAGGGATCTTACCACCGGCGGCCTTGATTCGGGCCACTTCTTCCGCCATCTCCTGCTTCATCTGAGCCGAAACGGCTTTTCCGTCCAATAGCTTGTATTGTTGTTCTTCCATACTCTATTATCTTTTCGGGTTTATCTTCTGAATGAAGGGAATTTTTTGCTTCCCGGTTTGGCAGCTGTCAGCATACGCATCATCTTGCGTGTTTCGTCGAACTGCTTGATCAGTTTGTTCACCTCCTGGATCGTCGTGCCGCTGCCTTTGGCGATACGCTGGCGACGTGAACCGTTCAGGATAACCGGATTCGTACGTTCTTCGGGAGTCATGGAATAGATGATCGCTTCGATGCTCTTGAAAGCATTGTCGTCGATATCCACATCCTTCAACGCCTTGCCTACGCCCGGAATCATGGAGGCCAGTTCTTTCAGGTTACCCATCTTCTTGATCTGCTGGATCTGCGAGATGAAGTCGTTGAAGTCGAACTGGTTCTTGGCAATCTTCTTCTGCAAGCGTTTGGCCTCTTCTTCATCATACTGTTCCTGCGCACGTTCCACCAACGAAACGATATCACCCATACCGAGGATACGGTCTGCCATACGTTCGGGATGGAAGATATCCAGCGCATCCATCTTTTCGCCCGTTCCGACAAATTTGATCGGCTTGTCGACCACCGTACGGATAGAAAGGGCGGCTCCACCACGTGTATCACCGTCCAACTTGGTCAACACCACGCCGTCAAAATCGAGACGTTCGTTGAATTCCTTCGCCGTGTTGACTGCATCCTGTCCGGTCATGGAGTCGACCACGAACAAGGTTTCATCCGGTTGGATAGCACTCTTGATTGCGGCGATCTCTTTCATCATCTGCTCGTCGATAGCCAGACGACCGGCGGTATCGACAATCACGACATCGTTGCCTTTTGCACGTGCTTCGCGGATCGCGTTCATCGCGATCTCCACCGGATTCTTGTTTTCGAGTTCCATATAAACAGGCACTCCTACCTGTTCGCCGACCACGCGCAACTGCTCGATAGCGGCCGGACGATACACGTCGCAGGCTGCCAACAGCGGCTTTTTATTTTTCTTTGTCTTCAGCAAATTCGCCAGCTTGCCCGAAAAAGTCGTTTTACCGGAACCTTGCAAACCGGACATCAGGATGATTGCCGGGCTACCCTTCAGATCCAGATCGGTTGCCGTTCCTCCCATCAGTTCAGCCAACTCGTCATGCACGATCTTGACCATCAACTGGCTGGGCTTAACGGATGTAAGCACGTTCTGTCCTAATGCTTTCGTCTTTACCGTATCGGTAAAACTCTTGGCTACTTTATAGTTTACGTCGGCGTCGAGTAATGCTTTACGCACATCTTTCAATGTTTCAGCCACATTGATCTCCGTGATCTTACCTTCGCCTTTCAACAGTTTAAACGATCTGTCTAACCTTTCGCTTAAATTCTCAAACATAATTCGTATGTATATTTATTTTATTTTCTATTCTTTGAATGAGGGGCAAAGGTAAGAAAAACTGACGAATAAAGCAGGTCTAATAGACAGAAAACTTAGACACAGCCTTTTCACTAACGCCAATATAAACTCCGGGGTCCAT
The DNA here is from genome assembly GCF_014287585.1 of Parabacteroides hominis. GTDB lineage: Bacteria > Bacteroidota > Bacteroidia > Bacteroidales > Tannerellaceae > Parabacteroides > Parabacteroides hominis. Next base: position 4,487 of record NZ_JACOOJ010000060.1, on the reverse strand, counting down.
CTTTATCGTATTCAGACCTTCCCACAAAGTACCGGAATAAACGACTTTTCCAGTCAGATCATAAATTCTGAAACGGACGGATTCGTTGCTTTCCACACAGACCTTCCCTTGCATCCCATAACAAATCAGCGAAGCAGACTTCACCGGTACGGGAGAGGCAGAAGTAGCCGCATCCGAATAGACTTTCACGTCATCGATCAGGAGCAAGCCGGCCTCCATTTCACCTTCGAAGGCAATCCGGAAATCAGCACCGGTGACAGGCAGGTCGATTCGATACTGTTTCCAACTGTTACTGACATCGGAAAGCGTAGCCAGGCATTGCCAATCTGCTTGCCCGAACTGCTTATACAAAACTTTAAAAGTCCCTTGCTTTGAAAATACGGATTGATTCTGATACATAAAAGACAGGAATGCCATCCCTTCTCCCCCACTTTTAATGGCAGGAGATACAACACGTGCAACAGCCAAAGGCATAAACTTCCGTTCCATTTTCATCATCAGATATTGTATTCCCTCGGCTGCATCGGGCATTGTAGGAGTCAACAAACTCGGTTTATGAATTTCCCAAAAAGAATCTCCTTGCAACTGTTCGTCAGACCATGCCAATTCTTTCCCTTCAAAACCCTCCGAGAAAACGATCGTCTGCTCATCCGGAGATTTCTCCTCGACAACACGAAAAACAATATTACCCTCCTCGTCATGCTCGATATTTTTCAAACCGACACCGGCAAAACCACCTCCAGACGAAAGGGCAGCCGGCACTGTCCACGCAGTAAAGTCTTTCGAAACAGACCCGCCAGGGAAAGGACATCTACGACTGTTCACATCACCGTAAGAAAGCGGATTTATTTCCGGAACAGCATAATCAGAACCTGCACAGACAGGATAGCAAGTCTGGGGAAATGCAGCATTTATGGTATTATCGGCAGAACGCTGTGTTATCTGAGGCAGAACATGATAAATAACGAGACCTTCACCAGGCAGAGCTTCATCGAATCCTATTTTCCGACGATTCTCCAACAAAAAATAATCGTTTTCCGTATCGGTCTCTATTCGATATATTTTATCACTTTCAAGGGAAGGTGGCAACACGACCTCTTCTTCCCCCCCTTCCAAAGTTACACAGTTGGTCCACCCGAACCCCGTTTTCACATAGGGATTAAAATGTGCTGGAGATATCCCGCCGTCATTCCAACTTCCTGACGCCATCAGATCCCATTGTCCCGTCCCGGAATATTCACCGTTCGTCTCATAATCCGTATCATAAAAATCCTTAGCTCCGAAAGAATGTCCCATTTCGTGACAATGGACACCGATCCGGGATATACCATGCCCCTCGTTTCCGCGCAATTCGGGAGCACAAGAATAACCCGTAATCCTAACGTCGCCGATTTTCAACGGTTCCGCAAAAAGGGCTTCATGAGACCAGACCGCATCTGCCGGTCCGCCGGCCTCCTCTCCATAGCCGGCAAAGATGATATGGATGTTATTGATATATCCGTCATGATCCGTATCGTAGTCGGCAAGATTTATTTGAGAAGAAACAAAATCCAATGCTTCCAGAAACAACTGTTTAGGATGTCCATCCTGATCGGATCTGTCATTTCCACCATAATAACCCATACTCCGGGAAGCTGTGTACGGTCCCAAAACATCACAAGTCAGATTTAATTTTCCATACGAATTCTCTCGATAAAAATCTTTCACACTTCCACGCGCTCCATCTTCCCCGTAGTTCGCCTGGTTGAACAACGCATTAAAATCCGCCTGAGATTTTTCGAACTTCAAGTCTTCAAACTGCATCAATATGACCAACGCCTTCAATTCTCCGGCAACAGGAGAAAGCGGTTCCACCGGTCTATTCCGAGCCGACTTCAACAAGTCGGATTTCTTTTGAACCTGCAGCCGTTTAGGTGTCCCCCGTAAAAAGGCCGTCAGTTCTCCCGGACGTGCCGCCGAAATCCTCCACCGGGAAACGCAAGTTTCTCCCTGCGGATTCACAGTGGCATAGCACCATTCCCCCAGGCTGTCACGCAAAAGGGTATAACCGTCTTCGGTCACCGCCCACTTGCCACATTCGTCGCCTTTCAGCCGCAAATTCACATAAGTGCCATCGGCACAACGGCTCCTGACCAATCCCGGATAGGCCGAAACGGCATAAGTTGCGATGCAGGTCCAAACAAAGATCAAGGACAACAAACTTTTGCGAGCCGGAAACTTTCGCTTTTTCATATTCATACGAATTAAAAATAGCTGTTTCCTTCAGAACGGATCGTCCTTCGGTAACAGCTATTTATCGATTATAATAAGGGAAAAGTCTATTTTTTCTCCAAGACATAAACACTTGAACCCTGTGTCAACATCAACGTATTACCCGTCCGCTGAACAGTGAAGTTTTGCACTTTTGTAGAATCCACATACCAGAGTTTCAATGTTTTTTCGGACGAAGAATAAGTATATTTAAAGTTCTGTGTCCCTGAATTAGTTGTAAATACACCTGTTCCGTCGGCCTTAAAATCGAATGAAACAGTATCGTCGGTAGTATCATACCACAGACCGGTGATTGTACTTTCATCTATAACCTTGTCATCATCGTCATCCCCGCAAGAAGTAAACGCCAACGACATCGCCATTGTCATGACGATCATCAATAAATAAGTAAACTTTGTTTTCATACGCTGTTTGTTTTTAAATTAGTAATATGTTTATTTTCCTTTAATTCTGCGTCGGCAAAGATAATTTTCGCTTATGACCGAAAAAATCGGATATTCCGAAGAAAACAGTTATAAAGCCATTAACAGCTATCATCCGGCTAAAAAAAGAGATTATCAGGATATTTGCATCACCTTCCTTCTTTTTGCTGCTACGACTCTCCCGGACGTTCATCGCTTCGGCCAGCAGGCGGAAGGGTTCATCTACCTGAGGACGGACGGCTTCCTGCTTGTCGCTTATTCCGTATACCGGTTTCTGGTCGGCACAGCGGCTATAGATTACAATAACCCCAGATTGATCTATATTCTATTTCGGGTAAAATTCCGGAACGATTTGATTTGACTTTTTGCTGGCTTTTAGCTGGAATTGGTAACGATTAAAAAAACGGCGTTGGCGGAAAATGAAAAAACGATGTCTCTTTGTAATCAGATAGGAGAAAGAACGGATATTATGGAAAACCTGAACTCACGGAGAATCGCCTGTAATAAAAAAAGTCGGGACATTTCCCCTATATCTCAAATCAATTCCGGGGCTTTCCCGCCATGACGACCGTCTTCGTTTCCTTTACGACCGTCTTCATCGCCATCAGGACGGTCGTCATGCTATATACACTGCGCACCTCAGGGCAATAACGACCGTCTTTGTGGCAAAAAACTGCGCACCTCAGGCGATGAAGCCCTTTTTGCCCGCAAAAAGGCCGGATTTTACGTCTATTATTAAAGAATGTATTTTGTTGTCAAGAGATCGGTATTATACAATAAGTCCGCTGCTTTACCACTAATAGATAAGAAAAACTAAACTGCAAAATAATGATTTATCCGTTACTTTTGGCTTGATCCAAAAGTAACCAAAAGATCAAGGCCGAACCTGCCTCGCTACTCCGTTCCCTCCGTTCGCTGTCGCGTCTGAAACTCGCTTCGCTCAAACAACAGACGCTCCGGGCGCTCACTGCGGTCTCTGCGCTTTACGCTCACCAGCTTAGGCCGGAAATAGAGCCTGACGGCTCTTTAGGGATGGCCGATACCGCCTGTTTTTTTGTGATCTTGCATTAAGGAAGGTAAGCCTTGTGGCGCAACCTCTCTTTTGCCGTCTGCTTCAGCAGACGATAGGTGATTGTTCCGCTTTGCCGGTTCCACTGTGGGTTTTAACCCCTTTTATCGATTGCATTTAAAGGGGTTAAAACCCACATGGGAAGAGGCTTTGCCTCTAAATCCTTTAAACCGTCTGCTGAAGCAGACGGCAAAAGAGAGGCGGATGGTGCTTTGGGGATGCCGATACTGATAGCTATACTTATATAACAGGCGGTATCGGCAATCCCAAGAGAAAGCGGAGCTTTCTAAGAAAGGCCTAAGCGGACGGGCGTCAAGCGGAGGGCGAAGACGAAGCGTCCGGAGCCTGCGCTGTCTGAGCGAAGCGAGTTTCGCAGGCGACAGCGGAGTCTTTGACCGGAGTAGACCGGACGGTTAAGCCTTGATCTTTTGGTTACTTTTGGATCAAGCCAAAAGTAACAGACAAATCAGCTTTTACCGATTCCATTTTGCTTAAAGCAAACTTATTGTTTTTTCTTACTTATTGTACGATTTCCCAAAATATCCGTTGGTCTGGATCGAAACAGTAGCGTATGAAATTTGATTTTATACCTCATATATTTCAAATGGGTCTTGTTCACATTTGCTGCCTTATACACAAATCATCATTCTTTTGAGAAGTTCTATGCTTGCTCGTCCATAACACATTCTTTTAATCATCTTTAATTTGTTGACAAATCCTTCGGT
>NZ_JACOOJ010000059.1 GCF_014287585.1 Parabacteroides hominis | reverse complement strand
ACCGAAGGATTTGTCAACAAATTAAAGATGATTAAAAGAATGTGTTATGGACGAGCAAGCATAGAACTTCTCAAAAGAATGATGATTTGTGTATAAGGCAGCAAATGTGAACAAGACCCTTTCAAATTACCCGCAAGGGTAATATTTTTTAAGAAACATGGAATTTGACAAAATCTTGAATATTAGCCAAATACAAATATTGACCTTTTTAGGAGGGGTTATTGTAAGAGAGCCTGACGGCTCTTCTGGAATTGCCGATACCGCCTGCTTCTTTGCGATCCCGCATCAAGTGCGGGAACAGGCTTGTCCCCATGCTTGACACGGGGCCGCAGAAAAACGGTCAGCATCGGCAATCCCCAAAGCCCCCTTAGCCTCACTTTTGCCGTCTGCTTCAGCAGACGGTTTAAAAGGATTTAGAGGCAAAGCCTCTTCCTTTGTGGGCTTTAGCCCCTTTTATGGATTATATTTAAAGGGGTTAAAACCCACAGAGGAACCGGCAAAGCCGGGACAATCAACTATCCGTCTGCTGAAGCAGACGGCAAAAGAGAGGCTGAGGGGGGGGGGCTTTGGGGATGCCGATATTGATAGCTATACTTATATATATAAGAGGCGGTATTGGCCATCCCAAGAGAAAGCGCAGCTTTCTAAGAAAGGCCTAAGCGGACGGGCGTCAAGCGGAGGGTGAAGGCGAAGCGGCAGGAGCCTGCGCTGTTTGAGCGAAGCGAGTTTCGCAGGCGACAGCGTAGCCTTCGCCCGGAGTAGACCGGACGGTTAAGCCTTGACTTTTTGGTTACTTTTGGGTCAAGCCAAAAGTAACGCCCGTCTGTGTCCGGCAAATGCCCCCCCACATATTAGCACTTATTGTAAATAAAATATTATTTAACATTTAAACAGGGTAATAAAGGAAAGACTCAAAGGGTACTTTTGGAAGGAAAGAAAAAGCATTTTTCATTCATTTGCCGGGTTTTCGCAATGGCGACCGTCTTCATTGCCTTGAAGACGGTCGCTATTGCCACGAGAACGGTCGTCGTTACCCAGGAAGACGGTCGCCACGGTAACGACGACCGTCCTCATGGCGACAAACTGCGCACCTCACGGGTAATAGACGGAAAAATCCTGGGGCATAATCGGGTCATCCTCCGGCTTTACCCGGAAATATTCGATTCTCCGGGAGTTGAGGATTATCACATTGTCACAATTTCCTGGCTTAAATTGATAATATAGGATAAGCATTCAGACGAAATGTCAACTTCGTAATGCTTATCATCATCAAGCAAACCTCCAAACCGAACAAAATGTAACGGAAATATGAATCGGATTTTCAGATGAAATAGCAAAAAGAGGCAAAATGGGGTTATTGTCTATTTTTTCTTAGAGCCTGTTTAAATTTCACTTATCTTATAATATCTTTTACGGTTTAACTGGCAAAGTCATACCAATACTGATTAATAACGGATTAATTCTGTATCACACATAAATCCCCTCCTTCTCTATTCGATTTCTCAAAAAAGAATCCATGTGATCCCGTAATCGGACAATATCGACATTACAACCAAACAGAGTTTGCAGATCATCCTTTATATGTACCAATGCAAACATATTCGGCTTTGATGTTTCCAAATAAACATCAACGTCACTATCTTCTGTTTGTTCTCCTCTGGCAACAGAACCGAATATCCCCATACGGGTAATGCTATATTTGGAAGCATTCTTCGCCATATAGTCACGCAAGATGTTCATATATTCAGTTGTTGATTTCATATTCTCTTATTCATTTACCACAAAGATACGTGTTCCATCGGAAAAAGCAAACAAGAAGTATCGTGACCTTTCCTGAGAACTGCGGCAAGTATCTCCCGATAGATGAGACTGCCTTGAGTAAGGACGAGTGTTTACCACATAAAAAAACACTTCCGCAATATTGCGAAAGTGTTAAGTTTGTAGCGAGACCCGGGATTGAACCGGGGACCTCATGATTATGAATCATGCGCTCTAACCAGCTGAGCTATCTCGCCATCATGTTGTCATCATTTCCTTGATTGACGCTGCAAAAGTAGAGCTTATTTTTATATTGTGCAACACTTTCATGAAAAAAAATTCAATTATTTTGGGGGCTTCCTGTTAAGATCTTAATTCAGAGTCGCTTTTTTTTAGAGACAGATTTGGCAGATATCAATTCTTTTATTACCTTGCTGCGCAATAAACACGATGAAAGATGAAAAAAGAGAAATTTCATATCGAATACATTTTCGATAAGGTTTCACGACGAAGCTTATGGAATCACCTCACTACTCCTCCAGGGCTGTCAGCCTGGTTCGCCGACGATGTTATTATTAATGGTAACATGTATGTTTTTAAATGGAACAAAGCCGAACAGGAGGCGGAGGTTCTGTCAATGAAACCGGAAATGAGCATCCGTTACCGTTGGACGGATGAAGAGGATGAAAACGCCTATTTCGAATTCCAGATCCACAGCCATGAATTAACAGGATCGACTTCTTTGCAAATAACGGATTTTGCCGAGCAGGACGAGAAAAGGGATTCTATCGATTTATGGGACACGCAAGTAGAAGAACTGAAGCGTACGCTCGGTATTTAGGTTGTTTTAGTGATTTCTGTTAGCGATCATATCGTTTTTTCACTACTTTTGCGCCGTCAACCGGATAAGCAATGTTGAAAATAAAACGATTATATACATTTATGCTACAGACTTTCCTGCCGTTGTTCTTGATGACCTTCGGCATCTGTCTGTTTATTGTGCTTATGCAGTTCCTGTGGAGGTACATTGACGACATGGTCGGAAAAGGTCTGGGGATTCCTATTTTGGCGGAAATGTTTATGTATGCCGCCCTTTTTCTCGTGCCGATGGCACTCCCGTTAGCCATTTTGCTTGCTTCGCTTATGACTTTCGGGAACCTCGGCGAACGATTGGAATTGTTGGCTATGAAATCGGCGGGCGTCTCACTTGTCCGTATCATGCGCCCGCTAATCATCACCATCAGTATTATAAGTATCGGGGCTTTCTTCTTCCAGAACTATGCCATGCCTGTCGTACAGGTCAAACTCTACACGCTGCTTTGGTCTATGCGCCAGAAATCACCGGAATTGGATATTCCGGAAGGGGTTTTCTACGGCGAAATCACCGGATATAATGTATATGTAAAGCATAAAGACACTAAAACGGGGCTTCTTCGCGACATGATGATCTATGACTATTCCGAGGGATTCAACAAGGTAAGTGTGATGGTCGCGGATTCGGGTCGCCTGAAAACTTCGGCGGACAAAATGTTTCTGGTCCTTTCCTTATTTAATGGAGAATCTTTTAGAAGCTTAGACAAGCAATCGAGCACTACGGGCACAAAAAGTTCCGTTCCCTACCAGAGGGAGACCTTCAAAAGCCGGGATATCCTGATCGAATTCGATGCAAACTTCTCACGGACGGACGAATCGTTCATGCAAAACCAGTTTATGGGTAAAAATATGCATGACTTGCAAATCTTCGTGGACTCCGTTTCCGTGCGCTTAGACAGCATGCAAAGCGTCAACGCCAAGAATGTTTACGAAACTTCATACAAAAAGACGTTTAAGAAACAGGAAGACATAAAACAGAATAACGTAAAGGATGATCCGAATAGCGAGAAATCCGATACAAAGGCGATGCCAGAGGCCAAGAGGGACGAGCCGGTAATCGTCATGAACTTCGACAGCCTCTACCAGGCAGAAAATCCCGGAAAGAAGGCGACTATCCTGACACGTGCGAAATCGAGCATCGAAAATATGAAGGCCGATTACTTCTTCAAAGCAGCCACTATCGGAGAAGAGGCCTACAGGGTACGCCGCCACTTGACGGAATGGCACAACAAATTCACCATCTCGTTTGCTTGTCTGGTCTTCTTTTTCATCGGCGCACCGCTTGGGGCCATTATACGAAAAGGCGGCTTGGGGACTCCGGTGGTTCTTTCCGTCCTCCTTTTCATATTCTATTATGTCATCAACAACATCGGCTTCAAGATGGCCCGCGACGGCGTATGGGAAGCATGGCAAGGAATGTGGCTGAGTTCCGCCGTTTTGGCCCCGTTAGGTATCTTCCTGACTTATAAAGCGGTCAACGACTCTGTCATACTGAATGCCGATACATACCTGAATGCTTTGAAAAATATATTCGGGAAACGTTCGGGCAGAAAAGTTGAAATGAAAGAGGTGATCATGTTCAACCCGGATTACGGGCAGATCATCCCCCGCCTGAAACAACTGGTAGAAGAAAGCAATGCATATCTCGCAGGACATAAACGTTGGACAAACTATTTCCGTTTCTGGAAACAGGGCGGTCGCGACCATACAGCCGAGCAATTGGCTGTTAAAATGGACGGCATCATCGAAGAGTTGTCCAATTCGGACCAGACCTTAGTCCTGAACAAGTTGATGGACTACCCGGTCATAAGCGGCTACAACCAGATAAATGCAAAAATAAACGGAAAAGCAGGGCTGGCAATCGGCCTCTTTTTCCCGATCGGGCTTCCGGTTTATCTGCTTGCCACGTACCAGCGCAAACTTTTGCGGCACGATATCAAAACGGTACAAAAGACAAGCAATGAACTGATTGACATAATTGAAAAATTACCCGTATCTTTGTGAAATAAGAAATATAAGAAAAAAGAATATATGAGCGAAATCAAATTAAACACCATTGAAGAAGCTATTGAAGACTTCCGCGAAGGAAAATTCTTAATCGTAGTCGATGATGAAGATCGCGAAAATGAAGGTGATTTTATTATTGCCGCCGAAAAGATAACTCCCGAAAAAGTAAACTTCATGTTGAAAAACGGTCGTGGCGTACTGTGCGCACCGATCACGGAAGAACGTTGCCAGGAATTGGAGCTGGACATGCAGGTTGCAAACAACACTTCTTTGTTAGGGACTCCTTTTACGATAACGGTAGATAAATTAGGAGGCAACTGCACAACAGGCGTTTCGATGTTCGACCGGGCAGAAACCATCTTGGCGCTTGCCGATCCGAAAACCAAGCCGTCCGACCTGGGCCGTCCGGGACATATCAATCCGCTTCGCGCCCGTTCGCGTGGTGTCCTGCGCCGTGCCGGACATACCGAAGCTGCTGTCGACCTGGCACGCCTCGCCGGTTTGTACCCGGCAGGTGCATTGATCGAAATCATCAATGAAGACGGGACAATGGCACGCCTGCCCCAACTGATCGAGGTAGCCAAGAAGTTCGATATCAAAATCATCTGTATCAAAGACTTGATTTCGTATCGCCTGAAAACAGAATCGATCGTAGAAAATGGCGTTGAAGTAGACCTCCCCACCCAATATGGCCACTTCCGCCTGATCCCTTTCCGCCAGAAAAGCAACGGACTGGAACACATCGCCTTGATAAAAGGCAAGTTCGAGCCGGACGAACCGATTCTGGTACGCGTACATTCTTCTTGTGCAACCGGTGATATCTTCGGCTCCATGCGCTGCGAATGTGGCGAACAGTTGCACAAAGCCATGCAGCGTATCGAAAAAGAAGGCAAGGGAGTAATCGTCTACCTGAACCAGGAAGGACGCGGCATCGGGCTGATGGAAAAGATGAAAGCCTATAAACTTCAGGAAGACGGCTTGGACACTGTCGATGCAAACTTGCATCTCGGACACCAGGCCGACGAACGCGATTACGGTGTCGGGGCCCAGATCCTGCGCCACTTGGGAGTCACCAAGATGCGCCTGATGACCAACAACCCCGTTAAGCGTGTCGGACTGGAAGCATACGGGCTGACAGTCGTAGAAAACGTTCCTATCGAAGTTGATCCGAATCCTTACAACGAATTCTACATGAAGACGAAAAAGGAACGGATGGGACACGTCTTACACAATATCAAATAATTCATAATCACATAATAACACTATCATGACACAAGTATCAGCACGTTTAGCAAGTTTATCGCCATCCGCAACATTGGCGATGTCCCAGAAGAGCGGTGAATTAAAGGCTCAGGGAGTTGATGTTATCAACTTAAGTGTCGGAGAACCCGACTTCAATACACCCGAACCCATTAAGGAAGCTGCCAAAAAAGCTATCGACGAAAATTATTCTCGTTATTCTCCCGTCGCTGGTTATCCGGCTTTGCGTAACGCCATCGTTGCCAAGCTGAAAAACGAAAACGGATTGGAATACACAGCCAACCAGATTTCTTGCGCAAATGGCGCCAAACAATCCGTTTGTAATACAATCATGGTATTGGTAAATCCGGGCGACGAAGTGATTATCCCGGCTCCGTTCTGGGTCAGCTATCCGGAAATGGTGAAATTGGCCGAAGGTACGCCTGTGATCGTTGCAGCCGGTATCGAACAGGATTTCAAGATCACTCCGGCACAGTTGGAAGCGGCTATCACACCGAAAACTAAGGCGTTGATCCTCTGTTCCCCGTCTAACCCGACCGGTTCGGTCTACAGTGCGGAAGAATTGGCAGGCTTGGCCGAAGTCCTGAAAAAACATCCGGAAATCATTGTGATTGCAGACGAAATCTACGAACATATCAACTACATCGGTAAGCATAACAGCATCGCACAGATAGACGGGATGAAAGACCGTACGGTTATCGTCAACGGTGTTTCCAAAGCCTATGCCATGACCGGGTGGCGTATCGGTTTCATCGCCGGACCGGAATGGATCGTAAAGGCAGTAAATAAATTGCAGGGACAATACACTTCAGGCCCATGCTCCGTATCGCAGAAAGCGGCAGAAGCAGCTTACACAGGCTCACAGGCTCCGGTCGAAGAAATGCGTCAGGCATTCGAACGCCGCCGCAACCTGATCGTCAGCTTGGCGAAGGAAGTTCCGGGATTCGAAGTAAATCAACCGGAAGGAGCTTTCTACCTGTTCCCGAAATGCAGCTATTATTATGGCAAGACGGACGGCACACGCACGATCGAGAATGCCGACGACCTGGCCATGTACTTGTTGGAAGTCGGCCATGTAGCTTGCGTTGGCGGCACATCTTTCGGTGCTCCCGAATGCATCCGCATGAGCTACGCTACCAGCGATGAAAACATTGTGGAAGCTATCAAGCGTATCAAAGAGGCTTTGGCAGCGTTGAAATAAGCGTTACATACAAATCAGGCACGGATTCCACGGAAAGAAAAATCAGATCAATCCGTATAATCCGTGCCTAAAAATAAAAAAGGAGATGTTTTGTATAAACACCTCCTTTTTTATTTCATTCTGCCGGAGCAAAATTATTCGGCACGCAAAGTAAAGCGTTTGAATGCCAGGATCTGCAATTCAGGATCAGCTTCCTTCATTGTTTCTCTTACAGTCTTCTTGCCATCCATGATATCTTCCTGGTTCAGCAAGCAAACTTCCTTCAAGAACTTGCCAAGACGACCTTTAGCGATATTCTCGATCATCTGCTGAGGCAGGTTTGCTGCTTTTTCAGCTGAAACAGTAGCGATGATTTCTTTTGCTTTGGCAACATCTTCAGCCGTGATCCAGCCTTTAGCCATGTTGCTTTCCATATGGTCTTCGCTGTCAACGTGCGTCGGGTTGATTCCGGCTTTCTTCAGGGCAGCTTCAACAGCTTTCTGAACTTGTTCAGCCTTTGTCTTTTCGATTGCCACCTGGATTTCCTGTTCTTTTACAGATTCAGGAACACCGGCTTCGTCGATAGCGATCGGGTTCATGGCAGCGATCTGCATAACGATGTTGTGAGCAGCATCTTCAGATTCCTTGTTGAATGCGGCGATCGTACACAACTGGTTCTTGCCCATGTGGTTGTAAACAGTGGTATAAGCACCTTCCACCACGTTATAGCCGTCCAGTTCCATCTTTTCGCCAGTGATACCGCTACGGTCGGTAACAGCATCCTGTACAGTGCCCTTACCCATCGGCAAAGCCTTCACTTCGTCCAGAGTCTTGCACTTGTTAGCCACAGCAGCATCCAGGATAGCCTGAGCCAGCGCGATGAAATCTTCATTCTTAGCCACGAAATCGGTTTCGCACTTCAAAGCGATGATAGCAGCGAATTCGCCATCTTTCTTTGCCAATACGCAACCTTCAGCAGCGTCGCGGTCAGAACGCTTAGCAGCAATAGCCTGTCCTTTTTTACGGATAATTTCCATTGCCTTTTCGATATCACCGTCGGATTCGGTCAAAGCCTTCTTGCAGTCCATCATACCAGCTCCGCTCATTTTGCGCAGCTTGGTAATATCAGCCATAGTTACAGCCATAATCTTATTTCCTTATTTATTAAATGTTTATACTCTTTATAAATAGACAATGGACAGTTGACAATTGACAATTACTGTCAAAAGCCAATTGCCCATTGTATTTGTATTCTAATTGTCAATTGTCAATCGTCAATTTTCAATTGAATTTATTCTTCGTCCTTAGCGAATTTGTCAGCAACGTTAGCGTTCAGAGCTTCGTCGTCTTCCTTCTTAGTACGTTCTTTCTTTACAGCAGCTTTAGCTTTGCGTTCTCTTTTAGGAGCTTCGCCTTCGCCGGCAGCTTCCGTATCGATCTTTTCAGCTTTACGTTCCTGCAGACCTTCGTTCATTGCTTCGCAGATAGCGCCCAAGATAACTTCTACAGATTTTGTAGCGTCGTCGTTAGCCGGAATCACGTAGTCGATGTTGTTCGGGTCGGAGTTCGTATCAACCATACCGAATACAGGGATACCCAGACGGTTAGCTTCGCGAACTGCGATATGTTCTTTCATTACGTCAACAACGAACAAAGCTGACGGAAGACGAGTCAGGTCTACGATAGAGCCCAAAGTCTTTTCCAACTTAGCACGCTGGCGAGTGATCTGAAGTTTTTCTCTCTTGGAAAGATTATCAAATGTACCATCTTTTGTCATCTTATCGATAGTAGCCATCTTCTTGATAGCTTTACGGATAGTCGGGAAGTTGGTCAACATACCACCCGGCCAGCGTTCGATAACGTAAGGCATACCTACTGAAGAAGCCTTATCAGCGACAACTTGTTTAGCTTGTTTTTTAGTAGCAACGAAAAGTACTTTCTTACCCTGTTTTGCCAGGTTCTTCATTACTTCTGCTGCTTCGTCTACTTTAGCAACTGTTTTATATAAGTCAATGATATGAATACCATTGCGCTCCATGAAGATATAAGGAGCCATTGCGGGGTTCCACTTTCTTTTTAAGTGTCCGAAGTGTACGCCAGCTTCTAATAACTGATCAAAATTAACTCTTGACATTGTTTTTTTCTTAAAATCGTTTACTTTCTTTTGTTTAACTCAATCATCAGGTAGTCCTCCCGTATGTCAGCATATAAAAAGAATCCTGATAATTTAGATACTAAACGCTTTGCTATACTTGTAAGGGACTCACAAATAAGATTAACGTTTACTGAACTGGAATCTCTTACGAGCTTTAGGACGTCCCGGTTTCTTACGTTCAACAGCACGCGGGTCACGAGTAACGAAACCTTCTGCGCGAAGAGCGGATTTGTCTTCCGGATTGATCTTAACCAGTGCGCGGGCGATAGCCAGGCGAGCAGCTTCAGACTGTCCTTTGAACCCACCTCCATCGAGGTTGATCTTGATATCATATTGTTCTGCAACGTTCAGCTTTGCGAGCGGCTGCTTAACAATGAACTGAAGGATTGTAGAAGGAAAGTAATTAGCCAGATCACGTTTGTTGATAGTAATCTTTCCTGTACCTTCGCTTACGAATACGCGAGCAACTGCTGCCTTACGTCTTCCTATTGCATTTACTACTTCCATTGTGATTATTTATATGAGTTTATATCGATTAATTTAGGCTGCTGAGCTTCGTGTTTGTGCTCTGTTCCTGCATATACATACAGATTTTTCAACAGTTTAGCACCCAGACGATTCTTCGGAAGCATACCTTTCACTACTTTACGGAACAGACGGTCGTCACCTTTAGCCTGCAAATCAGCCGGCGTGTAAGCGATCTGTCCACCGGGATATCCGGTATATCTCAAATAAATACGATCGTTCCATTTGTTACCTGTCAGAACGATTTTGTCTGCATTGATGATAATTACGTTATCACCACAATCAACGTGCGGAGTAAAGTTGGGTTTGTACTTACCGCGCAAAAGCTTTGCTACTTTTGCGCAAAGGCGTCCCAAAGTCTGTCCTTCGGCGTCAACAATGACCCACTCTTTGTTTACAGTTGCTTTGTTTGCAGAAATGGTCTTAAAACTTAAAGTATCCACTTGCTTAAAAAATTAATAAATTAATAACTCTAAAAAACAAGAATCCAATCCTCGCGTGCGCTGTCGCTACGGACACTTGACGCAACAACGTGCTAAGAATTAAACTCTTAGTACAATTTTGATAATATTCGGCTTGCAAAGGTACGGTTTTTCTGCAAAACACAAAACTTTTCGCGGAAAGAATTTATACAAGTGGGTCTATTACAGGAAAAAAAGCTCCGGCAACATAAACATTACCGGAGCTTTACTTTACTATCTTATCAGACTACAATTCAGCAATCGTATCGGCATCCAGCCCGGTACAACTCATAATGGTAGCCAAATCCATACCGTTTTGCTTCATCTTAATAGCAACTTGGCATAAACCTTTTTCCATGCCTTCTTTCATACCTTCTTTCATACCTTTTTCCAGACCTTCTTTCCGGCCTTCTTCCATGCCTTTTTCCAGACCTTTTTTCATGCCATCGGCGAGGCCTTTATCCACACCTTCCTGATAGCCTTTCTCTATTGCATAATCCCATACGTTCTGGTTATCACGATAGACTTTCAGACATTCTTCATACTCCATCCGTTCTTTTTTGTTGAGATTAACAATCTTAGCCAACTTTTCAAGTCTCTCGAACAAAGCCTTTTGACCTTTGAATGGTATTGTTTTTAACTGTTCCATATATTTCAATGTATAAAGCCAATAATCCAAACCTGTTTTACACTCCTCCTCTTTCTTATCGAAAAAGGGCATCTCAATAAACACTTCGCGCAGCAGGTTACTGGCTTGGCAACCTGTTTCACGATTCGCGAGCACAATATCCGTACGCACCTTATCGTTTTTACCCGACTTGAAGTTCAGGAAAAAGATGCCATAGACCGGACATAAAGAGAAGTTCCATTGTTCACCTTTCCTGTCCTGATCACAGATCATACGACAAAGATAATATAATCCTCGTTCATAAAAATAAGTTTGCAGTGAATTCTGGACCTCAACGATAAAAACAGCTCCATCTTTATCCTTACATTTCAGATCGAACACGGCATTACGCCCATCGGGGCAATCAGCAGGAGCTTCCACGTTCATAAAAGACAGTTCAACGATCGCACGTTCACCTTCCAAAAGATCATTCAAAAGATCAATCAGAAGCGCCTTACTATCCTCTCTTCCGAAAAGGAGTTTGAAACCACGATCCACAAAGGGATTGATAAATATAGCCATAGTTATATGGTTTTAGTTGTTGATTATAAGAAGAAAGAAGATTCATTCCCTCTTTCCTTACCGGCAAAGATAACATTTATTTGGAACAGCCCATAGGCTATGCATCAAAAAGTTATATTTTGCCCCCAAAAACACCTCCCTGTCCCGAAACACACACACAACCTCCCTTATATCACAAAGGGCACGAAGAAAATCTCCGCACCCTAAGCTCCCTATATCCCGTTAAGGATTCGGTTGTATGTAAGTTAAATGAAAAAATATAGGCTAATTAACGAGTACATGTCATATTTGTATTACTTCCGAAGAAGTTTGAAACTGAAACTTCACTTGAGTTATACTTATAACTATTAGCACTAACTGTAAATTTAATTTTATCAGTCACTAATATTCCTGCTTTCAAAATCATCTCATAATGATTTTCACGATCTATACGTGCTTCTGCACTTTTATTATTTGTGCTAATTGTACCAGAGGAAACTTTTTCCGTTGTTTTCCTCCTTTTACAGGTTAAAGTTCCTCCAACAGTATAATCTCTTTGTAACTTCGAATTATTAGAATAAGTAGTTGTCCCATCATTATAACCTTCAGTCCGGAGGTAAATCGTCCCTTTTGCACCACGTGTAGAAGTTACTAAAGTAACCGTATTCACACCTGCGATAGCATCTACCGTTTTTGATTTTATTCCATCGCCAGAGATTGTCACAGATGCAGCAACAGGCGCATTAAATGTTATATCAAATGTACTGCCGCTTTCATAATAAGCATGACCTGCAGAAATGTTAGAAAAATCATTTAACCCAACTCTTGACATAACAAACTCACCTGTATAGAAATAATCGTTATTCACTGTTGGATTTGCAACAGTTGAACGGGTGGTTTTAAAATAAACTGTTTGCTGCCCCGGAGCAGTGGCGAGATAAACATAATAATAAGTTCCATCCCTATGCTCGATAAGCATTTGATCCTGCCCTGTTGTTACAGGATTCAGGTCTTCTGCTTTAATATAACACTTTACCGGATACAAATTAGAAGGATAATCGGACGGTATATTAAATTTTAAAGATACAGTTTCTCCCACTCGATCTTCAAAATAATCATCTCCTATAACCGGTTTAAACGAATATTTCTTACTTGCATAAACAGTCACAATACGGGTTAAGATACCAGCCTTAATCAGCACTGTTGCCGAATCCAACTTATCTATGCCATAAGGAACAGATACAGATGCCGTCACCTTGCCATCGTTAACTGTAGTAGACAAATCAGATAAAATACCCGTGCTTGTATGCCCGTTTTGTATCATCGATACATTTATATCGCTATTACTCAACGAAGTTCCGTTTCTCCAGTAATTAGCATCAAAAGTCAGCGTACCATCTTCTGTAAACAGATGAAACAAAGGTGTTACCGTTAGTTTGTTTCCATTCGCATCCGATACAGTCGGAGCTTCTTTTGCAACCTCAGCAAAGATATTATTAGTCGGAGCAGCCCTCAATGCTTCTTCAAACGACGCACTTCCTGTTGCTTCATTCGTGAATTTCACAATTACTACTTTGTAGATATAATTACGTTCGATAATAAAAGGATCTCCATTCTGATCGATCAACTGTATTTTATAATACTGATCAACACCCTTCTTCTTAATGATCACACAAGTCTGATTATCATAATTATTCTGATACTCAAACATATACTTAGGATTCAAATTACAATCGCTTGTCGTATGATTCAGCATTTTGGAAGCATAATCTTCAATTTGTGTAATCTGGGTATTTTTGTTTATTTCGCTTGTTACATTATTAAATGTACCTTGCTCTTCATTCCAAGGAGTTACAGTTCCTTCCGAAACGTAATTAGCCAAAGCAAAACCATCGATCTCAAACGGATCAGAATCACCTTGCAAATTAACATTTACCTCTACTTTTGCATAATTACGTAATAGAGTTACAGACACATTCTGGTAATCGGTTATATTTTCATATCCCCAAGCAACATAAGGAGATGATGTCCTCAATGCCGGCATAACAGATGTTTCAGTCTGCCCTTCCAGAGGTGTTTTGTATTCATTACCAT
This sequence comes from Parabacteroides hominis, assembly GCF_014287585.1. Classification (GTDB taxonomy): domain Bacteria; phylum Bacteroidota; class Bacteroidia; order Bacteroidales; family Tannerellaceae; genus Parabacteroides; species Parabacteroides hominis. The sequence goes on along the minus strand of NZ_JACOOJ010000059.1, from coordinate 3,616 downwards.
TCCAAGGATAATTAGCTACAAAATGAATTGTTTTTGTATTTACCGGAATCAAAGCTGTAGCTGTTCCTTTTGCCGAACCAGTCGCTTCATTATTCTCCGTCTGTATAATGTCCGTAGCTTCTACACGCCCAAGGAAATTACCATTTTCCGCAAATGTCATCAACGAAAGTGAAGATATCTCCGTTTCTCCCGCTTTAGTACTTACTTCCTTAAAGTCAGGAATATCATCAAGCGTAAAACGAAGTGTTACATAACCATTTTTACTGCCATCCGGTTCCTGCGGTAGCAAACTATCTTCCGTACACGCTGCCAATGCAGCCAGAAGTACCACTGAAAGTATATATATAATCTTTTTCATTATCTTTTATATTTAAAGTTTACCCTTATTCTTTAATATCACGAACACAACGAACCGCATAAGTTGTTCCATCTTGATTAACTCGAGGATCCATAAAGTCCACAAACTGCGGTACTGCACAATTATAATATCGTCCTTCTAAAATTCGCTTTACATCACACTCAGTAGTATTCTGAAGAATATCAATCAAATAGAGTTCAGCTTTAGTAGCAACTCTCCAAGAACCATATTTATGTTCCGTAAAAACCCCATTTTTATCATGTTCAATATAACCGGCACAAAATTCTCTCGCTGATTCGTCATCCATACCTGAATTCGTTCCATTTTGTGAAGCCAATACAAAATGTGGTGAAATGCGATAGTTATTTTCATCAGTTTGTGCTGTACACGGAACATATGAATTAATAGTTACTCCTTTACTCTTATAGCCCCAATACATATCTTTATCCTCACCATCATGTTTGGAATAAACTTTTCCAAAATAAACATTTTCTGTTTCCGGATACCCTAATACCGCATAACTACGGATATGTTGGGCCATGTTACGCCCCTTACTCAAACGATTACTCTCACTTCCCATATGAGTATAAGTTCCAAAGCTACTCCAATCTTCACTTACTTCTAAGGGATCTTTAACTGAAGTATAATCAGCTATTAAAGATTTTATGACATACATATTACTATTCGTTTGTCCTTGGCCGGCATCAGCATCATTTTTAGAAGTATGAGCATAAATATACAACGGAGGATACTGTTCAATCTTTACTTCTTGGCTCAATCCATCTTCATTTTTCACTGTAAATGAAATATATTTAGGAACAAAATTAATCGGTAATTCACTTGTAATATTAATCTCCCCATTATTACCAGAAGAAGCAGTAATAGAACGATTTGTATTTATATGATTTTTCCCATTTGTCACTGAAATACCTATAATACTTACCGGAGAAGAAGAATTAAACGTTGTTGAAATCGACGTAATATTCGGCATCGTCATCTCCGTATCCTTCACTACAAGGAACTTCGGTTTAATAATATCGACACTCACTTCACGAACCGTTGTACTCCAAGGCAGGATTTCCCAACTAAAATTGATTGTACGGGTTGTAACATCGATTTTTCCTTTTATATTATATAATGTACCGTGACAAAGCCCTTCAGCTAACCTCGCATTATCAACTGTTTTATTCAGTTCTACACTGTATTTTTTAGTTTCTGAAATACCATTCTCCTCACTCAGAGTCCCTTCAATTGTTATTTTCACCGATTCAGCCAAAGGATTCTCATACGTGTAAAAAGACAAATCTGCAAACCTTTCTGCATTATTACTATTATCCAAAACCAATTGTTCCAGACTCTTTTGAGAATTAGCGGAAGTCAAGATCAAATCAGTCTTTTTATTTATTTTCTCTACCGTAATTTTAGATATAGCATAAGTCCATGAAGAAGGATCTGATGTGGAAATATCCAATTTAACTTTTGCAGATAGCTGCGCCAGAGGAACGGCAATCGTACCGGTAACAGGAGCTACTAATTCTTTATCTAACCATCCCACCTTTACCAGATCGTTTTCTACAAGAGCTTTTTCAGTTGATGCTTCCATAAACTGGCTCCACGTAGTAAAATCCGTATAATCTGCATTCGTTGCATTGGCTACAACCAATATACGTACATTACCTGTTTTGGCAGGTATATTATTTAATGAATAGGCTGGTTTATTATTATAGGTCGTATTAGAAGCGTCAAAATCAAACGATTCCACCTTTCCAATCATATCACCAACCGTAGTACCATTCATTTTGAATAACGCTACTACACAATTTGAGACTTTAATTTCGTCTGCTGTTGCATACTGATACCCCTCTGCCGCTTTTGTAGCCGGCTCACCAGTCGTCAACACCAGAGAAAGAGAAGTATCTTTTCCTTCTTCCGTTCCCCCATTATCAATGAGTTCTTCAGAAGTACAGGCCGAAAATAGACCAGCCATCAAACAGATTCCCGATAGTATATTCTTCAGTTTCATAATATTATAATTTTACCCATTTAACTTAGTTTTGTTCTTCCAGGTTGCCAACATTCACTTCAACAAAACCCCAATCCTTCACATAACAAAGGACATTATCTAAAATCAGTTCATCACTTGTTACACTGGCTGTTACATACAGGCGATAGATTGTGTTAGAATCAATGCTTCCGGTTCCTCCACTTTCGGTTCCATTAATCACAAACTCTTTTGAAGTTTTCTGAACACCACCTACCGTATACTGAATAGTCATTTTCAACTTATTCTGAGCATTTGCACTATTACGATAAGAATAGAATGTCTTAACATTTTTGTTATCAATAAAAGAATACATGTTATTTAAGTCGGATCCTGCTGTATAAACAGTAACTCCGTTCTCATACGATTTTGAATCAGAAATATAAGCAGTTACGCCATATTTAGCAGTCTCTGTCAAATAGCTTTTTGTATTAATATTGGATACTTGAATGCTGTTGATTACTACATCTGTAGATTCTGTACCCTTAATAAATTCTTTTATTGCAAATCCGGCTAATTCGATACGAGCAGACAATTGGTAGAGCGTAACAGAAGCAAAAACAGGCTTCTCTGCACTTTCCGTTGTAGAGGAGTATCCCTCAACATTAGTCAAATCAATTGCACCGCGACCAACTTTAACTAAAGAAGTAGTAAATCCTTCCTGGACCTTCTCTTCTGCTGCAGAAATCGATGTACAAGAGGCAAAAGTTTGATTTGAGTTTGCAATAATCATTACCTGATACACTTTTCCTACTTTTACCATGTGTTTGATTATTTGTTCTGAGGTAGCAGACGAGGCGACAACAACACTGTCGTAAGAAGCTCCATTGATTGTAAAAGTATTTGTTTTATTCACGTACACTTGATCATCTACAGTCAAAATAGCTCCTGTAGCATCTGCAAGAATCAGAGAACAATGATCAATTGCACACTCAGCTTCCGTCGGTTCTTCTTTTCCACCGGAAGATACAGTTTTAGTCATATTACCTGTTGGCAACGTAACCTTAAATGCTACAGCTGCTTTTGCATCAGATAAAGCAATCTGATCTTTTTGTGAATAATCAAACTCATTCAGAACATCATCTTCCATCGAGCAAGAAAATACCAGACAGAGGAAACAAACCATTGATAATATATTTTTCAGCTTCATACTTGTATATATTTTATCGTTTAACTTTATCTTGTTGTGTTTTAATTTTATGACGTAGTTCTAATAG
>NZ_JACOOJ010000058.1 GCF_014287585.1 Parabacteroides hominis | reverse complement strand
CGGGATGATTGGGAGCTATCTTTTCCGATAAACTAACCGGAAAAAGTACATTTTGGTTGGATGTTAACTCTTTAAATACTATCTTAGCCATTGCTATAATGTTTGTTTTTTTGCAACGGTAAGATACTACTTTTTACCGAAATAAACAATAGCAAAAGGGGCTGTCACACTTTTTGGACAGCCCCTTGTACCAAATCAGTTCATATAAAAACAAACTGAAGTTGACTAATACCTTAAACTTAGGAATAGTTTGTTTAATTAATGTGAGTTCTACACTGTAGAACTGTTTCTGCAAATTTATATATCTTTTTGTTATTATACAAGCAACGCCCGTTTGGGTTCATATAAAAAATGATTAAAAAACTTTTGTTGTTTGCTTCCAGATCCGGATCATATAAAAGGCCAGATGCGTAAAGGCGAAAACAAAAGAGATGATCAGCAGGACTTTACTTTCTTCCCAACCGACGGTCTGCTGATGCCAAAGCCCCGTGATCACGCAAAGGATGGCAAGGATGATCCCGATCATATTCAGCGCCAGATGACCGCGGCGGTTGGCCTGATTGTATTCTAATTTGCTGTGCTTAATACCGTAGCAAGCATAAATGTCCAGCCCGATCAACATCCAGAGCACCAGCCGTATCCAAGTGTCGGCAGGCAGGAAAAGCATCATGCACAGGCAAGTGATGATCCCGGCTACCGGAACGAACGGAACCAGCGGGGTCTTGAAAGCGCGATGTACATCGGGCATTGTTTTCCGGACCACAAGCACACCGGCGCAAACCAGCGTAAAGGCGAAAAGGGTTCCGATACTGGTCATTTCGCCTGCCAGGCGTGCCGGAACGAAAGCTGCCAACAAACCGACGAGCACCATAAACAGCAGGTTGCTGCGGGCAGGTGTTCTGAACTTTTCATTGATATGCGAAAAGAACGGAGGCAACAACCCGTCGTGGCTCATGCTGAGGAAAACGCGGCTCTGCCCTAACAACGTCACCATGATGACCGAGCAATATCCGAATAGGATGGCGAGAACGATTGCCTTGTTCATCCAGGGATAATCCGGGTGAAGCACGCCCGAAGCATCAACTTCTCCCATATGTTCGATCGCAATCGCAACGGGAGCGATTCCCTGTTGGCCGCCAAATTCCGAATAATGGGCTACGCCTGTCATGACGTGGGCAAACAACATATATAATATGGTACATACGAGTAAAGAGACGAGGATTCCGATCGGCATGTCCCTTTTGGGGTTCTTGGCTTCCTGGGCAGCCGTACTGACAGCATCGAAACCTAAGAAAGCGAAGAATACGATGGCCGCTCCGCGTAGGACACCCGATAACCCGTATTCGCCCAACGTGCCGGTGTTTGCCGGAATATAAGGGGTGTAATTGTCCGTGTTGATATATTTCCATCCTAAAAAGACGAATATCAGGACGACCGACACTTTCAGAAAGACGATGATCCCGTTAAAGATTGAACTCCCTTCCGTTCCGCGGATCAGGAAGATACTCATCAGGACAACGATCAGGAATGCCGGGATATTGACAATCCCGCCGTCCCAGGGGCAGGCGGTGAAAGCTGTCGGCAGGTCGATTCCGAGTCCTTCTAAAAAGACGACAAAATAACGGCTCCAACTGATGCTGACTGTCGTCGCGGCAACCGTATATTCCAGGACCAAATCCCACCCGATAATCCAGGCGATCAGTTCGCCCATTGTCGCGTATGAATAGGTATAGGCGCTTCCGGCAACCGGAATCATCGAGGCAAACTCAGCATAACAAAGCCCGGCAAAGCAACACCCGATTGCCGCAATGGCAAATGAAAGCGTAATGGCCGGTCCTGTATATCCGGCGGCGACTGTTCCGGTTATGGAGAAAAGGCCGGCTCCGATAATGACCCCTACGCCGAGTGCGACTAAGCTCCAGGGGCCTAATACCCGTTTTAATGATTTGCTTCCCGATTGATTGGCTTCGGCCTGCAAGGCCTCCAAAGGCTTTTTAATGAATAATCCCATCGTTTATTTGTGCATATTTATAAATTGGGCACAAAGGTAGGGATTGCCCGGATGATATACAAATGCTAATTGCGGATGGGTAACCGTCTCCATACAAATCCGGGAATCAACTTCCAGAAGAATACTAAAATGGCATATTTCCAGTCGATTACGGCGCAGCGTTTCTTCCGTTCGATCGCCTTTACTATTTTCCGGGCAACATATTGCGGGGACATCAGCATCGGGTATTTGTCGTTTTTCAACAGATCGGTCTTTACAAATCCGGGACGGATATCCGTGAATACGATCGGGAGCTTTTCCATCCGCGCCAACTGGTCGAGTGCCTCGATATAGGTATTCTGGTAGCGCTTGGTTGCGGAATAGGAGGGGGCGGCTCCCAAACCCTTTGTTCCGGCGATGGAACTGATCACGGCTAATTGTCCGCCGCCCTGTCCTTTGAAGTAGCCGTAGGCTGCAACGACCATTCGTGTGAAACCGACCGTATTTGTCCGGACGGTCGCCAGTTCGATATCGGGATTCAGCATCCGGTTCTGGCTGCCGATCCCGGAGCTAAGCAAGAAGACATCCATTCCGCCGACTTTATCGATTAGCTCCGCCAACTTTTCCGGAGCATCCGGGCTGGTCACATCCAATTGTGCCGTTTCAATCTGGTCAGGAGCTTCCGAGCGGATTTTTTCAAGCAGCTCCGTCCGCCGTCCGGCAATCCCGATCCGCCATCCCTGTTTGCGGTATAGTTGGGTGATTTCGTACCCGATACCGGAAGTCGCTCCTATGATAATGATTCTTTTTACTGATGCCATATATTTATAGATTGAATTTACTATGTGTACGCCCTTTGCCATAAGCCTCGTCCACATGTATAAATCTGACCTTTGATACTTCACAAACTTAGGAAAAAATATTGATTATAAGCGTATATAATAGTCAAAATAGTCCCGTAGTGCCGGAATTCGGCAAATTGGAATCATTCGATATTTTTGAGTTATAAATTTTTTTCTTATATTTGCCGAGCCGAACCGTTAGCTCAGCTGGTTTAGAGCGCTGCCTTGACAGGGCAGAGGTCGCCGGTTCGAATCCGGCACGGTTCACTTTCTTGCAACTATCCTGTTATTCTGCAAACATGTGATCGATTCGAAAATAGCTTATTTTCAGCAATATAGTTATATCTTTTTGTCTAGACCCGGATGTCGACCACCTGCAGACCTGGGTGTCGCGACCCTCCGGATGGGGATGTAAATGGCTCTCATACGGGCATTTTGGGAGAAAGATCCAACGTCTTTTTGTTAAAAAAGTACCTTGTTCCGGCAAAAAAGGCTTATGCTTTCCAGAAAACATTCCGTTTTTAACACTTTCTTTTTTTTATAATTGCATCGCTAAGACAAAAGCCCTATCTTCGCGATGTTGTTAACAAACCAATGTAGTGTAAGAAATGAAGAAGTGTTTTTGTCTCATGTTGACCTTATTGTGTATTAGCTATTCTGTCATGGCGGCCCCAGGCTTCCGTATAAAAGGGAAAATAGTCGATGCCAATAACAACCAACCGATTGATTTTGCCGATGTGCTCCTTTTTCGTGAAGGAGACGTCAATCCTGTGTTCCATGCTTTGCCAGACCCTGACGGGACGTTTCGTATTGCCGATGTGAAGGATGGAAAGTATAACCTTTTGGTGCGCCTGGTCGGTTACGATCTGTATAACCGCCCCGGTATTGTTTTGGATGCGGTTTCGAAAGCGATGGATTTGGGAACGATCGCCATGAAGCCGTTGGAAGTGGGGTTAGCGGAAGTCGAAGTAGTGGCACAGAAAAAGCAAGTGATTTATAAATTGGACAAGAAGGTGATCGAAGCCTCTTCGAACCTGCTTGCCGGAGGCGGATCGGCTGTCGATATCCTGGAAAATACGCCCTCCATACGCGTGGATGCCGAAGGAGAGGTCAGTTTCCGCGGAAGTACCGGCTTTACGGTCTATGTAGATGGCAAACCGAGCGTGTTCAGTGGCACGCAGGCTTTGGAACAGATTCCCGCGGGGCATATCGAGAATATAGAGATCATCACGACGCCTTCTGCCCGTCACGACACGGGAGGCGATGTAGGGATCATCAATATCGTAACAAAGAAACACGCCCAGCATGGTTTTAGCGGTATGGTGAACCTGACAGGGAGTACGGTCCTGTCGCGTGGGGTGGATTTCCTGGTGTCGCAGCAGAACAAAGCATCGCGCTGGTATTTGGGCGGTGTGTGGAGTGACCGCCTGCGCAAGAGCGATTTCGATCAGGAGAAGACGACTATTATTTCAGACACGGCAACGACCTCCCATTCCAACGGGCCGCGTAAAAGCAACAACTTCAACTATTCGATGAAGGTGGGCTGGATGTACACCTTGCCCCATACCACGTTGAATGCCGACCTGGAAGGCGGTTATGGCGGCCGTACGCGCAACGGCGACCTGGATTATAAGGAAAAACGCCTGGCAGGCGGGGTTACTTTCGGTGAAGGCGATTATTATAGCCGTGACGATTACGACCTGCATGAAACCTATTTCCAGGGAACGGTCGGTTTCGATCATAAATTCGACGATAAGGGACATCAGCTGACAGGTAGTTTCTATCTGAAATACGGAGGCAATGCTATGGAATATTTCCAGAGCGACCTTTTCAATAAGAATAACGAACGTGAAAAGGGACACCGCGCCTGGGAAGATGAACATCGCTGGACGATTCGGGGCAACCTGGACTATATCTACCCTTACAGCAAGACGGGACGGATCGAAGGCGGTTACCAATATTTCTCTTACCTGGAAGACGGCGACTACACGATGCACTTCTGGGACCCGGTGAAGAAAGAGTTTTACAACCGGGACGATATTTATAACACATTCTATTTCCAACATGGTATCAATTCGATCTATGCAATCGTTGCCGACAGCTATAAATCGTTCGATTTCCAGGCTGGCGTACGGGGCGAGCATACGCATCGTGTCCTGCGGAGCTCGATTCCGGGTAAGGACCGTACATACAACAAGTTCGAGTTTTTCCCTTCCCTCCATTTAGGCTATACGTTCCCGAAGGAGCATAAGTTATTGGCTTCCTATTCGCGCCGTATCACCCGTCCGGAACTCTTTTTCATGGAGCCGTATATCACCTATCGGGATTTTTATTCGGCCGAGATCGGCAACCCGGATATCCGTTCGGAATATATCAATTCTTTCGAGTTGAATTATAAGAAGAATATCGGCGAGCATACGGTTTCAGCTACGGTTTTCCACCGGAGCCGTAAGGATAAGATCGAACGTTTGCGCGTCCCCTATGAAGCCGGCGTGACATTGGATTCGATGGCGAATGTCGGGCACGACTATTCGACCGGTATCGAATTGAGCGGACAGGTACAGCTTACCCGCTGGTGGAATGTGAACCTGAACGGCAGCCTGTATCATTATAAAGTAAAGAACCGGTATAAAACCGGCGGTGAAAATGAAACGAGTACGAACTACGATGTCATGTGGAACAACTCTTTCGATGTCTTTAAATATACCCGCATCCAGGTGGACGGCAACTTTGTCGGCCCGTCTGTCACGACCCAGGGGCGTACGGATGCTTTCTGGTACGTGAATCTCGCCGTTCGCCAGCAGTTGATGAACCGTAAGTTGGCGGCAACGCTTTCGTTCCGGGATGTCTTCAATTCGGCCCGTTATGTAAGTAAGATCATCACATCCGACTTGCAGTCCATCACGCGGATTCGCCCCAGCTATCCGCTCGTTACGCTTACGCTCAGTTATACGTTCAATAACTTCAAGGCCAAGAGCTCCCAGAAAAAGGAAGATCATGATTTGTTTGAAGGGACGAACCACTAAATGAATTGAAAATTGAAAACGGACAATTGGGATTAGTGTTAAAGATAATTGTTAATTGTCCGTTACTAATTTTTAATTTTCATATATTTGTATCATGTTTAAAGGAATATGGAAGAACGGGAACTGATATTATTATTGAAGCAGAGCAGCAAAGACGCGTTTACTGCTCTGTACAAGCAATACTGGAAACAGGTCTATAATTTCAGTCGCCTCTATCTGACCAGTGCCGATGCTGCCGAAGAAGTAGTGCAGGAAGTCTTTATCAAAATATGGGAAACGCGTGAATTTCTTCGTGAAGACGACCATTTTAAAGGCTTGCTGTTCATTATTACCCGGAATCTGATCTTTAACCGGCATCGTAAAAGCGTGAATGAAGATTTCTACAAAGTCACGGTCCTTGCCGCATTGGAAGAGCCGTATGACGTGGAAGAAGAGATTGACGCCCACAACCTCCAGGAATACATAGACCGCCTGATCGACGAGTTGCCCCCGCGCCGCCGTGAGATTTTTAACCTGAGCCGTAAGGAACAAAAGAGCTACAAAGAAATAGCCCTCTTGTTGAATATTTCTGAAAAAACAGTCGAAAACCAAATCAGCGAAGCCCTCAAATACCTGAAGAAGAACATAACATTGCTTCTCCTCTTTATCTGATTTAATGCGTCCCGTTTCCCATCTCTTATTGTCATTTATCTAAAAAAGCGATTGGTTCAAATCGAAACTACTACCGCATCTAATTCGATTTTCTACCCCATGTAGCCCGAATTAGTAGCAAGGGTAATATTTTTTAACAAACATCCTTTCTTTGTATGAAATTAAAAGTCAATGGTTTATCTTGAAATATCTTTTTAAGGGGGATATTGTATAATTTTTATAGGATTTGGATACGGTTGTTATAGAAAAATGAAGGCGAAAGCATCAATAACATTTCGGACTTTTGTATATATGTAAGTTTTTTCTCCTATCTTTGTGCGAAACCAATCTCAATAAATCATGGAGTCGCTAAATCTAATAAAGAATGACCCTTGGCTGGCCCCCTATAAGGAGGCAATAGAAGGACGGTACCAATATGTGGTAAACAAAGAGAAGAGCCTGACGGGTAACGGTAAACAGACGTTGTCGGAGATGGCCTCCGGGTATCTTTACTTCGGGTTGCATAAAACAAAGAACGGATGGGTATTTCGCGAGTGGGCGCCCAATGCTACCGCTGTGTACCTGATCGGAACTTTCAACGAATGGAAGAAAGACGATCGGTATAAATTGAAACGGTTGGGCAATGGCATTTGGGAGATCACGCTTGCTGAAGATTTGCTGCATCATGAAGACTTGTTCAAACTGCTGGTAGAGTGGGAAGGAGGCAGCGGGGAACGTATTCCTGCGTGGATACGGCGCGTCGTTCAGGATGAGAATACCAAAATTTTCAGTGCGCAAGTCTGGAACCCGCAACAACCGTATGCGTTTAAGCATAAGCGGTTCAAACCGGATATCTCTCCTTTGCTGATCTATGAATGCCATATCGGTATGGCTTCGAATGAGGAAAAAGTCGGCAGTTACGACGAGTTCCGCCGTATCGTGTTGCCCCGTATTGCAAAGGAAGGGTATAACGCCATTCAGATCATGGCTATCCAGGAACATCCTTATTACGGTTCGTTCGGTTATCATGTCAGCAGCTTTTTTGCAGCATCTTCCCGTTTCGGTACGCCGGAAGAGTTGAAACAGTTGATAGACGATGCTCATGGCATGGGAATCGCCGTGATTATGGATATTGTTCATAGCCATGCGGTGAAGAACGAAGTCGAAGGCCTCGGACGTTTTGACGGGTCTTACACGCAATATTTCTTAGGAGGCACCCGTCGCGAGCATCCGGCATGGGATTCGCTTTGTTTCGACTATGGAAAGAATGAAGTGCTTCATTTCCTTTTGTCGAACTGCAAGTTCTGGCTGGACGAATATAAATTTGACGGTTTCCGTTTCGATGGCGTAACCTCGATGCTTTATTACAGTCATGGGCTGGGCGAGGCTTTCTGCAATTATGGCGATTATTTTAACGGCCATCAGGATGGTGATGCCATTGCATACCTGACGTTGGCGAATAAGCTTATTCACGAAGTCAATAAGAATGCGATTACGATTGCCGAAGAAGTAAGTGGAATGCCTGGATTGGCAGCCAAATATGAAGATGGCGGTTATGGATTCGACTACCGTATGGCAATGAATATCCCCGATTACTGGATCAAGACGATCAAGGAAAAGAAAGACGAAGACTGGCATCCTTCTTCTATCTGGTGGGAAACGACGAACCGCCGTGCCGATGAAAAGACAATCAGTTATGCGGAAAGCCATGACCAGGCGTTGGTGGGCGACAAGACGATCATCTTCCGTCTGATCGATGCCGACATGTATTGGCACATGCAGAAAGACGATCACAATTTAGTGGTGGAACGCGGTGTGGCTTTGCATAAAATGATCCGTTTGGTTACGGCCTCCACTATCAACGGCGGTTATCTGAACTTTATGGGGAATGAATTCGGCCATCCGGAATGGATCGATTTCCCGCGTGAAGGAAATGGCTGGTCGCATAAGTATGCGCGCCGCCAGTGGGATTTGGTCGATAATATGGACTTGAAATATCATTTCTTAGGCGATTTCGACCGCGAAATGTTGGAGTTGATCCGTAGCGTGAAGAACTTCCAGTCTACTCCGATACAGAAAGTTTGGGATAACGATGGAGACCAGGTTCTGGCTTATATGCGGAAAGATCTGGTGTTCGTATTCAATTTCAGTCCGACAAAATCGTTTACCGATTACGGTTTCCTGGTGCCTAAGGGCGAATATGAAGTGGTGCTGAATACCGATGCCACCCGTTTCGGAGGTTTTGGGCTCGCGGATGATTCCATTCACCATTTCACACAATTTGACCCATTGTATAAAAAAGAGAAAAAAGAATGGCTCAAATTATACATCCCGGCACGCAGCGCTGTTGTATTGAGAAAGGAAAAGAAAATTAAGAAATAAGATTCTTGGCTCTTAATTTTTTAATTCTTAATTTTTAATTTTTAATTCAGAAAAGTCATGTTATATCCAATGACATTTAAGCCTATCCTCAAGAAAATTATCTGGGGAGGCTCTGACATCTGTCCGTTTAAGGGCATCACTCCGGTAGAGGAAGGTATCGGTGAAAGTTGGGAACTTTCACATGTAGAGGATAATTATTCCGTTGTAGATAATGGTGCGTTCGAGGGCAAGACGCTGGATGAACTGATCCGTACATATGGCAAGCAACTGTTGGGGGAAAAGGTGGTCGAACAATTCGGTTCCACATTCCCTCTATTGATTAAGTTTATCGATGCACGGGATGATTTGTCTATCCAGGTTCATCCGGATGACGAACTGGCAAAGAAACGCCATAATTCTTTCGGCAAGACAGAAATGTGGTATGTGATCAATGCAGCCAAAGGAGCCGGCTTATATTCCGGTTTTTCAAAACAGATCGATGCGGATGAATATGTGAAACGTGTCGGGGACAATACGATCATGGACGTGCTACAGCGTTACGATGTGAATCCGGGCGATGTTTTCTTCCTGCCTGCGGGCCGTGTACACGCCATCGGAGCCGGTTGTTTCATCGCTGAAATCCAGCAGACGAGCAATATCACCTATCGTATCTATGACTACGACCGTAAAGGACCGGACGGTAAGGGCCGCGAATTGCATACCGAACTGGCAAAGGATGCGATCGATTATACTTTGTATCCGGACTACCGTACCCATTACAAGGCACATACGAATGCGACCGTAGAGCTTGCCGCCTGCAAGTACTTTACGACTAATCTGTTGGATATCGATACGATCATGGTTCGTGATTTCTCCGGACTGGATTCTTTCGTCGTTTATATCTGTATGGAAGGGAAAGCTTCTATCCGCGACAATAAGGGAAATGAGATTTATGTTCATCAGGGACAGACGGTCCTGATTCCGGCAGATACGGATGTTGTAACGATTTCACCGGTTCCGGGCGCCAAGTTTATGGAAACGTATATCGGATAGAAACCCGTAGGGTTATGGAATAGGTAAAATGCCGCAGGCTTTTTCGGATAATCCGGAGGCCTGCGGCATTTGTTTTTTATTCGATTGTCAACTCTAACTTTTGTAAAGCCTTGTCGTCGGATGAACCGCCGTAAAGTATCTGATACTTTCCGGGGCGGATTTCCATTGTTTGCGTATTGTCGTTAAAAGAGTGGAAGGTTTCGGGAGCCAGTTCGATGTTGACTTCCTGGCTATCGCCTGCTTTAACGTGGACACGCAAGAATGCCTTCAACGCTTTGATCGGCCCTTCCGGATCATTCGGGTTTTTGATGTAGACTTGTGCGACTTCATCACCATCCATTTTACCGGTGTTGGCAATGTCGAATGTCAGCGTGACGGATTGGTCTTTGGCAATCTTGCCGGAAGACAGTTTTGCATTCCGATAGGCGAAGTTCGTGTAGCTCAGGCCGTATCCGAATGGGTAAAGCGGTGTTTCGGTCATATAGCGATAGGTGCGTCCTTTCATGCTGTAATCTTCGAAGCCCGGCAACTGGTCGATCGATTTATAGAATGTGACCGGCAGGCGGCCTGACGGGTTATAGTCGCCAAACAGGATGTCGGCAACCGCTGTTCCGGCTTCCTGTCCGCCATACCAGGCATTCAGAATGGCGTCGATGTTGGCGTTTTCCCAGTTCAAAGCCAGGGCGCTACCCGTACAAAGTACGTAAACAACCGGTTTGCCCGTCGCTTTCAGCGCTTTTACCATTTCTTGCTGTACTTTCGGTATTTCGATATTGGTGCGGTCGCCTTTCTTGAAGCCTTCCACGTTGACCGGCATTTCTTCACCTTCCAAGCGGGGAGAAATACCTCCGACATAGACAATCACATCCGCATCTTTGACTTTGGTAGCCGTGGCGGCATAATCGACTGGTCGCCGCGTACCGATCTGGAAGTTGAGGTCGGCGCTACCCGTGCGTTGCATATATTCGATGCGGATGGAATATTTCTTTCCTTTCTCCGCATTCAGCATATAGTTTTTTTCCGCTCCGTATTCGTTTTCCCATACTTCGGCCACTTTCTCTTCGTCTATATAGAGGCGGAAAGCATCGTTGCCTGATAGTTTGATCTCGATCTGTTCCGTCTCAGGCGCTTCAAAAGTGCCGGTGAAACGTGCCGTGAAGTTCGTCAGGTTTACGTTTGGTGCGAACTGTGTGTTTCCACCTGTCGTATAATGCAATTGGCTTGCCAAGCCTTTGTAAGCGGCTTCCCCCTTGAATTCCGTATTGTTGAAGAACTCGGAGGCGAATCCCTGTCCGGCAGGAGAGGTGATGTGGCTGCCCAGGTCCTGGATTACGAAGTCGGCGGCATGATTGCAACCTAATTCGTAGATTACTTCCGTATCGGGCACTTTGTTGCGGATGCCTTCTAATATCGTTACGGTATGCGTCGGGAAGCCGTTGTAGTTCGCCCAAAGCATGGTCGAGTCGGCGGCATTCGGACCGACCACCGCGATTTTCCGGATCGTTTTGCTCAACGGCAGCGTATTGCTCTTGTTTTTCAGCAACACCATGCTCTTATGCGCCATTTCGAGTGCCTGTGCCACATGTTCGGGGCTTTCCACCACGCTGTACGGGATTTGAGCATAAGGGACCCGTTCGTCCGGATCGAACATACCTAATTCGAAACGTCCTTTCAGCAGGCGGCGGAGGGAAACATCCAGGTCGTTTTCGGATATCTTCCCGTCCTTCAGGGCTTTGATCAAAGCCCGGTAGCTGTTGCCGCATTCCAGGTCCGTTCCGTTCAGGACGGCATCGGCAGAAGCGCTTTCCGCATCGGGATGTGTTTCATGGCGAGGCGTACGTTTGTCCCGTTCCCAGAAGTCGTTGATCGCACCACAGTCGGAAAGGATGATGTTTTCATATCCCCAACTGTTCCGAAGGATGTCGATGAGCAGTTTGTCGCTGCTGCAGCAGGGCTTGCCTTGATAGCGGTTGTAGGCGCACATGACTTCCTGTACGTTTCCTTCTTTCACCACAGCCTCGAAAGCCGGCAGGTAGGTTTGCCATAAATCACGGGGCGTCACCGTGACATCAAATTCGTGACGGTTCCATTCCGGTCCGCTATGGACTGCATAATGCTTGGCGCAAGCATGCGTCTTGAAGTATTTCGGGTCGTCACCTTGCAAACCTTTCACTACGGCAACGCCCATCCGTTCCGTCAGGTACGGATCTTCCCCGTATGTTTCCATGCCGCGGCCCCAGCGGGGATCACGGAAGATGTTGATATTAGGAGTCCAGAAGGTCAAGCCTTTGTAGCGGTCGTATTCTTTGTCCTTTTGATACTGATGGTATTTGGCGCGAGCTTCATCGCTCACCATCGTGAATGTCTTGTGCAAGGCATCGTCATCGAAAGTTGCCGCCATTGCGATTGCCTGCGGGAAAACGGTTGCTTTTCCGGCACGTGCGACACCATGCAAGGCTTCGTTCCACCAATCATATTCGGGAATGCCGAGGCGTTCGATTGCCGGAGTCGTATTCATCATTTGTCCCACTTTCTCTTCGGCAGTCAGACGCTTCAATAGGTCGTCTATGCGTTCGTCGATAGGGAGATCGGGGTTGCGAAACGGGTAATCTTCTTGTCTTTGACTGCAAGAAACAGACAGCAATAATGTCAGTGCTGCCACCGTCAGATGTTTCATTCTCATGTTATTAAATTTTAGATATTGTATGATTTACGTTTTATCTTATTGTAAGATGTTTGTTATTAGCTATTTATTGTGATAAATTGTGTTGCAAAACTAATGGTTTACTCGCATTTCTTCAAGTAGAATTACTTAAAATAGGTTACTTCGTCCGTTATTTTGGCAAATGTCCTATTTTTGCAAGATCGAAATAATAAAAAGAAAGAGAGATGAAGAAATTTTTAAGTATGCTTTTGATAGCGGTAGGACTTGTGTCTTGTGGAGATGATGACGAACTACATATTCCGGAGTTGAACAAACTTACGAATGTGACATGCACGAAAGACGGAAAAGCGTTCTTTAACGCGGATATCACATACGACCAGGACAAGCAAATCAACCGGATTATATTGAATACGGAAGGAAACCAGTTTACCGATAATTATATTATTGTAGACAAGACGATTTCCGTAAGCGGCGTGAAGATGATCGACGGCTCTCCGACTAATCCGTTTGTTCATACGGTTTACACATTGAGTGGAAATATGATTGCGGCCAAAGAAGAAAAATCCGAAAACAAGTACATGAGTAATGTCGTGTATACGGCGGTAGAAAATAGATACACCTATAACTCCAATTGGCTGAAATCGGTTTCGCAGGTTATCCAGTGGCCGAATGAAAACGGTTCGGGCTATCAGACGAGAGAAATGGGGGAAGTGGATCGCTATTCATGGGAAAATGGAAACGTAGTGCATTATGCCTACCTGCCGCAAAAAGAAATCACGTATGAATATAACTCTCAATTGCGTCCGGAAAACTTCCCGTTCCGGGTTATCAATGCATTTCAGCCGGTCGGTTTTGATATGATTTCTCCGCTAAACCTGTTGTATGGGAAGATGAATCAGAATCTGCCGACCCGCGCCTATTGGTATTATGTCTCCGAAGCTACGGATATCTGTGCCGAATATACATTCCGTTATACATTGACCGGCGATTATATCACAGGCATGACGGTTGAAGAAAAGATCAACCCCGTGAATGGCGCTACTGCGGAAACTCACACGTATGAATATACGTTTATCTATAATTTCGTGGTAGAGCAGAAGTAAAACGATTTACTTCAATAAGTCGGGGCGTAGCCGGGCAGTCCTTTCCTGAGCTTGTTGGAGGCGCCATTCTTCAATCTTGCGTTGATGTCCGGACAGAAGGACTTCGGGTACTTTCCAACCGTTATAATCGGCTGGCCGGGTATAGACCGGAGGAGCCAGCAAATCATCCTGGAACGAGTCGGAGAGGGCGCTTTGTTCGTCGCCGATTGCTCCGGGAATGAGGCGTACGACAGCATCCGTGATGATGGCGGCCGCCAGTTCGCCTCCTGTCAGGACATAATCGCCAACGGATATTTCCTTTGTGATCAGATGTTCGCGGATGCGGTAGTCGATTCCTTTATAATGTCCGCAAAGGATAATCAGATTGTCCAGCATCGACATGCTGTTTGCCATCGGCTGGTTGAAGGTTTCCCCATCCGGCGATGTGTAAATCACTTCATCATAATCCCTTTCGCTTTTCAAAGTCGAGATGGCCCGGTCGATGGGTTCGATCTGCATCACCATGCCGGCTTCACCCCCGAAAGGATAATCGTCTACACGCCGCCATTTGTTGGTCGTGTAATCCCGCAGATTATGTAAGTGTATTTCAGCCAAACCTTTGTCTTGTGCCCGTTTCACAATGGAGCAGTTCACCATTCCTTCGATCATTTCAGGAAGTACAGTCAGTATATCTATGCGCATAAAATTATATTTCAGATTTGTGGTGCAAAGGTAGGAGATTTATGGTAGTTCACAAAATAATCAAGAGTGTACCTGATAATCGATATTTGGCGGACGCAAACGCGTTCGGCACGGAATTTTTGTTCCATGGGCATGAAATAAAAAAATCATGCCCATGGAGTTTTTATTACTCAGTCTTTTTGGCAATAAAAAATGTATAGCCATAGAATTCTTTATACTTGTCGTACAGTACTTCTTCATCAGCTTGAAGCGCGCTGAATTCTTCGGCCGTTTTGTTTCCTGCATATTTACTCAGGAAAATCTCCTGAGCCGTCTTCTTGGGAGCAAAGTAATGATCTGTCCAGCAGGTTGCAGGCAAAATAAATGTGGCAACAGGCAAATACCCGGCTTTGTGTATCTTGGCTACTTGATTAGGGATCGTATCTATTTCAGGATAGGCATCCATCCAGAAGTCGTTGATTTCCGCAGGACGTTCGTCTGTAAACCACGAACTTTCGGAAACGGCGATGTATCCACCAGCTTTCAAATATTTGCGCCACTCGTTCAGCCCTCGTTCAAAACCGATATTATAAATGGCTCCTTCCGACCAGATCAGGTCTAATTCCTCCTCCTGAAAAGGAAGGTTATCCATTGAACCGACAATACCTTTTACCCTGTCTTGCAAACCTGATTGTTTTGCATTGCGATTGAAGATATTGATAAAACCGGGAAAAAGGTCGAGTCCGGTAATCCGTCCCGGCGCATGTTCGGCCAATACCATTGTCTGGCCACCTGTTCCGCAACCGATGTCGGCGATAAGGGATTTGTCGGTGAGGTTATCGATAAAACTCAAAGCTTTCAGTGTCACTTCGGGACTTCCGGGTCCCTGTCGTTCCATATTGGAAAAAAAGTCGCAGATTAAATTAAGTTCGAAATCGTGAATTGTTTTATTTTCGTTACTCATTGTTTTACTGTATTTTGTGTACACTGAAAACATGGCAATGCCTTCATCATTGTACACAGATTAAATTTGAATTATAATAATGAAAAACCACCCTCGAATGGAGTTATCCGAGAGCAAATGAAGGGACAATCTGTATCGGAAGAACAGATTGTTTATAAAACCAGATCCGATTTAAATGTCTTTGTCATGCCGCAAAGATACATAAAAACCGGCTGATTTCCTCCTTGTTTTGGATAATTTTGATGTGGTTGTTTTGAGCTTTTCCCTTAAAGCTGCCATATTTAAATAATTATTTGTATTTTTGCCCGTCAATTTGGCGGCAACCGGATGGTCCGTCTCTTTACTGAATAAATTTTAAAGCGATGAATATATCTTACAACTGGCTGAAAGATTATCTTGAATTTGATTTACAGCCTGATGAAGTAGCAGCAGCACTTACCTCTATCGGTTTGGAAACCGGCGGAGTAGAAGAAGTTCAAACCATTAAAGGCGGATTGGAAGGACTTGTCATCGGTGAAGTTCTTACTTGCGAAGAACACCCGAATTCCGATCACCTGCACATTACAACCGTGAATGTAGGCGGTGCGGAACCCTTGCAGATTGTTTGTGGCGCGCCGAATGTGGCTGCCGGTCAGAAAGTGGTTGTTGCTGTAAACGGTACTAAATTGTATGATGGAGACGAGTGCTTTACGATCAAGCGCTCCAAAATCCGTGGCGTCGAATCGAACGGTATGATCTGTGCCGAAGATGAAATCGGTATCGGAACGGATCATGCAGGTATCATCGTACTGCCGGCTGATGCGGTAGTCGGCACTCCGGCGAAAGAATATTATAATGTAAAGAGCGACTACGTGCTGGAAGTCGATATCACGCCGAACCGCGTGGATGCCACTTCTCATTTCGGCGTGGCCCGCGACCTGGCGGCTTTCCTGAAGCAGAACGGTAAGCCTGCCGACCTGAAACGTCCGAGCGTGGATGCCTTCAAGATTGATGATGAAACTCCGGCTATCGAAGTAGTCGTTGAAAATACAGAAGCATGCCTGCGCTATTCAGGCATAACGATCAAAGGCGTGACCGTGAAGGAAAGCCCGGAATGGTTGCAGAACCGTTTGAAGGTGATCGGTTTGCGGCCTATTAATAATGTGGTGGATATCACGAACTATATCCTGCATGGCGTAGGACAGCCTTTGCACTCTTTCGATGCCGACAAGGTGAAAGGTAACAAGGTTGTGGTTAGAGCAGCTGTGGAAGGTGAGAAGTTTGTGACGCTCGATGGTGTGGAACGCACGCTGACCGACCGTGACCTGATGATTTGCAATGCTGAAGAACCGATGTGTATTGCTGGTGTATTCGGCGGACTCGATTCCGGCGTGACGGAACAGACCAGGAACGTATTCCTGGAATCTGCCACTTTCCATCCGACCTGGATTCGTAAGACAGCCCGTCGCTTCGGTCTGAACACGGATGCTTCTTTCCGCTATGAACGCGGTCTGGATCCGAATCAAACGGTTGAAGTGATGAAGCGTGCCGCCCTGTTGATTCAGGAAGTGGCAGGCGGAACGATTACGGGCGCCATTCAGGATATCTATCCGGCTCCGGCTGCTCCGTATCGTGTGGAATTGACTTACAACAAGGTCAATACGTTGATCGGCAAGGTGATTCCGGTTGAAACGGTCAAGAGTATTCTGGAAAGCCTGGAAATGAAGATTGTTTCCGAAACGGCAGAAGGTTTGGTGATAGATGTGCCCGTATATCGTATCGATGTACAGCGCGATGTCGACGTGATCGAAGATATCCTTCGTATTTACGGATATAATAATGTAGAATTCAGTGATAATGTGAAGTCCAACCTGAGCTATCAGACTCCGACCGACCGCAGTTATAAATTGCAGAACCTGATTTCCGAACAACTTTGCGGTTGCGGTTTCAACGAGATTCTGAATAACTCGCTGACCCGTTCTGCTTACTATGACAATCTTTCCACTTATCCGGTTTCCCATTGTGTGATGCTGATGAATCCGCTGAGCGCAGACTTGAATGGTATGCGCCAGACGTTGCTGTTCGGAGGCTTGGAAAGTGTCGAACATAATGCGAAACGCAAGAATGGCAATATCCGTTTCTTCGAATTCGGAAACTGCTACGATTACAATATCGATAATAAGAAAGAGGGTGAAACGTTGGCCGAATTTTCGGAAGATTACCGTTTGGCCTTATGGGTGAGCGGTAGCCGCGTAGACAACAACTGGGCGCATCCGAATGAAAAGTCTTCCGTGTATGAACTGAAGGCGTATGTGGAAAATATCCTGGTTCGTCTCGGTGTGAACTTGCAGAAGGTTATCTTCGGCAATCTGGCTAACGATATCTATTCGGCAGGTTTGAGCATTACGACTTCGTCCGGTCGTCAGTTGGGTACGATGGGTATCGTCAGCCCGAAGATATGCAAGGAAATGGATATCGATACGGAAGTCTATTATGCAGAACTTTCCTGGACGCTGTTGATGAAGGAAATCAAGAAGAGCAAGGTTACCTTCTCTGAAATCTCCAAGTTCCCGGCTGTAAAACGCGACCTTGCCCTGTTGCTGGATAAGAACGTTCAATTTGCTGAAATTGAAAAGATCGCAACGGAGAGCGAACGCAAGCTGTTGAAAGACGTTACTTTGTTTGATGTGTACGAAGGAAAGAACCTGCCGGCTGGCAAGAAGTCGTATGCTGTCAGCTTCTATCTGCAGGATGAAGGAAAGACTTTGAATGATAAGCAGATCGACGCTATCATGAAAAAGATCCAAACGAACCTGGAACAGAAGTTGGGTGCACAATTGAGATAAATTGAAAATTAAGAATTAAAAATTAAAAAATAAAGATCATAAATCATGGGAAGAGCGTTTGAGTTTCGCAAAGCGAGAAAGTTTAAGCGTTGGGGCAATATGGCCCGTGTATTTACTAAGTTAGGTAAAGAAATTACGATAGCCGCAAAAGCAGGTGGCCCGGATCCTGAGAACAACCCTCATTTGCGTGCATTGATGCAGAATGCCAAAAAGGAGAACATGCCGAAGGATAACGTGGAACGCGCTATCAAACGTGCTGTTGAAAAGGATTTCTCAGGTTATAAGGAAATGAACTACGAAGGATACGGCCCTCACGGTATTGCTATTTTCGTAGAAACGGCAACTGACAATACGACCCGTACGGTTGCAAACGTTCGTAGCTATTTCAACAAACACGGTGGTTCGCTGGGTACGAGCGGTAGCCTCGAATTTTTGTTCGACCATAAGTGTGTATTCCATATTGCCAAAAAAGAAGGTATCTCGCTGGAGGATCTGGAACTGGAATTGATCGATTACGGTGTGGACGAGTTGGACGAAGACGAAGATGAAGTAGTAATCTACGGTGAATTTGCACAGAACTCTGCTATCCAGAAATATCTCGAAGAGAACGGTTTCGAAATTACAAGCAGCGAATTTGTCCGTATCCCGAACGATCTGAAGGACGTAACGGCCGAACAGCGTGAAGCAATCGAAAAATTGATCGAAAAGCTGGAGGAAGACGACGACGTTCAGAATGTGTTCCATAATATGAAAGAAGACGAGAGCGAAGGCGAAGAATAAGGCCTTTCTGATATAGAATAAAAAAAGAAGGTGTCTGAAAAGGATGCCTTCTTTTTTTGTTATGCCGCCCGTTTATTATCCATTTTTATTTTTAAAACATCTTTGGTCTTCTCAATTGTCTCTCTTCGGGAAGTAATCCTACAGAAATAAGTAAAAAATAAAAGAGAACTG
>NZ_JACOOJ010000057.1 GCF_014287585.1 Parabacteroides hominis | reverse complement strand
CGTCGTGTGAATGTGGGCGAATTGGGTACTTTTCGTCTGAACTTCGGATCGCAGGGTGTGGTTGGTTCCGATGATTTTAATACGGGACTAATCCGTGAACCCCGTGTGCGTTTCCTTCCGGGTAAGGCGTTGCGCACCATGAAAAGCCTTACAAGTTTCGAACGAATCGGACCGGAAACGGACGGACCGGACTCCGGAGGCGGAGAGGAAGAGAGACCGGGAGAACTTTGAGAATTGAAAATTGAGAATTGAAAATTTTCAAATCATGAAGAGGTTGACGGTTCAGTTGACAATGGCAATCCTGCTCACAATGAGCGGGATTGTTTTGCTCTTCTGTGGGTTCTGGATCGATCCGCAGGGGAAGGTGGATAGCAGTGTGCTGGTGGCTTTCGGGGAGATCAGTACGTTTGCGGGGGCGCTGTTTGGGGTGGACTACTCTTATAAATTGAAAATGGAGAATTGAAAATTGAACATGAAAGAGGATATGGGAAAGAGAGAACAGTTGAGTGAGCATTTTATGTTGGAAGAGATGTGTTATAGCAGGGTTGGAGTAGAAAACGGAGTTGAGAATATACCAGGGAGGGAGGCGCTTGTGGCGTTGAAGTATTTGGCTACGGAGTTGTTGGAGCCGCTTCGGAAGTTGTATGGCAAGCCGGTTGTGGTGACAAGCGGGTATCGTAGCGAGGAGGTCAACCGGCTGGTGGGAGGTGTGCCCGGCAGCCAGCATACGAGAGGGGGGGCTGCCGATTGTTATGTGCCTGACGCGGCGGAGCTGTTGGCTGTCTTACGGCAGTCGGGGCTTGAATTCGACCAGGCGATCCTTTACCGGAAGCGGAATTTCCTCCATTTGTCGCTAAAGAAAACCGGTAAAAACAGGATGCAGGTGCTTTTACGTCTTTTGGTGCTGGTTTTCCTGTTGTCGGGATGCGGTTTGAGCAGACAGAACCATCGACTGGAATCGGCTGTCAGTTTGGACAGTGTCCGTTTGTCTGACGGGGAGATAGGGGGGCTGAAAAAGGATATCCGCCTGATCGATACGGTTACCTGGCATTTGCAACGGATTGTTTATTTCGCTCCCGACAGTACGGGTAAGCAATATCCGGAATCCGTTACAACGCTGCAAATGGATCGCAGTCGACGGCTTGCCGATACCGGGAAGATTATGACGTACCGGCAAACAGACTATACCGGCCAGCATACGGCGGAAACACTTAGCCGGACGGAGACCCGTCGGACAGCCCGTTCACCAGGCTATTTTTTCTGTGGGATTGCCCTTTTCTTAGTCTTGAGTTTCTTTCTCTATAAAAGATTGAAGCCTGGATAATACAATAAAAAGGCATTTGTCTCCGTATAAATCCGTATAAAATAGTAATTTTGTAAGCTAATTAGGTTATGTATATGCTAAGAACGAAAATTAGGAAACTGAGTGGATTGATTTGTTTCTTGTTTATGGTGTTGGCCATTCAGGCACAGCAATATACGGTGACAGGAGGAAATGGAACCCCTTATTTACTGGAAAATCCAGGGAATCGTATACGGGTTTATCTGGTGTATGGAATGGATAATGTGGAGATTAGCTATACGTCTTCGTCCGCCAACCATCAATGGTATCGATATAAGCAAAAAGCATTGGACCGGGAGCCTGTTTCGTGTGAACAGAACGGAGCGACATCTGTTATCCGGAATATAGAGGAAGGAACCGGATATTATGTGGAGGATCCGGCTTCCGGCTTGAATGGTTGGTATGTGTGGATCATCGATTATAGCAAATACGCTTTTAATGTCGAGAGTATTACTGTCAAAGGAAATTGTGACGGTTTTTGGCTGGAAGGCTCTCCGGCTGTCCCGGTCATGTATTATTATACTCCGTCGGGAAGCCGGATGACGGTGAAGCGGGAGTTCGATGTCGCTTATCAGACATTGGAGTGGTCTGAAGACAACAAGTATTTTTCGCCGAAGAATGTGCAAAGGACACTGACGGAAGGACCTTATTCGGTAAAGATAAACGATAGCAATACGATTCCGTTGTGCGATACGGAAGTCACGCTTTCCGGCGATCAGTTTGCGAAACATTTCGGAGTGGAGAAATCGATCACTTCAGATACCTATCAGGCGGTGGCTGTCGAAGTGCATGTCGATACGACGTTTATTATGGATAATGCGGAGAATATGACGGCGGGAGACGGGGAATATCTTTCCGCTCCGGCAACGGTCACTTTCCGGGCATATGCCAATGATCCGGTGGCGACTCTGTATACCTGGAAGATATATAGGAGCGATGTGGAGAACGGGGCCGAGAATCCGTTGGTGGAGTACAGGGATGAAGAGGTCGATTATACGTTTACGGAAAAGGGAGATTATACGGCGGTTGCGACTGTCAGCAACTCAACGGGAGAATGTGAAGCGGTTTCCAATTCTATTGAAATGAAGATTGCCGAATCGGATCTGCAAATCCCGAACGCTTTCTCGCCCGGTACGACGCCCGGCATCAATGATGAGTTTCGTGTCGCCTACAAATCGCTTGTGACCTTTAAGTGCTGGATATTCAACCGGTGGGGGGTACAGATGTACCATTCTACTAACCCGGCCGAAGGGTGGGATGGCAAAAAAGGAGGAAAATATGTCGCTCCCGGCGTCTATTTTTATGTGATAGATGCAGTAGGATCGGATGGTATTAAATATAATAAAAAAGGTTCTATAAATATTCTTAGACCCAAGAAGATTGATGATGAAATTATTGAGCAGTAATAGTATAGCCGGTTTTGTGGTAGGAAGTGCAGTGTGTCTGACCGCCTGCCTCTCCATCGGTTCGAGTGATTCGGAGAAAGTGAAAGACCAACGTCCGGTCGTTTCATCGGTGACCATGTCGCCGGATATTCCTTCTTCCGCCTCTTTTTGCGGAAAGGAGATCGATTTGACGCGTTATAATATGCATGAAGGTTTTGACCGGGAATTGAGTAGTTTTACCTATTTCCATTCTACTACCATGTTGCTGATCAAGCGGGCAAACCGCTATTTCCCGATAATCGAACCGATCCTGAAAGCCAATGGCATTCCGGACGACTTCAAGTATCTGGCGGTGATCGAGAGCCATCTCGATCCACGGGTCTCATCGCCTGCGCGGGCAGTGGGGACTTGGCAATTGTTGGAAGGTACGGCCCGTCAGTACGGGTTGACGATAACGCCTACGGTCGATGAACGTTGCGACGTGGCAAAGGCTACCGAAGCTGCCTGCCGTTATCTGAAAGCTGCCTATGAAAAATATGGAGACTGGGCGATGGTCGCATCTTCCTATAACGCCGGTATGGGACGCATATCGGGAGAGCTTGTCAAGCAGGATGCGGATAGTTCGTTCGATCTCTGGCTGGTGGAAGAGACTACCCGCTATGTCTATCGTATCATGGCTATCAAGCAGATATTTGAAGCTCCTTATAAATATGGGTTCGTGCTGAGGGCGCAGGATTTGTATAAACCGATCGCATGCGAGAACGTTGCCGTCTCGACGGATATTCAGGAATTGTCCGGTTTCGCCAAGAAGAACGGTGTCACGTATGCCGATCTGAAACGTTTCAATCCCTGGTTGCGCGATCGTAAATTGCTGACGGCGGGAAAAACATATACGATCCAGATCCCGAAAGAATCTGACATGTATTATAAAACGCCTAACACCTATGTGCATAATCCGGCCTGGGTGGTGAAATAAGAAAACTTAAAATGATGAAGGATAAGAATGCATTGGAAGGCGGCCGCATTTCCGTTTTAGGCGCCCGTGTCCATAATTTGAAGAATATAGATGTCGATATACCTCGTAATAAGCTTTCCGTGATTACCGGTATGAGCGGTAGTGGTAAATCGTCTTTGGCTTTCGATACGATTTTTGCAGAGGGACAACGCCGTTATGTGGAGACTTTCTCCGCTTATGCGCGTAACTTCTTAGGAAACATGGAACGGCCGGATGTGGATAAGATCACCGGCCTGAGCCCTGTTATCTCGATCGAGCAGAAAACAACAAACAAGAATCCGAGATCCACGGTAGGAACGACTACCGAGATTTATGACTTTTTCCGTCTGCTTTATGCAAGGGCGGGAGAGGCTTATTCTTTCCTGAGCGGCGAGAAGATGGTGAAGTACACCGAAGAGCAGACGTTGGAACTGATTCTGAACCAGTATAAAGGGAAGAAGACCTATCTGCTTGCCCCGCTTGTCCGTAACCGTAAAGGACATTATAAGGAACTTTTCGAGCAGATGCGAAAGAAAGGCTATCTGAATGTCCGGGTAGACGGTGAGATGAAAGAGATATTTCATGGTATGAAGCTCGACCGGTATAAGATGCACAGTATCGAGGTCGTGATCGATAAGCTGGTCGTTACGGAATCGGACGAACGCCGTTTGAAAGAAAGCCTGCGCATCGCGATGAAGCAGGGCGACGGACTGGTACTCGTGCTGGATGCCGAGACAAACGAAGTGCGCCATTTCAGCCGCCGGTTGATGGACCCCGTGACGGGTTTGTCTTACAGTGAACCGGCTCCCCATAATTTTTCGTTCAACTCTCCGCAGGGTGCTTGCCCGAAATGTAAAGGACTGGGACAGGTCAATTTGTTGGACATGAACAAGATCGTGTCCGATGCGTCGCTCAGTATCTACAGTGGCGGTATCGTGGCGTTGGGAAAATATAAGAATTCACTGATATTCTGGCAGATCGAAGCTATTTGCGAGAAATATGGCGTAACACTGAAAACCCCGATCAAAGACATCCCGGAAGAAGCGATCGATGAGATCATGAACGGGACGGACGAACGCCTGCAAATAAAAAACGATTCGCTGGGTACTTCCAATTATTTCCTGTCGTATGAAGGAGTTGCCAAATATATCCTGATGCAGCAGGAGAGCGAGGCTTCCGCTTCCGCGCAGAAATGGGCGGGACAGTTTATACGGATGGCTACCTGTCCGGAATGTAACGGGCAGCGGTTGAACAAGGAAGCGCTGCACTATAAGATAGCCGGAAAGAACATCGCCGAACTTTCGGCAATGGATATTTCCGAATTGTATGAGTGGCTGGATGGCATTGAGGACCAGTTGAATCCCAAGCAGCGGCAGATCGCTGTCGAAATCTTGAAGGAGATCCGTTCACGTCTGAAATTCCTGTTGGATGTCGGATTGGATTACCTCGCGTTGAACCGTGCCTCGGCGACATTGTCGGGAGGCGAGAGCCAGCGCATCCGTTTGGCGACTCAGATCGGCAGCCAGCTGGTCAATGTGCTTTATATCCTGGATGAACCGAGCATCGGGTTGCACCAGCGGGATAACGTCCGTTTGATCAACTCGTTGAAGGAGTTACGCGATACGGGCAACTCTGTTGTCGTAGTCGAGCATGACAAGGACATGATGTTGAATGCGGACTATGTGGTCGATATGGGACCGAAGGCAGGCCGTCTGGGAGGGGAAGTGGTCTTTGCCGGAACTCCCGGCGAGATGTTGAAAGCCGACACGCTTACTTCGGCATACCTGAATGGAAAGACGGAGATTGCCGTTCCGGGGGAGCGGCGGAAAGGAAACGGACAGTTCATCACGATAAAAGGGGCGAGCGGGAATAATTTGCGGAATGTGGATGTCACGTTTCCGTTGGGTACATTGATCTGTGTTACGGGCGTATCCGGAAGCGGGAAGTCTTCTTTGATCAACCGGACCCTGCAACCGATTCTCAGCCAGCATTTCTATCGTTCCTTGGAAGACCCGTTGCCTTACAAGTCTATCGAGGGAATAGATAATGTCGATAAGATAGTCAATGTAGACCAGTCACCGATCGGACGTTCGCCGAGAAGTAATCCGGCTACTTATACCGGAGTATTTTCGGATATCCGTAATCTGTTTGTGGATCTGCCTGAATCGAAAGTGCGTGGCTACAAACCCGGACGTTTCTCGTTCAATGTCTCCGGCGGGCGTTGCGAGACGTGCAAGGGGAACGGTTATAAGACAATCGAGATGAATTTCCTGCCGGATGTGCTGGTTCCCTGTGAAGAATGTCATGGCAAGCGGTACAACCGGGAAACGTTGGAAGTTCGCTTCCGCGGGAAATCCATTGCTGACATTTTGGACATGACAATCAATATGGCGGTGGAGTTTTTCGAGAATATCCCGTCGATCCTGTCGAAAGTGAAGGTATTGCAGGATGTCGGCCTGGGCTATATCAAGTTGGGGCAACCTTCCACGACTCTTTCCGGTGGTGAGAGCCAGCGTGTCAAACTGGCGACCGAGCTGGCAAAGAAAGATACGGGCAAGACGCTTTATGTATTGGACGAGCCGACGACCGGTCTTCATTTCGAAGATATACGGGTCTTGCTGGGGGTACTGAACAAGTTGGTGGATAAAGGTAATACAATCATCGTCATCGAGCATAACCTCGATGTTATCAAATGTGCCGACTATCTGATTGATATGGGGCCTGAAGGCGGACGTAACGGCGGGCAGGTCCTTTTTACCGGAACTCCCGAAGAAATGGTAAAAGCGAAAACGAAGAGCTATACGGCTCCATTTTTGAAAGACGAATTAAAAAACAATAAGAAATGAAGAATCCTATTCAAATGATTAAGCAATGCGTGGAGAAGGAAGAACCTTACTTCCTGCTGCGCGGACAGGATTTATGTGCGTTGAAGGCAATCGAAACCTATTATGAGGAGGTGAAGAAGCACGTGAAAGATCCTTATTTTATTGAAGAGATAGAAGAGATAATGAAAGATTTCCGGGCTTTCCGGGAAGAACAGGAAACCCATATACCGGATTAAAAGATGGCGGACGACAGTTACAAAACCATTAAGCAGGTAGCCGAAGGGTACTATACGGAGAAGCGTAGCCGCTTTATCTCGTATGCAATCCCGGTGCGTACGGTGGAAGAGGTGAAAGAGCAACTGGACAAATATCGTAAACAGTATTACGACGCCCGCCATGTCTGCTGGGCCTATATGTTAGGTCCCGAACGCCTTACTTTCCGTGCGAACGATGACGGCGAGCCGTCATCTACTGCCGGTAAACCGATCCTGGGACAGATCAATTCGAACGGGTTGACGGATATCTTGGTTGTTGTGATCCGCTATTTCGGCGGAATCGAATTGGGGACGAGCGGCTTGATCGTTGCTTACCGGACAGCCGCCGCCGAAGCGATAGCCGCTACCGGGATAGAAGAGCGCACTGTTGATGAAGATATCACCATTGCATTCGAATACCCTTATCTGAACGGGATCATGCGCATTGTCAAAGAAGAGAACCCGGCGATCGTTTCTCAAAAGTTTGAAATGGATTGCGAAATGACCCTTCGCATCCGCAAAGGAGAGGCCGAACGTTTGAAAGCGCGGTTATTAAAAGTGGAAAGCGCCTATATTCCCGGAACCGAATTTTAAGTAAGTTGTTATATTATATAATTCTAAACAAAAACAATTCATAAATAATGAAGAAGATTCTTTTATTTTCTTTTTTTCTGATGTTGGGATTGGTTGTATCTCAATTCCTGCCGGCGATGGTAGGTGAGAGCTATTTGTCGGTGAAGACGGTCTCCAATACCCTGTTGTATGTCTGCCTGGCTTTTATCATGATAAATGTAGGGCGGGAGTTCGAAATGGATAAAAGCCATTGGCGGTCTTATACCGAAGATTATTTTATTGCAATGGCGACAGCCGCTTTTCCCTGGATCTTCGTGGCGTTATATTATATGTTCGTGCTGCTTCCCGATATCTACTGGAACAGTGGGGAGGCCTGGAAAGAGAATCTTTTGCTGAGCCGGTTTGCAGCCCCGACTTCGGCGGGCATCCTGTTTACGATGTTGGCGGCGGCAGGATTGAAATCTTCCTGGGTGTACAAAAAGGTGCAGGTGTTGGCGATTTTTGACGACCTCGACACGATCCTGCTGATGATCCCTTTGCAGATCATGATGGTAGGCTTGCGCTGGCAGCTGGGGGTTATTATCCTGATTGTGATGGTTCTGCTGATCATCGGATGGAGGAAGATGGGTAGTTTTGATATGCGGCAGGATTGGAAGGCGATTCTTTTCTATGCTGTCCTTACCTGCGGGATTACGCAGGCGGTTTATTTGGTGTCCAAATATTTCTATGGCGAAGATGCCAGTATCCATATCGAGGTCCTGCTACCGGCGTTTGTATTGGGTATGGTAATGAGGCATAAGCATATCGATACGAAGGTGGAGCATAATGTCGCAACAGCAATTTCGTTCCTCTTCATGTTCCTGGTAGGAGTCAGCATGCCGGTCTTTTTCGGAGTGGATTTCGCTGCTCAGTCTGCAGAGGCGACAACGATAACCGGGGCGCAGCCGATGATGTCCTGGCCGATGATCATCCTGCATGTCGTGATTGTTTCGTTCCTGTCCAATATCGGGAAACTGTTTCCGTTGTTCTTTTACCGGGAAAGGCGGAAGCGTGAACGTCTGGCGCTGTCGATCGGTATGTTTACACGCGGTGAAGTAGGGGCCGGGATCATCTTTATCGCGCTTGGCTACAATTTAGGAGGCCCTGCACTTATGATTTCTGTGCTCACCATAGTGTTTAATTTAATTTTAACTGGTATATTTGTCGTGTGGGTTGAAAAACTGACCCGCAGTGCTTACGAACTGGAGCAAGCAGGCAAGTAGGCAGACAGTTGTTAGGAAAAACTCAAAGGAAAGCGGTTTGCAGGCCGCTTCCTGTAAATATTTAAATACCATATGGATAGAACCATTAACGTTATCCTTAAACCGTTGCGTCGTTTCGCTATGCAGAAACCGAACGCGAGTATCTTATTGTTCATGGCTACGATCCTTGCCATGCTATTTGCCAATTCCCCTTGGGCAGAGTCTTATCACAACATCCTGTCTCATCCGATCGATTTGAAGATAGGTAATTTCACGCCGTTTATGCATCATGGAGAAGCGATGTCGATGCTGGCTTTTGTGAATGATGCCTTGATGGCGGTCTTCTTTTTTGTGATCGGACTGGAGATCAAGCAAGAAATCCTGATCGGGGAACTGAGTTCGGTACGGAAAGCGTTGCTTCCGATTATTGCAGCCTGCGGCGGGATGATCGTTCCTGTATTGTTTTATTTCCTGGTTTGTCCTTCGGCTCCCGAAGTGCGGGGAGTAGCTATTCCGATGGCGACCGACATCGCCTTTGCACTGGCTGTTTTAGGGCTGTTGGGAAAACGGGTTCCACTCAGCATGCGTATCTTCCTGACGGCATTGGCGGTGGTGGACGATATCGGCGGTATCATTATTATCGCCTTGTTTTATAGTGGCGAGATTGCGTTCGAGCCGCTTCTGATCTCACTCGCCCTGTTGGCGTTGCTATACGTAGGAGGAAGGATGAGGGTGAATAACATCGTTTTCTATTATATAATAGGTTTCTTCGTGTGGATGCTGTTTCTTGAATCGGGTATTCATCCGACGATAGCGGGTGTACTGGTCGCATTCACCGTTCCCGCCCGTCCGGTGGTCAAGCTGGATGATTTTACTTGTGAGATGACCGGTTATTTGAATATGTTGGATTACACCGAAGTGCGTCATTCCCGGCAGGCGGCGGTTCTTTCGCCGACACAGATACAGGTGCTCAACAATATCCATTCGCTGGCGGACAAAACGATCAGTCCGTTGCAAAGCATTGCCGACAAACTCCATCCGTTAGTCAATTATCTGATCCTGCCGCTCTTCGCCTTTGTTAATGCAGGCGTTACTTTCGGGGATATCGGGATCGGTTCGTTACCGGGAGTCCCGTTGGCGGTGTTCCTCGGCCTGTTTGTCGGAAAGTCGTTAGGTATTTTCCTGTTCACCTATATTTTTGTCCGTTTGCGTCTTGCTACGATGCCGGAAGGGGTGAGCAAACGGAATCTTTTCGGGGTGTCGATGTTGGGCGGTATCGGTTTTACGGTGGCTCTTTTTATCGCGAACCTATCTTTCGCAGGGATGCCCGATATCGGAGCGGAATTATTGAACCAGGCGAAGTTGGGCGTATTTGCCGGTTCGTTCATTTCCGGCTTGTGCGGCTATTTGATATTAAAGAAAGTATTACCTAAAAAAGTATAGAGATGGACAGACGCAAATTTATTCAGACAGGAGTTGCCGGAGTAGCCGGTTTGTCTTTAGCCCGCACGGGACTTGCCAACATACGGATGGCCGTTCCTTCGGATGTAACGGTCGACAGGGTTAAATTAGGAAAGACCGGATTGAAAGTCTCCCGCATTGCTATGGGGACCGGGACGAAAGGCTGGAACTACCAGTCCAATCAGACCCGGCTCGGATTGGATAACTTTGTGAAGATGGCCCGTCACGGGTATGAACGCGGCATCCGTTTCTTCGACATGGCTGATATGTACGGTTCGCAGCCATTTGTCGGAGCGGCCCTGAAGGAACTTCCCCGCGAGAAAATCACTCTGATGACGAAGATGTGGACTTACGACGAAGGGTCGGAAAAACGCGAGCCGGTCGCTAAAACCCTCGACCGCTTCCGCCAGGAAGCCGGCACGGACTATTTCGATATCCTCCTGCTGCACTGCATGACGAGAGGCGACTGGGCGGAAACCCGTAAATTTTATATGGACGGCCTGGCAAAAGCCAAGCAGGACGGCATTGTGAAAGCTGTCGGTATCTCCTGCCATAACTGGGATGCGATGGTCGAGGCTGTCGACAACCCGTGGTGTGACGTTATCCTCGCCCGCCTGAATCCGTTCCAGAGCCATATGGACGGCACGACCGAAGCCGTAAACGAACTTTTAGGCAAAGCCCGCAAGAAAGGCAAAGGACTTATCGGAATGAAAATTTTCGGTGAAGGCAAACACGTTTCCGATGCCGAACGCGAACGTTCCATCCGTTTTGCCGTCACCGAAAGCAACCTGCATTGCATGACACTCGGCCTGGAGTCCATCGCGCAGATGGATGATGCGATAGAGCGGGTGATGCGGAATGCCAAAGGATAGCTACCCTATTCCACCGCCCTGCATACCTTGTGCCGGTACTGGTAATTTACCGTCAACGTGATAAAGATGATCAGTTCGGCACACGGAACTGCCAGCCATAACCCCTTTTCTCCCAGCAAGTGAGGGAGAGCGAGGAAGCATATACTCATCAGGATAATCCCTCTCAGCAGCATGAAAAGCATCGCTTTCCGTGCCAATTCGATACTCTGGTAGTACCCGATCCATGTAATATTCAAGGCAAAACAGATAAATCCGGAAGCGAAGTAGGGGATTCCCTTCGTCGCAATCCCGTAAGCCGGACAGCCGGGTTCCAGAAACATCGCCACGATATAAGGACAAAACGCATACATCACGGCAAAAGCTACCAGCCCGGAGATAAAAGCCGTTTTCAACGAAAGACGGAACGTCGCGTGTACCCGTGCGGCGTCTCCCGTACCATAATTATAGCTGATGATCGGCTGTGCCGACTGGGCGATCGCGTTCGCGATCATGAATACGATCGGCAGGCAGTAGCAAGCCACGCTGTAGGCTGCCACGCCGTCTTCTGCAAGCATCCGGATGAAGGCGTAGTTACCGACCAGCATCATGCAGGCGATCGCCAGTTCGCCCAGCATAGCCGAGGCTCCCAACCGGATCATATATCCCGTGTTCCGGCAGGTCAGGCGCAGGCTTTTCATACTCATCTTCAGCTTGTATAAATGCAACGTCCCGGAGAAACCGAACAAGTAGATTAGCACCATCAATCCGCCTGCCACCTGTGCCAGCGCGGTTGCCAGCGCCGCCCCGGTCAATCCCATCTGCATCGGGAAGACGAAAACATAGTCGAGCACGACATTTATCAAAGCCGGAACGACGTTGCACAGCATCGCAAATTTCGGCGAGCCGTCCAACCGGATAATGAACATCCCGATATTGGCCAGCATGCTGAAGATAGAGAACGGCACGATCCAGTTCATATACTCCAGTACAGGCGGCAGCAACTGATCTGAACTCCCTAACATATAGGCCGTCTGTTTGTTGAACAGCATCACCAAGGATATTCCCACCGCCATCAGCAGGAGGGACACCAGCAATGCCTGTGTGATATTGATATTAGCCGCCTTGACCTTCCTTTGCGACAGGTGGACGGAGGCCACGACCGACGAGCCCACCCCGAAGAGCAGTCCGATCCCTGTCGTCACCATGAAAAGCGGGGCTACGATATTGACGGCGGCCAACGCGTCGCTCCCCACGCCGCGCCCCACGAATACACCGTCGGCGATCGTGATGCACGCCATACAAACCATTCCCAGTAACGTCGGGAAAAAGATTTTGCGGAATAGAACCGGAATGTTCATCTTGCCAAAATCAATACGATCTCTCTGCATAACTCAAATAACTTTTTATTTCGGTTTGCAAAAGTAGTCCTTTAAGTCGGACCGGAAATTACCATTTGGTAAAAAATAAGAATAATAATGTACATAAAAATGCCTATATTCGCAGACAGTCTGTTTGTCAAAAGTGTAACCGTTAAATTCAGGAAATATGGCGAAATATCTGTATTATATCTGTGCCTGCTGTCTTTTATTCTTATTCAGCGGATGTGAAGGAAAAAGCAAAGGCGAGGCCGAAGACCTCCCTTTCAGTCCCTATGTGGAGGCATTTACCTCCGGTACGATTTCGAGATATACGCCCGTGTATCTGATTTTCAACCAGGAAATAGCGACCGACAGGATGAAGCCTGACCAGCTCCGCGACTTGGTCAGGATCAAACCCGAAACAGCCGGCGAGTTCGCTTTCGAGAACAACCGGACGATCGTATTCAAGCCAGCCAAGAGTTTCGAGCGCGACACCCGTTACGAGGTAAAGGCAGACCTCTCGGAGTGGTTCGACATGGAACGGAAGGATAAATATTTCACTTTCAGATTCTCGACGCAGCCCTTGCTGTTGCATACCAACCTGCAATCCGTCGATATCAACCGGAAGAACGAAAACGGCTACGACATCGTCTGTTCGCTGTTCACGCCGGACAGAGAAACGCCTGAAACCGTAGAGTCGCTTGTCCGTTTCTCCGAAAAGGCGGATGTCACCTGGCAGCATAGCCCCGACGGGAAGAGGCACGAAGTCTCTATCCCGAACATACAGGCCGGGACGGATGCGGCACGCGCCTTTACCCTATCCGTCGCCCCGAACAAGCTGAAAGTGCCGGAAGAGGATCTGCTATCCGTCGACATCCCCGAACTGAATGATTTCGCCGTGTACGAGGTCGAATATGTCTCAGAGCCGGAACGCTACGTCGAAGTCACCTTCACGAAGCTGCTCGACGCGGCACAGAACATGCAAGGACTCGCCTGGATCGACGGCAACAAATCGGAGGCCGTCAACGTCGAGGGCAATAAGCTCCGCCTTTATCCCGATGCCGGCAGCAAAGGCGCCCTGAACGTCCACCTGAGCCAAAACATCAGGAGCAAAAACGGGCTGAACCTGAAAGAAAGCATCGTACGTCAGATCGTAGTCAGCGATGACAAGCCGGAAGTCCGCTTTATCGGCAACGGGGTGATCATCCCGCAGTCCACACAGTTGACCGTCCCCTTCCAAGCCATCTACCTGCGCGGCGTGGTGGTGCGTGTCATCAAGATATTCGAACAGAACATCGGGCAATTCCTCCAGATAAACAACCTCGAAGGAACCGGCGACCTGATGCGTGTCGGCCGCCTGATCGCCCGCAAAACGATCTTCCTCGATGAAGACGCCACCCAGGACCTCAGCCGCTGGAACACCTACGCGATCGACCTGAAAGAACTGGCCGACCCCGAACCCGGCGCCATCTACCGGGTGGAACTGTCGTTCGACAAAGACCTGTCCGCCTATCCCTGCGAAGACCTCGTGAAGAAAAGCAAGGAGCAACTGCTTGCCGATGACGAGATCAAGTTCAAGGAAGAGAGCAGCCGTTTCGACGAAGGCGGCTACTACTACTATAACGGCGACTTCAACTGGTCGGACTACAAATACAGCGAACGCAACGACCCCTGTTCGAACAGCTACTACTATAACACGACCGTCGGCAAGAACGTCCTCGCCACCAATCTCGGCCTGTTGGCGATGGCCGGCGAAGACAACGAAATGACCGTCCTCGTGCATAACATCCTGAGCACCCATCCTGAGAAAGGCGTCAAAGTCGCCGCCTACAACTATCAGCGCCAGGAATTAGCTTCCGGCGTGACGGACGACAAAGGTCAGGTGCGCTTCTCCCTGAAAGACGGCAAACCGTTCTACCTGACCGCCTCCCTCGGACAGCAACGCTCGTATTTGCGCGTGGACGACGGTTCCGCCCTGTCGCTAAGTTCGTTCGATGTCTCCGGCGAGGTCGTGCAGAAAGGCATCAAGGGCTTCATCTACGGCGACCGCGGCGTGTGGCGTCCGGGCGACACGCTGCACCTCGGTTTTATGCTGAACGACCGCAGCCGGATGCTCCCGCCGAGCCACCCGGTTATCATGGAACTCTACACCCCCCTCGGCCAGCTCTACCTGCGCAAGACACAGACAAAAGGCGAATCAGGAGTCTATGCCTTCGACATGCCGACCGAACCCGACGCCCCGACAGGCGCCTGGAACGTCAACGTCAATGTCGGCGGCGTCACCTTCACGAAGCGCCTCCGCATCGAAACGATCAAACCGAACCGCTTGAAGATCTCCCTGACGATGCCCGAAAAAAATTTGCTCCGGGGCGAACCGCTCGATGCCGCTATGCACGTGGAATGGCTACAGGGAGCGACCGCCCGCAACCTGAAATACGACATCCAGGGAACCTTCATCTCGACCCCGACAACCTTTGCCGGCTATAAGAAATTCTATTTCGACGATCCTTCGAAAATCTTCAACAGCGAAGAAAGCAAAGTGATCTCCGGCACGACCGATGCCGCAGGCAACGCCACCATCAAGGCCCGTTTCGAGATCGGCGCCTCGGCCCCCGGCATGCTGTTGGCGAGCTTCGTCACCCGCGTGTACGAAGAGTCCGGCGATTTCAGCATCGACGCCAACCGTGCGTTCTATTCGCCCTACCGCCGCTACGCCGGCATCCAGTCGCCCCAGCAAGACGGCGAGCCGTTGGAGACCGGAACCGAATACAAATATGAAGTAGCCTCCGTCGACTACCTCGGACAGGCGGCAGCCTATACCGAACTCGAAGTGAAGGTCTACAAAGTCCATTGGTACTGGTGGTGGAGCTCCGACAACGGCCAGTTGGCGAACTACGTCTCCGACTCGTACAACAAGCCCGTGAAAACCTTCACCGTCCGTACGGGCGCAAACGGCACGGCCTCCTTCAACCTGAAATATGCCGATGCCGACTGGGGAACCTATTTCATCTCGGTGAAAGACAAGGAGAGCAAACACTCCACCGGCGTGATGAGCTACTTCGACTGGCCTTACAGCGAAGGGCGGCGCGACGCCGACGGTTCTTCATCCGCCAATATGCTCACCTTCAAGACCGACAAGGACACCTATGCGCCAGGCGAACAGGCCGTCGTCACCTTCCCCTCCGTAAAAGGAAGCCGCGCGATCGTCAGCATCGAGAACGGCACGCGTGTCCTTGCCATCACCGAGCACGCGTGCGACGACGGGCAGACCACGGTCAAGATAGACATCACGCCCGACATGCAACCTAACGCGTACATATATATAACGCTGCTCCAGCCGCACGGCATCACCCGGAACGACCTGCCGATCCGCATGTACGGCGTCGTCCCCTTCACCGTGACTTCACCCGAAAGCCATTTGGCCCCGGTCATTCGCATGGCGGACGAGGTCAAGCCTGAAGCCCCCTACCACGTGACGGTTTCCGAGAAGAACGGTCGCGAAATGGCCTACACCCTGGCGATTGTCGACGAGGGACTGCTCGACCTGACCCACTTCCGCACGCCCGACCCCTGGCAGGCGTTTAACGCACGCGAGGCATTGGGAGTCAATACCTGGGACTTGTACAACTATGTAGTCGGCGCGTATGGAGGCCGCATCGAGCAACTGTTCAGCATCGGCGGCGACGACGCCCTGAACAAAGGCCCGAAAGCAATCGTGAACCGCTTCAAGCCGGTCGTACAGTTTGCCGGCCCGTTCCTGCTGAAAAAAGGGGAAAAACGGCAGCACACCTATAAGATGCCGAACTACAACGGCCGCGTCCGTGTCATGGTCGTTGCCGGAAACGGGGAGGCTTACGGCAACACGGAGAAAAGCGTACTCGTGCGCAAGCCCGTCATGCTGCTCGGCACACTCCCGCGCGTCATCGGCATAGGCGAGGAGATGGTGGTTCCCGCTACCGTCTTTGCCACCGAAAAAGGGGTTGGCGACGTGCAGGTCACGATCGCCTGCTCCGGCAACATGGAGGTGGCCGGCGAGGCTGTCCGCACGCTGCACTTCGAGGCGATCGGCGATAAATTGGCGCAATTCCGCATCCGCGTGAAAGATACCCCCGGAGCCGGGCACGTGAAGATCACGGCTACCGGTGGCGGCGAAAAATCCGTCTATGAAACCGATATCGAGATCCGCAGCGTGCGCCGTCCGCAAGTCAAGGTAACGCCCGTGACGCTCGAAGCCGGAAAGAGCTGGAAAGGGACGGTCGGCCTCCCCGGTGCGGACGGCACGAATTCCCTTGTGCTCGAAATGTCGGATGTCCAGCCCGTCAACCTCTCCACGCGGTTGTCCTACCTCATGGGCTACCCACATGGTTGTGTCGAACAGATCACATCGAAGGGTTTCCCGCAACTCTACCTGAGCGGGTTCGCCTCGTTGACCCGCGAACAGGAGCAATCGACTGAAGCGGCTGTGAAAGAGGTGATCCGCCGCCTGCGTTCCTACCAGACGGTAGACGGTTCTTTCTCCTACTGGCCCGGCGGAACGAGCAGCAATGCCTGGGGCACTGTCTATGCCGCCCATTTCCTGCTCGAAGCGGAGAAGAAAGGCTACCTCGTGCCCGAAGGCATGAAACGGAATGTGCTGAACGACCTGAGCCGCATCGCCCGTAACTGGAAGCCGGAAACCTCACACTATGCTGAATCCGAAGAAATGACACAGGCATATCGCCTGTTCGTCCTCGCCTTGGCGCAAGCCTCCGAGGTAGGCGCCATGAACCGCCTGAAAGAGAGCAAGACGCTCGCGCCGATGAGCCGCTACCTATTGGCGGCAGGTTATGCTTTGGCCGGACGCCCGGATATCTCGAAGGAACTGATCGCAAAGACAACTACCCTGACAACCGCTTACTCCGAATACGACCAGACCTTCGGCAGCGACCTGCGCGACACCTCCAT
The DNA here is from genome assembly GCF_014287585.1 of Parabacteroides hominis. GTDB lineage: Bacteria > Bacteroidota > Bacteroidia > Bacteroidales > Tannerellaceae > Parabacteroides > Parabacteroides hominis. The sequence continues at coordinate 2,050 of NZ_JACOOJ010000057.1, read as the reverse complement.
CCGCCTGATGACGCTCTGCCTGCTCGATAACGGCAAGGAAGCGGCTCTCTTGGCGAATGAAATTTCGAGGGCGCTCGCATCCGACGACTGGCTGAGCACGCAATCGACGGCATTCAGCCTGGTGGCTCTTTCCGATTATATGAAGAAATACAAAGTGTCCGGCTCGATGGATTTCTCCTATGCCTTAGACGGCAAGACGGAAAAGGTTTCCACCACCCGGAACGTCTGGACGAAGACTTTGCTCGACAAGGCCGCCTCGTCCGCTTCCCTTGAGTTGAGGAATACCGGCAAATCCACCTTGTTCGCCCGCCTCGTGACCGAAGGCATCCCCACCGAGGGCAAAGAGGAAGCCTATTCGAACGGCCTGACGCTCGCCGTCAGCTATATGGACCAGGCCGGACGTCCGGTCGATGCCTCCGCTTTGCAGCAGGGCGCGAACTTCACGGCTGTGGTGACCATCGCGAACCCGTCGCCGCGTGGCTATAGCCGCCTGGTGCTGACCGAGATTTTCCCGGCAGGCTGGGAGATCCTGAACACGCGCTTCTTGAACAACGGGGTGGCCGATTCGACTGCCGCGGGTGTCAGCTACCAGGATATCCGTGACGACCGCGTTTACAGCTACATCGACTATCTCCCTGCCGGAAAACAGGTGACGGTCCGTATCAACCTCTGTGCCGTCTATCCCGGCTGTTTCTACTTGCCTCCGGTCTATGTCGAGGCGATGTATGACTATACGGTCCGGGCGAATACGGAGGGGAAGAGGGTGATGGTAGAGTGATTGGAGACGGATGCCTTATTCTTTCAGCAAAGGAAGGTATACTAATAACGATAGGTTACGCAAATATAATTTTGACGCGGATGACGCGGATGGCACGGATAAAAAAAATATGTATCAGGTGTTTAATCCGCGTCATTCGCGTTATTCGCGTCAAAAAATCCGTGTTTACTTATTTTAATCTGCGTTTATCAGGCTCAAAACTTTGCGAAGAGTGATTAGAGATAGCTTATTCTTTCAGCAAAGAACCTATTGCTTCTATAAAAGCCATAGCTTTAGGCAGCAATTCATCTATTTCCTCTTCACTCGAATAGGCGAAATCGTCATAGTCACTACTATGTCGGCGTTCAAAGAGCAAAGAAAAACAGCGTCCCGACTCACGGGATAAACGATTGGTTGCTACAAAGTGCATTCCGATCATTTGCTTGACTCCGGCATGGGTACTTGGATTTATCCCATGTTTGATGAGCAAAGCTATTGCTGCATAATAGCAAGCATAGTATAAGCGGTTGATTGCCGTATTATAATATCCCTGTTGTTTTAGATAGGGTACTTCTTTTATTGTTTCATTGGCACGTTGATAACGATAAGTTACCAATGCATTCAAGTTTTCATGGCTTAATTGTTCTTTCATAATACAATTCCTTCATTCATTACGTTTATATGAAATGGAGTGCGGAATGGCTGCTTTTCCCAAATATCCTTTAACAGGACTCGTACATTTATTTGTACGCCTGTTTCTATTTCAATATCATATAGAGGGGCAATGATGCGCTCTTCCTCCTTTACGGTCAGTTTAGTGCCTTCAACCAATACCAATAAATCGATGTCACTGTCCGGACGAGCATCTCCGCGTGCTTCGCTACCATAAAGTATAGCTTTTGCATTGGGAGCTACTTGTAACAGGACTTTCTGTATTTGCTTTATGATTTGCGGACGTTTCATATTCTATTTCTTGTTTTTGGCAAAGTTAGACAGAATATTTGGAAAATCATAATGAATATTTTTTATGTTAGGGTAACTGCATCAAAATATTGATTTACTTCTGCCAGTATTTAAAACACACAAACAAAGATTTATCTGTAAGCAAACAAACAAAGCTTATTTTATACCATAGACCCTCTCTTTTGGAAGGTGTCTGAAAAGGATGCCTTCTTTTTTTGTTATGCCGCCCGTTTATTATCCATTTTTATTTTTAAAACATCTTTGGTCTTCTCAATTGTCTCTCTTCGGGAAGTAATCCTACAGAAATAAGTAAAAAATAAAAGAGAACTG
>NZ_JACOOJ010000056.1 GCF_014287585.1 Parabacteroides hominis | reverse complement strand
CGGGATGATTGGGAGCTATCTTTTCCGATAAACTAACCGGAAAAAGTACATTTTGGTTGGATGTTAACTCTTTAAATACTATCTTAGCCATTGCTATAATGTTTGTTTTTTTGCAACGGTAAGATACTACTTTTTACCGAAATAAACAATAGCAAAAGGGGCTGTCACACTTTTTGGACAGCCCCTTTTTTTATTCTATATCAGTTTTTATTTCAAAATTTCTTCTTTCCTTTGTTGAACTTTATTTTAATACAAATACAATTTTTTGGTGATTATGAAAGCTTTTAGAACTCTGCTTTGTGTTATTTCGTTGGCCTTTTCAGGCGTCATTGCGAATGATATTATGGCCCAAAAGGAATTGGGAGTGTTTAATTCTTTAGCTGTAGGTGTGGGTGTCGGTACTACCGGTATCGATGTGAATGTGGCAACGCCTATTACTTCCCGCTTTGCTTTGCGTGGAGGTTTTTCCATTATGCCAAATTTCAGCATGAGTACGGATGTGGATGTTGAAGTGGATGCTGTTCAAGGGATAAGTGTCCCTTCTTCAATCGATCTGGAAGGAAGTATCAAGCGGGTTTCCGGTGAATTGCTTGTGAATTATTATCCCTTTAACAAGGGCGCCTTCTTTTTGACTGCCGGTGCTTACTTTGGCGGGGGAACTTTATTAAAGATAAACGGACATAGCGATGAATTGAAGGAATTGGTTGCCGAAGCCGGTAAGGCCGGTGTTGTTATCGGCGATTATACGATTCCGGTAGACAAAGACGGTAATGTGTCAGGTGGCTTGAAGGTTTCAAATTTCCGTCCGTATGTGGGATTGGGGTTCGGTCGTGCCGTACCGAAGAAACGGCTTGGCGTGATGTTCGAACTGGGAGTCCAGTTCCATGGCAAACCGGATGTCTATACAGACTATGGCAATGTCGACAAGTTGTTGGATGAAGTCGATCCGGACGATACGTTTTCGAAAGTTATGGATAAGCTGACTGTTTATCCGGTCATGAAGATACGCCTTTGCGGACGGATTTTCTAATTCCTGAAAATGAAAGCCTGGCAGTGAAGTCAGGCTTTCATTTTTACTATAAATAAGACTGGATTGCCTTTGTTTGTCCGGTCAGGAAAAGAGTTGGCGAGTTCTTCGCCGCTTTTATAGTAACAATAGGTGTTGCTCTGAAGGTCTATGGATTGAAGTTCGGGAACTTTGCCTGTCTTGTAAAAATTATCATCCAGTCCCCCTTGTACGTTATAGGCTTTTGTCTTTTGTCGGTCGTAACAAAATGTATAGCTACGTTCCGGCAAGGTCGGATCGTAGTGGGTTGAGACCAGAAAGCGTGCCCCGATCTGCAAAGGAAGAATCTTTGCATAGTCCTCCGTGATAGCCAACTGGTTACAACTGATGAGGTAAAGCGTGTCGTTCAAGATATGGGCCGGCTGTAAGGATGGGGCCTGTACATAAACGTGCCCGTCCTTGACAGCTATTTCGGGATCCGTTTTGTGATTGATATCCATCCGTCCTAAGTCGGCTACATCCAGTTTTCGTTTCCCGACTTCTTTAAAACCGAGATCAAATTTATAGAGCCATTGTTCGAGTGTCGGAGCTTGTTTGTTTTCAGAGTTGATCAAGTCGATTGTTGCCCACAGATGGTTGTCGTAGTAAGCCATATGCCCGAAAGTTTTCCACGAAGCATCTTGAGGCAGAATGCTTTGGAAAAGGAGTTGTCCGTCGTAATCATAATAATATACCTCATGCCCGGTTCCGATTACAATGAGCCGGTCGTGGACGGGATCGACCGCATAATCTGCCAGTTCGACAGGCTGTCCTGTTTCCGGCCGGCATGCTGTTATTTGTCCGAGATACTTGCCGGAACTGTTGAAATGATATAGTTGACGGTTGCTGACGAGGAAGATGTCTTCCCGGTCGCGTTTGATCATCTTGATCTTTTTCAATGAACAAAATTCGTTCGTTTCCAAGGGAATAGCGATCACCTCCTCGGCAACATCGGATAGGCTTCCTTCCGGTTGGCATTGAGGCAAATATTTGTTGTGGATCATTCGATATCCGACCCAGCCATATAGGGCAATCAGGGTTATGAATAGTAGACTAAAAGATTTTCTCATGTTTTATTAACGGGCATATCAGTGGTTTATTATCAGTCTTGCAAGAAAACCCAGTTGTTTTCGGAGGAGATGTCTTCCCTGTACCGGAATCCTTCCCAGGTAAAACCTTTTAAGGCTTCCGGATCGGTAATCCGGTTTTTGATGATGTAACGGGTCATTTGTCCACGCGCCATCTTGGCGTAGATTACGATTGTTTCGGCTTTACCGTTTTTCCAGACTTTAAAATCCGGTGTTATTACACGGACGGATTGTTCTATCTTTTTCCAGTCGAATGATGGCTGCAGGTCCATGCTGCCTAAGTTGACCAGCAGGTTATCGTCGGCTTTCACTTCTTCAATAAGCGGTTCAGTTTGTCGGGTACGCCAGTAAGCATACATATTCCCTTCTCCTAATTCTGGCAGTTTTACATCATATTCCATCCGGTAAGGTTTGATCAGATCCAACGGGCGAAGAAGGCCATAACAAATGGAAACGAAACGCAGGTGATCCTGGGCAAAGCGGAAGTCCTCCTCTGTAAAATCTTTAGGATCGATGTTCTTGAATACGACACCCGTATATGCCAACAAGGCCTGTAGTGGTTTCTCTTCCGCAGAATGGAAATTCTGAAAACGGTTGTAACTTTCCAGCATCAGCTTAGGGCTTAGCTTTAGCATCCTGCCTAATTCTTCGGCGGGATATTGAGCCATGTGCAATGCAATTTCGATCGCTTCCCGGTTGAACCGGGGCGTCGTACCGGCAGGAGCTTTTATTTTGGATGTTCCTGCCATCGTCTTGGCCGGAGATAAGATAATATGCATACTTGTGAATATCTTTGGTTTCTGTCGGTAAAATTAGTTATTTTTTTTCATCGTGAAGGAATAATGCCCTGATTCGACTTTTACAATGCATTCTTTTCCTGTTTCCTCCAAGATTGTAATGCCTTCGGAACTCGCCAAAGGCTTGCCGTTTTCCCGGATCAGGGTACTCCCTTTTGAAGGAAGATAAACGGTTGCTTGTGCATTGACCGGAATCGATATATCCAATTTTAGCAGATTGTCTTTTTTGATCCATTCGCTTTTGATCGTGCCGTAAAGAGATTCGGTTTCTGTCCGGGCAAATTTCAGGCAGTCGACGGGTGACGGCTTGATAATGAACTGTTTGTATCCCGGATGAGCCGGATCGGGACGGATGCCGCCTACGCATTTGATGAACCAGGAAGCTATTCCCGTATAACAAGTATGAATGCGGCTCGGCACATCGACATTCCAGTATTCCGGCCAGGTCGTTTCGCCCCGTTTCAGGAAATAACCGTAGCTGGGCTCGTTCGTATCGGAAAGGCGCTGTGCCATCGTTTCGTTATATGTATGTTCTTCGGTCAGGAATTTCAGCAAGACCGGAAGGCCGGAACTTCCCATATCCAAGTACGGATGGTTGCGGATGAATTCCTCTTCGAAATGGGAAAGTACGGTTGTGTAGAGACTGTCAGGAGTAATTTTTCTCCACAGAGGGAAGGCTGTTTGTACTTGATTCCCTTCCATATATAAGCCGGTTTCTTTGTCGAAAAATTGGGACTGTATCTTTTTTTTCAGTGCGGTCAGCCTTTTTCGGTAGAGAACTGCTTCTTCGGGTTTTTCCAACCGGTCTGCGATTTGTGCGACGGTTTCCAGGTTCATGGCGTAGACACAGTTGTTAAAGAAGAACGACTCCGGTGTCCCCCCGAACTCCTTCCTTTGTTTGGGAGCCGCCCAGTCTCCCAGGAATTTACCACCTCCGGCATAGGCTTCGAGCAATCCCCATGCACTGTGCTGATACAGATATTCGAGCCATTGTTTGGCTGAACTATAAACTGTTTCCAGAATCCGTTTATCTCCGTATGTCAGGTAATATTCCCAACTGATATTCAATCCGGCACTGCTCCACATCGGTCCGCCATAATGTTCGTTTATTTGCGGGGCCGTATGATGTATCCAGCCGGTCCATTCCTGTACATCTGTCCAGTCGCGTACATGTTTGGCCAGATAGGCGGCTGAACGGTAGTTGGGAAGAGCGATCCCCCACGCTGTAGCGAAAGCGACTTCCCCGTATCCCAGCCTTTCGCGGTGCGGGCAGTCGGAGGTGTAACCTTCGGTCGTGCACATGCGATATGTCCATAAATCTGTTTCATATATCCGGTTGAACAAATCGTCGGAGCAGTTGAAATATCCATTTCGTTTCAAGTCGGTTGCAATTACATATCCTTTGATATCCGATGTGTGAGGCTTTTGTTTCAAGCCTTCGATATTGATATAGCGCCCGGCGATAAAATTGAAACGGTTGCGGAAAAATTCGCCCGGTTCTCCCCGGCAGATGTATAGGTTGCGCTGGCCGAAATCCTGCAAGGTTTCCGGATCATCGGCAACCTTGATCACTACGGTATCGCCGGCAGCCATCCCGTTCATCTTTATATCCAGCCATCCGGTAAAATTTTTTCCCATATCGACTTTATAAATTCCGGGAATCGTGTCGATTATCTTTTGTGCCGGGAGTGTTTCGATGATGCGGCTTGGTTCCATCATCTGGGCGGACAGGGTGACATTCAGGGATGTCTCTTCAGCCGTTTGCCATTGGCTGTCGTCAAAAGCAGGTCTGTTCCAATCAGTCTCGTATTTCCGGCCGTCAACACATTCGCCTCCCATATCGGAATATTGATATTTGCCGGTGTTCCGGCTATTGCTGGTACTGCATTTCCAACTGTTGTCCGTACGAATGGAGAGAAGGTTCCCGTCTTTTGTCCGGATATCGGTCTGTGCCCGCAGGGCCGGATGAATGCTGCCGGAAAAATAATTGTAGCGTGCCCAGCCGGGGCCGAACCAGATCGCAATCGTGTTCGAACCGTTTTCCAGAAGCCGGGTAATATCATAAGTGACATATAATACCCGTTTGTCCAGCCGTGTGAGGGCGGGAGCTAAAACACGGTCATCCGCTTTCTTTCCATTGACGTACAGTTCGTGATATCCCATCGAGGCAATGTGAAATAATGCTTTCTCCGCCGGTTGTGCCAGCGAGAAACTTTTCCGGAACCAGATGTGTTGTTCGGCGGGTGCTTCGGGATGCTTTATCCATAGGCTTTTCCAGTCGGAGGATGAAAACAGGCCGGTTGAGAAACTGGCGGTCGGGCTCCAACCGGTCGCTTTGTTGTCTTTGTCGAATGCCCGGACTTTCCAATAATAAGTTTGATCGGAAACGAGCTTTTTGCCTTTATAGGCGATAAGGGTGGATTGATCGGAGGAGATTGTTCCGCTGTCCCATATATCACCTTTATCCTGGTCGAGCAAGGCGGGGCTGCTGGCTATCAATAGCCGGTAGGCAGTTTGCCTTTGCCCGCGGATTTGTGCATTGTCGGACAGTTTCCAACAGAAACGCGGCGTTTCCGTGTCGATGCCTAAAGGGGCGGTTTGATATTCGCATTGCAGGTCGTATATATGCATGCTGCTTTCCGCCATACCGTAAAAGGAGAGCAAGCTGATTAGTAAAATCCAAAGTATTTTCATGGCGATAGATTAATCTGTTAAACAAAGAAAGATGATTTGTGTACAAATATAGAACTTCTCTTTGGGCTCTTACTCATCTATTTGATTATATTTTTTAGCAAAATGACAGTGGTTTTTTGTTTTTATTGTTTTAATCTCCTCTATTAATTTTGTATGTTTACGGCGTATTAGAAAATGATGGACAGCTGATTATGTCCGGTGAGTGATGAATAACCCTTGTTTAGGGAGAGTGGAAATTAATACAAACTATATATTATATGAAAGTCGGAATCGGTTTTTTACTATTATTCTATGCTGTTTCCTTGCAGGCACAGGATATCACAGGAAAGGTTACGGATAATAAAAACCAACCGGTAGACGGTGCAACCATCGTTTTGCAGGCAATAGATTCTACTTATATAAACGCCTCTATTTCAAATACGGACGGAACTTTTGTGCTGGATAGCCAGCCGGAGGAATACCGTTTGATCGTGCAACATCTCTTATACAAGACAAAAGAAATCACAGGGAAGGGCAGAGATGCCGGTGTCATTCGACTTGATCCGCAGGATTATGCTTTGGATGAGGTCGTGGTAAAAGCGGAGCGTCCTTTTGTGAAGGTGGAAGAGGGGCGATTGGGATATGATCTGTCCGTTCTTGCCGGCGACGGAGTGGTGAACAATGCCTACGAGGCTCTGACTAAGCTCCCCGGTGTAAAGGAGAGTAAAGGCGAACTTGCTTTGGCCGGCACGGGAAGCCTGACCGTTATTTTGAATGGAAAACCGACCACGATGGATGCCGGACAACTTGAGACACTTTTGCGCAATACTCCGTTGGATCGGGTGGAAAAAGCGGAAGTCATATACAGTGCGCCTCCCGAATATCACGTAAGGGGAGCTGTGATCAATGTCGTCCTGAAACGTTCGAATGATTATTCTTTCCAGGGAGAAATCAATGCCGATTATACAAACCAATATTTCAATAGCGGCGGGACGAACGGCAATTTCCGCTTATCGACGCCTAAGATGGCTTTTGATGTCATGTATGGAGCCGATAATGAAAAAAAGATGGAATATATAGATCTTTATTCCCGTCACACATTGAAAGATGAAATATACGATATCAGGCAGAACGAGCAATTGCGCAGGAAATATTGGAACCACAATCTCAGAACAGCATTCGAGTATAACTTGAATGATAAGGATAATCTCAACATCGCCTACACGGGCAGTTTTACTCCTGACCAACATAGTAACAGCCTGACCTCCGGCAATTTCCAGACAAGCAATGTCGATAAATATGTCGAAAGCCGTATGCACAACGTTACTTTGCAATATCATTCCGGATCCGGATTCGATGTCGGCGGGGATTATACGCATTATACGTCCGATAATAATCAGACTTTGCTTGCGGACTATGCGGATGGTGGCCAAAGCAGTTTCTCTATAATCGGCGGTCAAAAGATAGACCGGTATTCTATTTATGCCGACCGGAAGCGTTCTTTGGCTAAAGAGTGGGATTTGGGTTACGGTGTGTCCTATCGGTTTGCGAAAGACCGTGATTTCCAAACCTATGATAAGGTCACAGGCGATATCCCGACCGAAAATACGGATTCCCGGCTTCGCGAACATACTGCCAATCTTTATGTCTCCCTAAGTAAAAACTATGCGACCGGTACGTCGGTTTCTGTCTCTGCTACAGGAGAATATTATACCATCGGCAGTTATCGAAAATGGGCGGTCTATCCGCAAGCATCGCTGACGTATGTCAAATCTCCCAAACACGTGTTTCAGCTCTCATTATCGACGGATAAGACCTATCCGGGCTATTGGGATATGCAGTCTTCCGTCAGCCACCTGAACGGATATACCGAATTGTGGGGAACGCCGGGGTTGAAACCTTCGACCACCTATAACCTGAACGGCAATTATATCTGGAAGCAGAAATATATCTTCGGCCTGTTCCTTATGCACTCTTCCGATTATTTCGTGCAGGCAGGCTATCAGTCGACCGACCGGTTGGCTTTGATCTATAAAAATACGAACTGGAACTATATGCAGATGTGGGGAGCAAACATCATATTGCCTTTTAAAGCCGGAAGTTGGTTGGATTCACGTTTGACTTTGGTCGGTATGCAGGTTCGCCAGCGTTGTGACGATTTCTTCGATATCCCTTTCAACCGGAAGAAATGGATGTTCAGCGGTACACTGGACAACACCTTTAAAGTGAATAAGTTCGTGGCTTTCGAACTGATGGGGAGTGTACAGACTCCAATGATCCAGGGAACTTTTGACATTGAAGCGATCTATAACCTCACAGCCGGACTGAAATGGAATTTTGCCAACGATAGAATAAGCCTGTCCGCCCGTTGTAGTGATATTCTTAACTCCGGCATGCCCAATCTGAAGGTCCGCTTCAAAGGGCAATACCTGGACATGAACAACGATTTCTATTCACGCGCGTTCACTCTCCATCTCAGCTACCGCTTCGGTGGTTATAAGAAGAAAGCAATCAAAAACGTCGATACTTCAAGATTCGGGCATTAGTTGGTTTGGAAGGTTTTATAAAAATATTACTATATGAAATTTAGATGCTACTTAAATAAAGATGAGATTAAAAAAGAATACGAGCAACTTTCATTATATAAGTCGCCCGTATTCAAATTTAAATATTATGAAATAGTGAATTTGCTTTCATTAGTACCATTTCCGTCCAGATCCAAAGGAGAAGATATAAATGTTCCATCTGTTTTTTTCAAATCAGCTCCTGGATCAGTTCCATCTGCCATAAGGACATAAATGTTTGAAGCAGAATAGTAGTATTTTTTCACGAGTGTTGTGTAAATAGAAGAACAGTCATTCCAATAGCGTTCATGATTATTGTTAGAATTAACACCTCCACTTATTATAATTGCATATTTATTGGCAATATAGCGTGGTTGTATCTCGTCCTGTAAAGATAATGATGTTTCATATGGTATGAGAGGCTCAGATTTTTTATAAAGAGCACTTGGGCTATTAATCATTTCCAAATCTTCCATTTTAGGATATGTAGGAAACATTGTTGCTTCTACAACTTTAAAATTCTCACTGGAGTTAATGAATACATATTTACATTGATGAGACCAATTCTCAAAAGGTTGCTCATCTATGAAAAACATCCACGAATCTTCAGTGGTTTTTCAATATTGTATTGTTATAACTTGTCACCTCATGTTTTTAGGCAATAATGTTTTAGTCACAAATATTTCAAGACTATCAAGTGATTTGGTAATAACCTTGTTTTCTAATATATTGAAAGCCTCATGTTTTGTTATTTGAGCATTTGTTATATGACAACAAAAGCCCAAATATAATATGGTTAAAATAATGTTTGTTTTCATAACTAATTTTCATTGATGATATTATTAACTTTTGTAATCCCCATATCTTCTTTAAACGAGACCTTGAACGAGATAGATAATTCTTTTATCTGAATCGTATACTCTACCCCAGTTGTTAATTTGTTGATGTCAAAACTTATATTTCGATCACAGATACAATTTGCAGACTCGCCTGTTGTTTGTAATGTGATTGATATAACGTTATTTTCATCTAAGTTAGCTATGCCCTTAATATTAGTAACGCCACAATTTATATTTGCGTTGTAAAGGGTGACATGCATGGTATGAGCATCGATAAATGAACATTCGGCATATTCGTTATCAAACACAGATTTAAGTCCTTTAGCGCATTCCGTATAGGATAAATTTTGCAGTAAAGGTTTATCTGCGTAATTTTCATCATTCTGACAAGAAAAAGAAAGCATCCCAGTAAGGATAGCTCCTGCAAATAGATATATTCTTTTCATATTGCTTATTATTTATAAAAAGATTAATAAATTTTATATCAACTCTGGAATGCCAATATCTGCACGGCTATTTTACCCTCCTTACTTAAACCGTCGTTTTTTATGACAATGATTATAAATTATATTTATTAGGTTTTTCGTCTAAAGTTAAGAATACTTATTTATAAAAGAATTTTTCTGTGATTTTTTCTTCTGTATTTTTTAATTGTTTAGCTATTATTAACAACTTAATCTTAGAAGCTGTTTTGAAATCATTCAATATATTTGTTAAGCATGATCTGTATGAAAGCCAGTTGTACCATTGATTCAGCATTCTCCACAAGATATTCATAATCGATGGTCAACTTGCTGAAATTCTCCAGCCAAGAGAAAAATCTTTCTACAATTCATCTTTTAGGCAAGACAGAGAATTTGGTTGGACACTCGTCTGATCTGAGCACGACTTCAACCACCCAACCGAATTTATCAGCCACCCAATCCCCAAGCGGTCCTTGGTAATCTCTATCGGCAAGTATCTTGAAGCCCCCTTGCTATCGTGGAGGTTGGTCTCTTGGACAGCTACAGCAAGAGGAAGTCCAAGTGTGTCAACCACAATATGTTCCTTCCTGCCTTTAACCTTCTTGTTTTCATCAATTCCCTTACATGAAGGATCGGCATAATGAGAGGTCTTAACGCTACTGGAATCGATAATACCTATACTGGGACTTTCCTCCCGACTAACAAGTTGGCGGGCAAGAGAATGAAGAGTGTCCATGATATCTTCGATCACTCCCTTTATTTTCATTAGCGGAAGTAATAATAAACGGTTTGCCAAGGGCTGAATTCCCTTGGAAGCATCCTTTATTGACAGCCTGTTTTATTAATGTAGAGGATAGCGTCCATTATCTCTCTGAGAGAATGTTTTCTTGATCTTTTTTGTGCATTGATTATTTTTTCGATAACTTGCCACTGTTTATCAGTAAGGTTAGTTGAGTAAGATGTCATAACTTTAGTTGATTATTAATTATAAAGTTATGAATAATATCCGATTAACCTGCTGATATTCGATAATTTGGTCGTTGTGTAGCATTATTTTTGACTCATTTCAAAACAGCTTCTTAAACAAGAGTGTCAATCACTATATTACATTCTTCAATTAGTATATTATCCATCCCTTATTGTAAATAAAAGATTATTTTACATTTGGACACCTTCATGGTGACACTATTCGGAAGTCTCTTCTTAGAGGGTAAAAAACGGCTTTTTTTATTTATTTGCCGGTTTATTGCCGTGAAGACGGTCTTCATCGCTCTGATGAGGGACTTCGTCGCCATGAAGACGGTCGTCATTACTGACTATCATGGACCTCACGGCAACGACGACCGTCTTCACGGAGAAAAACTGCGCACCTCACGGGAAAAAGGGTGGAAAAATCCTTTGGCGTAAACGGGAAGTGTTCCGTTTTGTCCGGGAATATTCGATTCTCCGGAAGTTAAGATTTACCACATTGTTACATTTATTACATTTAGACTGACAAAATAGAAATGGTATATGGATGAGATGCCCGCTTCATGATGCCTGTTGTTACCTTGTAAATGCCTGAGTCGGGCAAAATGTAAGAATAATATGAGCAGGAATTTCCGGTGAAATAGAAAAATGGCGCGAAGAGGGGTTATTGTTTATTTTTTCTTGTTACAAGTTGTTCCGGCTGACTGAAACTATCATTCTCATATCCCTGTTATAAGTATAGTTTAGACATATTTAAAATTATAGTTATGACAAGAAGAAATAAGTTAGCCGCCTTTTCTGTGGCAGCTTTAGGCATGATGTTTTTTGCAGAGCAAGGCAATGCCTGTACACGTGCTGTTTACCTGGGGCCGGATGATATGATCGTGACCGGGAGGACGATGGATTGGAAGGAAGACCCGCAGTCGAATATTTATCTTTTCCCGCGGGGGATGGAGAAACGGGGAGGGATTACGGACAATTCGGTAATGTGGACTTCCAAATACGGAAGTGTTGTGACGGCAGGATATGATATCGGGGTTTGTGACGGCATGAATGAAAAAGGGTTGGTGGCAAACCTGCTTTTCCTGACCGAATCTTCCTATCATCGTCCGAATGATCATCGTCCGGTGATGGGACTGAGCATCTGGACACAATATGTTTTGGACAATTTTGCGACGGTGGACGAAGCAGTGAATGAACTGAGCCGGGAACTTTTCCGTATCGATGACCCGGATTTACCCAACGGGGCCAAATCGACTTTGCACCTTTCAATTTCGGACGCGACAGGGAATAGCGCCATCTTTGAATATATCAACGGCAATCTGATTATTCATGAGGGGCGCGAGTGTCAGATAATGACCAATTCCCCAACCTATGACAAGCAATTGACTTTGAATGATTACTGGAAACAGATTGGCGGTCTGGTCATGCTGCCCGGAACAAACCGTGCCTCCGACCGCTTTGTCCGTGCATCGTTTTATATCCAGGCACTGCCGCAAACTGGTAATTTCCGGCAGGCTGTCGCCGGTGTTTTCAGTGTGATGCGTAATGTTTCGGTTCCCTTAGGAATCTCTATCCCTGAACAGCCCAATATCGCTTCAACCCGTTGGCGTACGGTGGCAGATCAAAAGAATAAAGTGTACTATTTCGAATCAACGCTTAGTCCCGATATTTTCTGGATCGATTTCAAAGGCCTGGATTTTAGGGCTGGAGCTCCGGTGAAGAAGCTGACTCTCACGAACGGAGAGATTTATGCAGGCAATGCCGCCGGAAAGTTTCAGGCAGGAAAATCACTTCATTTTCTGTTTGGGATATAAGAAACTGTTTTGTATTTTTATATCCAAATAAAAAAGAGAGCAATATGATAGGAGCAATAGCCGGGGATATTGTCGGTTCCGTATATGAGTTTGATAATATAAAGACAACGGCTTTTCCGTTATTTACCAGGAAAAGCAATTATACGGATGATACGATTATGACGGTCGCCGTGGCCGACTGGCTATTGCATGGAGGGAATCTGGTGCAAGTTATGCACCGTTACGGCAGGGAGTTCCCGTGTCCGATGGGTGGCTATGGAGCACGTTTCGGGCAATGGCTTTGTGAAACGAATCCGCAGCCTTATAATAGTTGGGGCAATGGTTCGGCTATGCGGGTTAGCGCAGTGGGATGGATCTTCGATTCGTTGGAAAAGACGTTGCAAGTGGCTGAAGAGACGGCTGCCGTTTCCCATAACCATCCGGAAGGGATCAAGGGGGCTCAAGCTGTGGTTGCCGCTATCTATCTGGCCCGTACAGGAAAAAGCAAGCAAGCTATCCGGGAATATATTGAAGCGACTTTCTTCTATGATTTGAATTTTACCTGTGACGAAATCCGGCCGGATTATCACTTTAACCCAAGCTGTCAGGGGACCGTCCCGGAGGCGATCGTCGCCTTTTTGGAAAGTACGGATTTTGAAACTGCAATTCGTTTGGCCATTTCTCTCGGTGGTGATTCAGACACGTTAGCCTGCATTACGGGAGGAATAGCAGAAGCCTTTTATGGAATATCCGAAGACTGGAAAATCGAAGTGTTGAGACGGCTACCGGAGGCTTTTGCCGAAGTTATTGAAGAGTTTTATCGAAAAATATGATTATCGGATTTTTTCGTATATCTACGATATTCTTTATTGATGATCAAGAGTTAAGTATAAAAAGCCCCATCTCGACAAGGCAGAAGTAAACCTTTTTCCCTGCCGCCTTGTTCTTTTCCCGAAAACATGTAAAAAACGGCGTGAAATGAGACTGTTCGACAGGCTCATTAAATGCAAAACTTTAAAATATGTGACAAAATGGCATATATTGTTTCTGGTACTTGTTTTGTAGGAATGTATGTGAAAATTAGAAATAAAAATAGAATAGAAAGGAGTATAACTATATGAATTTAAACAATTTTACAATTAAAGCACAGGAAGCCGTTCAGCAGGCCGTGCAACTTGCTACTCAGAACGGGCAGCAGGCGATCGAAGCCGTACATTTGCTGAAAGGTGTCATTATGACGGGCGAAAGTGTGACCAATTTCATCTTTCAGAAACTGGGTGTCAATATCCAGAATCTGAACCGTGTGTTGGATGCACAGATCAGTTCGTTGCCGAAAGTATCAGGCGGAGAACCTTACCTGTCGAGTGAAGCGAATGCCGTTTTGCAGAAAGCAATCGACTATTCATCCAAAATGGGAGACCAGTACGTTTCTCTGGAGCCGATCATTTTGGCCTTGTTCACGGAAAAGAGCACAGCTTCCCAGATTCTGAAAGATGCCGGTGTGACGGAAAACGAGTTACGCCAGGCCATTGAAGAGTTGCGGAAAGGAAATAAGGTAACCAGCCAGTCTGCCGAAGATACATATGATGCGCTGGGTAAATATGCAATCAACCTGAACGAACGTGCCCGTAGCGGCAAGTTGGACCCGGTGATCGGCCGAGACGACGAAATCCGCCGTGTACTTCAGATCCTGAGCCGCCGTACGAAAAACAACCCGATCCTGATTGGCGAACCGGGTGTCGGTAAGACGGCGATCGCCGAAGGTCTTGCACATCGTATCGTGCGGGGCGACGTGCCGGAGAACTTGAAATCGAAACAGATTTTCTCTTTGGATATGGGGGCTTTGGTTGCCGGAGCCAAATATAAAGGTGAATTTGAAGAACGTCTGAAAGCCGTAGTCAATGAAGTGACTAAATCGGATGGGGAAATCATTCTTTTTATCGATGAGATCCATACATTGGTCGGTGCCGGCAAGGGCGAAGGCGCAATGGATGCCGCCAATATCCTGAAACCAGCTTTGGCCCGTGGCGAATTGCGTTCGATCGGTGCTACGACACTGGATGAATATCAGAAATATTTTGAGAAGGACAAGGCGCTCGAACGTCGTTTCCAGATTGTTATGGTAGACGAACCGAACGAATTGGATGCCATTTCCATCCTGCGTGGTTTGAAGGAAAAATACGAGAACCACCATAAGGTCCGTATCAAAGATGATGCAATCATCGCCGCCGTCCAACTGTCTACACGATACATCACCGACCGGTTCCTTCCCGATAAGGCGATCGATCTGATGGATGAGGCCGCAGCCCGCCTGCGTTTGCAGATCGACTCCGTGCCGGAATCCCTCGATGAGGTATCCCGTCGTATCAAACAGCTGGAAATCGAACGTGAAGCGATCAAGCGTGAAAACGATAAAGGAAAACTGGAACAACTCAATAAGGAAATTGCCGACCTGAAGGACGAAGAAACGAAACAGAAGGCCCAGTGGCAAAGTGAAAAAGAGCAGATCAACAAGATCCAGCAGAATAAGATCGATATCGAAAACCTGAAGTTTGAAGCCGATAAGGCCGAACGTGAAGGCGACTACGGTAAAGTAGCCGAAATCCGTTACGGAAAGATCAAACAGAAGGAAGAGGAAATTGAGGAAGTCCAGGAGAAACTGAAGACGATGCAAGGAGCCGCCGCCATGATCAAGGAAGAGGTGGACAGCGAAGATATAGCCGATGTGGTATCTCGTTGGACGGGAATCCCTGTCAGTAAGATGATGCAGAGCGAAAAGGAAAAATTGCTCCATCTGGAATCCGAATTGCATACGCGTGTGATCGGGCAGGAGGAAGCTATCAGTGCTATTGCCGATGCCGTGCGCCGTAGCCGTGCCGGGTTGCAGGATCCGAAACGACCGATCGGTTCATTTATTTTCCTCGGTACGACGGGTGTCGGCAAGACAGAACTGGCCAAAGCGTTGGCGGAATATCTGTTCGACGACGAGAATATGATGACCCGTATCGACATGA
This sequence comes from Parabacteroides hominis, assembly GCF_014287585.1. Classification (GTDB taxonomy): domain Bacteria; phylum Bacteroidota; class Bacteroidia; order Bacteroidales; family Tannerellaceae; genus Parabacteroides; species Parabacteroides hominis. The sequence goes on along the minus strand of NZ_JACOOJ010000056.1, from coordinate 4,117 downwards.
GTGAATATCAGGAGAAGTTTAGCGCGACTCGTCTGATCGGTGCGCCTCCGGGATATGTCGGATATGATGAAGGCGGCCAGTTGACGGAAGCTATCCGCCGTAAACCTTATTCGGTCGTTCTGTTTGATGAGATTGAGAAGGCCCATCCGGATGTTTTCAATATCCTCTTGCAGGTGTTGGATGACGGCCGTCTGACCGACAATAAGGGACGTGTCGTCAACTTCAAGAATACGATCATCATTATGACCAGTAACATGGGTTCGTCCCTGATTCGTGAAAACTTCGAGAAGATGACACCCGAAACACACGATCAGGTAGTGGATGAAACGAAGATCCAGGTGTTGGAATTACTGAAGAAGACGATCCGTCCGGAGTTCCTGAACCGTATCGACGACATCATCATGTTTACGCCGCTCAACGAAGAAGAGATCCGCAAGATCGTCACCGTTCAGCTGAATAGTGTGAAAAAGATGTTGGCTCAGAACGGTATTGCCCTGGAATTTACAGATGCAGCTCTGGCGTTTATCTCGGACAAAGGGTTCGATCCGCAGTTTGGCGCCCGTCCTGTAAAACGTGTTATCCAGAAATACGTGCTGAACGAACTGTCCAAAGAATTGTTGGGCGGAAAAATCAACAAAGACCGCCCGATCACAATCGACAGCGACGGCGCAACTTTGGTCTTTAAGAACTAAAGATGGTTTGATTGATATATATTATGTGAAAGGCTCTGCTCCTGAAAAGGAGCAGGGCTTTTTGGGGTTTCTTAGTACAATTCATCTGGAACATCTATATCTTCTGGATTTGCACGTTCAAATACATGAATGTTATTAGGTATAATTTCATTTTTTATATTTAATCTTTTGTAGTCTGAAGAAAAGCTCCATGTCTCAATTAATGACTGTTTTCCAAAAAAAGGATCAATGCTTGTAATATACTGATATATGATTATGCCATTTTTCCTTCCTGCATATTGAAAAAAATGACCATTAATATCATATCCTTTATTATCAGATTCCCAACATCCCTGCTCGTTAAATGATATATACATATCTGCACGCATCGGTCTACCTTTGACTTTTGTTTTAATATCAATAGCCGCTACACTTTTGTAATAATATGTCTGACTATTTGATATTGTTGATATTAAAAATATACAAAGTAAAAATACAATTTTTCTCATAACCTATCCCTTTCTTATTTAGATTTATAATGTTCTACATATCCTTTCCCTAAACAATTCTCACATGTGCCATGAGTATGACGTTCACTATATTTACCACATATTTCGCAATACTCTATAGATGTGACTTGCCCACCTGTGAAATTTGTTCCTGGCTGTGTGTGAGGACTTCTCCCAGATCCTTTACATACAGGACAAACTTCTTTTACAATTTTACCTACTGCATTTTTAGGATTATCTATAGTTGGAGAGATGGGTGCTATGATTCTATTGGTTCTTTTTGTATAATAAGATGTATAAGTGCCTGAATTAGGAATACTTTTTTCATATACAAGTATCTTTCCATTATCCTCGATTTTAATGTTAATTCTATTGAAATCGTTCGAGACATAATAATAAGCTTTTCCCCAATAAGATGGACCATAATAAATTTTTATATTAGCTGTTTCTTTGAGTAGTTGTAAAACACCATTTTCTACAGTATATCCTTTATTGTCAGAATCATAACATCTATCGCTGATAAAAGTGATAAATTGCCCACTATAGTCCCCTTTGTTAGTCTGTTTGTTTATAACAATTTTAGTCTGTTTGTAGTAATAAGTTTGTCCTATGGCCAAAATATTCACAAACAAAAATAATAATAGAAATGAAATTTTATTTCTTCTATTTATTATCATATTGGAATTTGTTAAGTTAGTAATCTTGTTTAAAAATATAATTATTATCCCATGCAAATGAACTATTCGACAATTTTAAGTTGATAAACTGTTGCAAGTTATTGAAAATATCTTGAAAAGCAAGGAGTATTAGAAAAAATATTTGTGTAAACCGGATGTGAAAGTCGTATTTAATATGGAACAGATGAAACTGGGAATGTGATTTCAACGACAGGCGTTTCTTTGTTGACGTGTATTATTCTATCTTTGCAGAAACGTTCGATAATATGCACAATCCATTACAAGTTCTGAAGCACTACTGGGGCTATGACGGGTTCCGACCGGGACAGGCGGAAGTCATAGATAGTATCCTGTCCGGGCATGATACATTGGCGCTTATGCCGACGGGAGGTGGTAAATCTATTACTTTCCAGGTTCCGGCATTGGCGATACCGGGTATTTGCCTTGTGATCAGTCCGCTTGTCGCTTTGATGAAGGACCAGGTGAAGAACCTGCAAAAGCGAGGGATTTTGTCGGCGTTTATCAGTTCGGAAATGCAGCATTGGGAGATTTTGCAACAACTGGATAATTGCATCTTGGGAGATTATAAGTTTCTTTATATCGCCCCCGAACGGATATCTTCTGATCTCTTTCAGGGAAAATTAAAGTTTTTGTCTGCAAAAGTGAATTTCTTGGTTGTGGATGAGGCTCATTGTATCTCACAGTGGGGGAATGACTTCCGCCGGGATTATCGTCTCATCGCTGATATTCGTGATGCCATTCCCCGTGTTCCGGTAATAGCCGTTACGGCTTCTGCTACGGCTTCTGTAGTCGCAGATATCTGCGAACAGCTTCATTTTCGTCGGGGATACAAGGTTTTTAAGACCTCTTTCGAGCGGAAAAACCTTTCCTTCGTGGTTCGTAAAACGGATAATAAATTGATGGAGATTTGTCATATTTTATCTTCCGTCCCCGGTTCCGCAGTGATCTATAGCCGTACTCGCAAAGGTGTAGAAGAGTATGCCGGAAAGCTACGTGCAGCAGGCATCTCGGCCGAATATTTCCATGCAGGATTGGAATCGACCATAAAGACAGAGCGGCAGACTGATTGGCAGAAAGGGAATATTCGTGTATTGGTTGCCACTAATGCGTTTGGTATGGGTATTGATAAAGGGGATGTCCGCTTGGTTATCCATACGGAGTTCCCCGATTCGATGGAAGCCTATTACCAGGAGGCGGGGCGTGCCGGTCGTGATGGAAAACGGGCCTATGCCGTGGCTTTGTTGGGACCGCAGGATATTACAGACATAAAGGGGCGTCCTTCCAAAACTTTCCCTACAATCGAGTATATCAAGCGAGTATATGAGGCTCTTTGTAACCGCTTTCAGATTGCAGAAGGAGATGGGGAAGGGGCTGTCGTTTATTTGGAAGAACAACAGTTTTTGCGGGATTGGCATTTCGATAAGGGGCGTTTGCGTGCTTCTCTTGAAATATTGTCTTTGTCGAACTATCTCCGGTTCGAACCCTATCCGGATACCCATCCTTATTTAAGGTATGACCAGCCCCGTTGGACGCTTGACCGCTTTCTTGAAGATGATTCTCCGGCTGCCCAAATAGTTGTTGCTGTCCTGAGGAATTATGAAGGGCTTTTTTCCGATGGCGTGTTTGTCAGTATAGATCTGTTGGCAAGAAAGACCGGATTGGATTCTTTGCAGGTTGCGAAAGTATTGGGTTATCTTCGGAACATCGGTTTTTGCTATGTCCCTCCCCGCAAGAATCCCCGGATCACTTTTAAGATGATCCGCGTTCCGCTGGAACGCCTTTCTATTTCGACAGCTTCTTACGATGACCGTTTGGCTGCTTTCAAAATGCGAATCGAAAAGGTAGTGGAGTATCTTGAGACTCAAGGTTGCCGCCAGGAGTTTATTTCCGAATATTTCGGCATGGAGGGGACGCGATGCGGGTGTTGTGATAATTGCTTGCGAAAAGTGTGATATTACCGGGCAATCCAAAATCATCTTACGAAGGAATACGGATTCGGCTTTTATCAAAATGTCACTACCATCCCGTCAAAATCGGATTGATTTTTTGGGGGTACCTGCATGGATAACGAATATTTTTGTCTATGTTTGCAGTATCTATCAACCAAAAATTAAAAAGATACCTTAGTTTTGGCAGATAGGATTTCGATAAGATAAAAAAGATAGATTTGTAATATGTCAAACAATTGAAAGAAAGGAAGACAAAGAGTGAACCAGTAAAAAGATGGAATAAGATTCAT
>NZ_JACOOJ010000055.1 GCF_014287585.1 Parabacteroides hominis | reverse complement strand
AACAAAAAATCTTATGCCGAAAGTTACATAAACTTTGGGTAATAACAAAGTCCGAGCTTGGGAAAGTTCGGACTTTGCGCATAAAAAAAGAGGATGCGACGGTTTTGACACACCCTCAAGGGAAATTTGTGTGTTTCTTTTATTTTACAATTGCTTTGACAGCTTCTTCGCCTTCGACAGCTACTACCACCACACCTGCCGGAGCAGCGATTACAGCGTTGTCAGAAGCGATTACTGTGTTAGCTACTACCTGGCCTAAGATGTTGCTGATAACAACCTTCTTGCCGGCAGCGTTAGCGATCGTTACCTGGCCTTCGCCGGCGATAACGGCTACTTCAGATGTTGCGATTGTTTCGTTGTCTGTCGGAGTCAGGTCTGTATCGTTGACATTGAACAACTGAGCCTGATCCTTGCTTCCCAATACCAAGATACCATTTAGGTAACTTACATATTTGTTGCCATTTTTGTCAGCCTTCGTTTCAAGACGATATACACCATCGCTTTCGATAGCGAATGCCCAAGTGGCAGGTGTGATACCCAGATTCTCACTTGCTGCAACGTGGATCGTATCTTTATCTGTAGCCTTCGGCATAGCGATAGCCAGAGAATCGTTGTTTCCGAATTCTACACGGTTAGCAGAAACGAAACCGATGCGAGTCAAACCATCCTGAGTATACTGAACTGTATCATCGCTGTAATCGATAGAGTCATTGTAGCTAACCATGTATGCTTTCTTATCGAATGAACCGACTTTTTCAACATCGATCGGTTTCGTGATGTAGTAAGCATAACGATAGTTGTTTGCACGATTGACATAAGCAGTATCCAGACCCAGGACGAAGTCGTTGTCAGTAGCGGCTTTCAGTTCCAGACCGGTACGTTTGATTACGGCGAACGGTTTAACAGCAGTTACCTTAGAAGCCTCATCACCGTCCAAAGAGATGATCACGTTCTTGATACCTTCAGTTTCAAAGTTCTTATAGATTTCTGTCACTTCTTCAGCCAGATTGAATACATAAGAAGTGGCTTCACCCATTGCAACCTTCACGCCTTCGCCGTCCTGGTTGATCGACAACTTACCTTCGTTTGCATTAACCAATACTTCATATTCGTCAGCGTTATCGTTTACTCTTCTGAACTTCAAAGTATTAGTGTTTGCCTTTGTCGTGATGTACAACATACCGTTGATAGAAGTCAGATAATAAGTTTCCTTCTTATCTTTTGTTACCAACTGGAATGTACGAGTCAGGATAGATTCGTCATTCAATTTTGAATCTGTAGTTGTCGGAGTGGCAACAACCAAAGACATTGCTTCGTCTGCATTCGGAGTCACCACAACGGCAGAATCCTTACCTACTGTCAGGTAGTAAGCTTCCGGATTTGCATAATTCTTAGCGGTCAGAACGAAAGATTTCAAAATCTGTTCTTCATTCGTCAGATATTTGTAACCCAAGTGTTTGTCTTCTTTCAAGTTTGCGATTTCCACAACCTGGAATGTATCTTTTGCAGCAGTTGTATAGATACGTTTTGCTGCATCGATTACATATACTTTTTGGTCATTTACGATTTTCTGGTCTTTATCGCGGTTGGCGATTGTATAAGCGTGGGCAGCTGCGTCTGCTTTCTTAACGAACCACTGAGTAGCCGGAACAGAAGCTGAAACCTTGCTTTCTTTTACCAATGTAGTATTGTAAGTTCCGTCATAAGCCACTACACGGAAACCACCCTTGTCAGCTTCTTTCATGCTCTTGACAAAGAACACTTCACCTTCTTCGAAGTCTGCATACGGAGGCATTGAGAATGTGATTTTTGTGTTCTTGATAGCTTCGTCAGGAGTATTAAGATCTGTTGTGACAGAGACTTCACGGCCGTTACCTAATGTACGGATAACAACACGTGCTTCCTTTTCATACTTTACAAAACCGTCTTTTACATCAGTATAATTACCATTATCGTTCTTCTCCGGAGCATAAGTATCAATCAGGATAGAATCGCCTGTAGCGATGTTATCAATAACAGCAGACAATTTGAAAGCATATTTGTTGATGTTCTTGTTCAACGGAGCGACTAAAACGTCAACATCATTGATCGTTGCCGGAATCAATGTGTCTGTAGCAAAAGTCAGATACTGTTCTTTGTTGGCAACATAGTTAGTATCAACTGTCAGATAAGCTTGCTGTTTATTGATAGTTGAGTCTGCAATAGCCAAGGCATAATAATCATCAATTGCACTGGATTCAGTGTCTCTTTCACTTTCTACAGCTTTTTCTGCCAAAGTTGCGATTGTTGCACCGATAGTTTCAGTAGTAGTAGTTTTAAAGTTTGCCGTATTGAACTCTTTCAAAGCAGCCAGTTCGTCTTCTGTTGCCCATTGGATCGTAGCGCCAGTGTTAGCCGGAGTCATCCAAGCCTGCATAACCTTATCGACAGCGTCAACCTTAGCTTTTGTGTCTTTGATCAACTTATCCATAGCATCCAAAACGGCTTTAGTTGCAGTCTGGAATTCTTTCAGAGCGGCATTGTCTGCAGCCAATTTTTGTCCTGCAGCAATATTAACATCTGCCACAGCCTTCATCTTAGTTTGTGCTGTAGCTATCTTTGTTTTCACATCAGCTGCATCTGCCAAAATAACAATGTTAGCATCCACTTCCTTACCAGCCAGATCCAAGTCTGCCTGATTCTGGATCAGAGAACCGGCTTTTGCAGCATCTGCACCCGTATTACCAATTGTTTTCAGATAAGTAATAGCTTCATCCGTACCATCAATATAACCTTTCAAAGCAGCCTTCAAATCATCCAACTGTCCGTAAGCTTCTTTTACGCCAGCCAAAGCTTCTGCATATTCTCCTTTATATACAGCAGCAGAATAAATCGGCATTGCAGTAGCATGCAATGTATAGGCAGAGAACGGGTTTGCATATTTATTGCTTACTACATCCTTAGAGAAAGAAAGAGTAAAACCGTCATTACCTTTAGCGTTCAGTTCTTGTGCATCAAATTTGTAAACGTCCTCTACGGCAGTAGCAATCGGGGCTAAAGTTTCTACGCCACTCTCTGTAGGAAAATCCTGAGTAAATTCAGGTTTGCCGCCTTTTTGCTCATCGGAAACAATCGATTGCAATTTGATCACATTATCTTTAATAGCCAACTTATATTTAGTTGTTTTGTCGGCTGTTTTAGAATAGAGGTATTCAATAAAACGGAAATCCTGGTCTGCAATAGTTGATAAAGCTTCATATTCATCTTTTGTCACAGTCCATTTATCCAAACCTTCTGCACCCAAAACAGCAGCCGGAGATTTGTAGAATGTCTTACCCGGCTGTACAAGAGCCGTGCTTAAGATCAACTGACGATTTCCAACCTTGCTAAAGATACGCATTTCATATTGAGCGATTTGTCCGTTCGCAGCCTTTACCGGAGTAAACTCTACACGCCACAAAGTCTCGTTAAAATCTTCAAGGCTTTGAATATCCTTAGCTGCCCAAACAGCCAAAGAGTCACGGGTTTCGCCATGACCAATGACGACTAAATCTTCGCCGGTTTTCATTTGGTAATACTTTTCCAAGCTTTTTTTCAAAGTTGCTTCATTTTCATTACCAGAAGCCGCCTGAACTGAAAAAGAACTACCGGCTACCAGAGCGGCAGCCAAAAGAGTAGAAAATCTCTTGTTCATAATCATTAAAAATTAATTGTTAATAAAATAGTGTTTAAGAATCCAACAACTAATTTCACGAAGGAGAGAACAACTCCCCGCGAATGATTATGAACGGGCATAAAAAAAACGCGGGCCAATTGTCTATTATCAACTCAAAGGCTCTGGTAAGCCCGCTAAACAATAATAGAACAATAGCCCGCGCCTTATACGATATAACAAATCTTCCCATAATAATGGTAGATGAACTTATACGTAACCAGCGCAAGCATTTACTGTCTATTATTCCGTTTAGCTAAAAATTTACCAGATTTTTGAGTTGGAATAATCTTCGTAAAATGCTTACAATATGTAATTGATCCCGCACTCCGTGAGCCGCTGCCCACTACGGAATCGTTGCAAAGGTAAATAGGTTTTCCGAATCAACAAGAAAAAACGCCCACTATTTTCCAAAATATGTGGGTTACAGGACAAAACAATACTCTTTGGACAACATATTCCCTTAGTCTATGGATAAAATACAAGTACCTGATATACATTGAATGAAGTAAAAAACAAATCCCAAAACGGAAAATCCCTTGGCAGGAAACGAGAATACCCTATGCCGGAAATAGAGCCTGACGGCTCTTTGGGAATGGCCGATACCACCTGCTCCTATGAGATTCAAGTGAGGCAAGCCTCATGCCGCAGCCTCTCTTTTGCCGTCTGCTTCAGCAGACGGATAGGTGATTGTTCCCGGCTTTGCCGGTTCCTTTGTGGGTTTTAACCCCTTTAAATGCAATCAATGAAAGGGGTTAAAAACCCACAGAGGAAGAGGCTTTGCCTCTGAATCCTTTAAACCGTCTGCTGAAGCAGACGGCAAAAGAGAGGCGGATGGGGCATAAAAAAACGCGGGGCTATTGTCTATTATTTAACATAAGGCTCTGGTAAGCCCACACACCAATAATAGAACAATAGCCCGCGCCTTATACGATATAACACACTCTTCCCATAACAATGGTAGATGAATTTATACGTAACCAGCGCAAGCATTTACTGTCCATTATTCCTTCACACTTAAAAATTTATCAGATTTTCAGATCAGAATAATCTCCGTAAAATGCTTACAATATGTAATTGATCCCGCGCCCTGTGAGCCGCTGCCCACTACGGAATCGTTGTAAAGGTAAATCGGTTTTCCGAATCGACAAGAAAAAATGCTCGTGATTTCCCAAAATATGTGGGTTACAGGACAAAGCAATACCCTTTGGGCAACATTTTCCCTTGGTTTAGGGATAAAATACAAGTAAGCGATATACTTTGAATGAAGTAAAAAACAGATCTCAAAACAGCATATTGATAAACACTAATAACCAGCCTATTACAGTTTCCCCCTGGAGGAAACAGAAATTCCCTCGGTAGGAAACGAGAGTTCCCCCGTCAGGAAACGGAAATTTCCTCGATAGGAAACGGGAGTTTCCCAGTAAGGAAACTTTATGAAAGTAAAAAGGCAGTGGAACTAAATCACGCTGAAAGGAATCAGTGCAACGCTTTGTGTCGCAGGCTTGCCTCACTTGATACGGGATCGCAAAGAAGCAGGCGGTATCGGCAATCCTTAAAGAACCGTGCTTCACAACGAAAGGAATAACAATATTTCATACAATAAATACGTTACATATATAAGAAATACCTATTTTTGTTGCAATATAAACGAAAACTTGCTTGCAGGTTTTCATGAATGGTAAAAGGAATGGCGAATAAAGAAAAAATAGATTATCTGCTCCTGGATATCCGGGAGCTTGAAACGTTGGTTGCCGGCATGCGGGATGCAGAAGTGTATCCGGTGTCTTTTTTCGGCCAGACTTTCGACCTCACCCATAAGATCCTGAAGGATCTACATGCTTTGGAAACGGCCCAGATCGAAATGCTGCGCAAACAGATGGAAGAGCATCAGGCGTTGATCCAATCTATTCCTCCATCGGTTGCCGCCTCGGTACAAACGGTACAGGAATCTCCGATCATAGCCCCCGCCCCAATTCCGGCAGAAACAGAGCCAACCGCCGCCCAAGAACCGGAAATCAAACAGGTCGTAACGGAAGAAATCGTAACAGAGGTTCTCCAAAAGGAAATGCCTGCGGAAGAACCGGCAGTTGTTCAACCGGCCCCCATAACGACTCCCGCTGAGGAAATCAAACAGGAACGTCCCGGATTATTCCTCAACGACCTGCTGGAAAAGAAAAACCTTTCGGATTTCCGCAAGGCATTCAGCCTGAACGACCGTTTCCGTTTCCGCCGCGAACTGTTCGGAGGGGATGAGGCACGGATGAACAAGACGATCAACGATCTGAACGATCTTCATTCGTATGAAGACTCGGTCACATATTTGAATAACGAATTAAAGTGGAATATAGAAGATGAAGCGGTAGCAGACTTTATCAAGCTGCTCGAAAAACGCTTCCTCTAAACAAACAGTTATGGCAAAATTAACAGTAGTACCTACTCCTGTCGGAAATCTGGAAGATATGACTTTCCGGGCAATCCGCGTGCTGAAAGAGGCTGACCTCATTCTGGCGGAAGACACCCGTACTACAGGCATCCTGCTCAAACATTTCGAAATACAGAACAGGATGCAGTCGCACCATAAGTTCAACGAACATAAAACGGTAGAACAGGTGGCCGCCCGTATCAAGGCGGGCGAAAACATTGCATTGGTCTCGGATGCCGGTACGCCCGCGATATCCGATCCCGGATTCATGTTAGTGCGTGAATGTGTACGTCAGGGCGTAGAGGTGGAATGCCTGCCGGGAGCCACGGCTTTCGTCCCGGCATTAGTTGCTTCGGGATTGCCCAACGAGAAATTTTGTTTCGAGGGCTTTCTTCCCCAGAAGAAGGGAAGGCAGACGCGCCTGAAAGAACTCTCCGCGGAACCCCGCACCATCATCTTCTACGAGTCACCTTTCCGGCTGGTCAAGACATTGACGCAGTTGGCCGAGTTTTTCGGCATGGATCGCCCTGTTTCCGTATCACGCGAAATATCGAAGATACACGAAGAAACCGTACGCGGCACGCTGGAAGAAGTGATCGCTCACTTCACCGTGAACGAACCGAAAGGTGAAATTGTTATAGTATTAGCAGGCTTAAAAGATAAAAAGGACAAAGAGACAGAGACAGGAACAGAAGTTTAACGTAACAACAAAAAGAACATGAAGAAAGTATTAATTGCAACAACGATTTGCACAGCCATGCTGGCCTCCTGCGGACAGAATTCAGCAGAGTATAAGAAGCTGAAAGCAGAAAACGACTCCCTGAGAATCGAAAACACTAAAAGCAATGCCGAGATGGATGAAATCCTCGGTACACTCAATGACGTAGAGGCTGATATCCAGTCTATCCGTGATGCGGAAAATTATCTCAACATACAACAACAGAAAGGGGACCTGAATAAGAGCAACCGCGAACAGATCAAAGAAAACATGCAGTTGATCAGCGAAACGCTGAAAAAGAACAAACAGCAGATCAGCGAGCTGGAGGAGAAACTGAAAAAGAGCGGAATCCAATCTGCCGCTTTAAGGAAAACAATCAGCCGCCTTTCTTCCGAACTCGACCAGAAAGCGAATATGATTGTCACGCTACAGGAAGATCTGGCAAAGAAGAATGTACGCATCCAGGAATTGGATGAAATGGTTGCTTCTTTGAATGAAGACGTGGAAGACCTGTCCACTACAACTGCGGCCCAGTCCGAAAAGTTGCAGGAGCAGGACAAGAAACTCCATACTGCTTATTATTGCTTCGGCACATCGAAAGAGCTGAAAGACCAGAAAATCCTTTCCGGCGGCGGCTTGTTTGCCAAGTCCAAAGTGTTGCAGAGCGGCTTCAACAAAGATTATTTCATTTCTATCGATATCCGCGAAGTGAAGGAAATCCCGTTGTTCGCAGGTAAAGCAAAACTGAAATCCAATCACCCGGAAGGTTCTTATGAATTTGTAAAGGACGAAGACGGCAATATGACGCTGAAGATCACAGACGAAAAAGCGTTCTGGAGCCTTGGCAAGTATTTGGTGATTGAAGTAGGATGATGAAATATAAAAGTCTTTTTATTGATTTGGACGATACCCTTTGGGACACGTACCATAATAATAAGGAATGCCTCGAAGAAGTATATGCCGCTCACCACTTTGACCGGTATTATGCCTCCTTCGAGGCTTTCTTCGATATCTACTGGCCGCATAACAACCTGCTATGGGAACAATACCGCAACAATGAAATAGACCGCCAGACATTGATCATCGAACGTTTTCGCTATATGCTCCGCCCGATGGGGATAGAAGACAAGAAATCAGTATTGGCGATCAACAACGACTTCCTGCAACGGACAACCCGCAAGACACGCCTCGTACCCGGTGCAATCGAGCTATTGGAATACCTGCGTCCCTCCTATCGCATGTATATCCTGTCCAACGGCTTTCGGGAAGTCCAGTTCAAGAAACTCAGCAACTCCGGCCTGGCTCCTTATTTCGAAAGGATGATTCTTTCTGAAGATGCCTGCATCCAGAAACCTCATAAGGGTATTTTCGATTTCGCCCTTAAAAACACCAACTCCCGCCGGGGCGAAAGCCTGATGATCGGCGACAGTTGGGAAGCCGACATTATCGGTGCTCACAACTCCAAAATCGACCAGCTCTGGCTAAACCCGGAAGGATTGCCGGCAAAAGGATTTATACCGACTTACACGGTCGGCTCTTTAAAAGAAATCGAAAAGATTTTGTAGATTATCTACAGATTATCAAAGATAAACTATATATTTGTCCTTACTATTCGCTTTTGAATAGCAACCAAATAAACTAACTATGGGAACATTCAGCAAACAACAGAAATTCAGAGAAGAATTAAGGTACAAGGAAAAGGTACGAATAGAGAACTTAGGCAAGTTCGTCTATGATCTGGCAAAACTTATTTTTGCCGCAATTGTATTGGGAGGAATATTACCTCTCTATTCGGATGTAAGTAATATGGAAAACTGGATGAAAGTTCTTTCAGGCTTTTGTTTTACTATTGCATTAAGTAAATATGCTAATTATATATTAAAACGATAAGTACAATGAAAATAGACATGATGACAATGATCAATATTACAGGAACAGTTATTGTACTAATCCTGTACTGGTGGACTTCACGTACTCGCTCCGGCAGAAGATGGCTGAAAGGGGATGATGAAGATAAGGAATAAATCGTACTGACAACATAAAGAAACAAGAAAACGGGGAACCGATGAAGATCAATCTTCAGCCGGTTCCCCGTTTTTTATATGCTTCTCCCACTAAAACTCCGAGGTAAAGTGGAACTTGATATCCGGGAAATCCTGCTGCGCCATCATCAGCACATAGCCGGAATCGGCCAGATAGACGTCGCGGCCTTCCTTATCGACAGCCATATATTGGGCTTTACGGCGTTTGAAGTTTTCGAGGGCGGCGGTATTGTCGCTTTCTATCCAGCAAGCCTTATAGAGGCTGATCGGTTCCCACTTACACTGTGCGCCGTATTCGTGGAGCAGGCGATACTGGATCACTTCGAACTGCAACTGTCCGACCGTACCGATAATCTTACGCCCGTTGAACTGGTTGGTGAAGAGCTGGGCGACGCCTTCGTCCATCAACTGCTCGATCCCTTTATTCAACTGCTTGGCCTTCATCGGGTCGGCATTCTCGATATATTTGAACATTTCAGGAGAGAAACTCGGCAATCCTTTGAAATGAAGTTCTTCGCCGGAAGTCAGCGTATCACCGATCTTGAAGTTTCCGGTATCGGGCAAACCGATGATATCGCCGGCAAAAGCCTCGTCCACCACTTCCTTCTTCTGCGCCATGAAAGCCGTAGGACTGCTGAAACGCATCATCTTTCCGAAACGGACATGCTTGTAGTTGGCATTACGTTCGAAACGTCCGGAACAGATCTTCACGAAAGCAATACAACTGCGATGGTTCGGGTCCATATTGGCATGGATCTTGAAGATAAAACCGGAGAAAGCCTCTTCTTCCGGATCGACCACCCGTTCCACAGCCGATACAGGACGGGGAGAAGGAGCGATATTGATAAAGCAATCCAGCAACTCTTTCACCCCGAAGTTATTCAGGGCAGAGCCAAAGAATACGGGAGCGATATCTCCTTTCAGGTAGGTATCGACATCAAATTCAGGATAGACGCCTTCGATCAGTTCGATATCGGAACGTAGCTTTTCGGCCTGTCCCGGCTCGATATAGTTTTCCAGTTCCGAGCTGTTGATATCCTTAAATTCCACATTCTCCGTCACATACTGCTTGCTCGGAGTATAGAGGTTCAGTTTCTGTTCATATATATTATAGACGCCACGGAACCGCTGTCCCATGTCGATCGGCCAACTCAACGGACGCACATTGATATGCAGTTCCTCTTCGATCTCGTCCAGCAAATCGAACGGATCCTTACCGTCGCGGTCCATCTTATTGACGAACACGATCACGGGAGTCTTGCGCATACGGCAGACTTCCATCAGCTTACGGGTCTGGGCTTCCACACCTTTTGCGGTATCGATCACGATGATAACGCTATCCACAGCCGTCAACGTACGGAACGTATCTTCGGCGAAGTCCTGGTGACCGGGCGTATCGAGGATATTGATTTTATGACCGGAATAGTCGAAAGCCATCACGGAGGTTGCGACGGAGATTCCACGCTGCTTTTCAATTTCCATCCAGTCGGAGGTAGCAGTCTTCTTGATCTTGTTAGACTTTACGGCTCCTGCCACATGGATGGCGCCACCAAAGAGCAAAAGTTTTTCGGTAAGAGTCGTCTTACCGGCATCCGGATGGCTGATAATAGCAAACGTTCTTCTTCTCTCAATCTCTTCTGAATACTGACTCATTGTTATGTATCTTATTTCGTTATTTTTATTTTGTTTTGTTTTGCCGATAAATGATGATTTACCAGTATGATTATATCGATGGCGTGCCGCAAGCTCTCTTTTGCCGTCTGCTTCAGCAGACGGATAGATGATTGCTCCGGCTTTGCCGGTTCCTCTGTGGGTTTTAACCCCTTTAAATATAATCTATGAAAGGGACTAAAGTCCACAGAGGAAGAGGCTTTGCCTCCAGATCTTTTCATCCGTCTGCTGAAGCAGACGGCAAAAGAGTGCCTTATACCATAGGCACAGCTTTGTCTGTTAGCTCACCCATAAATCATCATTTACTTACCTATTTAAATTATTCCGATTTCCGCCGATTCCCATCATGCAAGTTCGCAGGCTTGCTTCCCAATGGGGAATGCTGATTTTATAGATCGCCTTGATCTTAGCCTTGTTCAGGACGCTGAAATGCGGACGGGCAGCCTTCGCAGGATAATCTTTGGACTCGATCGGGAGAACATGGCAGGGAGCATTACCCAACTCCATGATCTTCACCGCAAAGTCATACCAACTGCAAACCCCTTCGTTGGAGAAATGGTAGATACCCGGAACGAAAACGCCTTCCTCGGCCTGCGCTAACACAGCCAAGATAGCCGCCGCCAGATCCCCCGCATATGTCGGCGAACCGATCTGGTCGAACACAACAGACAGTTGCTCCCGTTCATTTCCCAGACGCAACATCGTCTTGACAAAATTAGTACCGAACTCGGAGTAAAGCCATGCCGTACGGATGATAACCGCATCGGGGCAAACTTCCTGCAAAACCTGTTCACCGGCAAGTTTCGTACGCCCGTAGACAGAAGCCGGACAAGTCTCATCCGTTTCCACATAAGGCAAATGGTTCGTGCCGTCGAACACATAGTCGGTAGAAACATGGATCACCCTTGCCCCTGCCGCACGCGCCGCTTCGCCTAAGTTCCGCACGGCATCCCGGTTGATCCGGAGGCAAAGCGCTTCGTTATCCTCCGCCTTATCCACAGCCGTATAGGCGGCACAGTTTATGACATAATCGGCTTGCTTCTCCTTGACAAAAGCATCCACAGCCTGGGCATCGCAGATGTCAAGCGTATCGACGTCCGTAAACACAAACGCAAATTGCGGATATCCGGCAGATAGCTGCCGGATCGAATTGCCCAGTTGCCCGTTAGCCCCTGTTACTAAAATCGTTTTCATCTTGTCTTATTCTTCTAATTTCAGCTCTCCATTCATATCTTCACGATACTTCTCGGCCAGAAGCGCCAGGAACGAGCTGATCTGTTTGATCCCTTCCATCGTTTCGGGGCTGATTTCCTTCCCCTGCATCTTCAGCATCAGGAAACCGTAAATGGCATTGAAGCATGTTTCCAACTCAGGCAAGTCCTCACCGCCCGATTTGGCACGGAGCTGAACGATAAAGGGGAGCGTTTTATAATAAGCCGCCCCGTACACCATTTCCTTCGGCGACTTCAGAAGACGGAGGTGCAGGTCGGTCAGGGCAATGATCACATTCTTGTTCAACTGGATATGCCCCTTTTCCTTCACCCCTTCGGAACGCATCATCTCGATCAGTTCCTCATACCATTTGGCAATCTCTTCCTTCACATCGTCCGGCTGGTCGTAACGGTCCACGATCGTGCGGCGGATCGAATCCATATCGAAGTTGTTGGCACGTATCAGGTCTTCCACCTGCCACATGTACAACAGATATTCGGCTATATTTTCTTTTCTTTTTTGTCTCGCTATAATCATGGTTGCAAAGATACACTATATTCGGATAACGCCTGATAAAAATCCGCATCTTTTACACCTAACTGGCGGCAGGCCAGGCGGGCAGCATTCAGATTGATCAGGAAAAAGCGGTCCGGAATATAGACGGGGAAGTCCCCGTAGCGAGTCTGCAGATAGGTCTTTCCATCTTTCTCGACCACGACATGCTGGTCGTAAGGCATAGCCGTTATATCCTCGCGTACGCCCTGGGCAAGCTGCTTGACGACAGGGTCGCCATCGAAATAGATCAGTTTACCCCCGCGCTCGATGGAAGAGGCAAACGTGCGGAAAGTCGTGTGGTAGGCCTCCGGCGTGGCATGGTCGGTCGCGGAAGTCCACATCAGATTAGTCAGAATAGCGATATGCGGACGATAAAACTCAAGCTGGAAGCGTTTCTCCAAAGCGGACGTGACATGCTCGTCACCCTCGATAATCGCGATCCGGGCTTCGTAGCTCAGATGCACACGGTCGGGCAACAAGGGGACTTCGCTGGTCAACGCATAGTCGAACGCAAGTTTCTGCCGCTTCAGGGCGCAGACAATCATCGAGATGATCGTCTTCTTTCCCCGGCTGCCGGCAACAACGACCCGCGTCTTCTCTTTCGTCCGCTGAAATATGAATTCAGGAATCGAAAGCACTAATAATCCCAGTTCCTTTGCGCGTATTAATTCAGGGTTGTCCTGACGGACTGCGGCCCCTAATACCACAAATTGTATATCTTTAGTTAATCTCTCCGGGAACCATCCGTCTCCATGACAGGTACAACTTTCTTCTTGCAGTTTGGCAAGAGATTTTTCAGTCAGTCCTGCACCGGATACGCTTACTTCATATCCTTTTTGGTGAATAGCCAGGGCTAAGTCAAACAACAGAGGCTCGGTTACGGAGATTAAATGAACTTTTCGCATCACTCTGATTTTGCCTGCAAATGTACACAATTTCATTTACCCTTTGCATGGGTTTGAAAGAAAAAACTTCCCTATCTTTGTTGGAAAAAGGATTATTTATGGATATTCAACTTATAGACACGGGCTTTTTCCATGCAGACGGAGGCGCCATGTTCGGAGCGATTCCTAAAACAGCCTGGAGTCGCCGTTATCCAAGCAATGAACAAAACGGATGCGTGCTGGCCATGCGCAGTGCATTGGTTCGTGACGGGAACGGGAAGATCGTGCTCGTCGACAACGGGGCGGGCAACAAACACCTGAAACAACTCAGCTATTACAACTTCTTCGGCCTGGTCGACCTGAGGGAAGAACTGCTAAGGCGGGGCATTGCCTGTGAGGAGGTTACGGATGTCGTCCTCACGCACCTCCATTTCGACCATTGCGGATATACGACACAAAAAGTAGAGCGACCGGATGGAAAGCCTCTCTTTAAAATGTCCTTTCCGAACGCCACCCACTGGGTAAGCCGTGCGCAATGGGAGAATTTCCTGCATCCGAACGCGCTCGAAGCCGATTCCTATTTCATCGAGAACATGCAGGCCGCCTGCGACAGCGGCAAACTCCGCCTCATCGAAAGCGACACGAACCTCTGCCCCGGCATCGGCCTGCGCCTGTTCGACGGGCATACGCCGGGACAAATCGCACCTTACATCACGACTCCTGAGCGGACATACGTCTTCGCGGGCGATGTCATCCCGTTGGCGGCAAGCGTTTCGCCCGCCTGGATCTCGGCATACGATACCTATCCTGTCGTTTCCTACAACGAGAAAATGCGGATGCTGGAAGAAGCGGCCTTTGAAAAACAGGCAATCATCTACTGTCACGACGCCTATACCCAGTGCAGTACCGTGAAAAAGGTTAACGACTTTTTCAAGACCGATCAAAAAGTTTCACTTTTTTCCATTGGGTGAAAATAAATTTTCTCCCGCATGAAAATTTAGTTTCACCGGCAAGAAACAAAAGTTTCACCGGCAGGAAACAAAAGTTTCACCAGCGGGAAACAGAAACAATATAGTCAGCAAATCAAAGAAAAAGCTCATTATCTTGTAGGGGAGTCGACTATTTATCTTTATCTTTGTCTGACTATAATCATAAATTAATCCTGATCATCATGAAAAAGACAATCTTCGCTTCACTGACAATCCTGGCTTTTTCAGCCCTGATGCTCTGTTGCAGCAATGCTTCCAAGCAGGATAAAGTGTTTCGCCACGTTGTCATGTTCGGTTTCAAACCCGAAGTTTCCGCCCAGCAGATCAAGGAAGTCGAAGATGCTTTCTGCGCGCTTCCTTCCCAGATAGACCTGATCAAAGGGTACGAATGGGGAACGGATTGCAGCCCCGAAGGATTGCAGCAGGGATTGACGCACTGTTTCTTCCTGACCTTCCATTCGGATGCCGACCGCGACGCCTACCTGATCCATCCGGCCCATAAGGCTTTCGGAAAAGTATTGGGAGACAAGGCTTCTGCCGTCACCGTCGTGGACTACTGGACTAAATAAGAATCATTATTTTTCTCACTTATAACATTTTAAACGCATGAACAAACTAACGAAGTATGCATGTATCCTGACAGCCGTGGCCGGAGCCGTGGCCTGTTCGGAAAGTAAAAAAGCACAAGGAGACTATGCCATTATCCCGCTTCCGCAAGAGGTGGTGGCACAAGGCAGCGCCCCGTTCCTGTTGAAACCGTCTACCCCGATCTCCTATCAGGAAGGCGATACGGAAATGGAACAGACCGCCCGTTTCCTCGCCTCCTATATCAAAGAGGCTACGGGATATGAACCGAAAGTGATCGCCGGAAACGCAGACAAAGGCATTCATCTGTCGATCGCATCCGACATCCGGAACCCGGAAGGCTACCGCCTGCTGGTGAGCGAGAACGGCGTCGAGATCGCCGGGGCATCCAACGCCGGCATATTCTATGGCGTGCAGACCTTGCGCAAGTCTATCCCCGCCGTGGCCGAAGGAATGGATATCGCACTTCCGGCAGCCAGCATCAACGACTATCCGCGTTTCCCGTACCGCGGTATGCACCTCGATGTTTCCCGCCATTTCTTCCCGACCGACTCGATCAAGAAGTTTATCGATATTCTTGCCCTCCACAACATGAACCGCTTCCACTGGCATCTGACGGACGACCAGGGATGGCGCATCGAGATCAAGAAATATCCGGAACTGACCCGTATCGGAGCGCAACGCAAGGAAACCGTCATAGGCCGTAACTCCGGCAAATATGACGGCAAGCCGTATGGCGAAGGCATGTTCTATACACAAGATGAAATCCGCGACGTGATCGCTTATGCCAAAGAACGTTTCATCACGATCATCCCCGAAATAGACCTTCCGGGACACCAGTTGGCAGCCATCACGACCTACCCGGAATTGGGTTGCACGGGCGGGCCTTATGAAGTATGGACACAGTGGGGCGTTTCCGACGACGTGATCTGTGCCGGTAATGAAAAGGCCATGACCTTCCTCGAAGACGTGCTCGGCGAGGTGATCGACCTCTTCCCGTCCGAATATATCCACGTGGGCGGTGACGAATGCCCGAAAGTGCGTTGGAAGACTTGTCCGAAGTGCCAGGCCCGCATCAAGGCGGAAGGCATCAAGGGAGACAGCAAGCACAGTGCCGAAGAATACCTGCAAAGCTACGTCATCTCACGCATGGAGAAATTCGTCGAAAGCAAAGGACGCCATATCATCGGCTGGGACGAAATCCTGGAAGGCGGACTGGCTCCGAACGCCACGGTGATGAGCTGGCGCGGCGTAGACGGAGGCATCGAAGCGGCCAAACAGAAACATAATGTGATTATGACGCCTAACTCTTACCTCTATTTCGACTACTACCAGTCTACCGACACGGAACACGATCCGCTTGCCATCGGCGGCTATCTGCCGTTGGAACGCGTCTATTCGTTCGAACCGACTGCCGGAATCCCGGAAGAGTATCATAAATATGTAACCGGTGTGCAGGCGAACCTTTGGACAGAATACATCCCGACATTCAGCCAGGTCGAGTATATGGTATTGCCGCGCATGGATGCATTGGCAGAAGTGCAATGGACAAATGCCCCGAAGGATTTCAAGGCATTCCTGCCTCGTTTGGTCCGCATGACCGAACTTTACGATCGTTTGGGTTACAACTACGCCAAACACATCTTCGACATCCGTGCCTCCTTCGCTACCGACGGTGACAAAGGCGAAATCGTCGTGACGCTCGAAACCGAAGGAAACGCCGATATCCATTATACGCTCGACGGCAGCGAACCGACGGCAGCCAGCCCGAAATACGAAGCCCCTCTCCGCATCAAGCAAAATGCAGAAATAAAAGCCGTAGCTGTCCGCCCGACCGGAAACAGCCGCATCTTCTCCGAGAAGATCGACTTCAACAAGGCGACAGCCAAGCCGGTCACATTGAAGGTGGCTCCCAGCAGAGGCTATGACTTCAACGGAGGCCCTGAACTGACCGACGGCCTGAGCGGCAACGACAACTACAAGACCGGACGCTGGTTAGGATTCCAGGGCAAGGACTTGGATGCCGTTATCGACCTGAAAGAACCGGCCGAGTTCAGCAAAGTGTCCTTCAACACGAATGTTGTGAAAGGGGACTGGATCATGGGCGCGGCAGGCGTTACCGTAAAGGTTTCGGACGACGGACAGAACTTCAAGGAAGTAGCATCCAAGACAATCCCGTCTTTAGGCAAAGACGACAAAGACGGCCTTTACCCGCAGGAAATCTCCTTCGACCCGGTAAAAGCCCGCTACGTCGAAGTAATCATCAAGAGCGACAAACTTCCGTCATGGCACGGAGGTGCGGGTAATCCGGCGTTCTTGTTCGTAGACGAGATCAATCTCCAGTAAGTAGATATTTAGGCACGGATTACCCGGATTACCCGGATTTCACGGATTCTCTTTCTCATCTCCGTGTAATCCGTGAAATCCGTGCCTAAAAAATGTATAATAAAGATGTTTTGATATTCTAACATATTTCCCATGAAAAGAAACATACTTATCCTTTCCGCCCTTTGCATCTGTTGCAACCTTTTTGCCGAAGAGGTCCCGGTTAAGCAGCTCAGGTATGCAGGCCCTTATGAAATAAAAGGGCCGTTCATCGTCGACAGCCTTGACGTGAACAGTAAGAAATTTACAGACGCCGAGCGATTAAAAACCGCCATCCCCTTCAACAACGTCCGGGAAAGCAACCGGACGCTGGATGCCGCAACTCCGGCCGGACAAAGCAAAAACCACTCCGTCAGCCTCGCCTCCTTCTATCTGAACAGCGACCGTTATACGGACGGGACTCTTCTGGTCAGCGGGCCGGAGCATTACGAAGTATATATCGACAACGAGAAACAGACACCCGCCAACGGCGAGCTCAAGCTCACGCTCGAACCCCGCCGCTACGAAGTCGTAATCAAATACCTCACCGCCCCGGACGAAACGAACAATATCCCGAAAGCCACCTTTAAGACGGATAGCAAAGCCGTTGTCACGGCGACAACCGACCCGGAGAAGCGTTACACCTTGAACGATGTCTTCGACGGTACACGCTTCCGCTCCGTCAGCCTCTCCCCCAACGGCAAATACCTGTTGACCGCCTACCAGACGACTTATCCCGGTGGCGATACCGAATCGTTTCAACAAGTGACCGACCGGGCCACAGGGCAGGTTTTAATGGAAAGCGGCAGCAATCATTATAGCTGGATGCCCCGCAGTAACCGTCTTTATTATACCCGCAAAGGCATGCAGGGAAAAGAACTTGTCACGATCGACCCGGTAACCCAGGCCGAATCAGTCCTTGCCCGCAACCTTCCCGACGGCTGGTTCAGCTTTGCTCCGACAGAAGACTTCCTGCTGTTCAACGTCGCCGAAGAGGGGCCGAAGAAAGGGGAAGACCTTCAGGAAATCCTTGTGCCTGACGACCGTCAGCCGGGATGGCGCACCCGTTCGTTCATCCATAAGTACGACTTGGCAACCGGAGTGTTCCAACGCCTTACCTACGGACACACTTCGACTTCCGTCAACGACATTTCCGACGACGGTCGCTATCTGCTCTTCACTTGCAGCGAACGGGAGCTGACGAAACGTCCGTTTTCGACTACTTTGCTCTATCGGATGGATCTGCAAACATTGGAAACGGAACTCCTTCTGAAAGACCCGTTCATCAGCTACGCCCAATTCTCACCCGACGGCAGGATGCTGGCAATTGCCGCATCCGGAGAGGCGTTCGACAAGATAGGCTTGAATATCGCACCGGGACAGACTTCCAACATGAGCGACGGACAGCTCTTCCTCTACGATCCGGCAAGCAAGCAGGCGACGCCTGCCACCAAAGATTTCAATCCTTCGGTTCAAAACTTCGTTTGGAACAAAGGCGATAATCAAATCTACTTGCAGGGAGAAGATAAGGATTGCGTACGCCTGTACGTCCTGAATCCGGCAACCGGGAAAATCAGCCCTGTCCCGTTGAAAGAAGATATCCTCTCGGATTTCACGCTCGCCGAAACAGCTCCCGAACTGGTCTACTTCGGCGAAAGCGCCTCCAACTCACAGCGCCTCTATTCCGTCAACCTGAAAAAGAATACCTCCGTTTGCCTGAAAGACCTCTCTGCCGGCATTCTGGAAGACGTCATCCTCGGCGAAGTGCACGACTGGAATTTCCAGGCGGCTGCCGGCGACACGATCTACGGCCGTTATTACCTGCCGCCTCATTTCGATCCCGATAAGAAATATCCGATGATCGTGAACTACTACGGAGGAACCAGCCCGACGGAACGTTCGCTCGAAAACCGGTATCCGTCGCACGTGTATGCGGCATTGGGCTACATCGTCTATATCATCCAGCCCAGCGGGGCAACCGGCTTCGGACAGGAGTTTTCCGCCCGCCACGTGAATGCATGGGGAGAGCGTACGGGAGACGAGATCATCGAAGGGACAAAGAAGTTCTGCGCTGAACACAACTTTGTGGACTCCAAGAAGATCGGCTGTATCGGCGCTTCCTACGGCGGCTTCATGAGCCAGTACTTGCAAACGAAAACGGATATCTTTGCCGCCGCCATCTCACATGCCGGAATCAGCGACATCACCAGCTATTGGGGCGAAGGTTACTGGGGATATTCCTACAGCGCCCTGGCAAGTGCGAACAGCTATCCCTGGAACGCACGGGATATGTACACGTTGCAAAGCCCGCTGTTCAATGCCGACAAGATCAACACCCCGATCCTTTTCCTGCATGGCACTGTCGACACGAACGTCCCGATCGGCGAAAGCATCCAGATGTTTACAGCCCTGAAACTGTTAGGCAAACCGACAGCTTTCGTACAGGTTGTAGGACAGAACCACCAGATCTTCGACTACAAGAAACGAGCCGAATGGAACAAAACCATCTACGCCTGGTTCGCCAAATGGCTCAAAGACCAACCGGAATGGTGGAATGCCATGTATCCGGAAAAGTCGTTGTAAAATGGAAAAGTTGGTGCACCGCCTCCATCATGACTTGCACCGGCTTGGATGCCGATACTATCACTGCCCTGTAAACGGCAGGTGAAAAAAGACAACGGCTCCCGTCCCCGGTCTTACCGGACGGGAGCCGTTCTTTTTCGGACGGGAGCGGGGGAAATGATGAACGGGGCAAGAAACAGGGTGGACGGGGTGGACGTTATTTTGCGTTTCCAAGACTTTATACGCAATGGTAATGGTATTATCCACTATAAATACCATTACCATCGTATATAAAGTTTACAAAAGTGCATTTTAACGTCCACCTCGTCCACCCCGAAAAAACATAATCCTATGAAAACAAATCAATTATCACTTTCGAATATCCCCAACTAACATGTTTCCACCTGCTCAAAAGTCAGCTCAACTACAGTAAAAAGACGCCTTCCATGCACTTTTTTGTATTAAAAATCGTCTCTGATCGACAGTTTTCCAATGTTATTCGTGTTCATTCCGGTCACCGAAACACACGCGTAGAGGCTGATTTTGGTCATTATTTCGCTACTTGAGAGAAAAAGTAGAACATCGAAACGTTCCGGACGGCGGAAATAAGTAAAGGAAAGTTACAAGAAGGTGTCTGAAAAGGATGCCTTCTTTTTTTGTTATGCCGCCCGTTTATTATCCATTTTTATTTTTAAAACATCTTTGGTCTTCTCAATTGTCTCTCTTCGGGAAGTAATCCTACAGAAATAAGTAAAAAATAAAAGAGAACTG
>NZ_JACOOJ010000054.1 GCF_014287585.1 Parabacteroides hominis | reverse complement strand
CGGGATGATTGGGAGCTATCTTTTCCGATAAACTAACCGGAAAAAGTACATTTTGGTTGGATGTTAACTCTTTAAATACTATCTTAGCCATTGCTATAATGTTTGTTTTTTTGCAACGGTAAGATACTACTTTTTACCGAAATAAACAATAGCAAAAGGGGCTGTCACACTTTTTGGACAGCCCCTTTAAAAGATCAGGAGGCAAAGCCTCTTCCTCTGTGGACTTCAGTCCCTTTATCTATTGTATTTAAGGGGGTTAAAACCCACAGAGGAACCGGCAAAGCCGGGAACAATCATCTATCCGTCTGCTGAAGCAGACGGCAAAAGAGAGCTTGCGGCACGAGGTGCAGCCTTGCCTGTTAGCTCACCGGTAAATCTGCATTTACGGTTCAAACTTGTCAATACTACAATGGATTAAAAAAAACAACTATCATACTATCATGTTTCTTGTATATAACTTGAATATCACAACATAGAGGCATGATAGTTTCCTTTTTAACTATCATGCAACTATCATTCCGTACAAGCATTGATATTCACACTACAAAAAGCAAAGCATGATAGTATGACAGTTGTTTTCGCAATCAATAGCAAGTTTGCAGAATAATAATCCGAATGATGATTTACCGGTATCAACATTTATGCTTCGCCAATATCCGAATCAGCGACAAAGGAGTTGGTCAATTAATAAGGCTTACGGATTAATTTTGTATATTTGTTGCAACGTATAAAATAGTATGATATGGACACAAAAGATTTATTGAACGACAGCAGTATACATCACGGACGCAACCTCGTTCGCCTTATGAATAGAAAAGGACTTAAAGTGGAAGACCTGGAAAAGGCACTTCAATTGTCACAAAAACAGGTAGAGGAACTGATGGAGATGAAAAAGATAGACGACGAGATGTTGGATAAACTGGCAAAGGCTTTGGATGTTTCGGTTGAAACAATCAAAGAAATGAGAGCGGAAGAGGCTTCGGTCAATATTGAAAATAACACATTCAATATTGAAAATGAAAATAACACCAACAGCCCTGTATATAATAATATAGTAGGCCATCAGGAACAGACGAACAACCATAAATACGACAATGTTTCCTTCTCCCAAATCATCGATGCCTACCGGCTGATGTTAAAGCAGGAACGGGAAGAAGTCCACAGACTTCAAAAACGGATCGACGAACTGGAAAAACAAACAGGAAAACAAAAGAATCAGAAGCCGGAGAATGAATAAGAGCATCGTCCTATATTTGTTACTCGCAGGACTGCTTACCTGCTTTTCCTGCACACATACGAAACAACAACCCGAAGAAGAAGGAGTCGACAGCGAATGGCTGGACAGCTTGCAACACGTATATCAATACGGCGTTTGCATCGACTCGTTGAACGTGACGGAATATAAGATGAGAAACGGCGATAACCCAGCCTCTATCTTTTCTGCCCTCGGTTTCTCCGCCTTGAAAGCGGACAGCATTACGAAAGCCTCCATCAATGTCCTGGACCCGACCAAACTTCGCGCGGGTATGAACTATTATACGTTTACGACCCAGGACAGTGTGGCCGATATCCGCTATATCGCCTTTGCCAAATCACTTGTCGACTACGCCGTCATCGACCTGACAGGCAGTTCGATCCTGGCATACGAATTCAACAAGCCCATTACCATCAAACGCCATTATACGGAAGGCACGATCAATTCTTCCCTCTGGAACGTGATCAAGGCAAGCGGGGCAGACCCGTTGCTGGCGATCAAGATCTCGGATGTGTATGCCTGGCAGATCGACTTCTTCGACGTGAAGGAAGGAGACTCGTTCCGGGTACTGTATGACGTTGCCTATATAGACGACACCACCGCCCTGAATATCACCTCCATCGAGGGAGCCGTCTTCACGCATCAGGGAAAAGATTTTACAGCCATACCGTTTACCCAGGATAGCGTTTTCGAATATTTCGACCTCGAAGGAAACAGCCTCCGGAAGGCCTTCCTGAAAGCTCCGCTGGATTTCTTCCGCATCACTTCGCGCTTCACGAACGCCCGCTTCCATCCGATCCTGAAACGCTACCGGGCACATCATGGAGTGGACTATGCGGCTCCCGTCGGGACGGAGGTCAAGAGCATCGGGGCCGGGACCGTCATTGCCAAAGGTTATATGGGTGGCGGAGGCCATACGTTGAAAGTGAAACATAACTCCGTATATACGACTTCCTACATGCACCTGAGCAAATATGCCAAAGGCATACAAGTCGGCAGCCATGTCGGGCAGGGACAGGTAATCGGCTACGTCGGCTCGACGGGCCTTTCGACAGGGCCTCACCTCGATTTCCGGGTATACAAGAACGGACAGCCGATCAACCCGCTACAGATGGAAGCTCCGCCTTCGCTGCCGGTCAAACCGGAACTGCGCGACAGCTTCGCAATCGTGAAGCAGACGGTGTTGGCGGAATTGGACAGCATGAGAGTAAAAAACAATTTATAATATTGACGCTATGAAGTTTTTGGGAAATATCATCTGGCTTATCTGCGGCGGATTGATTACCGCTGTGGAATATCTGATATCCAGCTTGCTGCTGATGGTTACGATAATCGGTATCCCTTTCGGGTTGCAGACATTGAAGTTAGGAATGCTGGCCCTCTGGCCTTTCGGTAGCCGGGTGACGGACAACGGCAATTCAGGCGGTTGCCTGTGCTTAGTCATGAACGTGATCTGGATATTCATCGGTGGCTTTTGGATCTGCCTGACGCACCTGTTTTTCGGGTTGCTGTTGTGCATCACGATTATCGGTATTCCTTTCGGCCGGCAGCATTTCAAGATGGCTGCACTGGCTCTCACGCCGTTCGGAAAAAATATCGCCTAAGAGAAAGGGATCAGTCTATCACCGGATAGCCCTGTCGTGCTTCTGCACGAGTGCAAGCGTTGAAATGCCACCATTCGTACAGGATGGAACGGAATCCGGCTTTTCGCATAAGCCGTCGTAGCAGGCGGCGGTTTTCATATTCGGCGCGGGTAATCCGCCCGTTCTCCAGCAATGCCTCTTCGTTATTGGTATGCGCTTCTTCCCCGAAATAATCGAAAGGAGTGCCCATAGGAAGAGGCATTCCTTTTTCGTCGAGGATCGTCAGGTCGACAGCCAGCCCGTAGTTATGCAGGCCGCCTCCGTTCGCGGGATTGCTGACGTAATTCGTCTTATCGGTTCCCCGGACAAGCGCCCACATCTGCCTCTGTACCGACATGGGACGGGCAGCGTCATAGACCACAAACCGCCATCCGGGATGTTCCTGTTTCAACAGCCGATGGGCGGCAAGCAGTTTGCGGGCCGCATCGGGATGCAACCAGGCACGCGTGATCCCGGAATAAACAACTTTCCCAAGGAAATTATCCGCCGTCGCATATACCAGTTCCACCCGCAACGTCGTATCCATAGCGGAAACATCCACTAAGCCCCGTTCCGCCATATATCCATCCAGATCCTGCCCCTGGCAGAAAACGGAGAAAAGTAAAGAGAGTATGATGCAGATATATTTCATAATTTGCCAGATTTGAAACAATTTTAGGCACGGATTACACGGATTTCACGGTTTAAATATGTTTTGAAAAAACTTCTTGCCGTGTAATCCGTGAAATCCGTGCCTAAAATATAGGTTCAGTTTTTCTTAATTTTCAATCGATCGAAATCTGTTCCACCTCCACCGGATGGCTCAGGAAGACGGAGGCGGCATCTGAGAATTTGGTGGCGGATTCGGTGGTCAGGAAGCGGCAATCGCCTCGCTTTGTCAAACGCGCATCCATTTCGGGATGGCGGTGCAAATAGTCGGTCAGACTTGCAGCCACATATTCCCCTTGCGAAAACAGAGTGATTCCGGCAGGCAGGAACGCTTTGATCTTTTCGATCAGCAACGGATAGTGCGTGCAACCCAAGACAAGCGTATCGATCTCCGGATCGGCAGCCAGAATATGTTCCAGATGTTTCCGGACGAAATAGTCCGCTCCCGGTGAAGCAAATTCATTATTCTCGACCAACGGGACCCACATCGGGCAGGCTTCGCCCGTTACCGTCATGTGCGGAAACATCTTCTTTATTTCCATCGAATAGGAACCGGAAGTGATGGTTCCGTTCGTCCCCAAAATACCTACATGCTTGCTCTTGCTGATCTTATCCATCAACTCCACCGTCGGACGGATTACACCCAACACCCGGCGTTCCGGGTCCCACTGCGGCAAGTCCCGCTGCTGGATCGTACGCAATGCCTTTGCCGAAGCGGTGTTGCAAGCCAGGATCACAAGCTGGCATCCTTCATTGAAAAGCGTTTCCACAGCCTGCCTTGTAAAACGATACACAACCTCGAACGAACGCGGGCCGTATGGCGAACGGGCGTTATCGCCCAAATAAACATAATCATACCCCGGCATCGCTTCCATGATCTTATCAAAAATGGTAAGCCCTCCGTAACCGGAGTCGAAGATGCCAATCGGGCCTGGTGCTGGTGAAAACATGGGAGAAGTTATTAATTTAGAAATTCAAATGAGATATAGACAACAAAGGATGCCCCTCTTGGAAAGGCATCCTTCGCTATTTTATGATTGCTAATTATATTAGTTAATACCTAACTTAGCTTTTACGAACTGAGTTGCGTCAACTGCAGCGTTACCCTGATAAAGAACAATCTGCGGATCCAGAATATAAATATATCCTTTTTCGTCACCGACTGCCTTGATTGCATTTTTCAGTTTGTCCTGGATCGGAGTGAACAACTCACCCTGCTTCTTCTGGAAATCCTGCTGGGAAATCTGGATGAAGTTCTGTGTACGCTGTTCCATATCCTGCAATTCCTGCATTCTTCTCATTTTGATATTTTCTGTCAATGAATCCTGCTGAGCGACAAAATCAGAATACTTCTTATTGTATTCATCCTGCATGACCTGCATTTCGTTCTTATATTTGGCTTCCATGTCAGCCATTTGTTTCTGCATATTTGCAAATTCCGGCATAGCCTGGATCACTTCTTGCGTATTTACAATCGCAATCTTAGATTCTTGAGCAAAAACGCCCAACGGGAGCATCATCAACAAAAAAATAATCAGTTTCTTCATTTTCCTATAAAATATTACTTGTTATTAATCATATTCTTAACTTGCTTCATTAAAGCGCACAAATGTAAGCATTTATTTTGAATATCCTAACTTTATCAGGACTTCATTGCTTATATCGATCTTCGGAGAAGCAAAAATGATATTCATCGACGACGCCCGGTCCATGACCATCTGATAGCCTTTATCTTCGGAAATTTCCTTCACGGCATTGTAGATCTCATCCTGTATCGGTTTCATCAGGCTTTCGCGTTTCTTAAACAGCTCGCCTTCGGGACCGAAATACTTACGTTTCAAGTCCTGCGCTTCCTGTTCTTTCTGCACGATCGCTTCTTCACGTTTCGACTTCATCTCGGCAGACAGGAATACAAGATCACTCTGGTAAGTCTTGTACATGTTCTGCGCTTCCTGCTGGATAGCATCCACTTCGTTCTGCCATTTCTTGGAGACCTGGCTCAACTGCTCATTCGTCATTTCATAAGCCGGAATATTTTTCAATATATATTCCATATCTATTAAAGCAAACTTTTGTGCGTGCCCTGCAAACGAGCAGAGGAACAACAAACAGCTTAAGGCAATAATCTTTTTCATACACATGTCATTTATAGTTTTACCTTCTGACTGCAAAGATAAGAGAATTGAAAATTGAAAGTTGAAAATTGAAAATTAATAAGATACAATTAACAATTTAACAGACTTAGGAAAACTTCGTAAGGAAAGCCCGAACACAAAAGAGGCAACCGGAACCCAATCCGATTGCCTCTTTTGTGTTCGGGCTTTCAACTCTCAACTCCTTAAAACTCCTGTCCGATAATGAAGTGGAAGTTGCTGCCGCCTCTCTGGGAGCTTCCGTCGGGACGATCGAAACCGTAAGCCCAGTCGATACCCATCAAACCGATCATCGGGAGGAAGATACGAACGCCGACACCGGCAGAACGTTTCAACTGGAACGGGTTGAAATCTTTCAAATCTCTCCAGGCATTACCCGCTTCGACGAATACCAGACCATAGATCGTTGAAGACGGTTCCAGCAGGAACGGATAGCGCAACTCCATCGACAGGCGGGAGTAAGCATACCCATATGAATTGTAACCACCGTTACCGGCAATACTACCGTTTTCGTAACCTCTCAAACCGATCGTTTCGGTTGCATAGGTACTGGAATATCCGCTCATACCGTCACCACCCATATAGAAGGTTTCGAACGGAGATTTCTTATACTTGTTGTAAGAGCCTAAGAAACCGTATTCGATACGTGACATCAAGACCGGCGTACGTTTCACTGTCAGCGGAGCCAGCGGAGAGAAGATCTTCGCTTTGAATTTCCACTTATGGTATTCGATCATGCGGAACTTGGCTTCGTCCTGGTCGCTCATATTCTTGTAGTCCTTACCGTCCCACAATGACCAGGGCGGAGTTGCGGCAACCGAGAACATGAACTGTGAACCTCTACGTGTGTACAACGGGTTGTCGATAGAGTTACGCTGCAAGTTCAATTCCAGGTTGATGTTATGACAGTTACCGTTATTTACCAGGAAGTAATCCCAGTCTTTCATCATATACAACTGGTAGTTCAAAGTCGCCATAAACTGGAAGTAGTCATCCGGCCAGTTCAAACGTTTACCGTAACCGGCAGAAAGTCCGAACATCATGATCGACTTATCCGGGTCGTATGCCAGTTCATAGTTGTTATAGCCGCCATAACCATAATTGCCGTAGCCGTATCCATATCCGCCGTAACCGCCATAACCGCCATAGTACGGATAGCCATAACCATAGCCGTTGTAGCCGTAACTGTTATTACTCAAATAATTACTACTGATATCCGTCTGTTTGGAGAAGTAAGCGCTCACGGACAATGTATTCGGGCGTTTACCGCCGAACCACGGGTCCATAAATGAAATACTGTATGCCTGATAGTAACGTCCGTTTGTCTGGCCGCTCAATGTCAAGGTCTGTCCTTCCCCTTGCGGGATGATACCTTTATAAGTACTCGGATTCAGCAGGTTCTTCATAGAGAAGTTCGTAAACTTCAAACTCAGTTTACCGATCACACCTGTTTGTCCCCAACCGGCAGAGAACTCGATCTGGTCATTTGCCTTTGACACGAGGTTGTACTGGATATCCACCGTTCCGTTATCCGGATCGGGCAATGGCTGCGGAACCAGGTTTTCCGGGTCGAAATGTCCCATCTGTGCGATTTCACGGGTTGAACGCATCAAGTCTTCACGACTGAACAACATACCCGGCTTCGTACGGAGTTCACGACGAACGATGTCTTCATACAAACGGTCGTTACCATTGATGATAACCCGGTTGATCGTTGCCTGCGGACCTTCCTGAATACGGATTTCCAAAGAGATGGAGTCGTTGTCGACGTCCACTTCGACCGGATCCGCACCGAAGAAGATGTAACCGTTGTTATAATACAGGTTGGAAACAGCATCATCGTCGGTCGTCAATCGTTCATTCAGTTTTTTCTGGTTATAGACGTCGCCCGGCTTCATGCCTAAGATATAGGTCAGCTGTTCCGTCGGATATTTCGTATTGCCGACAAAGTTGATATCTTTCAGATAATACTTGTCGCCTTCTTCCACTTTCAGGAAGATATCCACACGCTTGTCATTATAGTTCACGACGCTGTCTTCCACAAGGACAGCATCACGATACCCTTTTTCGTTATATTTCTCGATAATGTGTTTCTTATCGTTTTCGTATTCTTCAGTCGTAAACTTCTTTGTGCTGAAGGCTTCCATGATACTGCTCTTCCAGTCGTTGGACAAGCTGAACTTTTCGTTCGTCTTCTTCATCGCCTTTTTCAAGTCGCGATCAGATAACGCACTGTTTCCTTCGAAATGGATCTTGTGGATCTTGGTTTTCTCGTTCTTGTTGATGTTGATGTCTACGATCACTTCGCCTTCATGCGCGATATCGTCTTTCTGAACGATTTCGACATCCACATTCTTAAAGCCTTTGCCATCGAAGAACTTCTTGATCAGCGTGGTTGCACGGTCGATCAGGTTAGGAGTCACCTGGTATCCTTTGCGCAAACCCAGACGGGCTTCCAGATCCTCACGTTCTCCCTTCTTGATACCATGATAGTTGACTTCCGAAATACGCGGACGCTGCTTGAGCTGGATTTCCAGCCAAACCCGGTCGCCCTCAATCTTTTTCGCCAGGATCTTTACATCCGAGAATAGTCCATGTTTCCAGAAACGTTTTACCGCATCCGTAATCGCTCCGCCCGGTTCAGGTATGGTAACTTCATCCCCTACCGACAAGCCGGAAAAGCCGATTAACACAAAATCATCATAATTCTTAATCCCCGTCACCGAAATACTATCAATGATATACCTTTTGGGAGGTGACGAATAGGAAATGACCGGCACTTCTGCCGGCTCTTCAACCTTGGTAGTGTCAGTTTCCTGAGCAAAAGCCCCGCAGGCAAATCCCAGGAAAATAAAAAACAGCACTATTCTTTTGTACATATAACAGCTATTGTTTATAAGATTAATTGCTCACTTGTCTTACCGAAGCGCCGTTCACGCTGCTGGTAATACAATATAGCTCCATACAACTCTTCTTCTCTAAAATCCGGCCAATACACATCGGTAAAGAAAAATTCGGCATACGACAACTGCCAAAGCAGGAAGTTGCTGACGCGTTGTTCTCCTCCGGTACGGATCAACAAATCCGGATCGGGAATACCTTTGGTTGTCAGGTGATCCGAGACGACAGCCTCGGTTATATCGTTGGGGTTTATTTTCTTCTCCACCGCCTCCCCGGCCAGGCGTTTCACAGCTTCGGTTATTTCCCAACGGGCCGAATAACTCAAAGCCAATATGAGCGTAACGCCCGTATTGGCCGAAGTCTGTGCGATACAATCCTGCAAGGTGGCATGTGCATCTGCCGGCAAGCGGTCCAGATTGCCGATCGACATCAGGCGGACATTATTTTTCATCAGGTCGGGAGTCTCGCGATGGATGGCTGCAACCAGCAGGCTCATCAGTGCCTGTACCTCCGCTTCCGGACGATTCCAGTTTTCCGTCGAAAACGTGTACATCGTCAGATATTTCAAACCTACGGTTGTAGCGGCTTCCACGACTTTACGGACAGAGACAACGCCCTCCTGATGCCCGTAGCTCCGGTCTTTCCCCTTCGCTTTGGCCCAGCGTCCGTTGCCATCCATAATAATCGCCACATGCTGCGGCAATCGATTTTTATCTATTTGTTCAATCAGCGACATAGTGTTTTCATCTATAACTACTGTATATTATCTATATTCTTCGCATTGTTGCAGGTCCTGCATCGCGGACCGAAATCCCAGGTAACCGTAAACAACAAAAAAGAATACCAATCTTTATTCTTCAAAAAACTACCTTTCATGTGGTAGGGATCATCCAGAAACGCATTGCCGTCGTCCGTCACGTCCAGGCCGTCGCCAAACAGTTTGCGGAACGAGAACTCGCATCCCAGGTTGATCCTGTTCTTTACCTTGTATTTCAAACCCACACCGAGCGGAATGTTCGGACCGGCAAAAGTCTTCCCGCTACCCGGCGCCACCGTCACACCCAATCCCATAAAAATATAGGGAGTGAAACGTTTTGCGTTTGAATACGCAAATTTGTCACTGTACGGAAAGAAGTTGAACTCCATCTGTCCGCCCAGTTCGATCAGGTTCCGGCTGAAAGAACCTTGTGCAAGATCCGGAAAAACATTTTCCTGTCCTTCGGTCGTGCCTGAGACCTGCCCCCACATCAAGTTGCCTTTGAAAGCCCACCTGAAATTGGCATTATAGCGGAAAACGGCCCCGAACGCGGGATTCAGCCCTTTAAAAAAAGCGTTCTTGTTGACATCGCCCATATAAAAGGCTCCGCCCGCCATTCCTCCGATCTCGTATTTATATTCTTGTGCGTGAAGACCGGTCATGCAACCGGCCAAAAGGACTAATATGAGTATGCGCTGAAAGAAAGTTGAAGTCATAATCGTTTTTTATTATAATCTATACCTTCTTTTCTAACGCCGAATCGCTCATAAAATTATATGGTCCTCCACGAACTTTCTTTATGCTTAAAAACCCAGGCGGTTAATACGACCGCGCCAGATTTGGTTCAATACATTCGAGCTATTGGTTTCTTTTCCGCCGAAAAGATACATATAATTGTCTTTATCCACATAGATAGAAGAGAACCCTCTTGCTTTGAACTGCTGCGGCATCACGACCAATGAATCCGACAAGTTCCAGTTTACGCCGCCGTCACGTGAGAGGTAAATGGCGGAAGAAGCCTTGCCTGCTTCATCGATACCGCTCAGCATAAACATTTTGTCGTCATATTCCGCCACGGCAACGCCCTCTTGCTTATCGAAAGGAGCCGCTTCGTCGTCCGTCAGCTTCGCCCAGACTCTGCCATCTTCCGTCGACCAGGCTGTATTTGTCAATCTATTGTCCTTGTCTCTTCCGGCAACCACTAACAGGCGGGCGCGGAACATCGAATTATAGGAAAGGTTGCCGAAACCGGTCAACGGGAAACCTTCGTTCAGAAGTGTCCCTTCATTCCATTCCTTCGCTTCATTCATATACCCGTAGACCAGCGTGCCATCCTTGTCGATAACCGCGCTAAGGGCTGAGGGCTGCTTGCCGGCTGCCGTAAAGTCATCGTCCACATCGATAGCGCCTAAAAGGGATTTTATCACCGGAGTATTTTCAACAAGCGACCAGTTTTGCCCATCTGCCGAACTATAAAGGGCGCCTTTCGTCGTAACGGCATAGACCGCATCTTCATAAGCCGTGATCTGGGAGAGAAGCACTTCTCCGGCAGGAAGGCCTGCAACAGTCAGCTTCGTCCAGTTCTTGCCGTCCGCAACAGCCGAGCGGTACAACTGGTAGCCTTCGCTTGCGTTTACAGGCTGCGTATACATATAATAAGACTCGTCATTTCCTTCACCGAAAACAACGACTTTTTCTTCCTTGACAGCACCGTCCGTAATGCCTTCTTTGTAAATGCCCCAAACCATCGAGTCGGGAACAACCTGGTGGATATTGACTTGTGCGAGATATGCCTTTGTGGTTTGAAGATCCCACAAGGTATTTATGAACTTCACCGGCTTGGAAAAATCCAGCGAATCTTCCAGATTCCAGGGGATCGTATCTCCGACCGCTTCCTGTATAACCTGGCAGCTATACACTGTCGAAGCCAGCTTAACCGTACAAATCACCTTTTCATCCAGCTTCGTCCCATAAGGCATGGAATCTATATTGAAGATACGCCCGGTTACCTGGTCGATCGTAAAAACGACATTCTTCAGTTCCGGGATAGAATCATTCGACAAAGAAAAAGATAGAATCTGACAATCTCTACTCAGCTCATATTGCGTATCATCCGAACCCAGACAGGACGACAATAACAGAGCACAACATCCGGCTATAAACAGTACTATTCTATTTTTCATCAAAAAATAAGTTTGTTGCATATAAAGGCACAAAAGTAGAAACATTTTTTGCTTTATACCTCATATAGGGGAATATTTATAATATTTTAGTGTCGTTACGAATTATAAAGTTCATTTTAAACCTTTTGTTTCCAGGTTTCCAAAAGATGTCCATGCCTCAGTTCCGTGGTGGCCGTCATGCCGGAAACAGCAGGCGCTTTTACGCCTGAACCCAGAGCTGCCGGAGCCGTTTCAACCCAGGCTTCATCCCACAAGCCGGCGTCAAGGAAACTTTCCAACAGCCTCGCGCCTCCTTCGACCATCAACGAATTCAAATTCTGCCCATATAAATATTGCAGGACTTGCGGCAAGACCTCCTGCCCGAAATCGATCCGCACATACTCGACATTCGGTCGGCTTTCGGCTTCAACGGCTGTAAACACGAGCGTGCGCACCGCGCCATCCAGCAGATGCGAACCGGCCGGCAGCTTCAACGTCCGGTCGAGCACTACCCTGACCGGAGACCGGCCGGCCCAATGCCGCACGGTCAGCGACGGATTGTCCAACAACGCCGTACGTGTCCCGACCATAATGGCCGCCACTTCGGAACGAAGCCGGTGAACCCTTCGGAGAGTCTCGGCAGAGGACAGAAGCGCGGGAGGCTCGGATGCATCCTCCCGCCGGACATCCATAAAACCATCTGCGCTCTGCGCCCATTTCAGGTAGACATAAGGACGTTTCCGTATCTGGAAAGTCATAAAAGCAGGATTCAGGGCACGTGCCTCTTCTTCCAGCACTCCCGTCACGACTTCGACACCCGCCTCGCGCAGCATGCGTACTCCCCGCCCCGACACCTCCGGGAACGGGTCCAAAGTGCCGACCACGACACGCGGGATGCCTTTCCTTATAATCAACTCCGCACAGGGAGGCGTCTTTCCGTAATGGGAACAGGGTTCGAGACTCACATAGATAGTAGAATCCCGCAAAAGCGCTTCATCCCGGACGGAAGCCACCGCATTCACTTCGGCATGCGCTTCGCCGCATTTGCGATGAAATCCTTCTCCTATAATCTTTCCTTTATGTACAATCACCGCACCGACCAGCGGGTTCGGAGCCGTATTGCCTTCTCCTCCCCGTGCAAGCTCGATGCAGCGGGCCATATATTTCTCTTCGACAACCATCATTGCAAATTGTTTTTACATCCGACCAAACAATGATTTGCCCGCATCCAGCCCCGAAATTCCCTCCGGGTAATTGCCTGCCGACGATTGTCGGCAGGCCTGCTGACAATTGTCGACAAACCTGCCGACGGTTGTCGACAAGCCTGCCGACAATTGTCGACAA
The DNA here is from genome assembly GCF_014287585.1 of Parabacteroides hominis. Lineage (GTDB taxonomy): Bacteria > Bacteroidota > Bacteroidia > Bacteroidales > Tannerellaceae > Parabacteroides > Parabacteroides hominis. Next base: position 7,861 of record NZ_JACOOJ010000054.1, on the reverse strand, counting down.
GCAAATTATTCGCTACTAAGGTACGGAGAAATCTGCGATATTTCTTCTTCTATCCATCATATTTTCAAAAACCCGCCTATATAAGCGAAGAATTCCGTACTTTTGCAAAAAAATATATTCGCATGACTGAAACCATCGCATACATTAAGGAATCTTTGAGGAATCTATATCCGTCTTCCGAGGTCAGCAGCCTGGTTCGTTTAATCATGGAGCGGGTTTGTAATATTCAGCCGCATCATTTTTTATTTTGTAAAGACAAAGAATTGTCCGAAAACGAAAAGAACCGGATTCATGAAATAGTCGAACGCCTGAAACAGATGGAGCCTATCCAATACATATTAGGTACGGCCGATTTCTACAGCCTGCAGTTCGAAGTGGACCCGTCCGTCCTGATACCGCGCCCGGAAACCGAAGAACTGGTCGAACAGGTCATCCTCGACAACGCAGATAAAAGGATCAAGATATTGGATATCGGAACGGGCAGCGGCTGCATAGCCGTCACGCTCCGGAAACATCTGAAAAAAGCAAGCGTGATTGCGACAGACATTTCAGCGGAAGCGCTCGCGACCGCCCGCAGGAACGCCAAGCGCAACAACGCAACGATCACTTTTATCCAGACGGACATCCTGGACCCGGAGAAAGCGGAAATGGACATTCCGTTCATCCTCGACGTCATTGTCAGCAACCCACCCTACATCAAGGAGGAAGAAAAGAAAGACATGGAGAGGAACGTGCTGGACTACGAGCCGCACTTGGCTCTTTTCGTCCCGGACAACGACCCGCTGCTCTATTATTGGCATATCGCCCATTTCGGAAAGAATAAGCTGAGAAGAAACGGTTGCCTCTACTTCGAAATCAATGCGGCATGCGGCAATATGGTTGTCGAGATGCTGGAGGAAGAAGGCTATAAGAATATCGAATTGATCCAGGACCTGTCGGGCAGGGATCGGATCGTAAAAGCACGCAAATGAAACAGGCCAGCGAGTCTGAAATGCTTCACCGGGCAGCGGCCTATTGCTCTGCCAGCGAACGTTGCATCCAGGACGTAGAAAAGAAAATCAAAGCAGCGGGACTGACGGGGGAAGAAAGCGACCGGATCGTCGCCCGCCTGCTGAAAGAACGTTTTATCGACGAAAGCCGCTTCGCCCGCTATTTCGTAAACGACAAATTGCGCTTCAACAAATGGGGACGTGTCAAGATCAATTACGAGATGCAGCGGAAAGGCATTCCGTCCGATATCCGCTCGGAAGCATTGGCGAACATCGACGAACAAGAATACCAGTCCATCCTCCTTTCCCTCCTGAAAAGCAAGAAGAAAGCAACCCGTGGCAAGGACGACCGGGATGTTTACACCAAGCTGCTCCGGTTCGCCGCCGGACGCGGCTTCGAGATGAGGGAGGCCGGCCGTTGCCTGAAACAACTGTTCAACAGTTCTGGCTATGAAGAATATGACAGCGATGATTATTGATCGAATCGATTCGTTTCAATGGTCATCGCTATCATTACACAAACTATTTGTTCCTTCTATACAAACACCAACCAACCGATATTTGAAATACACTATTCCTCATAGGATCAAAACCGCTTGTTTTCATATTTGACAATAAACCAATGTTGTAATTAGCAGCCAAGTCTAATCCGAACTGAAAACGATATCCCAGACCAAACGTTGCAGACAACATACAGTTGCGAGATTCGGCAGGAGCACCTCCATCAAACAGCATCGTATTGCGGTCCAGACAAATATCCATTTGAGGCCCGACAAAAACATTTAAACCTTTACAGGCAGGTATATAATATTTACCTTTCAAAGGGATCAACAGGTAATGATCCTTCTGGCGATACCCATCGAAGTCAACTCCCTGCATCGAATATAAAACATCAGCTTCCAATGCCCAACAATCTTTTTTCCATTCTCCGAACAGCCCGACATTTCCGAAACATCCCCAATCATCCGCGTAATTGGTTATTCGAGCCATATTCAAACCTCCTCGGATACCTATTGCCCATTCTTGAGCCGAAGCGTTCAAAAACAACAAAGCTAAAATTAAGCATACAATTACTCGTTTCATGATTATCACTTTATTCCGTTCAACATTTTTCTATTTTTAGTATAATTGAAAGGTTCTTTCTTACCTTCACCCTTATCATAATACCCTGTAAAGCTACTATACCAACCATCAGCATTACCGTATTGCCCCCAATTACATCTTAGATATTGACTTATCGTTCCTCCAATATCTACTTTTATTCTCCAAATATCATACCCGTCATCTTTTTCATATAAATCATAATTCGTAACAATCACAGTTTTTGTTCCTTCCACCAACCATGCATGCCCTCCACTACTATCACCTCCACGAAGCAAAACAGGTCCACAAGTGTTCAATGCCCTTTGTAAATCCAGATAATCATAATCACATTCACCTCCCACACTATATCCATTATTTTTTAAAAACTTCGCCGATTTATCTAAACTGGAATTAGTTCCAGAAACTTTTGGATCTCCTATCTTCATACTATAAAATAAATCGTACATAAGTGATTGCAATTTTTTATTATAACTATCCGGCATCAATGTAATACTATTCCAATCATTTAAAGTAATATCTTTATATACCTTTTTATGATAAGCCATTATTTGAGCTACTGCTACCATTTGACATCCTACCCAAGCTTTTCCATTTTTAGTTTCAATGCCACTGACCAATGGAAGCAACCCATTATACGGATCAGCCTGCCCCCATTTTGTCTTCAACAATTTCTCATTAACAAGTTCTTCATATCCTGTATCTCCACTTCCCATATAAGTGTAGTCCCACGGAACATATGAAACATCAGGGACTGTCCATGTATGAATATTTCCATCATCAACCCAACCTTTGGTTTTAATAAAACGCATCTGCACTTCTCTATATAAAGAATCTTGATTATAGGAGCTTACCTTTTGTCTCATATACACAGCAAGTTCATCACAAAACAATTTTAACCCCTTATTAGATACAGTATCAGAAATAGAACCCTTTTCACAAAATGAAAAAACTTCTGGCACCCGATAATCTGCGGAAACTATAGAAAATCCCATATCTCCATCTTTAGTAAATTCTACTATATAACATGATACATTTTCTTCACTCTTTGTGAAAATTTTATCAAAGAACTCTTTCCGACAAGACTTTATTTCAAAAAAGCTATTGTTTTTTGTCTGAACTTTTTCCATGAACATTTTTTGTACCATTAATATTGCCTCTTTCTCAGGAATCACAGTACTACCATTCGATTCAATCCTTAATGCTAAAGCCTCATCTAAAGACAAATCTAATTCTAACATTTTCACATTACACTTGACTTCCTCGTTTATATTTTCTGAACAAGAAATAAAAACAATGAGCATTAAACCTAAGCAAATCAAATTGCTATAAAAAATAGTTTTATTCATAAGCATTTTATTTAAAAGTTAATTATTCATCTTGCCATAAAGATAGTAAATTTAAACACATAATCAAAAGCATAATAAAAAACTTTGGCTAAATTTGATGCCATAGCCAATAACCAATTATTTCTTATCTTTACAAAAATAATTAATCGTTATGATGATTTTGAATGATCTCCTGAACCTGTTCTTTCCCCGCCTCTGCCTGCTTTGCCAGACGCCTTTGGTGGAAGGGGAAGAGCACATTTGCCTGCATTGTTCGAATCATTTGCCCTACACGCATTTTACGGATATGGAGACTAATCCGGTCTGCCTGCTTTTCCAGGGGAAAGTGTCTTTCGTCGCCGCCACCGCTTTACTCCATTTCAAGAAAGGGGGAAGCGGGCAAAAGCTGATCCATTCCTTAAAATATCATGGGAACAAAAAGCTCGGATACGAACTGGGACGCATGGCGGCCACCGCCTATCGGGAGACAGGGCTGTTCGACACCGTCGATCTCCTTTTGCCGGTTCCGCTCCACCCGAAGAGAATGAGGCAAAGAGGTTATAACCAGTCGGAATGGATCGCACGCGGCATCCAATCCGTCACCGGAATCGCAGTCGACACCTCGTCCCTGTCCCGCATCAAAAAGACCGAAAGCCAAACCCGCAAGCAGATATTCGAACGGTCGGAAAACGTAGAGGACATCTTTCGCCTGGACAATGCCGATGCGTTGAAAAACAAACATGTTTTGCTGTTAGACGATGTCATTACGACCGGCTCTACCATGCGTGCATGCGCAGAAGCCATGAAAGCTATATACGGCATCCGGATCAGTATTTTAGGCATAGCCGTAGCATAAGCCGGCACAAACTTTCCCTAAACCTGTTATACAATATATATGGCTTATTTTTTTGAAGAACTACAAGGTTATCTCATTCCCTTTGTCTACCTTTGCGGACTGATATAAACATATTTATTAGGTTGTATGAAAACACTGGAAAGATTAGTAGCAGAGAGATTATTAAAGATCAAGGCGGTCAAATTGCAACCGGCCAATCCTTTCACATGGGCATCCGGCTGGAAATCACCAATCTACAACGACAACAGAAAGACGCTTTCCTATCCGGAAATCAGAAGTTTCATCAAGTTGGAACTGGCTCGCACAATCAGCGAAAAGTACGAAAATGCCGATGCTATCGCCGGTGTTGCAACCGGAGCAATCGCCCAGGGTGCATTGGTAGCCGACCTGTTAGGGCTGCCGTTCGTGTACATCCGTTCCACTCCTAAAGATCACGGATTGGAAAACCTGATCGAAGGCGAACTGAAGCCGGGTTCAAAAGTAGTGATCGTTGAAGATTTGGTTTCTACAGGCGGTAGCAGCTTGAAGGCCGTACAGGCCGTTCGTAATTTCGGTTGCGACGTTGCCGGCATGGTTGCCATCTTTACATACGGTTTCCCTGTTGCAGTAGAGGCTTTCAAAGAAGCAAAAGTAACGCTGACGACTCTGAGCAACTACGATGCAGTCCTGGAAGAAGCATTGCGCACAGATTACATTGACGAATCCGAAATTGCAGTCCTTCAGGAATGGCGCAAAGATCCGGCAAACTGGAATCCCGAAGCAAAGTAAGTAGAAATGACTGAATTTGTTAGTGAAGTGAAAACGATCCCCTGCAACGAGGATCGTATTTTTAATATGCTGTCCGACCTCTCCAACCTGGAAAAGGTGCAGGACCGCATACCTCAGGATAAGATTAAAGATTTCGAGTTCGACAAAGACTCTTGCAGTTTTTCCGTCGCACCGGTAGGCAAGATAACCTTCCAGATCGTGGAACGTGAACCGAACAAGACGATCAAATTCACGACTACGAACTCCCCTGTTCCCCTGTTCCTCTGGATTCAGTTGAAACAGGTAGAAGAGAACGACACACGAATGAAACTGACTGTCCGCGCCGAACTGAATCCGTTTATCAAACCAATGGTATCAAAACCGTTGCAGGATGCGATCGATAAAATATCGACCATACTGGCATCCCTGCCTTATTAATTGTATTTTTGATGGCTCAGAAACTTTGGGAAAAGAATGTTCAGGTAGACCAGGAAGTGGATACCTTTACGGTAGGCAAAGACCGTGAGATGGATCTCTATCTCGCCAAGTACGACGTGCTCGGCTCGATGGCTCATATCACCATGCTGGAAAGCATCGGGCTGCTTACCAAAGAGGAACTGACGGTCCTGCTTGCCGAACTGAAAAATATCTATGCCGTTGCCGACAGCGGCCGGTTTGTAATTGAAGAAGGCGTGGAAGACGTCCACTCGCAGGTGGAACTGATGCTGACACGCCGCCTGGGTGACACAGGGAAAAAGATACACAGCGGACGTTCACGCAACGACCAGGTGTTGCTGGACCTGAAACTGTTCACCCGCGCACAAATCCAGGAAATCGTAGAACTCGTATCCGGCCTGTTCGAGGTGCTGATCTCGCAGAGCAGCCGGTATAAGGATGTGCTGCTTCCCGGATATACGCATTTACAGATTGCCATGCCGTCATCGTTCGGACTTTGGTTCGGCGCTTATGCCGAAAGCCTCGCCGACGATCTGCAGATGATGCAGGCTGCTTATAAGGTTTGCAACCGTAACCCGTTAGGCTCTGCTGCCGGATATGGATCTTCATTCCCGCTGAGACGCCAGATGACAACGGATCTGCTCGGCTTCGACTCGCTCGATTATAATGTCGTCTACGCCCAAATGGGACGTGGCAAGATGGAACGTACCGTGGCTTTTGCCATGGCGGGAATTGCGGCCACCCTTTCCAAACTGGCTTTCGACGCTTGCATGTTCAACAGCCAGAACTTCGGTTTTATCAAATTGCCGGATCAGTTCACGACAGGCTCCAGCATCATGCCGCACAAAAAGAATCCGGACGTATTCGAGTTGACGCGCGCCAAATGCAACAAGCTGCAAGGATTGCCCCAGCAGATTACGCTGATCAGCAACAACCTTCCATCGGGCTATTTCCGCGACCTGCAGATTATAAAGGAAGTATTCCTTCCCTCTTTCGACGAGTTGAAAGACTGCCTTCGCATGGTTACTCACATGATGCGGGAAGTAAAGGTGAACGAGCATATCTTAGACGATGACAAATATGCACTCCTCTTTAGCGTAGAGGAGGTAAACCGCCTCGTGCTGGAAGGCGTGCCTTTCCGTGATGCTTACAAGCAGGTAGGATTGAACATCGAAGCGGGTAAATTCGTCCCTGTCAAGGAAGTTCATCATACGCACGAAGGAAGCATCGGTAATTTATGCAATGACCAGATTTCCGCCCTGATGCAAAATATTGTGGACGGTTTCGCGTTTAATAAAGTAAACGAAGCTGAACAACAGCTCTTATCTTAATAAACGATGAAACGATTTTTATTTTGCTTACTTATATTATTAGCTTGTTCGTGTTCCAAATTCGAGGAATCGGACATTCCTTACGCACCGGTATATTTGGAAATCGACCTGCGCTTTGGAGACAATGATCTGGTAGGCATATACAATCACAAATCCATCACTAAAGCCCGTACCGCCGGAGAAAAGACCGGATATTCGGGCGTATTGGTCGTTTGCGGAATCGATTCGTATGGCAATACGACTTACTTTGCTTTCGACCTTTGTTGCCCTCATGAAGCAAAAAGAAACATTATTATCGAACCTAATAATGCAGGTACGGCAACTTGCCCCGAATGCGGTACGGAATACGACATAGCAGCTTATGGCGGTACAGGTGCTCCGGTAAATGGGGTTTCCAAATATCCTTTAAGAAGATATACTGTCTCTTCCAATTCGTCCAGTGGACAGGAATGGGTCGTGATAAATTAAAAAATACAGGATAAAACGTAACTTTTTTATCCAAATATTTGCAGAAACAAAAATTTCATCTACCTTTGCACTCGCAAACGAAAACAATGCAACAACGCGGAAGTAGCTCAGTTGGTAGAGCATAACCTTGCCAAGGTTAGGGTCGCGGGTTCGAGTCCCGTCTTCCGCTCATCTCTTAAGAGAAAGGGATGCTCGAATGGTGGAATCGGTAGACACGAAGGACTTAAAATCCTTTGGCCATTGCGGCTGTGCGGGTTCAAGTCCCGCTTCGAGTACACAAGTTTGAGCAAACATGTTTTGCGGAAGTAGCTCAGTTGGTAGAGCATAACCTTGCCAAGGTTAGGGTCGCGGGTTCGAGTCCCGTCTTCCGCTCGCTTCCAAAAGGCCTCGGTATTATTTATAATATCGGGGCTTTTTACTTTCAATAGTATAATAAAAAAGAAGGTGTCTGAAAAGGATGCCTTCTTTTTTTGTTATGCCGCCCGTTTATTATCCATTTTTATTTTTAAAACATCTTTGGTCTTCTCAATTGTCTCTCTTCGGGAAGTAATCCTACAGAAATAAGTAAAAAATAAAAGAGAACTG
>NZ_JACOOJ010000053.1 GCF_014287585.1 Parabacteroides hominis | reverse complement strand
ATAACAAAAAATCTTATGCCGAAAGTTACATAAACTTTGGGTAATAACAAAGTCCGAGCTTGGGAAAGTTCGGACTTTGCGCATAAAAAAAGAGGATGCGACGGTTTTGACACACCCTCTAGGGGGAATTTGTTTGTGTGGAACTGCCGTGTTGAATATATTCTCGTTCAAGATGAAAGTCGCAAGAAATAATATTATTGTTATTCTGCCGAATCAATTGGTTTCTGTAACCGAGGCAAGCAGCGATTTCAGCATGAGATATTTTAAGATTTCGGAGCTCATGTTTCAAGAAACCCTAAGCGTATTATGGAGGATGACTCCTGATTTTTTCTTTTATATGCGAAACCACGCGGTCTATCATGTTACGGATGAAGAAGCCGAGAGTTTCCAGCGTTATTGTAACTTCCTTATCACAAGGGCGAACCGTCCGGTTCCGACAGAAGATTTTAGAAGGGAGAATATATTGCAAGTCCTCCGAATCTTTTATTGGGAGCTCTATGTCTCATATAAGGAGAACCCGGAAGCTCAGAAAACTAAATATTCGCATAAGGAAAAGTTGGTATATGACTTTTTCTGTTTGGTTTTAGAGCATTACCAAAAAAATAGCGAGGTCACTTTTTATGCCGATAAATTGAATGTATCTCCCAAATATTTGACGATGGTTGTTTATTCCTTGACAGGGAGGTCAGCCAAAAGTTGGATTGTGGAATATATGATTCTTGAGATAAAAGCTTTACTCCGGAATTGTAGTCTTGATATTAAAGAGGTAGTCTCTCGTACGAAATTTCCGAATCAGTCTTTACTGAGCCGTTTTTTTCGGAAATATGCAGGGATGTCTCCGACTGAATACAGAAACTCTATATACATTTAAAAACGGATGGAATGTCAAAAAAAATCATTGCAACGACCGTCATGTAAACGAGAAAAGGCGGTTTCATCCATGCAACGGCTGTCGATGGAAGGAAAATGGCAAAAGGTTTCTTGCGACTGCCGTCACATAGGCGGGGCGGATGGTTTGAACCTTTGTGACGGGCGTCGGCAGATAGGATTTGGCAAAATGTCACTTGCGACGGCCGTCGCTGTTTTCCGAAAGGAAAAATGGCTTTTGCGACACTTGTCGATAACAGGAAAACCCACAAGGACAAGTTTGCAGTATGAAAATAAAGCATGTTTTGAGACACTTCCTATAGAGATGGAGGGTTTATTTATATTAATCTTTAAATCTTAGAAAAAGATGAAAGAAATCATTGAAGCACATTTTGGTGCGAGCCGTAACGCCGAACATTACCTGCTGCATGCCGGGATTTTGGCTATTATCACTCCTGAATTTGCTGAAAAATATTGTTTCTGCAAAATTCGCGAGGAATATGCCTCACTGTTCAAGGCCGAAGATACCGCCTATTTGCAAAGCCGTGCCTATGAAGACACGAGACTGGTTAACCAGAAGGACGCCGAACGCGACCGTGTGTTTACGATGGTGCGCCAGACGATTGATGCGTTCGCAGGGTGGCCAGTGTCGGCTAAACGTGAAGCTGGCGTGAAATTGGCCTTTGTCTTGAAACCGTTCCGGGGTGCAAATTCGAAACCGATTGCCGAAAATATCGCGATGGTTGCGAACTTCCTCCAGGAAATCCGCCGTGACGATTTGAAGTCGGCCGTTACGGAGCTTGGACTTGACGAGCTGCTGACTTTGTTGGAAACGCTCAATAACGAATGCAATGTGATCTATAATACACGCTCGGATGCCAAGTTGATTCGCTCTGTCGCGGATAACTTGCGCGAGATTCGTCCGAAAGTCGATACTGGTTTCCGTATGGTTGCAAAAGCGGTCAATTCTCTTTTTATGGTGAATTTATTGGTCGAGCAGGATGCTGACAAAGAACAGGAATTGGAAGATATAATCGATCGCGTAAACGCATTGTTACTTCAGTTCGGCGAAACACTTTTGCGGCGTAAGGCAGGAATGAAGCCGAGTGTAAAGCCTGGAAGCAATATCCCGGTCGATGATAAACCGGGAGGAGAAGAAGAACGGCCCGGAGAGTTGTAAATAGAGTAATAAAAGGGGTAAAAGATGTTTTTGGGTTTATTTTTTTATGTGTTTTGCAGAAGTCGAGGATGTGCCACAATGGTGCATCCTCCTTCTTGCGAAATATTTTTAAGGATTATTTATAAGGGATATCAAACACTCACTCCATGTGAGGACATCATCGGTTTTTTAATTTAAAATTTTTATGAGAAACAAACTTTTGATCGCTTGGGTCATGTTCATGCTTTCGGTCACATCCGCCATCGGTGTAGTAGCCCAACAAACACACCTTGAAAAGCAAGATAAGATAATTGTCGTGGGAGATTGGCTTTTCCCTCCCTATGAGTTTTTAAATGCTCAAGGTCAGCCAGATGGTTTTATCATAGACCTATTGGAAGAAGTCATGAAAGATCAAAATTTGGAATATGAAGTAAGACTGACACATTTCCTTAACGCCTTGAACGAACTGAATATCGGAGAAGCAGACCTGCTGACAGGACTGACCTATAGTGACAAGCGAGACACAATTTACGAGTTTTCCCTTACCCATAGTTTCATTTACCACAGCATCATCTGCCGCAAAAATTCCACGATACGGACATTGGACGGGCTAAATGGCAAGAAAGTGCTTTTTCAGGAAGGTGCACTTACTGAGGATTTGCTGAACGACATGGGGATTAGTTGCGATACACTGTTGTTTTACGACAATATGGACGATGCCTTGCGGATTCTGGCTAACGGCGGTGGCGATGTGGCTGTTTGTGGAAGAGAGTTGGCACAGCATATCATCACCTGTGGCCGATTATCGAACCTGGAGATACGTCCCGTCAATATGGAACCGAACGAATATTGTTTCGCTACCCAGAAAAGCAACCAGACGCTGATCCATCGGATAAACACTTCGATCGCCAAGCTGAAGGCGAATGGGATTTACGATAAGTTGTACGACAAGTGGTTCGGTATCTACCAACCTTCGAAGGCTGACTACACTAACTGGTATATTGTCTTTGCTTGCGTCCTCCTGCTACTGCTTGTCGCCGGATCATTCATTCAGTTGTTGCGACGGCAAGTGCGCCTCGCCCTCCGGAAAAGTGTCCGGGTGAACCAAAACTTGCAGTCCGTGTTGGGTAAATATGAGCAGCTAAGCCAGCAGTATCATGCTGTACTGAAAGCACTTCCCGCCGGTGTGGAGATCTATGATAAAGACGGGATGCTGATTTACATCAACGATCGGGACATGGAGATATTCGGAGTGCCTGCAAGAAAAAAAACGGAAGAAAGGTCTCTTTGTTTCTATGACAATCCGGCTCTGGACGAGTCTGTCAAAATGCAAATTAGAGCCGGAAAAGACGTGGATCTGACTGCTGAGTTCGATTTTGAGAAGATCAAGACTGTCGGTTATTTCCAAACTATCCATAGCGGTAAGAAAGTCATCGAAGGACGAAGCCGCATCCTGCGTGGCAAAGACGGGAAGATCGAGAACTTCATCTTCGTGAATTCCGATGTGACCGACCTCTATAACCACCACCGGGAAGTGGAAAAAGCCAAAGCACATCTGGAAACCGTACAAACAGCCCTCACCATGGCCGTGAAGGCCACCCGGTTATTCATCGCTTATTACGAGGTGGAAACCCGTAAGTTTTATTATCTGTACCAGGGTTCATTTAAGCCTTCAAATATCAGGATGGATGAGGCTATCGCTTTTGTGCACGAGGAAGAACTGGCTGATTATAGACGGTATGTCGATGACTTGCTTTCCGGTGTAAGCGAAGTGCATCATGGTGTCTACAGGATGCAAAAGCAAAAGGGAAACCCTTATCGATACTATGAAGTGGATTTTATCGCGATAAAAAATAAGGACGGGATCGTGACACGCCTTGCCGGTACGCAGCGTGACGTGACAGAACAGGTACAGACTAACCGGGAGCTGAGTTTCCTCAATGAACAGCTATCTCAAAGCCGTCAGGAATTGAACACGGCACTGGCTGCTGGTGGTGTGGCAGCATGGAGCTATAAGGTGGATTCACGTATGTTCGATACCATACAGGGAAAGGCTCTTGCTGGAACTGGCCTGAGTCTTGAAGAGACCCTGAAGATACTCCATCCGGACGATCGCGGTTCTTTGGTCACGGCCTTGGAAGATATCGTGGCCAAACGGAAGAAAAGGGTCTCTATGGTCTTCCGTTTCAAAGTGGACGACATTGAGGGCACTTATCGATATTACGAGAGCAACATGATAGGCGAGGAGATGGATGGTAGAATCGTTTCGATCATGGGGTCGCAAAAAGACGTCACGGAACAGCACCAATATCAAGCCTTGTTGGCAAAAAGCAAGAAAATGAACGATCTGGCTTTAAAAGCCTCCGATATTATCTTGTGGGAATATGATGTGGAGACCGCGCTCTTTACCTCCTATAACGAGCCGCTGAACGGGTATGACCCCGCTGTCAAACTATCAATGGCCGATTTCAAGAAATACATACATCCTGACGATTTCTCCACGAATATGTCAGAGGCGCTACAGGCGTTGCGTAATGGTTTCAACCAGTCGATCCAGTTCAACTTCCGCCTCCAAACCCCTGCCGATACGGAATGGCAGTTTTGCTCCGTTTCGGGTAGCCCGTTAGAGGTTGACAAGTCGGGTAACGTGTTGAAATTTGTCGGACTCAGGCAAAACAACACGAAGCTAATCAAGACAGAGGAACTGCGTAATAAGAATGTCTTGCTGAACATGATCTTGCAGGCCGGGCATATCGTGCCCGTGTTGTGGGATATGCAGACAGACAGGGTTTACATCACCTCCTCCATCATGGAGCATGAGACTCCGATGTTTGACAAACAGCAAAGTTGTATTCAGTTGAACCAGCTCCTGCACATTTTACACCCTGATGATACTATCCGCCTGTCAGATGCGTTGAAGAAGGTCCGCTCCGGTGAGTGTGTGAACATCCATGACGAGGTGCGGTATGGCAAGAAGGGGCTTTTCTCTGATTATTACGAGATCAATCTTGTCGTGGTGAATACGGGAGACGACGCCGACAAAGCGGTTGGCTACATACAGAACATTACCGAGCGCCGCTTGTTGATGCAAGAGTTGGAGTCTGCCAAAAACAAGGCGGAGGAATCTAATAAACTGAAGTCTGCCTTTCTTGCCAACATGAGTCATGAGATCCGTACGCCTCTGAATGCGATTGTCGGCTTCTCGGAACTACTGGCGGCCGAGACGGAAGAGAGCGAAAAGCAGAAGTTCAACGCAATCATCGCCACTAACAACGAGTTGCTGCTCCGGTTGATCAGCGACGTGCTGGACCTCTCGAAGATCGAATCCGGAATAATCGAATTTTGCAAGCAACGCTTCGACCTGGTTACCTCCATGCAGATGTTGTATCGCTCATTAAACCAAAGGACCCGTTCGGAAAACGTCGAGTTCAAGCTTGACAGTCCTTACAAGAGCTGCTACATCGAGCTGGATGAGAAACGGATTCAGCAAATCCTATCCAATTTTGTGACCAACGCGATAAAATTCACCAAGAAAGGTTGCATACAGATCGGCTATATATATGTAGATCGAGGAATCCGCATCTACTGTAGTGACACGGGAGTCGGTATTCCCGAAGAAAAGTGTCCTCTCGTATTTGACCGTTTCTATAAAGTAGACGAGTTCAAACAAGGGACCGGGTTGGGGTTGGCTATTTGTAAAGCGATCATAGACGCCCAGCATGGTGAGATCGGGGTTAATTCCACGGCTGGATCAGGCTCGACGTTCTGGGCTTGGCTTCCCTGCAAGGCTGAGATACAGGAATAAAGTCGCAGGTAAGAGGGAATGTCGGAAGTACGGTAAGAATAAGAGGCTGCTGAGTCATTTTCACACAGCCTCTTATTCTTTTGTATTATTCATTCCAGTTATACAGGTTGACTTTTTTATGCCGGCTGACCTGTTCCTTTACTTCCGGGAAGTAGCGGGCAAGAATAGCATAGAGTCCCGGATCGTATGCTTTCAGTTCCTCGCGGGTGTTAATCTTATTATGTTTGCCGTCGCCATCATCCGTATTGACCTCAGCGTTCACGTTAAACCAGTTCTGGACTCCTTCCGCCCAATATTCCCAGACGTTTGTTGCGGCGTAGACATTTTTCCAGCGGCCTTTGGCTACGGCTGCATCCAAAGAAGCTTGTAATTCGTCGTTGAACTCAGGATGAATCGGGAGAATGCCGGCTCCGTGTATGGTATGGGCGAACTCGTGGATCAGGATATCTTCCGCATGATATTTGTCGATCTGGTAGGCGAGGATATTCTCTTCGGCGCAAGTCGAGAACGGATGTTCGGCATCGCCTCCTAAGCCACGGGCACGTACGTCCCAGTTTAGTGTCGTGTCTTTTGCCAGGAAAGCATGTTCGGGAATATCCGTCGTCCCTTCGTAACGCGCCATGATGCCGATGCGGGTCTGCCGGTCGGTCAGTGATTTCATGACCTCGCGTGGAAGTACGTCTGTCAAAGCCTTAATGCTGATATAAGCAGCGTAAAAGCAGGAGTCGGGGACACGCCAGGAGCTGACGACATGAATGCCGTTCACATTCATATATTTCTTATAGAAGGGATCGAGTTTGAGTTCGGCAGGAGGAGCGGTGATTGCAGGAGTGTCTGTCAACAAAGCGATCGGGACTTCTTCTTCTGTCACCGGACAGGTACATGTACCGTTGCAAGCATTGTTTGTTTTAACCGCAGGTTGGCAACCTGTAAGAGCTGCCATGCCGACAAGGGCGGAGATAAATAGCCGGAATGTTTTCATCGTAGTAATAATTTTAAATGGTTTATGTTGTATTTGCCTGTAAATGTATGAAAAAAAGGTGTTATTCCGCACAAATTATGTGCAGTATCGCACATACATTCCATATTTATAATACATATCTTTGTCACGTCAAGGATGATTTTTTACAAGAGATAGAATAATATCAGAAATATGAAGAACGGGAAAATATTGATTATAGATGATAATGAAGATGTCCTCTTCGCGTTGAACCTGTTGCTTGAACCTTATGTGGAACAGATAAAGGTGACGACGCAGCCGGAACGGATCGAACATTTTATGTCGACATTCGTGCCGGATGTTATTTTGTTGGATATGAATTTCCGGCGGGATGCGATCAGCGGACAGGAAGGGTTCTTCTGGCTCGAAAAGATAAAGGCTGCTGATCCCGATGCCGTGGTTCTTTTTATTACGGCCTATGCAGACACGGAAAAAGCCGTGCGTGCCATAAAAGCGGGAGCCACCGATTTTATTCCGAAACCCTGGGAAAAAGAGAAACTGCTCGCTACCCTCTCGGCTGCCTTGAAATTGCGTGAAAGCCGTACGGAAGTCAATACGTTGAAGCAGCGGGTCGAGGTACTGGGAAACACTGAAGATACCGGTTTTGAGATTATCGGTGAGAGCGATGCCATGCAGGAACTGTTTGCCACGATTGCCAAGCTGAAAGATACGGATGCCAATATTCTGGTTTTAGGAGAAAACGGGACCGGAAAGGATCTGATTGCACGCGCACTCTATCATCATTCGCCCCGTAGCAGCCAGGTTTTTGTCAGTATCGATTTAGGGAGTATTCCGGAACAACTGTTTGAAAGCGAACTGTTCGGATATGAAAAAGGAGCTTTCACGGATGCCCGGCGCGATAAACCCGGACGTATGGAAGTGGCTTCGGGCGGAACCCTGTTCTTAGATGAAATCGGTAATTTGAGCTTGCCGATGCAGGCGAAGTTATTGACTGCTATCGAGAAAAGGCAGATTCTCCGTTTGGGGGCTACCCGTTCCGTGCCGATCGATGTGCGGCTGGTCTCTGCCACGAATATGGATATCCACGCGATGGTCCAGGAAGGAACTTTCCGGCAGGATTTGTTGTACCGGATCAATACGATCGAACTGCATATCCCTCCACTCCGTGAACGGGGAAATGACATCCTGCTCTTGGCCGACCATTTTCTGAACCGTTATGCCCGCAAGTATAAGAAGAAGATAGGGGGGCTTACCCGGGATGCGAAAACGAAGTTGCAAAGCTATGCGTGGCCGGGTAACGTCCGCGAACTGCAACATGCGATCGAGCGTGCCGTGATTCTTTCTGATGGCTCTATGCTGAAACCTGAAAACTTTATGCTGCATCCTGCGCATGTCCAAAAGAAAGGGGAGCCGGACGAACTGAACCTGAGCGTTCTCGAAAAGGAAGCGATCGAACGTGCCCTTCGCCGGGCGGACGGGAATATCACCCGTGCAGCCGAACTATTGGGAATCACCCGTTTTGCCTTGTACCGGAAACTGGATAAGCTGGGCCTATGAAACGATATGTCCTTTTCCTGAAGATCGGATTACTGGTCGTGTTATCCCTTTCAATTGCCTTTCTGCTTTTGAAAGGTTTGTATTTTACGTCTGTCATGTGTTTTATGATCTTGCTGGGAATCGCTTTTTCCCTTTATCAGGATCAGCGGAAAATGCTTCAGAGGATGGAGCATCTGATAGCCAATATCCACTACGGGGATATGAACCTGTCTTTCCCTGTACCTTCGACAGAC
The DNA here is from genome assembly GCF_014287585.1 of Parabacteroides hominis. GTDB lineage: Bacteria > Bacteroidota > Bacteroidia > Bacteroidales > Tannerellaceae > Parabacteroides > Parabacteroides hominis. The sequence goes on along the minus strand of NZ_JACOOJ010000053.1, from coordinate 13,268 downwards.
GGACCGGAGGCCAGCCTGACACGTGCCATGAATGAAGCGCTTTCCGCTTTTCGGACCCGCCTCTACAATGTGGTGGTGGCCGAGGCGGAGACAGATGCCTGGCAGAAGCTGATCCGTGTCCTGACACATGAGATCATGAATTCTATCGCCCCTATTATTTCCCTGTCGGAGACGGTGACGGAACGGGCGACCTCCAACGGATTGAACGAACGGGATTACAGCATTATGTTGCAAGCCATGCAAACGATACACCGCCGGAGTAAAGGCCTATTGGACTTTGTCGAGAATTACCGGAAGCTGACCCGTATTCCGGCTCCGACACAGCAGTTGTTTCCGGTCTCCTCTCTTTTTGACGATTTAAGGGGGCTATATCCTGCCGGTGCTGTTTCGTTCTCTTTCTCAGTCCGTCCGGCAGACCTGCGTATTTATGCAGATCGGGCCATGATTGAACAGGTGTTGATAAACCTGTTGAAAAATGCTGCCGAGGCATGCCGGGAACGTCCTTATCCCGAAGTCCGGGTGAATGCGTTCAGGCGTGAAGGAGTTCCGGTTATTACGGTATCAGACAACGGATACGGCATTGTGCCGGAAGCAATGGATAAAATATTTGTACCGTTTTTTACGACCAAACAGGGCGGTTCGGGAATCGGCCTGAGTGTTTGCCGGCAGATCATGAACCGGCATGGCGGCAGTATTTCCGTTATTTCGGAAGAAGAGAAGGGGGCGACTTTCACTTTGCAATTTCCCCAGACCCGCGTATTGTAGAAGAAAGATATTGGGTGATGATCTTTTTCAACTCTGCCGGTTTGATCGGCTTAGCCGCATATCCGTTGAAGCCGCTTTGTTTCACCCGTTGTTCATCTTCTGCAAAAGCGAAAGCCGTTACGGCAATAATAGGGATATCGGAATCTTCTTTTCTGATCTCGGCAGTCGCTTCATATCCGTCCATGTCCGGCATCTTAAGATCCATCAGGATGAGATCCGGATGGTGTTCGCGATAGAGCCGGACAGCTTCGTTCCCGTCATGGGCATGCAATAAGTTGTAATCTTTCAAAACGGCACGGATCAGTATATAATTGCTTTCGTTGTCTTCAGCGATCAGCAACGTCGCCTTTTTCGGATTCGGGCTGTCGATCGCGACCTCTTCGTCTGTCGTTGATTTTTCCGGTCGGACGTTTCTGTTTTGGATGACAGAGTCCGGCAAGGTAAACCAGAAAGTCGAACCTTCCCCCAATTCGGATTCCACACCGATCTCGCCATCCAACTTTTTGACGATCATCTGGCAAATGGCAAGTCCCAGACCCGTACCTTGTGCGAAACTGTTCAGCTTTACGAAACGGTTGAACACGAGATCTTTCTTTTCCGGTTCGATGCCACAGCCGGTATCACTGACATAGAATAACAATTTGCCGTCTTTGTGCCGGTAACCGAACCGGATGCTTCCTTCCTTTGTGAACTTTATAGCGTTGTTGATGAAGTTCGTCACGACTTGTACCAGGCGGTTCTTGTCTGACATGATGATGCAATAAGGCATTTTCTCGACAAAAGAAACCTGTACCCCTTCGGGAGCTTTCAGGCGGGAAGACTGTTCGATATCGGATAATAGGGCATTGATATCTATTTCAGAGTCGATAAACTCCAATGTGCCGGCTTCTATCTTGGCAACGTCCAGAATATCGTTGATTAACTGAAGGAGCAATTCGTTGTTGCTGCTGATGATATTGATATACTCATCCCGCTCTTCTTCGCTCTCGGCTATTGTCAGCAGGTTGGAGAAGCCGACAATTGCATTCAGGGGCGTACGGATTTCATGGCTCATGTTGGCCAGGAAAGCCGATTTCAAGCGGTCTGATTCCTCCGCTTTGTCTTTGGCTTTTCTCAGTTCGATTTCGTCTTCTTTCTGCTTGTCGATCAGGACCAGTAATTTATTCTTCAACTTGTTGGTACGCAGGTAGAAGTAAAACATCATGATAAGAAATAGCAATAAAACGATTGCTGCCAGCAACAGGATCTCAAATTTATATTGCACGAATAATCCTACTTCCGTATTGATCAATACGGAATGCGGGGGCAGTTCTTTTGTCGTAATTCCTCGTTCTTTCAGTTTTTTGGCATCGAATGTGTACACGTTCGGGATTGTTTCCGTGCCGAGCTTGGCAGGGTGTTCCTTTAAAAGATAGATTGCCTGGCTCGCCAGGTCTTTTCCTATGGAGCGGTATTTCGGGATGTAGCCTCCGATCGCCCAATGCCCCAATCCGATGGATGTCAGCGAGAAAGTAGGAACTGCGGGGTTAGCCAGCATCATGGTGTAAGTCGCGTTCCCGACATAATATCCGTCGTTCACGTCTACACGCCAGGTTCCCAGGAGGAGGGCGGTTTGTGGAGGCAGGCGCTTAATTTCCTCAATGATGTTATAGATGTCATTCTTTCGCCCGTCCAGAGGGATAAAGTCAATCCCGTCTATTTTCTTGATTTCTTTTTTTACCAAAGCCTGGAGGGAAACACCGCCATAACTGTTGTCTGTTATCAGGGCAAAATGCTTGGTGCTCGGATATAACTTGCGAACCAGTTCTATATTGGCCTTGATATCATAATTATAGACAAATCCCGCCAGATTCCTTTCTTTGTTTTTCAGATCATTAATGTCAATGCTTTCAGGTTCCCATTCGGTAAGGTCGATATTGTTGTCCGGCAATAAGACCGCATTCCGGCTGACCATGCCGCAAAGTATCGGGATATCGCGGATTATGCTGTCATCTTGGGAAAGGTAAGAGGCCCATCCTTCCTGTCCGAGAATAACGATCAGGGCAGGGCTGTTTTCTCCCTGGTATTTATTCAGTAAATTCCGCATTCTTTCCTTCCAGAAGGGAGCTTCGGGCAGGCTCTTGCAGTTCATGTTCTCGATGACGACAGGCGAGCTTCCTCCCTGCATCTTGTACTCTTCCATGAACTCGGAAATGTTTTGAGTCGTGTTGCGTGTGTCGGGATTGTAAGAACTGATTATGAGGATAGGATTGTTTTCATCAGCATGGACTTGACATGTGAAGAGCAAGCAAATGACTGTGAAAAAGAATAGCCATGTATGCTTTAAGTTGTAAACGGATGACCTACTCATTAAATGACTTTTATTCTAAAGTTCCAAAATTAATCCCTTTTTGAATCCTGCCTGCAAAAATAGAAATTATTTGATATAACTTCGCATAAATCAGTACATTTCTAATATTCAATCATGATTCCTATACTGGGTAATAAAGTCCCGGTACGCCGTTCCACGGGCTTTAACTCGTAGCGCTGTTGATCGACAGGGGCTTCAGGATTTAGGATGTTGCCTGTTTTGATATACACGTCCTGCTCTTTATATTTGGAATTCAGAATATTCTGTAAGTCAATATAAGCTCCCAACATGAATTTTTTCAGATAGAAGGTCTTGTCTATCCGGATATCCAGTTGCGTGAAAGGTTTTAGCCGTTCGCTGTTGAAGCGGCTGTAGTCATAATAAAGGCTGCCGCTGGCATCCCAGGCTTCGACCAAGCTACTTTTTTCAACGTCGTAAGGGGTATAAGGCGCACCGCCTACGACTCTTAGTTTAGCCCCGATATCCCAGTTCTTAGGTAGCGCATAGGTTCCGCTGAATGTGAAGAGATGGCGGTTGTCCCAAGCTGACGGGATGTATTTTCCGCTCCCGCGTCCGTCCTTGAACTCGCTCCGGACGTAGGTGTAGGAGGCGATAAAAGTCAGTCCTTTATAATTATACCATCGTCCGGTTAGTTCGAGGCCGTATGCTCTTCCGGTAGCAGTCGAGTTGACCGCTTCGTTTCCTAAAACCCCGTAGTCCGTACCCTTAGAGGCAAGTGGAATGCTGTCGACCAATGACATCGGATACTGGTCATATTTCTTGTAAAACCCTTCTGCCGAGAATTTCAGATAAGAAGAAGGGCGGTATTCCAGTCCGAGCCCCGCCTGGTCGCTCCTGATATAAGTCAAGCGGTTGTCTTTATTCAGATAGTTGCCCTGGTTGTCTTTGAATCCGAGAACCGTATAAGGAGGCAATTCGTAATATCTGCCGATGTTCCCGTTCAGATAGACCGCTCCAAACAAACGGTAGGAAAGGGAGAGGCGGGGGGAGAGCTGGTCCAGGAGGTTGTTCATCTCCGACGAATAGTCGTTGGCATCCGTCCGCACACCTAAAGAAGCGGTGAAACGCTCGTTGTCGCTTTCATATATGGCAGTGGCATAAAGCCCCCATTTCAAAAGTCCGAGATCCGTCTGATAGTTGATCACTTTGGGGATTGTGGTGAACTGCTTCTGGTATGTGCGGTTGGTGTAGGTCGCATATTCGAGGTTCCCGCCGACATTCAGCCGGAAGAAAGGAAAGCGGAATATGTTTTCACTGCGCAGCTTGTTTTCGATTTCGTCCGAACGGTAATTGAGAGTCAGGTTCTCTTCCGAGCTTTCGTCATTATCCCTGTATTTGATATTCCGGTTGTTTAACTGGCTCCGGCTGGCGATCAGCGAATAAATGTTTTTGCCGGAGTAATGTTTGTAAACCGCTCCCAACGTGTATGTCTTTTGCTTGACCACCGGCAGATAGGCTAAGATATACTGGTTCTTTTCACTCATGTCTTCCATGCCCGTGTTGAGTTTCATGTCGTCGATAGCTCCCAGCCCTAAAACCGTCAGTTCGTTTTTCCGGTTGAATGTGTGTTTCACCTTGAACTGTGCGTCTGTAAAGGTCGGCAGGAAAGGCAGTCCGATCATATCGAACAAGAATTGCAGGTATGAACGGCGGACGGACACCTGATAAGTCGTTTTCTTACCTGCCGGTCCGTTTGCTGAAAAACCGATATCCGAGGCTCCGATCACACCTCGTAACGAAAACTTCTCCTTGTTCCCGTCCTGTAGCTTGAAATCAAGAACCGAGCTAAGAGCGTTCCCGCGTGCGGCAGGATAGGCGGCAGAATAGAAATCGACTTCGCGTATGAAGTCCGGGTTAATGATCCCGACAGGACCGCCGGAAGCCCCCTGCGTGGAAAAGTGGTTGATGTTCGGTATTTCTACGCCATCGAGAAAGAAACGGTTTTCAGACGGCCCACCACCTCTGACCATCAGGTCGTTGCGAAAAGCAGCCGTAGACGCCACACCCGGAAAAGATTGTACGACCCGTGATATGTCCCGATTCCCACCGGCACTTTTCTCGATCTCTTTGAACCCGATCACGCGCAGTCCGAGCGGACTTTCTGCCGTCTTGCGGAAAGGCGAGGCGACGATGCTTACCTCCTGCAGGCTTTCGCTGCTTTCTTCCAGTTCGATAGGAAAAAACATATCCTTGTTGGAAACTCTGAATTCTGCCGTAACCGTTGGCTTATAACCGATGAAGGAGGCTTGCAGGCGATAGCTTCCGGGAGCGACTCCGGTAATCTCGAATTGGCCGGTCGAATCAGTGACAGTCCCTTCTATCGTATTCCAGATGACGACATTGGCAAAACTTACCGGTTCGCCGTTGGCGGCATCTTTTACGATACCTTTTATGGAATATGTTTGTTGGGCCTGCATCATTTGTAAACCCGTAAACAGCAAGAGCAAAAGAAAGATATATTTTTTGGCCATCCTCGATTCTTGTTATGATTACAAAGATATATAAAAACCGGGATTAAAAACTTACCTTTGCAGGCATATTATAGAAATATATGCAGAACGCAACGAATCATATCAAACGGGAATTGCAGCTGACGGCGGATGGAAGCCATACGCTCTTTATCCCCGAAATGGACGAGCACTACCATTCCGTGAACGGCGCCGTGCAGGAATCGCGCCATGTCTTTATCGAAGCCGGGCTGCACCAACTGGAACGGAAGGAAATCACCGTTCTGGAAATAGGCTTCGGGACCGGGCTCAATGCCTTTCTGACTTTGTTGGATGCCGAGGCGCATCAACGGAAAATACATTACTATTCGGTTGAACTCTACCCGTTGGATGCAGATGTAATCGGGAGCCTGAATTACGGGGAAATGATTTGCACCGGGCGGAAAGATGTTTTCCAGGCCCTGCATCAGGCGGAATGGGATGTTTCGGTTCCGGTTACGGAATTCTTTGAACTGCATAAAATACAAGGAGACAGTAATACCTGCGATTTGCCGGACCGGATCGACCTGGTCTATTTCGATGCGTTCGCACCCGATAAGCAGCCGGAGATGTGGAACCGGAATATCTTCGACCGGTTGTATGCCCGTACGACCGGAGGCGGGGTTTTGACGACCTATTGTGCGAAAGGCGCTGTCCGGCGTATGATGAAAGAAGCCGGATATTCTGTCGAAAGAATACCCGGCCCCCCTGGAAAGCGCGAAATGCTTCGTGCTATTAAATTATAAAAGAGCTTCGATTTTAGATACGAATGTAGTTTTAGGAGCAGCGCCGACCTGTTTGTCCACTACCTTGCCGTCTTTGAAGAAAAGAACGGTCGGGATATTGCGGATGCCAAACTGTGCAACCACGTCGTTGTTGTTGTCTACATCCATTTTGCCGATTGTAACGCGGCCTTCATATTCGGTAGCCAGTTCGTCGATGATCGGGCCGACCATGCGGCAAGGACCACACCATTCAGCCCAGAAGTCAAGGACCATAGGCTTACCAGAGTTTACCAACTCTTCAAAATTCGCATCTGTAATTTGTAGTGCCATATCTTTAATTATGAATTATATATTCCAATTTTGTGCAAAAGTACAAATTCTTTTATACCGTACAAATACTACCCGTTAATTTTAAAATCCATATTCTCGTTCGTTTGCAAGAATTCGACCAGGTTGCGTGTGACATTGAGCCGTATGTTCTGCGAGAAAAAATTCTGTATGATATTGTGTTCGCCGTCAACCACCTTGAAATATAACAGACTTTGGCCCGGATTGTTTTTAATCAAGGTCGAAAGTTCGTTTACGGTCGGTTCGTCAAGGTCGTGGATCGGGACCGTGATACTGATCTTTTCGATCAGGCGGTCCTTCTCTTCCTGTAGCAACTGGATGGCTCCGATAGAGAGGCTCAGACGACCTGAATTGTAGCGGTCTTCCACACGCGCCTTGATCAGCAGGTACATGCCTCGCTTACCGAATTTGCTGTAATCGACGTAATCTTTGCCGAACAACGCTATTTCGCCGCTACCGGTAAAATCTTCTATCTTGATAATGCCGTAAGGGTTCCCTTTCTTGGTCATCCCTTCGCGGAAGTCCGTAACGATACCGCCGAACAGCAAGTCTTTCCCTACCAGGTTTTCCTTGTCGTTTATCTCCGCCATGCCGGTATTGCATACATACGTCAATATAATGCGGTATTCGTCCAACGGATGGGCGGACAGGTAGATGCCGACCAGCTCTTTTTCCTTATTCAGGCGTTCGAGGTCGCTCCAACGTTCGCATTTCGGTATTTCCGGTTTGGCGATGGCGACAAAAGCATCTCCTCCGAACAGGGAGTTGGTTGCCGTGTTCTTGTCTGTCTGGAACTTATTGCCATAGCGAACCAGCGTTTCGAGGAATAATTCCCCTTTGCCGGTTTCGGCAAAAAACTGTTCCCGCTGGATGCCGAAATTGTCGAAAGCGCCGGCCAGTGCCATCGATTCGATGTTTTTCTTGTTGCAGGCAGTCAGGTTGACACGTTCCACAAAATCAAAGATGTCTTTGTACGGGCCGTTCTTCCTCCGTTCTTCAATGATATTTTGCACGGCGGCTTCACCGACGCCCTTCACGGCGCCCAGGCCGAAACGGATGTTCTTGTCCTTGTCTACGCTGAACTTCAGGATCGATTCGTTCACATCCGGACCGAGCACCTGAATACCCATCGCTTTGCATTCGTCCATGAACTTTGTGATATCCACAATGTTCGACAAACTTCGGCTCAGGACGGCAGCCATATATTCGGACGGGTAGTTCGCTTTCAGGTATGCTGTCTGGTAAGCTACCCATGAGTAGCAGGTCGCGTGGCTCTTGTTGAAGGCGTATGAGGCGAATTTTTCCCAGTCGGACCATATCTTCTGCAAAGTTTCCTCCTTGTAGCCGTTCGCCTTTCCACCCGCCATGAATTTGGATTTCAGGTGGTTCATCTTCTCGATCAACTTCTTTCCCATCGCCTTACGGAGGGCGTCACTCTCGCCGCGGGTGAAGTTTGCCAACAGACGCGACAAAAGCATGACCTGTTCCTGATAGACGGTGATGCCATACGTGTCTTTCAGATACCGTTCCATAACGGGAATATCGTACTTGATTTCCTCTTTTCCCTGTTTACGGGCGATAAAAGAAGGGATATAATCCATAGGCCCCGGACGGTAGAGGGCGTTCATCGCGATCAAGTCCTCGAACTTGGACGGTTGCAGTTCTTTCAGATACTTCTGCATGCCGGCGGATTCAAACTGGAATGTACCTGTTGTCTTTCCGTCGCAATATAGTTTGTAGGTCGCCGGATCTTCCAGGCTGATATGGTCGATATCCAGTTCCTGCCCGGTCGTCAACCGGATGTTTTCGATCGCTTCCTTGATAATCGACAATGTTTTCAGCCCTAAGAAGTCCATCTTGATCAAACCGGTCTCTTCGATCACCGAGCCTTCATACTGGGTGACGAGCATCTCTTCACCGGTATCCTTGTCCTTAGCCGTGCTGACAGGCACGACGTCCGATATATCGTAACGTCCGATGATGACGCCGCAGGCATGCACACCCGTGTTGCGCACATTGCCTTCCAGCATTTGCGCATATTTCAGGGTGTCGCGTGCCAGCGGATCGTTTCCGGTAGCCGCCTCTTTCAGTTCAGGCACATAATTGATCGCATCCTTCAGCTTGAACTTCTTCATATCCGGTATCTTGTCCGGGACGAGTTTTGCGAGGCGGTTCGATTCGGAAAGCGGGAGTTTCTGCACGCGTGCGACATCCTTGATGGCCGATTTGGTCGCCATCGTGCCATAGGTGATGATATGCGCCACGCGCTCTGCGCCGTATTTATCCGTTACCCAGCGAAGCACTTCCCCGCGACCGTCATCGTCGAAGTCGGTATCGATATCGGGGAGCGAGATACGGTCCGGATTCAGGAAACGCTCGAACAGCAAGTCATATTTGATCGGGTCGATCTTGGTAATCCCCAGGCAGTAGGCAACAGCCGAACCGGCAGCCGATCCACGGCCGGGACCGACCGAAACGCCTAATTCTTCGCGGGCGGCACGGATAAAGTCTTGCACGATCAGGAAGTAACCGGGGAAACCCATCGTCTTCATGATATGCAACTCGAAGTTCAACCGTTCCTTGACTTCGTCGGTCAGATCATCTCCGTAACAAATCTTTGCCCCATCGTATGTGATCTTTTTCAGATAGTCGGCTTCCAGTTTGATACGGTACAGTTTTTCGTAACCGCCTAATTTCTTTATTTTGTCGTGTGCGGCCTCTTCGCTCAGGACAACGTTCCCGTTTTCATCGCGGGTAAATTCGTCGAACAAATCCTGTTCGGTGAATTTCTGGCGATATCCTTCTTCCGTCCCGAAATCTTCGGGGATGGCGAAGGTCGGCATGATAGGGCCGTGGTCGATGGAGTAAAATTCCACCTTGTCGGCTATTTCGAGCGTGTTGCTGAGGGCTTCAGGAATATCAGAAAAGATGGCATTCATCTCAGCCGTCGTCTTCATCCATTCCTGTTTGGTGTAGCGCATGCGCTTCGGGTCGTCCAGGTCTTTACCCGTACTGAGGCAGATCAGGCGGTCGTGCGCTTCCGCATCTTCCGCGTTGACAAAGTGGACGTCGTTGGTCGCGATCACCTTGATATTGTGTTTACGCGCCAGTTCTAAGATCACCTTGTTTGCCGTTACCTGGTGGGGGTACACATCCTGCGCGGCGTTCGGGTCATGTGTCTCGTGCCGCTGTATTTCCAAATAGTAATCTTCTCCGAACAGGTTCTTGAACCAAAGGACCGATTCTTCTGCCTTGTCCATCCGTCCGTTCAGGATATGCTGCGGAATTTCCCCGCCGATGCAGGCGGAGCATACGATCAGGTCTTCGTGATATTTTTCCAGCAACTCCTTGTCGATGCGCGGACGTCCGTAAAACCCTTCCGTCCAGGACAAGGAAACCATCTTGATCAGGTTCTTGTATCCGTTCAGGTTCTTAGCCAACACGATCAAGTGCCATCCGCTCCGGTCGTTCTGCGAAGCGAGTTTGCTATGCCGTCCGTAACGGGCGCAATAGCACTCGCAACCGAAGATCGGTTTGAATATCTTTTTCTTTTCTTCTTCGATCTTTGCGGGTATTTCTTCAAGGCGGGCCTGCTCGTCGGCGGTCAGTTCCGTTCTGTTTTTCAGATCTTTCAGCTCTTTCTCATAATCCTTGATGGCTCCTAACGGCTTGCCGTTTTTCTTGGATACCTTGTTGAAGAACTCTTTTATTCCGAACATCACACCGTGGTCGGTGACGGCAATCGCCGGCATACCATCCTTTTGCGCTTTGTCAATCAAAGCGTCGATCGATGCTTGTCCGTCCAGCAGTGAATACTGGGTATGTACGTGAAGATGTATAAACGGTTCCATATCAATTCTTAATCTTTTTATTTCGGCCTATAAAGATACGGGTTATTTTACAAATTTATTCTATCGGCAGTTATAATCCGGTTGAAAAATTCTATCTTTGCTTTTGATAACTCAGAGATTAGCAATATGAGAAAAATTATATTTATCGCCTTTTTGGCAATGTTGATGATTATGCCGTCAGCCGCTCAGGTTACTTTCGGCGTACGTGCTGGTGGCGCTTATTCTTCTCTGGTGCAAAAAGTGGAAGGAACGTATAATGCCGGCGCCCGTTTCGGTTTCAGTCTGGCGGGGCTTGCCGATATACCTTTATATAAAGGTTTATCTTTGCGTCCGGAATTGGCTTTTGTGAACCAGGGCGGTTCTTTCATTTCGAACTTCCAGGTGGAAGGGGCGAAGAACTCTCTCAATAAATGCAGTTACTACTCTATCCAGGTTCCTGTAAATCTGGCTTATACATTTCATATTAATGATGTCCAGTTAGGCGTTTATGCCGGTCCCGCCCTCGATTTCTCCCTGTTTGGGAAAATGAAGACCGAAAACCAGAATGTGGATATCCATTTCGGCCAAACCAAAGAAGCCGACCTCAAAACATTCGACTTGGGCGTTAGCGTCGGCCTGCGTGTCGATTACAGTCGTTATTTCTTTTCCGTCGGGGCTCTTTGCGGTACGTTGGATCGCCGTGCCATAGAACGTGAAGGCGAATCTTCCCTGTATCAAAACAATGTGACGTTGTCGTTAGGATATATGTTCCGGTGAGACGTCGGTTTGCTTGTCCGGCAGACTGTTTGGTAGACTGTTTTGGAACGTTGATAATCATCGCTATTTGTTTTCGCAACAAATTATCGGTGTGTTTATAGCACTTGACAAACTCTCTCTTCTTTAAGCCCTGTAAGGGCGACACAGGTAACATAATATGATAAAAAAAATACAAGAACCCCTCCCAAAAAGGCGGATATTCATATTTTGTTAATATTCAGGCTCTTGCCAAATATCTTGTTTCTTAAAAAATATTATCCTTGCAGGAAATTTGAAATATATGGGGTATAAAATCAAATTTCATGCGCTACTGTTTCGATCCAGACCAATGGGTATTTTGGAAAACCGTACAATAAGTAAGAAATGACAAAAAGATTGCTTCAAGCAAAGCGGAATCGGTAAATGCTGATTTATATGTGAGCCGACAAACAAAGCTGTGCCTAATGTCGTAGCCTCTTTTTTGCCGTCTGCTTCAGCAGACGGATAGATGATTGTTCCGGCTTTGCCGGTTCCTATGTGGGGTTTAATCCCTTTTAATATAAGAAAAACTGAACCTATATTTTAGGCACGGATTTCACGGATTACACGGCAAGAAGTTTTTTTCAAAACATATTTAAACCGTGAAATCTGTGTAATCCGTGCCTGAAATTGGTTCAAATTTGCCAAGATATGAGTATGTGAAGTTGCCCCTATTGATGCCTGTCGCTTCCCGAAAAGACAGGCATCGGTTGCCGGATAGATGCCTACCTTTTTGCTGCTACCCTATAGGCTTTTCCCTGACAGGCTAAAGGCTGTATTTTTTAGCCTATAACCTGTATTTTATGGGACAGGAACCAATTAGATCACTTATATGACAAAACTAAAAAACAGGGTTCACGGCGGTAAAAGGCTAATGGCCAGCGATTTGTTGTGAAGGCTGTGAAGGCTGTGAAACCGGTTTACGATCATCCAATCCTATCGATCGATCCCGCCTTTTTTTATCTTGCATTCACAGGGTTCACAGCAACATGCTGATCTACAGAGTTTCCAGGATAGTGTGAACCCTAATTAAATAAAACAACCAGGGGGTATTTAGAGGATAATCTAAGAAGATTTGAACCTGTAAATGATGATTTACCGGTGTATAATATGGATGGCGTGCCGTAGGCTCTCTTTTGCCGTCTGCTTCAGCAGACGGTTTAAAAGATTTAGAGGCAAAGCCTCTTCCTCTGTGGACTTCAGTCCCTTTCATCTATTGTATCAATCATCTATCCGTCTGCTGAAGCAGACGGCAAAAGAGAACCTGCGGCACAAGACGCTGCCTTGTCTGTTTGCTCACCCATAAATCATTATTTATGTTTCAAATCTGCCAGGAAATGAGCCTTTATTCTATCATGCTGTCATGGTTTGTCTGTCATCTTTGGATTTATCCGAAAGCGACGGACAAATTTGATAAAAAGACGTATGATAGTTGTTTTTGTTTTCAATAACAACTTGACAGGATAAGATGCCGGTAAAAGAAAGCATGAACTATTTATGACCAATACTTTATACATCAAGTTCTCTTTTATTCCCCACAAAAAAAGATATCTATTATAGTGAATCTATCGTTTCGAGAGGTATTTCTCTCAATTTGGATGATTGCCACATTTACCCCTTAAAGATGAAAGTCGTGCCTATTATCTCTCTTAGATATCTGGTCTATTTTTGCATTGTAAAGTTAAAAACCTCTACAAGGGGACATAGTTCTAATAGGACTCAGGTTTTGGATCACTGATAAATAGGGCTTTACGAAGATGTGAAGGGTGAAACTTTTACAAACAGATTAAAAAGAAGGTTCATTTTCAAAGTAAAAAGGGGACATAGTTCTATTAGAACTACGTCATAAAATTAAAACACAACAAGATAAAGTTAAACGATAAAATATATACAAGTATGAAGCTGAAAAATATATTATCAATGGTTTGTTTCCTCTGTCTGGTATTTT
>NZ_JACOOJ010000052.1 GCF_014287585.1 Parabacteroides hominis | reverse complement strand
TACCCGAACCTGTATGTGCAGGGTGGCGACTTGTTTGCGCGGATCGTGCCGGAGGATGCTGGCGAATGGGTCGGGCTGGCGTCGATGCCGATCGCGAGTTCGGGCAAGGTGCGGAAGGGGCAGCGCGTGATTGTCCGTTTCAGCAATTACCCGGATCAGGAGTTCGGGATCGTGGAGGGGCGTGTGTTGTCCGTCTCAATGGTCCCGCTGGAAGACAATTACAGGGTGGAGATTGCCTTCCCCGTCGGACTGACCACCAATTACGGAATCTGTCTTCCTGTGGCGCAGGAAATGAGAGCCACGGCCGGAATCGTAACAGAAGAGCTTCGTTTGATAGAACGTTTCTTCCAGCCACTGAAAAAAATCTTACGCGAAGGAATGTAAGTGGCTTTCAAAAGTTTCATGAGTTTTTAATGGGGGGAACGAGTTAAATCTGTTCCTGGAAGTAGTCAATTTATGGATGTAACCGTATAAAAAACATAAATCTTCGTATACGGAAATTTCATTTTCTCTTTTACTCGCTTTTGATATGGATGTGTCTGCCAGGTATTTGGCTGACAAAATCCGGTATGCGCGGATGGATTCGTACGATTTTGCCGACCTGATGGAGAAAAGCAGTGAGAGGGAATAGTTGAAAGGTGACAGTTGAAAGGTGAAAGTTGAAATACCGCTTGTCGCAACTTTCAATTTTCACCTTTCACCTTTCAACTGTCTTGTCTCACTGCTTTTTTAACGGTTTTCGGGTGCCATATCTTTGCAGTGTGATCAAAAACAAATTATTAATCATTTAAAAACTAAAGATTATGGCTTTGAAATTTAGAAAAGTACAGAGAAAAGTAATGGTCGGTGAAGAAAAAGACCAGGTGAAAACGTATGCAGTGGCGAAAGCTTCGGGCTATTGTGATATGGAAAAGCTTTGTGAATTGGTTTCAAACCGCTCGGCTATGTCAAGTGCGGATGTGAAAGCCGTACTCGATTCTTTGAATTGGGCTATGGGATTGGAACTCCGTTCCGGCAATATCGTACAGGTCGGTGAATTTGGAAATTTCCGTATGTCGGTTCGCTCGAAAGGGGCGGCAACGGAAGATGAATTCAATGCTTCCAATATTACGAAAGCACGTATTGTATTTACTCCGGGATTGAGCCTTCGCCGTTCAAACGGTCAGATTAGGTTTGAAGAAGACGATGTGAAAGTTGTGATTGGTGAAGGTTCCGGTGGCGGAGAGGAAGAAAGGCCGGGCGAGCTCTAAAAGATGACAACAATAAAGGGGGTGGATTGACACCTCCTTTTGTTCTTGTAAGAGGATGCGACAAATATATCCTGCGGGAGCAGCCTGAAAAAGATAAAAAACTTGTATGTTTGTAGGGATAAAAACAGAAACGAGAAATGAAGACATTAGTACATACCGATAAAGAACTGATTGAAGCGACCATTAAGAAGTGTGATATTTGCTATGTGGGACTGGCCGATACGGATGGGACTCCCTATGTATTGCCGATGAACTTTGGCTACCGCGATGGTGTTATATACCTGCATTCGGCACAGGAGGGACGGAGCATCTCCATTTTAGAACGGAATCCACGCGTCTGCATTACGTTCAGTACGGATCATGATCTCGTTTTCCAGCACCCGGAGGTCGCTTGCAGTTACCGGATGCGCTCCAAGAGCGTGATCTGCTGGGGTAAAGTCCGCTTTGAAGAAGATTTCGACAAGAAGACGGAGGCCTTGGATATCATAATGAAACAGTATTCGGATAAGGAATTTCGCTATTCCGGTCCGGCTGTGAAGAATGTCAAAATATGGATTGTGGAAATGGACGAAGTGACCTGCAAGGAATTCGGGGCACCGCATAATAAGTTGAAAATTGGAAGTTAAGAATTGAAAGTTGACGTTGCCGGGCGATTTGTCTTTTTGGATAAAGCGTTGTATGATGGGCAAATAATTGCCTGTTGTCAATTGTTCATTTTCAATTTATTCTTACTTTTGTTGCCAAATACGATATTGCTGAATAATGGGATTGCAAAAGCATAGCAAGGTCTTGAATGATACAGTTGAGATGCTCTCGGACGAGGGGTCTTACCAGCAATTGTTTCATGCTTACCGGGATGAAGAGGCGCTACCCTCGGGTGAAGTGCTGAAAGAGATCATAGATTTGTGCCGGGCAATCCTTTTCCCCGGTTATTACGGGAATGCACGGATCAGCAAGCAGACAATCCGTTTCCATACCGGCGTAAATGTCGGAACGTTGCATACGCTGCTTTCCAAGCAGATTTATGCAGGGCTTTGTTTTGCTGATACTACCTGCGTCTCTTGTCCCGAAGAAAAGATCCTTACCGAGGCGGAGAAACTGTCGGAAGCCTTTATCCGGACGCTTCCCGAAATGCGCAGCCTGTTGGCGACGGATGCCGAAGCCGCTTTTAATGGCGATCCCGCTGCGCAGAACATCAACGAAGTTATTTTTTGCTATCCCGGTTTCCGGGCTGTCTGCAACTATCGCATTGCGCACCAGCTATACCGGTTGGGCGTCCCCTTTATTCCCCGCATGATTACTGAAATGGCCCATTCGGAGACAGGTATCGATATCCATCCGGGGGCAGAGATCGGGCATTATTTCTCGATCGACCACGGGACGGGAACCGTTATCGGTGAAACCAGCGTGATCGGGAACCACGTCCGTATCTTCCAGGGAGTCAGTCTGGCAGGAGAGAAACTGCCGCCCGACGAAAACGGGAATGCGATACGCGGTGTGCCGCGCCATCCGGTGTTGGGCGACCATGTGACGGTCTATTCCAATGCAACGTTGTTGGGACGGATCCATATCGGCGAAGGGGCCACGATCTGCGGCAACGTCTGGATCACGGAGGATGTTCCGGCAGGGGCTACTGTCAGCCAACTGACGATAGGCAAATGTCAATTGACGGTTAGCGGGGTAACTGAACAAAAAACGATTAATAATTAAAATAGAATTACTAATAAACGATGAGGAATCATTGTTAACTTTCACTTAAAATGAGCGAGACATTTGAAATGGTGGCCAAGACCCTTTACGGGTTGGAAGAAATACTGGCCGGCGAGTTATTATCTTTAGGTGCCAACGATATACAGATTGGTCGCCGGATGGTTTCCTTTACCGGAGATAAGGAAGTGCTTTACAAAGCCAACTTCTATTGCCGTACGGCATTGCGTATCTTGAAGCCTATCTATCACTTTAAAGCCAAAGACGCCGATAGTGTCTACAAAGAGGTTAAAAAGGTGAAATGGGAAAATTACATGTCCCTGGACAAGACGTTTGCCATAGATTCTGTAATCTACTCTGAGGATTTCAATCACTCCAAGTTTGTTGCTTATCGTACGAAGGATGCAATCGTGGATTATTTCATGGAGAAGGAGCAGAAACGCCCTTCTGTCCGTGTAAACAATCCGGATCTGTATATCAATATTCATATTTCACATAACGATTGTACGCTCTCTATCGACAGTTCGGGCGAGAGCCTGCATAAACGCGGTTACCGCGTGGACCAGACGGAAGCGCCGTTGAATGAGGTGCTGGCTGCCGGTATGATCTTGAAAACGGGATGGAAAGGCGAATCGAATTTCGTCGATCCGATGTGCGGTTCCGGTACGTTGTTAATCGAAGCGGCGATGATCGCCTTGAATATTGCGCCGGGCGTGCATCGTAAGGAGTTCGCTTTCGAGAAATGGATTGACTTCGACCAGGAACTGTTCGACCGCATTTATAACGACGAAAGCCAGGAACGTGAGTTTACTTTCAAGTGTTATGGCGCCGATATCAATCCGGCGGCGATCGAGATTGCCGAAAAGAACATCCGCAGTGCTGGCCTGATGAAATATATCGAGCTGAAAACCCAGCCGTTCCAGCAGTGCACGGAAGCTCCGCAGCCGGGCATCATGGTGACCAATCCTCCTTACGGCGAACGTATTTCCAGCCGTGACCTGTTAGGGTTGTACAACATGATCGGCGAACGCATCAAGCATGTGTTTACAGGTTATAAGGTTTGGATTCTGAGCTATAAGGATGAATGTTTCGACAAGATCGGCCTGAAACCGAGTGAAAAGATGAAGCTTATGAACGGATCGCTGGAATGCGAATACCGTTGCTACGACATATTCGAGGGGAAAAACAAGGATTATAAAAAAGCACTGAACGAAGAGGGCGAAGCACGTCCTTCCCGTCCGGAAAGGCCTTCTTTCGAACGCAGGCCGGACCGCCCGTCGCGTCCTAACTTCCGTACCGACCGCATGGATCGTCCCGACCGCCGTTTTGCCGCCGCACATGCTGAAGAAGACAGCGAACGGGCTCCCTTTGTTCCCGGCAAACGTTATTTCGGCGATGATCGAGCAGATGGACGTCCGGCGCGTAAGGATTTTGTCGGCAAACGTCCGATCAAGAAACACTTTAAGGATGATGAGGATTTTGGCGGTAAGAAGAAGTTCGGAGATAAGAAATTCGGTGACCGTTCATTTAAGAAACCATTCAAAAGAAGGGGTAAGGATGACTTTGAGGCTTAATCTTTTAGGTATATTCTGTGCTTTGGCACTTCTAAATCCGTTGTCGATGATGGGACAAGACAAACAGTTCACTTTGCATGACCTGATTCCCGGTGGAAAGACGCAAAGCCACTTTGTGCCCCGTAACTTGAAACAGTTGCAGTGGTGCGGAGATACGTATCTGTATGTCAAGGGCGACAGCATGATGAGTGGAGAATCGACAAAGCCGGTGAAAGTCGCCTTTACCCGCCGGCAGTTGAACGAAGCGCTTACGGCAGCCGGCGCACAGACGGTCGGCAGTATGCCCTTCTTCTCGGTTCCTTATAAAGATCAGCCGGTGCTTGCTTTTAATGCCAAGCACCATCGTTTCCATTATAACTTTGCGGAAAACAGGATTGTAAACACGTATGACCTGAACGGCTCCTGGGAGAACTTCGACTTCTGTCCGGCCAACGGCTATTTGGCTTTTACGGAGGGCGACAACCTGAGAATCCTTTCACCGGATAACGCTGTCGGTATCGTGACGGATGAAACGGTCGAAGGTATAGTTTGCGGAAAGTCTGTTCATCAGAACGAGTTCGGTATCCATAAAGGGACTTTCTGGTCTCCGAACGGTTCGGCGCTGGCTTTCTACCGGATGGATGAAAGCATGGTGACGGATTATCCGTTTGTCGATATTACCGCCCGTTGTGCGAAAGCCGAGCCGCACAAATACCCGATGGCTGGGATGAAAAGCCACGAGGTGACGGTCGGTGTCTACAACTTGGCGACCGGGAAAACCGTCTGGTTGAAAACCGGGTTGCCGAAGGAAAAGTATCTGACGAATATTGCCTGGAGCCCGGATGAAAAGAGCATTTATATTGCCGAACTGAACCGGGATCAGAACGAGATGCACCTGGTACGCTATTCTGCCTTGACGGGTGAGAAAGAGGCGGATCTGTTTACCGAAAAAAACGAACATTATGTAGAGCCGCAACATCCGGTGCTTTTCCTGCCGAACAATCCGGAACAGTTTATCTGGCAGAGCCGGCGCGATGGCTATAATCATTTGTATCTGTATAATACGAAGGGAGAACTGTTGAAGCAGTTGACGGAAGGCGAGTGGGAAGTGCTGAATGTCCTCGGCTTCGATGCCAAGGGAAAGGCGTTGTTCTTCTCTTCTACAAGGCCGTCGATGCTGAGCTCGTTCAGCTATGGCGATGCACTGTATGTCGGGACGTCACGCCTGGACCTGAAAAAGGGAACCTCTTACGAATTGACTTCGGGCGGTTTGCAGGGTGTACATGCCACGCAACTGAGCGCGTCCGGCAAATATCTGATCGACAGCTATTCCGCTCCTGACGTCCCACGTGAGATTTCGATCATTGACGGACAGAAACGGGAAACCTTACGGACGTTGTTGACGGCGAAAGATCCGTACGAAGGATATGCGATGCCGGAAATCGTTACCGGAAAGATCAAGGCGGCAGATGGCGTCACTTCTTTGAATTACCGCTTGGTAAAACCTGTCGGCCTGGATGAAACGAAGAAATATCCGACGATTGTCTATGTGTACGGCGGCCCGCATGCCCAGTTGGTTACAGGCGGATGGAAAAACGGCGTAGGCGGTTGGGATATCTATATGGCTCAACGCGGCTATGTGGTCTTCACGCTCGATAGCCGGGGATCGGCGAACCGGGGACAGGCTTTCGAAAATGTCATACATCGTAATTTAGGTGTGAACGAGATGGCGGACCAGGTAAAAGGTGTCGAGTATCTGAAATCACTCCCGTATGTCGATGCCGGTCGTATCGGCGTGCACGGATGGAGCTACGGCGGTTTTATGACGACGAACCTGATGTGCTCGTATCCGGAACTGTTCAAAGTAGGGGTTGCCGGTGGCCCGGTGATCGACTGGAGCAACTATGAGATTATGTATGGCGAGCGCTATATGGACCGTCCGCAGGACAATCCGGAAGGTTATAAGAATGCCAACCTGAAGCTGAAAGCGGGTAACCTGAAGGGGCATTTGTTGTTGATCCACGGAGATATCGATCCGGTTGTTGTCTGGCAGCACAGTCTGGGATTCCTGAAAGCTTGTGTGGATGCGGATACCTATCCCGATTATTTCGTTTATCCCCGCCATTTGCATAATGTGATCGGTAAAGACCGTCCGCATCTGTATGAGAAGATAACGCGCTACTTCGACGATTACTTGAAGTAAGGAGGCGTATCAGAATTGACAAAATATAAAAAGAACTACAATATGAACATATTATTACTTGGCTCAGGCGGCCGCGAACATGCAATAGCCTGGAAGATTGCTCAAAGCCCGAAAGTAGATCAGTTATTCATTGCCCCCGGTAATGCGGGAACTGCATTGGTGGGTACGAATGTAAATATCAAGGCGGACGATTTCCCTGCTATCAAGGACTTTGCGTTGGCAAACCATATCGGTATGGTGGTGGTAGGCCCGGAAGATCCGCTGGTAAAAGGGGTGTATGACTATTTCAAGAACGATGCCGCCCTGGCAGGTATTCCGGTGATCGGCCCTTCGAAAGAGGGAGCGCAGCTGGAAGGCAGCAAGGACTTTGCGAAGGCGTTCATGATGCGTCACAACATCCCGACTGCCCGTTATAAGAGTATCTCAGCCGGAAATTTGGAAGAAGGGTATGCTTTCCTGGAAGAATTGCAGGCTCCTTATGTGTTGAAGGCCGATGGTCTGGCTGCCGGTAAAGGGGTGTTGATCCTCGACACGCTCGAAGAAGCGAAGAAGGAACTGGGCGATATGTTGGGCGGTATGTTCGGCGATGCCAGCAAGACGGTCGTGATCGAAGAGTTCCTGGACGGTATCGAATGTTCCGTATTCGTGATGACGGATGGCGAAAGCTACAAAGTGCTTCCGGTGGCAAAAGACTACAAGCGTATCGGCGAAGGCAATACAGGTTTGAATACAGGCGGCATGGGAGCCGTGTCTCCGGTTCCTTTTGCCGACGAGGTGTTTATGCAGAAAGTGGACGAGCGCATTATCCGCCCGACGATAGAAGGGCTGAAAGCGGAAAATATCGACTATAAGGGTTTCGTTTTCCTCGGCCTGATCAATGTGAAGGGCGAACCGATGGTGATCGAATATAATTGCCGCATGGGTGACCCGGAAACGGAAGTTGTCATGTTGCGTATCCAGAGCGACCTGGTTGAACTGTTGGAAGGTGTGGCCGAAGGTAATTTGGGTAGCCGTACACTGGTGCACGATCCGCGTGCGGCTGTAACGGTTATGCTGGTAAGCGGCGGTTATCCCGAAGCGTATGAAAAAGGAAAGGTTGTCAGTGGCCTGGATAAGGTCTCCGCTGAAAACATCGTTTTCCATGCCGGGACAAAAGCTGCCGACGGACAGATCCTGACTAATGGCGGTCGTGTCATCGCTGTCAGCTCTTACGGGGTCAACAAGGAAGAAGCCCTTGCCCGATCCTTCGCCGGTGCTAAGCTCATCGATTTCGAAAAGAAATATTTCCGTAGCGATATCGGATTTGATTTATAAATTGTTGTCATAAATGCTGATTTATGGGGTGAGCTAACAGACGAGGCAAGCCTTGTGTTGCAGGCTCTCTTTTGTCGTCTGCTTCAGCAGACGGTTTAAAAGATCTGAAGGCAAAGCCTCTTCCTCTGTGGACTTTAGTCCCTTTCTTCTATTGTATTTAAAGGGGTTAAAACCCACAGAGGAACCGGCAAAGCCGGAACAATCATCTATCCGTCTGCTGAAGCAGACGGCAAAAGAGAGCCTACGGTATAAGGCTTGCCTTGTCTGTTGGCTCACATGTAAACCATCATTTATCTATTCCTGATCAAAAATGCGAGTAGCTTATAACAAATATTCCCGTCGATTCGACTTTTCTGCACCGCCGACATTCGTTCCGGTCTTATTGGCATGTATCGTCTGTTGGGTGGTCAGTTATTTGTACTCCGTGGGCTATCCTGTCTATGGCGAGGTCTCGGCTACTCCTCTCTGGAATACGATTTGCCAGGCATTGCCAGGCAAAGAATTTACCTATATCATCGGGATGGCATTGATGTTCGGGGGGGCTTTCCTTTTGCATCGTGCGAACTATGTGCTGGTGCTGATACGGGAGAAGACGATGTTGCCCTTTCTCTTCTATGTCCTGTTCATCAGTACGAATCCCGATTTCTTTCCCTTGAAATCGACTTCGGTCGGTGTTTTCTGCCTGATCCTGGCGATTTACCAGCTGTTCACGACCTATCATGATCCCGAAGCGAGAGAAAAGGCCTACAGTGCCGCCTTGCTGATCGGTATCGGCAGCCTGCTCTGGATTCACTTGCTCTGGTTTCTGCCGTTGTTTTGGCTGGGGATGTATAATTTCCGTTCGTTGACGCCCCGTACTTTTATCGCTTCTTTGTTAGGGGTGGCGACGGTGTATTGGTTCCTGTTGGGGTGGTGTGTCTGGCAACGGGATTTCACGCTGTTCAGCGTTCCTTTCTCAACACTCTTCAAGGTGCGCTTCCTTGCCACGGACGGAATCGTGTTGCTGGATTGGATCAGTATTATGGCGATTGCCCTGTTGACGGTTGTCGCTTCCCTGAATATCGTCATGCACGATACGGAAGATTCGCTTCGCTCCCGTCAGTTCCTCTCGTTCCTGATTGCGATGTCCGTGTGGGCGTTCAGTCTGTATTTCCTTTATGAACAGGTTTCGGAAGAGTTTCTGGAAACAGCTTGCGTGCCAGCCTCTATCCTGATCGCCCACTTTTTTACGGTGACACGGGGCAAGATCGTGTTTTGGTCGTTTTTTGCAACTGTGGCAGTCCTGATTGCCACTCTATTCATTCGGATATGGAATTTCTTATAGAATACGGATATATCGGCGTGTTCATCGCCTCTTTCTTAGCTGCCACCGTTTTGCCGTTCAGCAGCGAGGTTGTTCTGACCGGCGTGTTGTTGGCGGGAGCGGCCTACTGGCCCTGTATGATTGCGGCTACGCTGGGTAATTTTTTAGGCGGTATGAGTTGTTACTGGCTCGGTATGCTGGGCAAGGTCGAATGGATAGAGAAATATCTGAAACTGGATGCCGTCAAATTGCAGAAAGTACAGGATTGGATAAAGGGGAAAGGTTCCTGGATGGGCTTTTTCGTCTTCCTTCCCGGCATAGGCGATTTTATCGCCGTGGCACTCGGTTTCCTCCGTGCCAATATCTGGATCGTGGCTATCTCGATGTTTCTCGGAAAGGCGATCCGATATTGGGTTTGGATGGAATTTGTCTATAAAGTACAAGGAATGTTCTGATTATTCCACTTTGAGATATACTTTCGTATAAATCTCATTATGCCGGGCATAGATGGCGTAGTTGCCCCGGATGTCGTGCCACGTGAGTAGAAGACTCATTTTCAGGACTCCGCCTTCAGTCGAAATCTGGAAAATATCTTCCAGATCGCTATCGTAGCTAAACTCTGTGCCTTTCGGGAATTCATAGACAACTTCGTTTTCAGTGCCGCTGACCACTGTCCCGATCGTACTGTCGTAGGCAGGCATCCCGTCGGCCTCTGGATTGATCAGAGCAAACCGGACAACGGCTCCTATCCTTCTTTCCTCTTTCTTGATCTCGGAGTCGACATAGAACTGATAGTAGTCGCCAGCCAGCGCCAGTGCCAACTTCCCCGAAGGAAACCGCATCACAGCATCTCCCTTGAAAGCCTGGTAGAGATGTCCCGGCGTTACGGCTACCTGGTTGACCAATCCCTCGCTGATTTGGGGCGGGACAACCCTTCCGAGTCCTTTCGACGAACCGAGTTCGACGATCAGGCATCTGTTTGTCTCGAAATTGTTTGCTGCATTGATATAGATATCGGAGTTGCCCAAGCGGGTCTTGCCGTTTTCTGCGTCGAGCATGTTCAAGGTTGTTGCATTGTCGATTTCCGGAGTGGAATCGTCATCCGAACAGGAAAAAGCCGGGAGCAGAAATGCCGCCAGCAGGAACTGAAACAAGAGATTCTTTTTCATTTACTTCTTTATTAATAAGTTAGACAATAGGTGAAACACATATACAAAGATAATTATATTTTGTTGAAAAGCGGTCGTTATCCATTATTCTTTTGAAAGTGTCATCCGAACGATAACCCTATGCCTTACGATAGCTAACCCTATGCTTTAGCCATCGTAAGGCATAGGGTTATAGATACTATTCCGCCAGCCATTTATTGATCTGCGTCAGTATCTTTTCCTTCAAGTCTTCCGGCATGTTGCTGATACGGGCGCGGTGGCTGCCTCCGGGTTGGATGTAGACTTGTTCGTTTACCTTGCCTTTGAAGGTCGGGACACGGGTGGCGCTCCACGGGTCTACTTCGCCATAGATAAAGATCATCTTCGGATCGTTGTCACGGAGGAAATCGTAGACTTTATGGTAGAGTTCGGGGCGGTATTCTACTTTGTCGACCAGTTCTTTCGGTAGCATGATGCGGTTCAGATATCCTTTGCTGCTGTCGATTGTCAGGTATTTGCGGAACGGTTTCGTGTCGTAGCCGTAGTAGCCCAATTCGCGGGCAGCCTGTACGAAGAAGGAGATGTTTGGCTGGTTTTCGGCAAAATAGTCGGGGCCGCTGATATCGGCCAAATGGTAAAACAGTGTCTTAGTATCGGATGTGAGCGGCGGGATCACACTGGTCGGCGTACCCCATTGCCAGAGGGCGAACGGGTATTCCAAAACACAATAATCCAATACTTCGGCCATCGGAATACGGAATTCCAGCTTCTTGTCCTTGCAGAACTTTTCCAGCATCGGGACGATTTCTTCCTTGCGTTTCAGGATTTCGGTTTGGAAAGCTTCGATCTTTTGGCGGTCTTTCTTCGTGCCGACCTTGCGGAGGAAGGGTTCGTGGCGCCCGTCTTCCACACCGCGGTTCAAGGGGGCTACGTAGGGGACGGAGAAGTCTACGTCGTCCGGGAACCAGGCACGGTACAGGCAGGTGGTCTGTCCGCCTTTGCTGATGCCGGTACTGACCCATTTACCGGCGTACAGTTGCTTGAATGTCCGGTTGACATTATGCAGGTCGTAGGCCGAGTTCTCTGCCGTCAGGTAGTCCCAATTGCAGGGATTCGGGGTGGATTCGAGAAAATAACGGTATTCCACGAATACCATATTGGCATCGAGCAGCTTAGACAGCTCTTCCTGATAGCGCGGGTTCAAGGCATACGCCGCACCATATCCTTCCGTGACCAATATGGTCGGTCGGTCAAAACCGACATGAGAGACGATTACGCGTTGCGTAAATGTTCCGGCTGCCGGGTCACGATGGTCGACAGGCTGGGTGATGCGTACGAGATATTTCTCGGCATAATGATCCGATTCCAGCTTCTCGATGCCGCTGATACCTTTCAGTCCTTCTAATTTCTTTTGTAATTCACTTGGGTTTGCAAATGCTGTCAGCACCCAAACACAGGACAGGAGCAATAGATAGATTGTTCTTTTCATGAGGTTTGTTTTTATTGATTATTTATTATCGTAATGTTTTCTGGCAGAAATGACTTCAACTGTCACTATATCTTCATGGATGGCATAGATGGTACGGAAGTGTTTATTGATGCGTCTGCTCCAATAACCAGATAAATTTCCCTTCAGTTGTTCTACTTGCCCCGTTCCTGTAGTTGGGTGTTCTTCGAGTTTTTTAAACAAAGACAGGATTTTCAAAAGGTCTTTTTTCTGTCCGGATTTTTTCCACAATAAAAGGTCCCGTTCGGCTTCTTCGGCCAGTATAAGTTTATAACTCATATATCCAACAGTTTTTTGATTTCTTCTGCGGTATAAGTTTTAGATCGGCCGTGCTTAATGTCTTCAATGCCGCGCATGACTGATGCCATGTTGTCGGGGTCGTCAAACCAAGTATCGTTACTCGGACTTGGATTAGCTGTGGTTTGTATGTTCAAAGTTTCGGCCTTTTTTATTAAAATACTTTCGATATATGATTTTAAGCTCTTGCCCTGTTCGGCTGCTACGATAGAAAGTTTTTGCAAAGTTTCTACCGGCAGATCGATATTCTTCCTTTTTCTCTGTAATGCTATTGTTGCCATCTTGTAATGTTTTGCTACAAATATACTTAATATCTATAACATGCTTGAAATTTTCTTCTATAAAATCACTTTCGCCATGCATCTCGTGTACGCATTAAACCTTCATATTTGGCTCGTTTTACAGCTGATTTGGCAAAGATGCGACGATAATCTTCTTCTGTCATGCTGTCGATTTCCTTCCGGCTTATCTGGAGTAATTCTTTGGACGGACGGAATGCCTCTATCCGGGTCGGGCGGGCGAAACGGTTCCAGGGGCAGACCTCTTGGCAGGTGTCGCAGCCGTAGAGGCGGTTACCGAGGCGGGCGGCCTGTTCGACGGGGATTTCTCCGCGGTTCTCGATGGTGAGATAGGAGAGGCATTTGCGGGCGTTCAGATGGCGGGGGCCTTCCAGTGCTCCTGTCGGGCAGGTATCCAGGCAACGGGTACAACTGCCGCAACGGTTCTTCTGCGGTGTGTCGTAATGATCCGCTTCGAGGGTGGTGACAATTTCTCCCAAGAAGAAGAAAGAACCTTTACCGGGAATAATCAGGTTCGTGTTCTTCCCGATCCAGCCCAGTCCGGCTTTCCAAGCCCAATAGCGTTCGAGGATAGGAGCGGAGTCGGTGAAAAAGCGGGCGGTTCCTGTGTCTGCCTGTCCCGTTCCCGTGTGCGGCAGCAGTGCGACCCACAAGTCATTCAGCATCTCTTTTATGACGAAATGGTAATCTTTTCCGTATGCATAATAGGCGATATGAGGCGCTTCGGGCGGAAGTTTCTGCTCCGGATAATAATTCAACGCCACGGATATGACTGTCTTGGCTCCTTCCACCAACCCAGTGGGATTAAGCCGTATTTCCCGGTGGTTCTCCATATATGCCATCTCGGCATGGTTGCCCTCCTTCAGCCACTTGTCAAAAAAAAAGGCTTCACTGTCTGCGGTTGCCACTTGTGCGATCCCGCAGGCATCGAAGCCGATCTCTTTTGCTTTCTCTTTTATATATGTAGACGAAATTTGCATTCACTCAAAGACCTTGAACTCATACCCTTGTGCCTGTAGCCATTCGATGGCCCGGGGCATCGCTTCGCGCATGTTGCTTTCTGCTTTCAGCGAGTCGTGAAAGACGATTACGGAACCGTTGCGGGTGTAATTCTTCACCACGTTGAAGACGCCGTTCGGTGTCATGTGCGGACTATAATCGCGCGTCACCACGTCCCACATGATGATCCGGTAATGCCTCCTGAGCCATACTACCTGCGGAAAACGCATGTGTCCGTGAGGCGGACGGAACAGGTTGCTTTTGATATATTCGGCAGCCTTTTCCACATTCGCCAGATAGTTCTTGGTCCAGAAGCGGATGCCCTGGATATGGTTGAAAGTATGGTTGCCCACACGATGTCCCCGGTCCAGTACCATCCGGTAGATGTCCGGATGCTTGCGGACATTGTCACCGACACAGAAGAAGGTAGCCTTTACGCCATATTTGTCTAATATATCCAATACCCAAGGGGTAACCTCAGGGATCGGGCCATCGTCGAAGGTGAGATATACACACTTCTTCTTTGCCGGAATCCGCCAGATTACCCCTGGAAACAGGACCCTGTAAAACCAGGGCGGTTGTTCTATAAACATATCTATTCTCTGCGTCCTGCCGATTCGTAAGCCATACGGTAGTTGTCAAACTCTTCCTGGTATTTCTTATTGAATTCGGGGTTGTAATGTTTGTTGATTAACAATACTTGATTCAAAACCTGCATATCCTGTAACAATTCTGTTTCTACGGAAGCCAACTGCATCGGGTTCAAGCGGAAGTACCAGTTAATGTTACGCATCATGTTATCGGCAATGCCTGTAAATATTTCCGCCGCTTTCTCTTTCTGGCCCAGCACGTAATAAAGCTCACCGGTTGAAAGAGCCGTGTAGTCGAGCGGAACATTTTCCGGCGGCAACACCTGCATACATTTGTCCAATACTTCCAGAGCCTTGTCGTTCTTGCCTTCTTTCACCAATGCCTCTGCCAGCTTGTTGAACAGCAGCAAGCGGTAGCTCTTACACATGCGCATTACATTTTCGTCGATGTAAACGCCCGGTTTATCCACGCCACCCCATTTGAATTTGTTCATCACGTTGTCATACATCTTGTCGGTGTTGACCGACTTGTTGGCATTTTTCGGAACGACCTGATAAGCCAGACCGGTCTGTTCGAAGTAACCGTCCAGATTGACGAACTGGTCCGGGCTGACCGTGATCGCGTAGTACATCGGACGTTCGAAGTTGTTCGTCTGCAACATGTCGAGGATCGTCAGTTCCTGTTTGCCCAGCGCATTCTTTCCGGCAAGGTTGATCATCATCTTGTCTACCATGCCGTCTGTCTTGCCGCCTAAGATCTTGGCTCCGGCGACCGAGTCGACTTTGTAGTACAGCTTGTCGGCGGGGATATAATCGAGTTCCTGGTTGATACCCGGAATCTTCTTGAACTTCGGATCGTCGCTGCGGACAAAGTTCAAGGCCGTGTTCAGGTCGATCGAATCTTTTGTCAGCGGGAATACATAAGCAGCATCGCGGGTTCCTTGTATATATTGGTCGCGTGTCCAGGTGATAGGCAGCGGAGCGGACTCGTAAGCCTGTTTCTTCATCTGGTCGATGTACCAGTCAGTCTGCAGGTAGCTGGTGTTACATACGCGGACATCGGTACGGACACCTTCTACCTCCTGGGCATACCACAAGGGGAATGTGTCGTTGTCGCCGTTGGTGAAGATGATGGCATTCGGCTCGCAGGATTCCAGATAGTTGGAACCGAAATCGCGGCAGACATAGCGGCCTGAACGGTCGTGGTCGTCCCAGTTTTGTCCGGCCATCTGGATCGGTATGAACAGGCAGAGCACGGTTGCCACCGATCCGGCGATAACCGGATTCAGTTTGCCGTATCGCTCCAATCCCTTTGCCAGTGCCGCGACACCGAACCCGATCCAGATACAGAACGCATAGAACGATCCGGCATACGCATAGTCTCGTTCACGCGGCTGGTACGGCGTCTGGTTCAGGTACAGCACGATAGCCAGGCCGGTCATGAAGAACAGGAAGAAGGTCACCCAGAAACTCTGGATCCCTTTCTGTCCCGAATAAGCCTGGAACAGCAAACCTAAAATACCTAACAGCAACGGCAGCATATAATAGACATTGTGCCCTTTATTATTGATAATATCGAACGGCATATCTTCCTGCGGACCGACCAGCACTTCGTCGATAAACGGAATACCGGTAATCCAGTTGCCGTTCAGCACCTCGCCATTTCCCTGGATGTCATTCTGACGGCCGGAGAAGTTCCACATGAAGTAGCGCCAGTACATAAAATTCAGCTGGTAGGAGAAGAAGAACTTCAGGTTTTCCGCGAATGTCGGCTTCATTACGCTCTTCATCTCTCCGCAATAGTTATATTTCACCGGTTGGCCTTTTACCTGCGCCCAATCCTTGTAGGCCTGGACATGGCGCGGGTCGGAGCTGAACATACGCGGGAACAACATGTTCAGTTCGTCGACATATTTGTATTCCTGATCCGTGCGGGACACATAATAACGGTCTTTCTCGTTTTTGTCCTTCTTGATCACGCGGCTCCAGGTCGGTTCGCCTTCGGTCGTGACGGGCACGCAACTTCCTCCCTGGTTTTCGCGCTGTACTTCCGAAACGTAGGTCTGTCCGTAAAGGAGCGGGGTTTTGCCATACTGTTCACGTGCCAGGTAGGTACGCAACGTAAAGATATCGCTCGGCGCGTTCTGGTTCATAGGCGTGTCGGCTGTTGCACGGATCAGCGTCAGTGCATACGAAGAATAGCCCACAACGACTACCATCAGGCAGACCAGGATCGTATTCAGCGTCTTGATATCCACCTTCTTGCTCTTGAACAGATAAAGGCTCAATGCAGCAGTCAGGATTACCGCCAAAACGTAGCCGCTACCGATAAACGGAATACCGATCAATACGATCGACAGGATGAAAGCAATCTTCATGCGTGTCGGATGGATCTCGTCGCGCATGGTTTCCCAGATAGACCAGATCAATACGCCTGCCACAATGATCACATAAGCAAATACTCCGGAATTGTAAGGCATGCCTAAGACATTGACAAACAACAGTTCGAAATAGCCGCAAACCTCGACCAGCCCCTGTACGACGCCGTACATCATCAGCGCAACGATGGCGAAGGAAACGAGCAGGGCAACCAACGTACCCTTCATCGTCGGGTTCGGGAATTTCTTATAGTAATATACCAGCACGATAGCCGGAATACACAACAAGTTCAGCAAGTGGACGCCGATACTCAACCCCATCAGGTAAGCGATCAGTACGATCCAGCGGTCTGCATGCGGTTTGTCGGCAACAGCTTCCCACTTCAGTATCAGCCAGAAAACAACCGCTGTAAAGAGTGATGAATAGGCATAAACTTCCCCTTCCACGGCACTGAACCAGAACGTATCGCTGAATGTATACGCCAGTGCTCCGACCAGACCGCTACCCATGATGGTAATCATCTGGCCTAAAGATGCTTCTTCTCCGTCTTTCACCATGATCTTGCGGGCAAGGTGAGTGATGCTCCAGAAAAGGAACAGGATCGTCAGCCCGCTAAAGAGGGCGGACATCGTGTTCACCATCTTTGCCACTGTAGACGGGTCGGATGCAAGTTGTGTAAACAGGTTGGCCGTCAACATAAAGAACGGTGCTCCGGGCGGATGCCCTACTTCCAGCTTGTAAGCCGAAGAAATGAACTCACCGCAATCCCAGAAACTGGCAGTGGGTTCCATAGTCATCAAATAGACGGTCGAAGCGATCGCAAAAACGATCCAGCCCAACGCGTTGTTGATCAATTTATACTTTCCCATACTTTGTATAAAGTGTAATAATTAATTGTCTTAATTCTGTATCCTCACACGGACAGTTGGCCGCAAAGGTAAGCATTTACGTTTAATACCAACGCCCTGATACGCTATAAATTGTGTGGAAGAGATTAGAAATATATTAAAAGAATCCGCTGAATGACAGTCTGAAATCTGAAAATTTGCTGACATTCGGATGACAACAAACTGACATCTGCGGACAGGATTCGTATCTTGTTGATAGAGAGGTGTGGATTTATAGTTTTTGTTTCGAATCCACTGTCTCCTGTAATTTTTTGTATAGTGGAAATTTTAGGGATATATAAAAAAGGATTAATTGAAAGTGGTATATTTGTACACGAGGTTATTAAGGTTGTTATTTCACTTTTACCGTTATAAAATGAAATAGCGATTTCCTTATTTCACTTTTTGGCTGAAAAATGAAATAAGGGAATGGTATAACTCAGTGATAAGAGTCCTAATTTTAATATTGTAATCGATATGAAAGAATTTAAATCAGGTCTGTACATAAATCAAGGATATTATAAAAGTTTCCAGCCAAACTCGATTAACCATAGCTGGGTGATTGATAATATGGAGATAATCACTTTGTAAAGCAAAGCGGACAGGATGTTGGGGCGGTTGGATATGTACTCAGAACATATTCCTAATCTTGATTTGTTCATCAGTATGCATATTATGAAAGAAGCCACACAATCTTCTAAAATAGAAGGTACACAAACCAATATGGAAGAGGCGCTTTTATCAAAAGAAGATGTTCCGTTAGACAAACGGGATGACTGGATGGAAGTGCATAATTATATTAACGCGATGAACGAGGCAATCAAGATGCTGGAAGATTTGCCGTTTTCAAGCAGATTAATCAGAAATGTCCACAAGGTTTTATTATCGGGGGTACGTGGAGAGCACAAACAGCCAGGAGAGTTTAGGAAAAGTCAGAACTGGATAGGAGGTTTGTCTATTAATGATGCCATATTCGTACCTCCGGTCTGCACTTCGATCCCGGAACTGATGGAAGATATTGAAAAGTTTGTTCATAATGAGCAGATCTTTTTCCCTGAATTATTGAAAATAGCATTGATACATTATCAATTCGAGACTATTCATCCCTTTTTGGACGGCAATGGACGAACTGGCCGGTTGTTGATTACGTTGTATTTGGTCAGTAAAGGTATTTTGAAACGACCTATATTGTATTTGTCTGATTATTTGGAAAAACATAGAAATACATATTATTCCAACATGATGAAAGTCCGGCTTGAGAATGATATCGAAACTTGGTTTAAATTTTTCCTTCATGGAATAATCGATACAGCTGAAAAGGGAGTTGAAACATTTCAAAAGATTTTGTCTTTGCAAAAGGAATATGAAGAATGTATTAAAGCCCTGGGTAGCAGATCGGCTAATGCTTTGAAAGTCATAACAGAACTATACAAACATCCGATGATCGATGCAACAGGAGTTTCCGAGATAACAGGCCTTGGTACGGTTTCCTCCTATAAGTTGATTAAAGAGCTGGAACGTTTGGAGATGTTGAAAGA
This sequence comes from Parabacteroides hominis, assembly GCF_014287585.1. GTDB lineage: Bacteria > Bacteroidota > Bacteroidia > Bacteroidales > Tannerellaceae > Parabacteroides > Parabacteroides hominis. Next base: position 3,080 of record NZ_JACOOJ010000052.1, on the reverse strand, counting down.
AATGACAGGCAGTAAACGGGGGCGGATTTATGTATTGGAAAAATATATTCGGATATTCGATTAGGTCTTTGATCTCACTGTCCTCGGCATACAATTCCAGTTGCATGAGCATGCGTTGTAGGCTCATGCAGTGGTTTTCCCGGACGATCCGGAGACAAACAGGCAAACGTTTTTGGTGAGTGTCGGAGAAAAAGCCCTTTCCCGTTTCAAAAAGACGAAACGGAAAGGAGGGCTTTTTTCTGCTGACGTGGGAAAAAGGGTGGATTATTGTTGTCTTTTATTTGATAACAAACGGAATGTACACCGATAACATCAAATCGGACAAATGCCCCCGGCGTCCGAGTGCCGGACCGTCGTTGAAGTGCTTCAGTGTGTTCAAACAGCCATATTGATAGGACAGTCCTAATTCGCAATGTTTGCTCAACCGGTAGCCGACTTTAGCCATTATGGAGAGGTCGAATACGGCTTGTGGTTGTACATATAATGTCGGAGTTACGCCTAATCCGAAATGGAATTTGTCGGTGAGGCGATAGTTCCAACTGGCGGCAATGGAGATCGGCATGATGAAATCAGTAAAACTTTCTCCGGGTGGGATGACATAGTCTCCTTCCGGTATTTTATCAATATCTCCAAGAAGAAGTGCTTTGTATTTGTAAACTTGCATCCATTGGAAACCGATACTCGCATCCAAGTCGATAAAATACCTCTGATTTGCCAAGAAACGGAATCGATAACCAAGCATTCCATTCACATTCACATCATTATTATATCCATAATGAGGAGTTGTCATATACACTGCGCCATCCTGTATAGGAAACCCGGCACCAGCACCGACCAACAGGCCGTGTTCGGTTTGAGCGAACACGGTGGTTGAAATGAGTAAAAGTAAGAATAGGATTTTTTTCATTGTAACTAAATGTATTTATTCTGATTTATCTTTGTTTTTTATCTTTAGCAAAAGTAGTAGTGAACTTTGAGAGTACCAAAAACGGTCAAAAAGTATATGGACAAACCTGAATTTATATGGACAAATAGTTGTAATGTTTTATGTATCAATGAAAATGAAAGATGAAATAGTCAAATCTAAATTGTTATATTCTCCAATGTCCTTTTGATTATAAATTCGCAAATGCTCGTTTTCGAATTGGTCAGCCCTAATGCTTGTCGGGTTCTAAGCCTGCGTTTATTAGCTGAGTCAGGATTGATTCCCAAAAGTATGGCTTCTGATTTTATGCTGATATTCAGGAAACTAAGATAGCAGGTCTCTATCTCGGTCTTCTTTAGGCTTTCCGTTTCTTGTATGGCTTCCAGCCAATTCAGACAAGCAGAGTCGATCTGTTCTTTTAGCTCCTCCCAATCTTGTTCGGAGAACTTTTGTCCATATTTTTTAGTGCTATTCAGGCGTTCTTTCAGCTCCAGGAAGGACGCGGAATGCTGTAGTTTCTCACATCTCAGGATCAGGATTTCTTTTTTGGCTTGAAGCATTTTTTCGCGGATTTGCATTATCTCTTCCTTATTTGTATTGGTATTGATTGCTGCTTTTTGCTTGATTTCATCCGCCAGTTTTGCTAACAGTTGCTCTTTTTCGTCTAATAGTTGTTGCTGTTTGTTGATCTTGTTCAATCTTTTCCGGTCCTTGTACAGATAGAACAAAACACTAACTAAACTGACAAAAAGGATAAGCCCGCTTAATAAATAGATGATAGAATGTAGTTTTTGATTTTGCTGGATAACGGCTAATGAATCATGCCGTTTCTCTGCGTCGATGATGTCTACCTGTTTTTGCTTGTCGTATAAAATATCTTTTGCTTCATAACATTGTTCAAGATATCGGAGTGCTTCCGGAATATTGTCTGCCTCCTTTTCGATCAGGTAGCTTAGATATAAACGATCGGAAGGGATATATGGATTATTGGTCGGGCAATCTGCCATTTCTACATAATGGTGGGCTGAATCCAATTGGTCGCAATTATAAAATAATGTACTTAAAGCCATATAGGTAGAAGCTTTATCTATCGTGTCATAAGCCAAACTTCTGAAAAAATAGAACTTTGCTGTGTCTATTTCATCTAAATGTTCATAAATATTTCCTAATCCGTTCGCAATTGATGCTATTCCTATGGAATCATTCATCTCTGTAACGATCGAATCCGCTTGCAGCATCAGGTCAAGTGCAAGGGACAAAGAGTCGTCAAATACCCACGTTCTACTGATATCCCGCAAAGCGAATGCATAACTCCGCATATTGCCGACTTTTTTGAAATACTCGGCAGCCTCTTCATACTTCCGCCGTTCTTCGGAACGCTGTCCGGTGTAAGTGTACGAATCTGCCATATAGCTGCAAATATATCCTGCCACATTATATGAATGTTTCTCCTTTGCCAAATCCAACGCTTCCGAATATGCCTTTGTTGCCGGGATGAAAAGTTTGTCTTCCATATACGAACGTCCTAAGTAGAGGCCGATCCACGCTTGTTGCTCTGCCGTCCCGTGGCTTTTGTACCAGTCTAAAGCACGGTTGAGTTGTTCGGTGTAAAGCATATCCTTATACAGTTTATCCGCCGCCCGGCAATACAGCATGCACCAACGGGCGAACTGCCGTTCGTTCAGTTCGTCCGGCAGTTCGATGTTCTCCAATATTGCGTATGCACTGTCCGGATTTGATGCCAGCAGCGTTTCCGCCCGGTTCATCTGCTCCGTAACTGCCTGATTTTCCCCGCAGGAGAAAAAGAGAATGGATAAGAAGGCAAATAAGAGTATATTTTTCATAGGCATAGAAACTGTAGCAACATTGCTCTACGCCATAAAGATATGCAAATTAATAAAATCTCGCCTTGAATTTGAAGGAAAAATGACAATATCCCTCCCGAAATGGCAATATTGAATAAAATTACTCATTGATAGATGTTTGCCGAAAATGCCTGTTTGTTAAAAAATATTACCCTTGCATGTAATTCGGATGGGTCTTGTTCACATTTGCTGTATGGCTGCTTTTAGTGTATTTGATTAATAAAAGAGCACAGCTTAAAAAATAAAAGTCTATATTATAAGTGCAAACAAAAAATATGGACAAAATCATT
>NZ_JACOOJ010000051.1 GCF_014287585.1 Parabacteroides hominis | reverse complement strand
AAGATAAAGTCTAAGTTGCTATAAGCATCAGCCTTCAAATCACCTTCGCGAACAGCGATACCCTGGTTAGCGCCGTTAACAGTAGCATAGTCGCCGTTGATTGCCTGGATGCGTACGTGCTTCGGCAGAGATTTGTAAGAAGCAGGAGCAGACTGCGGTTTAACGATGAACATGTCGTTGCGAGCTGTTTTCGCATTTTCACCTGAGATAGTCTTGTACTGGGTGCTTACAACTAACTTTTTGCTGTTCTCTTCATCATACAATACATAAGTAGAATCAGCATCGACAGCGATCATAGTGAACTGAACCGGAGTACCGTTCTTAGTTGCATACTTACCGTTAGAGAATACATACTGTCCGGCAGCATTCTTAATGATAAATGCGCTGTCAGCATCCATGATTGTGTAAGTTACTTTTGCCAAAGCATCTTCTACACCATATTCTTCTTCTGCAGAAGGAACTAATGTATAAAGAACTTCGCCTTCCGGAGTTGCTACTTTCAGTGTAGAGTCTTTTGTCATAACAATGCTCTGTCCTTCCAATACGTCAGCAGCAGAAGTGATGGTGAACTTGTTGTTCTTGGCATCGTTAGCTGTGATATATTTGTAGCCGATATAAGCGTTGTCTGCGTCTACGTCTTCGGCTGCTACCAACTGGATTGTGTCGCCACCGATAACGAAGATGTTGTTGTCTTTGTCTACAACGTTGGTTACACCCTGCCACTTAGCATCTGTTGTTGCACGGTTTTCAATTGTGTAATTGCCTTTGTCTACACCGGCAGCTTTAGAAACTACGAATTGAGCGAACGGATTGAATGCCTGAGTTTTTGCTACATAGTTAGCAGGATTAACCGGGCTTGCATCAAAGTATAAGCCATAATATTCGTTAGCAACACCTGCGCTCTTTTCTTTCTCTGCGTTAATAATATAATACAGACCTTCTGCTATTTCAGCATCGCCACCAATACCCGGTTTTGTTGCATACGGTTGAATCAGAGCGATCAGGTTTGAGGCATCGTCTTTACCTGCAATTGTTACAACCTTTGTATCAGAAAGTTTGCGAACAACAATTTGTTTGTCTGCTTTAGCAATATTCAAAGCAGTCAAACCATCTTCAAAGTTTGATCCGTCTTTGTATTTGTCGGTAGTGACAACGGCAGGAACGGCAGCACCAGTTGTAGCAGTAACCACTTTTAAACCTTTGATTGCTGCGATCAAAGCATTTGCATCCGCTTTTTCTGTTGCTAATTTTTCTTTCTGGGCATCAGTCGCATCTTCAGCATCTTTTGTTTCTTTGATCTGCTTTTCTGCAGCTTCAATTAAGTCTGCACCTGTTGTTGGTTTGCTTGCTTCGTATGCAAAAGATTCGTTAAAAGTAGCTTCGGCAAAAGTAGCATTAGCTGCCGGTTTGCCAGTGGTACCACCTTCATAGAACGATTTAATAGCTTTCACCAAATTGGTAACGGCTTCTAAAGTACTATATGTAGGCATTGCTAATTTATCCAAAGTCGTTGTTACCAGAATAGAAGCAGGCTGATACAATGAAGTCAACACAATAGAATCGTTTGCGATATAATATTCAGCTTTGAAAGCTGCTGCAAACGGATGGTGTTTACCATTGTGGGCTGTACGAGCATTGATTTTTACAGTTGTACCATCTGCCGCTGTTGTTGTAGGGTCAAATGACAAGGTATCAACAGACAAAATGTTTAATGTATTTGCCGGTGCGTTATAGAAGCTATGGTCTACAACCAAATATTTTTTCTTATTATCTGTTTTAGCCAAAGCATTATCATAACCAGCTACTTTTTCACCGTTGGTCAAATATAATACATCTACCGGGGAAGATTCACCAGCAAATCCTTCTGTAGCAATTTTATAGCTTTCAGCCGTCCACTTATTTGCAGTCAGCACGTTCTTCTGGCCAGCCGAAACATCTTCGCCATTGAAATACAGTTTACCGTCTTTTACTAAAGCAGCAAAATCATCGGCAGTCATACCTATTTTAGCATCTACTGCAACTTCTCCATAAGTAATAGCCGAAGTAACAACACCAACAGTAGTCCCTTTATCGGCTTTCAAATCTTTTCCATCAATCCAGAACACAGAGTCAGCAGTCAATGCATATAGACCATTTTCACTGTCCCATCCCCAGTTTGTGTTACCTGCCTCAATTTTCAAATTCTCTTTACCTGTATCAGCCTTATTCGATTTCAGTTCGATAGAAAGCAACTGGCCTGTTCCTTTGTTTGTAAATTGATAAGCATAAGTCGTTCCTGTAACAGTTGTTGTAGGAACAGCTTTAATTGTCCAAAGAGCAGAAGACAAATTTGTGCCATTTAAATCTGTAGAAGTAATAATTTCTAAATTGCCATCGGCTTTAACAGCCAAATAGTTGTCTCCTGCCTTTAAATACGCATTGACGCCTTCCTTTACGCTTCCATTATCTACCGTTGAAGGTAAATAGCTTGTAGCAGCCGCATTGAAAGACAGTCCACCAGCTACCAGAGCGGTAGCCAAAAGAGTAGAAAATCTCTTGTTCATAATCATTAAAAATTAATTGTTAATAAAATAGTGTATAAAAATCCAACAACTAATTTCACGAAGGGGAGAAACAACTCCCCGCGAATGATTATGAACGGGCATAAAAAAACGCGGGTCTATTGTCTATTATTAACTCTAAGGCTCTAGCAAAGCCCGTATACCAATAATAAAACAATAGCCCGCGCCTTATACGATATAACAATCCTCCCATAAAAATGGTAGATAAATTTATACGTAACCAGCGCAAGCATTTACTGTCTATTATTCCGGTATACTAAAAATTTGCTAGATTCTAGAGTCAGAATAACCTTCGTAAAATGCTTACAATATGTAATTGATCCCGCGCTCCGTGAGCCGCTGCCCACTACGGAATCGTTGCAAAGGTAAATAGGTTTTCCGAATCAACAAGAAAAAATGCCCGTAATTTTCCAAAATATGTGGGTTACAGGACAAAACAATACCCTTTGGACAACATATTCCCTTAGTTTAGGGATAAAATACAAGTACCTGATATACTTTGAATGAAGTAAAAAACGGATCTCAAAACAGAAAATCCCTCGGCAGGAAACGAGAATTGCCTATGCCGGAAATAGAGCCTGACGGGGCTTTGGGGATTGCCGATACCGCCTGCTCCTATGAGATTCAAGTGAGGCAAGCCTCATGCCGCAGCCTCTCTTTTGCCGTCTGCTTCAGCAGACGGATAGGTGATTGTTCCCGGCTTTGCCGATTCCTTTGTGGGTTTTAACCCCTTTAAATGCAATCAATGAAAGGGGTTAAAAACCCACAGAGGAAGAGGCTTTGCCTCTAAATCCTTTAAACCGTCTGCTGAAGCAGACGGCAAAAGAGAGGCGGATGGGGCATAAAAAAACGCGGGTCAATTGTCTATTATCACCTTGTAGGTATCGACAAACACCCGCGTAACAATAATAGAACAAAGCCCGCGCCTTATACGATATAACACACTCTTCCCATAACAATGGTAGATAAACTATACGTAACCAACGCAAGCATTTACTGTCCATTATCCCATTGTGCTAAAAATTTGCTAATTTTTGAATTGGAATAATCTTCGTAAAATGCTTACAATATGTAACTGATCCCGCGCTCCGTGAGCCGCTGCCCACTACTGAATCGTTGTAAAGGTAAATAGGTTTTCCGAATCAACAAGAAAAAATGCTCGTAATTTCCCACAATATATGGGTTACAGGACAAAACAATACCCTTTGGGCAATATATTTCCTTAGTTTAGGGATAAAATACAAGTACCTGATATACTTTGAATGAAGTAATAAACGGATCTCAAAACAGTGTATTGATAAACACTAATAACCAGCCTATTACAGTTTCCCCCTGGAGGAAACGGAAATTCCCTCGGCAGGAAACGAGAGTTCCCTATGCTGGAAACGCAAGTTTCCTCGTTAGGAAACGAGAGTTTCCCAGTAAGGGAACTTCATGAAAGTAAAAGGGCAATGGTTAAATACTGATTTATCTGTTACTTTTGGCTTGATCCAAAAGTAACCAAAAGATCAAGGCTTAACCGTCCGGTCTACTCCGGTCAAAGACTCCGCATTCGCCTGAAATAGACTTATTAGTAATAATGTTGTTAGTAATAAATATATTACTTATCTTTGCTCCCAGAATAACATTTGAAGATTATGGAGAATAAACCTTTTATATTCGGTGTTGCAACATCGGGCGATAATTTCACCGACCGGGAGAAAGAGACCTCTCGACTGGTACTGAATTTCCGGCATGGAGTGAATACGGTACTGATCTCGCCTCGCCGTTGGGGTAAAACCTCTTTGGTGCAGAAAGCGTGTCGCTTGGCGCAGTCCGACAAATTGAAAGTCGTTTATATCGATATTTTTTCTTGCCGTAGCGACAGGGATTTCTATGACGCATTTGCTTCCGCCATTCTCAAACAAACCTCTTCAAAGTTGGATGAATGGCTGGAACATGCCAAATTATTTCTTTCACGAATCAGTCCTAAAATATCGTTGGGTGCCGATCTGATGACGGATTTCTCCATATCGCTTGAAATGAATCCCAAGAGCAACGAGATCGATGAAATCCTGCAACTCCCTGAAAAGATAGCGCAAAAGAAAGGTTGCAATATCATTGTTTGCATCGACGAGTTCCAGCAAATTGCCGAATTCAAAGATTCCAAAACATTCCAAAAGCGTTTGCGTTCAATCTGGCAATTGCAGAAATCGGTATCTTACTGCTTATTCGGCAGCAAAAAACATTTAATGAACGAACTCTTTGAAAAAAAGAGCCTTCCGTTCTATAAGTTCGGCGATGCTATTTATTTGACAAAAATCGGGACGGCGGATTGGGTGGATTATATATGCGGTCGTTTTAAAGCAACGGGCAAGCAGATTTCAAAAGAATTGGCCGAGAAGATCTGTCAGAGAGTGGATAATCACTCTTCGTATGTGCAGCAGTTGGCGTGGCTGGTATGGATTCATACGGATAAAGTTGCTACGGAACAAGATTTCGAGGAGGCATATCAGGATATCATCGACCAGAATACACCGTTGTTCGAGAAGCAGACAGAGAGCCTTACGACCTATCAGATGAATTTTTTGCGAGCCATTATTGATGGGGTACATAGCGAATTTACCACGCAAGAAGTTTTGCAGAAATATCAACTCGGTTCATCGGCTAATGTCAGCATCGTAAAACGTGCATTGGTCAAGAAAGAGCTTATCGAGATCGAGAAGCGTCAAGCCATTATTCCCGATCCCGTGATGAAGGTGTGGTTAAAAAGAGAATTAGGTGTATAATTTCGCTTCGTCTTCACCCTTCGCTTGACGCCCGTCCGCTTAGGCCTTTCTTAGAAAGCTCCGCTTTCTCTTGGGATGGCCGATACCGCCTGCTTCTTTGCGATCCCCAAAGCCCCTTCATCCTCTCTTTTGCCGTCTGCTTCAGCAGACGTTTAAAAGGTCTGGAGGCAAAGCCTCTTCCTTTGTGGGCTTCAGCCCCTTTTATGGATTATATTTAAAGGGGTTAAAAACCCACAGAGGAACCGGCAAAGCCGGAGCAATCATCTATCCGTCTGCTGAAGCAGACGGCAAAAGAGAGCTTCCCGCACTTGATGCGGGATCGCAAAGAAGCAGGCGGTATCGGCAATCCCCAAAGAGCCGTCAGGCTCTATCTCCGGCCTAAGCTGGCGAGCGTTAAGCGGAGAGACCGCAGTGAGCGCCCGGAGCGTCTGCTGTTTGAGCGAAGCGAGTTTCAGACGCGACAGCGAACGGAGGGAACGGAGTAGCGAGGCAGGTTCGGCCTTGAACTTTTGGTTACTTTTGGATCAAGCCAAAAGTAATAGATTCTGTTCAATTGTGAAACAAAGAACCTATTATTAATTGTAGAAGAAATCGAATACAAATAGTAGGCAGGGGAGGTAATCTTTCAGTTCTTTTCGTAGCACGTTTAAAGCTTTGCTAATGTGGAACTCAACACTTTTAACAGAGAGATTTGTCTCTTGGGCAATTGTTTGATAATTTTTTCCTTCATAGCGACTCATAATGAATATGCGACTGGATTTTTCCGGTAATTTGGCTAAGGCCTTGCTAATAAGTTCCTGTACTTCATTGCTGAATAACGTTTCCGGCTCGCATGCCTCCAGACTGGAGATACGCATTTGTAATTCCCATTCTTTGTTCGATAATAAGTTTTCGGCAATATTGCTCCATGTTCGTTCCCGTTGAAGATAGTCTAAGCATTTGTTTTTTAGGGTGACTAATATATATAAAGGTATGTCTTTGACTTCCTCTAACCGATGCCGGTTCTCCCAATAGTACATCAGGCTTTCCGTCACCAGGTCTTCCGCTGCTTCTTGATTGTATGTATAAGAATAGGCGAACCGGATATATCGGTCCCGATGGGTAACGAAAATGTTATTGAATATCTTTATGTCCGTTTTCTCATCCATGATGTGTTGTTCGAATGGGATTTAGTTCTTAGAGAACTATGGCCTTCAAAATTATAAATTTATTTTCGAATTGTCGAAATATGTTGTAAAGAATTAATCTTATTGCGCATTTTAACTATTATAGGCTAAATAATCGTACTTGATATGAAGTAAGAGGTATTAGGCAAGGAATTACCTCTATGATATAATAGGCTAAACCATAACGTTTTAAATATCCTCATTCTTCTACTGATGAAAAGAAATGGCCATAGTTCTCTAAGAACTATGGCCTTCATTATAGTTATTAAATATTGTATTACAGTCGAATGCTTCTGGTGCTCCTCTTTATTTCCGTGGATATCCCACCGGATTGTTCATGATGGGTAATTGGCTATCTGTTAGTTTCAAGATTCGTTTTAAGGCAGCTTGATCCATCGTGGCACGGGGAACGGTTGCCAGACCGGCGGCAGCGCAGAAAATATTGATGTTCTGGCAAACGATACCGGCATCGACAGCTGCCATCAGCTTGGTGTGATCGGTAATGTTTCCGAAGCGTGAAAGATCGGAAACGAGTACCAGGCTGACCGGCGCCGATTTGACAAAGTACTGGCTGCCGGCAACCGCTGCCCGGTGATCGCCTTTGGCAATGGGTTGCAGGCTGTTTGCTTTGGCGTCATACAGGTAAGCGCCTTCTTTCATAATGACATAAATATCGATATCCTGTTTGTTCAGAGCAGAAGGCGCTGTCCGTTTGCCATCCGGACGGTTAATGCCGTTTGCGGCCCAGAGTAAATCGGACAAATCCTGCAAACTGAGTTCTTTGCTTGCATATTCCCGGTCGGAGTGGCGGTCGGATAATGCTTTCATAACGGAACTGCCTCTGTTTTTGTCCGGAGAGTCTAATTTGATTGTTTTCAGATCCTGTGCATGCATAGTGACGACGAGCAGCAACGCTGCAAAAATGAATGATAATTTTCTCATAAACTTGTCTTTTTATGATTGGTTTCTACAAAAATAGGTGAAATCTGCCGAAATCGAACACCAAAATACAACTTTTACAATTCTTTAAACTGTAAAGTTACGAATGCCTCGTAGATAAAGTTACTTTTGCAACTGTTTTTAATTTGTTTAAATCGATAATATCTAAATTCTCAAATTTAATGAAAGAAAAACTGCTCTACTTAATGCTGGTACTTTTTGTGTCTGCGTCAGTGTTTGCGCAAACCGGAAGCGGATCAGCTGCCTTTACAATTAAGGGGCAAGTAGTCGACTCTTTATCCAATGAGTCCGTACCTTATGCCACACTGAGGATAGCTTTGGCTTCCGCGCCACAGAATCCTGTGAAATTGTTGGCTTGCGATGATGATGGTAAGTTCACGGCAACGATGAACAAGCCGGGTAAATATGTGATGACAATGGAGTCTTTAGGAAAAATTCCTGTTAAGAAAGCATTTACATTGTCGGAAAACAAGAAAGTCGTGAATTTCGGCAAGCTGTTTATGAATGACGATACCCAGCAGTTAAACGAGGTTACCGTAACAGCCCAAAAGCCGTTGGTCAAGGTGGAGGTCGATAAATTGACTTATAGCCTGGAAGACGACCCGGAAGCTAAAACCAGCAATGCGTTGGAGATGTTCCGTAAAGTCCCGATGGTAACAGTGGATGGTGAAGACAAAATCCAATTGAAAGGATCTTCGAACTATAAAATCTATATGAATGGCAAACCCTCGAACCTGTTGAGTGGTGAAAATGCTTCCGATGTATTGAAAAGTATGCCGGCAAGTTCTATCAAGAATATCGAGGTCATTACCGATCCGGGATCTAAATATGATGCTGAAGGTGTTGGTGGTATTATCAATATCATTACAACCAAGAATGCACTGCAGGGATATACGGGAACAATTCGCACCAATGCCAGTACAATGGGTAGCTTCGGCGGCGGCGGTTATGTGTCTATGAAGGCAGGGAAGTTCGGTATTACAGCTAATTATGGTTATAACCATCGTAATTCTCCCTGGAACGATACCTATTCGGTGCGGGATGAGCAGGAAGTACAATACCAGCAGGGTGACGAGACTTTTACCCGTCCGTCTTCTTTGTTGAATGAAAAGGGACGTAGCAAAAACAAAGGCCCGTTCCAATACGGTTATTTGGAAGGAAGTTATGAGATCGATACGTTGAACTTATTAAGCGTAGGTATAAATTTGTTCCGTGGAAAATCAACTAACCTTTCCGAGCTGATTGCAGATAAGGTCAATCGGACCGATCTGACAGATGGAGAACCGACTCAGATGTATTCTTACAAACGCTATTCGGATTCAAAAGGAACATTCGGCTCTACGGATGTCAATGTCGATTTCCAGCATTCGACCAGTAAGAAAGATGAATTGCTGACTTTGTCTTATCGCTTCAGCCAATCCCCCAATGACAATGAAGGGCATTCCCGGCTTGAAGGTCTGGAAGGTGTTTATAGTCAGGCTTATCGTTATCCCAATTGGAATATCAATGATGCTTCTACGACGGAACATACGGCGCAGGTCGATTATACGACTCCCTTGTTTAAAGATCAGACATTGGAAGCCGGTGTGAAATATATAAACCGCCAGAGCAAGAGTAATACATTGGAGCAGGTAAAGGATTCTTTAAATGCTTGGCAGGATATTTCGCAGCGTAATAGCGATTTCCGCCATACTCAGCATATTTATTCCGCTTACTTGGGATATATGGTCAAGTTCAATAAATTCGGCGCTAAAGCCGGTGTCCGTGCAGAAGGAACCAGCTTGAATGCGGAGTTTGCCAAGGCGCCGGAAGAAAACTTCAAGACAAATTACTTTGACATTGTTCCGAATGCGACATTGACTTACCAGTTAGACATGTCTTCACAATTGCGTTTAGGATATAATATGCGTATCCAGCGTCCGGGTATCTGGTATCTGAATCCGTATTTGAATAATATCGACCCGCAGCGTATCTCGCAAGGTAATCCGAATCTGGATTCGGAAAAGAGTAATAATGTGAACTTCAACTTTAGCAAGTTTGCCCAGAAGTTCAGTATCAATGCAAGTTTAAGCTATACATTCGTTAATAATGCAATCGAAAGATATACGATAATAGCAAACTTCCCGGAATCCAATCCGCTTTCTCAATATAACGGAGCTTCTTATAGCACTTATGGGAATATGGGAAAACGTCAGCAGGTCGGATTGTTCTTGTATGGCAGCTGGAATCCGGTTCCTCTGTTCCGTATTTATATGAACGGTGGATTCGACTATACGAATATCGACAGCAAGAAAGCATTAGGTATGACAAAGGATGGTGTGGCCGGTCGAATCTTTGCAGGAACACAGTTTAATTTGCCGAAAGATTTCCGTATTAATTTGCATGGAGGTTATTTCAGCCCGTGGATCCAATTGCAGAGTGAACAATCTCCTTTCTATTTTGCAGGTTTGAATATCAGTAAGGATTTCCTGAAAAAGAAACTCTCCGTCTCTTTGGGTGCGCAGAACCCGTTCTGGAAAACGATGAAGATGGAATCGACTACGACAGGTGAAGGGTTTGTGGACCGTTCTACTACTTGGCGTCATGCCCGTGAATTCCGTTTGAGTGTCTCTTATCGTTTCGGTACGATGAAAGGCCAGATCAAGAAAGTCCGCCGCGGTATCAGCAACGACGATACTAAAGGCGGTGGAGAAGGCAATAGCGCCGGTGGCGGCGAACAAGCGATGTAAAGCCAATCTTGCTTGAGGGCAGCTCCCTTGCCGTTTGTTTTGACTGACGGCAAGGGAGCTTTTTTATTTAAAATGGCGCTCTCGGACAAATCTATCCGTCCATTTAGACAAATTGTGCTCGTCTCTCTGCCGTCAATTACCTACTTTTGAACCGTAAATAAAGAATTTTGTAAACATGAAACACACAATCTTTAGTCTGATACTCCTTTTTATCAGCACTTCAGTCTTTGCTGCACGTAAGGAAATCCTGTTGAACGAGAACTGGATGTTCCGTTTTTCCCATCAGGTACAGTTTAAAAGCGAGGAACGCGTGAACCTGCCTCATACTTGGAACAGTGGCGATGCCCTTTCCGGTAAACAGGATTATTATCGCGGAATGGGTAACTATACCAAAACGCTGTTTGTAAAACCCGAATGGAAAGGCAAACGCCTCTTCCTGCGTTTTGAAGGAGTCAATACAATTGCGAATGTTTTCATTAATGATGTCCATGTCGGCGAGCATCGTGGCGGATATGGCGCGTTTGTATTCGAGATTACGGATAAGGTGAAATATGATGCCGACAACCGGATATTGGTAAAGGTCAACAACGCCTTGCAACAAGATGTCATGCCGTTAGTCGGCGATTTTAACTTCTATGGAGGCATCTACCGGGATGTGAATCTGATCATAACGGATCCGGTTAATATCTCGTTGACCGACTATGCTTCTCCCGGTGTCTATCTGATTCAGAATAAAGTAACGAAAGAGCAGGCCGATGTACAGGCGAAAGTGCTCGTCTCTAACGGAAGCGCGACGGCGCAACCCGTAAAAGTGGACGTCAAGATCTGGGATGGCGATAAGCTCGTCCAACAGCAGGATATAAAGGTCACGGTGGATGCCAATGACTGGGCCACAACCGGAATGGATTTGACAATACAGAACCCCCATTTGTGGAATGGCCGCAAAGATCCGTTCATGTACAAGGCCGAAATATCCCTTTTCTCCGAAGGCCGGATAATCGATAGGATCGTACAGCCGTTAGGCTTGCGCTATTATCATGTAGATGCTGAGGAAGGCTTCTTCCTGAATGGCGAACATCTGAAACTGAAAGGGGTATGCCGCCACCAGGATCGGGCGGAAAGGGGGAATGCGCTTTATAAAATGCACCACGATGAAGATGCCGCCATTATGGTCGAGATGGGAACGAATGCCGTTCGCCTGGCCCACTATCCCCAAGCGACTTACTTTTATGACCTGATGGATAAATACGGAATTGTCACCTGGGCTGAAATCCCGCAGATCGGGCCGGGCGGATACCAGGATAGAGGCTACATCAACCAGCCTTCTTTCCGCGAGAACGGGAAAGAGCAGTTGAAAGAGTTGATCCGCCAGCATTATAACCATCCGTCGATCTGTTTCTGGGGACTGTTCAATGAGTTGAAGACCATCGGAGACAACCCGACCGAATATATCGAGGAACTGAACGACCTGGCTCATAAGGAGGACCCGACACGCCTGACGACTTCTGCCAGCTTCCTTTCTTATGACGATGATATAAATAAGGTAACCGATGTGATTGCCTGGAACCAGTATTTCGGTTGGTATGGCGGTTCACCGTCCGATATGGGGAAATGGCTGGACGCCAATCACAAGGCACACCCGGAATATAAGATCGCCATCAGCGAATATGGAGCAGGAGCGAGCATCTACCATCAGCAGGATTCCGTGAAACGGGGGATTGCTTCCGGTTGGTGGCATCCGGAGAATTACCAGACTTATTATCATATCGGAAACTGGAAAGCATTGGCGGAACGTCCGTTCGTTTGGGGTTCTTTTATTTGGAACCTGTTTGATTTCGGTGCGGCCCATCGCGTGGAAGGCGATCGTCCCGGTATCAACGACAAAGGTCTGGTGACTTTCGACCGCAAGGTGAAAAAAGATGCTTTCTATTTCTATAAGGCTAACTGGAACGAAGACGAACCGTTCGTTTATATCACGAACCGTCGCCATCGCGATCGCTCGTTAGCTGTAACGGATATCATGATTTTCTCCAATCAACCGGAAGTCGAATTGTTTGTAAACGGAAAAAGCATCGGCAAACAAAAGCCGGACGAATATGCGACATTCGAATGGAAAGGTGTTGCTTTGCAGGAAGGGGAGAACACGATAGAGGCTCGTTCCACCCAAAAGAAGAATCCTGTGAATGATAAAGTGGTCTGGACGGTGAAGTAAAAAAAGCACACAAAAGAAGGTGTGTCAAAACTACCTTGTTCCCGCGCTTGACGCGGGATCGCATGAAGACTGACCGTATAAATATCTGATTGATAAGGCCTGTTCTTTTGCGGCCCCGCGTCAAGCGCGGGGACAAGTATATTTTGACACACCTCCTTTGCGTCTTTGGCCTTAGTCCCCGTAAGGGATCAGTTCTTTCAGTATTTGTTCTTTATACCACGGATCATCCGCCTCTTTCAGCAACGGAACCATTTGTTTGCATAAGTCGGATACGATCTCTTTATTCTCCTGCCAGGGGAGATTCTGCATCTGATACGGATCTTTCAGGTCATCAAATAAAAGGACGTCCTTAAGTTCTTTTGTCTTCCGGTCGATTGTGAGCGACATTGTATATTGATGTGTTTTGATTCCTCTCGCCACCGGAAAATAAGAGATGACTTTTCCTTCGGCATCCTTGTCCCCATCGACATTTTTGATATACAAAGCACCCTGGCGCAAAGGAACGGAAGAATCCTTTCCTGTAAAACGCCCGGCATAATTCCGCCCTTCCACGGCTGCCGGAATCTGTTTTTCCAGTCCGCACAGTCCGAGTATGGTCGGCATGATATCAGGGGAAGACAATAAAAGCTCGCTGTCGATCCGGGGTGTTACTTTTCCGGGAAAACGTACCATAAACGGGACATTCATGCTTTCGGCATAAGGCGAGTTTTTGGGGTCGTCCGTATTTTGGCTACACATGGTTTCTCCATGATCGGAAGAGAAAATGACGAGGGTGTTCTTGTCCAATCCCTGTTTTTTGAGTTCATCCAATATCCGTCCGAAAGCCCGGTCGACGCCTGTCACCGATGCAAAGTAATAACGTACGGAAGGTGCTTTTTCCATTTTCCGGTTCGCATTCGGGCGAATCAGCAGGCTGTCCAACGGGAGATCTTTGTATAAGTTGTAATCTTCCTCCATGCAATCTTCCAGTGAGGCATACGGGCTGTGGGGCGGATTAAAGCTGACCATCATAAAGAACGGCTTTTCAGGGTCCCGCACGTTCCCCTCATTCCGCAGATAGGAGATGGCTTTGTCCGCTTCATGTTCGGGCGACCACTCGTTGATTTCATGTTTTACGCCTTCCGTATCCCAATAATGCGGATGTTTGTGCACGTCATACGTTCCATACGAATACCAGTAATCAAAACCATGCCGGCGTTCTGCCGGCGTATAGGCATCCCAGGCCGGAACACGGTCTTCCACATATTTTCCGGGACGTTCCGGGTCATTGGGAGTCGGACAGTCGACATGCAATTTCCCGATATAGGCACAATTATAGCCTGCCTGGCTGAACACGTCGCTGATGCAGGTCGCATCTTCACGCAATGAACTGATCGGACGGTTGGCATTACAGTTTAGAGGCACTCCGCTATGTTCCGGAAACATCCCCGTCAACAGTATTCCCCGGTGCGGACTGCTCAGCGGGCAGTTGCTCATGGCCGAAGTCAGCACAACAGATTCTCTCGCAAACCGGTTCAAGTTAGGCGTATGAACCGGATCCCCCTCAAAATTCACCGCATCCCGGAATCCCGCTTCCCTCCAGAAACCCATCGCATGGTTACGCATCTGGTCGGGGAAGATGTAGATGATGTTAGGAGTGGTTGATAAATCCAGGGTGGTAACAGGCTTTTCTTTACATCCCTGAAAGGAGAAAAGAAGGATACCCCCTAAAAGATATGCCACATCATGGTTGGAATGATTGAGTTGTTTATACATATGTTTATTGATTTATAGGACGTAATGATATTTTGCATTTGCCTTTTTGTTGCGGATTGATTATAAAAAAACGGATTCTGTAAAGTACTCCGCTTGTCCATGAAGACAATAGGGAACTGTCATTAATTTTGATAGTCTCTATTGTTGGAGACAGTTGCTTTTTGTCATACACGATCTGTATGCTCATATCGTCTCTTTTCAGGAATAGTGAACCGTCTTGTTCTTCTATATCACAGGCCGTCATAAAGTTTAGAACTGTTTCTCCTGTTGTTTTATTTAACGACCAACTATCGGAAATAATAAATTCTTTTTTACGTTTTAGCTGATACGTTCTAATCCAGGATTTAATATTTGCTTCTGCTGCATAAGCATTCGTAATGTCTGCAGAAAAACAGGCGTTTTGTTTGGTATCTTTGAAATGTACATCAGTTGCTTTGAATTTTTCTCCGTTATGCTGGTCATTGCCGTTTATGGTCGGCAGATTGTGATAGCAGGACTGCATGGTCCAGATTGAATATCGTTCAGAACTGAATGTTTTGCGAGTATAACGTCCGACACCGACATCGATTAGGACTGGCAAACCGTTATAATAAAGCATGCAGCTACCGACATCATTATGATTGTGCGGTACATTGTTGTGGCTTCCGTGTGCGGCAAAAAAGAATCCTGCATTTAATTTCTTTCCATCCCTGGCGACACAAAGTTCGGAGTCTTTGAAATAATAAGAAAGGAAGTTGATGTCGCGACCTTTTCCCTTCAAAATCTCTTTTGACATGACAATATCGTCCAAAACCCTTGCGAAAATACTTCCCCGGTGAAGTGTGGTTGCCCAGTTGCTGATTCTGGCAAAATCAGAGGCAAAACCAGTCATGACAGGATCATCGATACATTTGCCATAGTGGTAAACCGCTCCGGAATTGATGTTGCAGACCGCTCCGGCATCTGAAAAGTTTACAAAATACCGGTTGTAAATATGGACGCGATAGATGTATTTCCCTATATTTTGTATCTTTTCCCGATTGAAAATATTAATGCTTCCATCGGTAATACGATATAGCAGGTCCAGGAATTTTACTAAATTAGCTCCGGCATGTCCCCAATAGGTCGGACCTTCTTCGCAAGCCCCATCCTCATGCTGCACGTCGATGTAACGATCGACTGAGCGCATCAACTGGTATACGTGTTCAGTCTTTTGGCGTCGATCGTCATCCAATAGCATGACGGCTTGCAATACATTATAATTGATCCAAATGTTCCAGTTATTTACATTTTTTTCTCCATGTAGCCCCATCCACCAATAATCGGTACGGGAAAAATAAGGATCGATCAATCGTTCTATGACAGTCTTTTTTATTCTTTTGGATATAAGCGGGCTGACTTTATCGAATTCTTCTTTAAAAAAGTGATAGGTCCAAGCCATTTGCGCACCGATATCGGCTACAACAAGTTCAACAGTCGGTTCGTCCGGATCCGGCAGGCCTGACTGGTCTTTCTGGAAATAAGCGTGCGCCGAATGTACCCAGGAAGTCTCGCATAAAAACCATGCCCCGTTGATGATGGCATCCATAAAACGTCCTTTGCCTTCTACTAACTCGGCTAAGGTGAGAGATATTAATGCCATATGGTTTTCACGACCGGTCAAGATTTCTCCAGTACGTTTGTAGGCCAGATAATCCGTCGCCAAATCCGGTTTCCAAATATGGGAAAGTGCTTTCTCTCCATCAGATATGATATTCTGCCTGATTTCCGGTGTGGCTATATGTTCCCACTTTTCCCGGTTCTGATAAGATGGGTATGAGATCCAATGTTCATCTGCTGCTAATATTGAAGATAGTTCCTCTTTAGAGACACTGTTCTCTAAAAGGCTGTCTTGGGCAGAAACAGTACCGAGGCATAATAATAATAAAATGATATAAAAAACTTTTTTCATATATAGTCCCTTTTTCCGATTGAAGCATATAGATTACAAATATAATGAAAAAGGACAGACATAACAGTCTGCCCTTTTATTTGTTTAATGGTAGATGATTACCATCCTGGATTCTGATTTTCTTTCAGACTCGGATTCTTCTGAATTTCATTATTCGGAATCGGCCATAAATAGTCACGAGACTGAACAACACGATTATAATAGAATTGTCCGGTGAAACCTTTGACTTCTCCGGCCAGAGTTTCCAGTAGTCCCCAACGCTTCATGTCGCTGAAACTCAACCCTTCACCAGCCAGTTCTATAGCACGTTCATGTTTGATACGTTCGAATACCTGTTCTTTGGTAGTTGCCTTTAGATGGCTTGGGCCGCTGTTAAGTCCCGGCATGTCGACACGTGCACGAACCTGATTGATCAGATCGACAGCCTTAGTCTGCTGATCTGTCTGATTGTAGCATTCAGCCAACATTAACAATACGTCCGCATAGCGAATCAGCGGGAAGTTGATCGGTGTATCTTCACGATTATTAATAGCACCGTTCATATCGTATTCGGCAACAAATTTGCGCCACAGATACATTTCATAGTTTCCGTTAACACGAATGAAACCGTTCTTTTCATTTGTTTGTCCGGATTTTTCTGTGATAACATATTCTGTATCCATAGGGGCGTTAGAATACCAACCTTTATAAGTAGTGTACGGCATAATGATGGAGGCCATCATACGTGGGTCGCGTTTGTTGTACATCTCTAACAATTTATCTTTTGCTGCAGGATAAGTGGTTACTTCGTTTAAATCTTTATTCAAAGTTGCATAGAATGTTTCTTGCTTAATAGCATCACTTTCATTGAATCCCGGAATTACTTCATCCCAATCGAAAGTTCGTCCGTCTTTCCATTCGTAGGAATCAACGAAGTCTGTAGCAGCCATTACATTGTTCCAGCAACTTCCGTAAGATGCACGACTCCCCATAAAAAATGTCATTGGCATACCGAAATCAGTACCGACACCACCGATATTCTGAATTGCAAAGATCATTTCAGAGCTTTCATCCCCACCGGGTTTAAACAGATTTGCATAATCTGAATACAAAGCATATTTACCGCTGTTGATAACGTTTTCAAAGCATGTTGCAGCTTCCTGGTATTGTTTGTTGTAAAGGAGAACTTTTCCTTTCAGAGCCATTGCAGCCCCAGATGTTGCACGTCCTTTGTTTGATTCATCCCAATCTGCCGGTAAATTAGCAATCGCATCATCCAGATCTTTAATAATAAATGTACGGACTTCTTCTGCCGAACTTCTTGGGTTTAACATATTGGAGAAGTCTTCTGCTACGATAGTTGTTTCATCATAGATTGGAACTCCACCCCAAAAGTCGAGTAAGGTAAAATAGTAGAGAGCACGCATAAAACGGGCTTCCGATTTGTAGCGGGTTTTCAGTTCGTCGGACATATCGCATTGGTCGACGTTCTGTAATACGATATTAGCACGTGTGACGCCTTCATACAACTGTTTGAACTTATCGCCAACGGCTCCTTCCGTAGTGGTATAAGTACCACGGCCGATGTTCGGATACGAAGGTGCGTCATATCCGGCACCTACGCCACCTAAACAATCAAAACCGAACTGACGGCCGAAAACATCGTTGTGTGTCATTTGGCTGTAAACACCCATCATTGCCTGATCGGCATGGTCTTGTGTCTGGAAGAATGTTCCGGCACTTAACTGATCTTCCGGATAACGGTCCAGGTCGTAGCAGCTGCTCATTAATAGAAGTGATGCTGCACAAGTGAAAAATAATTTATACTTATTCATAATGCTTTTTCAATTAAAAGGTTACATTAATACCTAAAACCGCTGATTTCATAGCCGGATAAGCCAGCCCGCTGATTTCAGGATCAAATCCTCTGTAAGATGTAAATGTGAAGAAATTCTCCAAACTGCCATAGAAACGAAGTCTTTCCAATTGCATCTTTTTCGTAATAGATTTAGGCAGTGAATAGCCTAATTGAATATTACGAATCTTCAAGAAGGCTTTGTTTTCCAAGTAGAAATCACTCATTTGAGTGTTGATCTGATTCTGGGATTGTAATAAGCGCGGGTAGATAGCGTCTGTACGGCCTTCAACCCATCTTCCTTCTGCAACATCTTTGTTCAACTGGTAGCCAAAACGTACGGTTGAAGTGTTTGCCAGCGCATTTTGCCAGTAGACTTTCACACCTGCCTGTCCCTGGAACAGAATGGAAAAGTCGAATCCTTTGTATGCTGCGTTCAGGTTTAATCCGAATTGGAATTTCGGATTCGGGCCATCGCTGACGATTTCGCGGTCATCCATATCGATAATACCGTCTCCATTGATGTCTTTGTACAGTAAATCACCTTTTTGAGGTGTACCGAATGCAGCGAACGGATTCACCTTTTTACCTGTCTTTTCATCAATCGGTGCGTTGTCGATCATTTGTTGTACAAGTGCTAAATCGGCATCTGTTTGGATAATGCGGTCTGCACGCAATAAATATTGAGAATTAATGGAATGACCTTCCCAGATAATATTAGCTCCGTCATAAGAGATACCGCCTTTATCTGTTCCCTTGAATTTATTGACTTTATTTTTTACGAATGTAAAGTTACCGTTAACGCCGTAAGAGAAATCTCCGATTTTGTCTTGCCAGCCGAGAGTCATCTCAATACC
The DNA here is from genome assembly GCF_014287585.1 of Parabacteroides hominis. GTDB lineage: Bacteria > Bacteroidota > Bacteroidia > Bacteroidales > Tannerellaceae > Parabacteroides > Parabacteroides hominis. The sequence continues at coordinate 3,745 of NZ_JACOOJ010000051.1, read as the reverse complement.
CTGGTTTGTAACAGTCGCACTGTTTTGTTTAGGAATGGATGCTGTACCGTGTACATCCGGTGCGGGCAAGTTGATCAAAATATCCTTTGTTTTCTTATTGAAGTAATCGACAGTACCTGTTAACTTGTTGTTAACTAAACCGAAATCAAAGCCGACATTTGTCATATAGGTAGATTCCCAAGTCAGAGCAGGATTGGCCAGTCTGGCTTGTGCAAGGCCTAATATCAATGCGTTGTTCAACGTATAGTTGAATGCAGAACCGGAACTTGGTTTATTAGCATAAGTAGCAATAGCATCGTAGTTGCCTACGGCATTGTTACCCAAAGAACCATAAGATAAACGGAATTTCAGATTGCTCAACCCTTTTTCTACCCAATCTTCCATAAAGGCTTCCTGGTCCATACGCCAAGCAACAGAAGCGGATGGGAAGTAACCGGTACGGTTATTTGAAAGGAAGCGGGAGGATTGATCTGCACGAAGGTTCACTTCTAATAAATATTTGTTTTCCCAATCCAGATTGATACGACCAAAGAAAGAGCGCATAGCCCATTCTGAACTTGAACCGGAAGCTGTAGCATCACCGATAGCGGCATCGATCACGTTCAAACTTAAATCGATCATGTCGTATTTTGTGGCAGAGAAGTTCTTACTGCGATACATTTCCTGGCTACCACCGATCATCGCGTTCAAACCTAAACGATCATCCAAAAAACGATTTTCATAGCGTGCTACAACATCGCCGAAGAAACGTTCGGTCTTACCGTCATAATTCATGATGTTGGTTTTTCCTCTGTTGGAGTAAGTGATCACGTTATCACGGAAGTTCCAACCGTCGATGAAAACAGGTTTCCGACTGCGCTGTTCATCCACAAACTCATAAGAGTAAGATGCTGTAATGGAGAAGCCTTCGAATGGTTTCAAAGTACCGACGAAACGAGAACGCATATTGGTTTTGCGGATATTACCAGCTTTGCTGTTCAAACGGATCAAAGGGTTGTTATTCGCAGATTGTGCATCGTCCTCACTATTATTCATAGCTCCGTATCGTCCGTCCGGTGCACGGAATACCATACCGGGGGTCGTTGCTGATGCGTAGGTGAACACATCATCAACAGATGTGTCTTTTTTATCACTTGCCGTATATTTGGCAGATGGTTCCATATTTGAAACATATCCGCTGACTTGTGCTCCTAAATTCAACCACGGTTTTACATCGGCTGAAATGTTTACACGTCCGTTATATTTTTCGAAGCCGGTATTTTCCATTACCCCCGGATTCTTTTGATAACCGAATGATGAATAGAAACGAATTTTGTCACTACCTCCACTCATGGAAATTACATGGTTGTGAGAGGTTGAAGGTGTAAAGGTTTCGTCAATCCAATTTGTATTCGGATATTTTAACGGATCCCGTCCGCCGTCTGCACGCCATTCATCTATAACAGGCTGTGAGAATTGAGCTTTCAAATTAGAATTGAGGTAACCTTCGTTGATTAATTCCATGTAGGTAGCATAATCAGAAACGGGGTCCATAGAGCTGGGGATACTTGGTGATGTGAATGAAACATACCCGTTGTAATCCAACTTAATAGAACCTGCTTTCCCTTGTTTGGTCGTAATCAAGATAACACCATTTGCAGCTCGTGAACCATAGATTGCCGATGATGCGGCATCTTTTAATACGGTCATCGATTCGATATCCTGTGGGTTAACAGTGTTGATACCCGCTTCAACACCGTCGATAATAACCAATGGGGAAGATTCATTCAGTGTTCCTTGACCGCGAACCTTGATTGATGCATTGTCGTTACCCGGCTGATTGGCTGAACCTTGTACGTTTACACCGGCTGCAAGACCTGCCAATGCGTGAGAGACGTTGGTGATGGGGCGGCTTTCTGTCAATTCTGCAACGTTAATAGTTGATACGGATCCTGACAAGTTAACCTTTTTCTGTGTACCGTAACCTACAACTACAACTTCATCCAAAGCCTGTGAGTCTTCGGCCAGTTTAATGTTGAACGAAGTCTGATTGTTTACGGGGATTTCCTGATCCTTATATCCTATATAAGAAACAACAAGGATCGAATTAGGAGATACTTCCAAAGAGAAATTACCGTCCATATCGGTAATAGTTCCATTAGTCGTACCTTTTTCTACGACATTAGCTCCAGCGATAGGACCAAGTGCATCTTCTACTACACCTTTGATACTGTGTTTTGCCTGTTGAGGAGAAGCCACAACAGGATTGGGTTCGTCCGAACCAAACGTACCGGTAGAAGGATTGGCAGAAGCCATCCCGATTGATGCTAAGAGCATGGAAGCTCCCAAGAACATCGCTCTCGATACATAAAAGCGTTTAAAATCTTTTGTCATAATAACACCAGATTGATTAATAAATTGATAATAATTCTCGTTTCTCTAAATAGGCACTTTGTGTTTTTTATTGTGTTTTTCACAAAAGTGTGTTTTGATCTGAGTTCTTCAAGAACTACGATCAGAACACTGCAAATTTAGATGTTAATAATGTGCATGGATGTATAATTTTATCCATTTGATATGCACTAATCTTCCAACGATGAGTTTTTAGCAATGATTTAAGTATTTGTATATTAATGCATTGTGTAGTTTTTGTTTTATATAACATATAAATTTGGTTTAATAAGTAACATATTTATTTAGAATTCATGTTTGAATATTTATATAGGCACACATCGAAGCATAAAAACGATACCATTGGGGCAAATACTCATAATCTGGCAGGAGTGAAACGTAAATCATTATTTTGATGTTGCTAATTTTCTTAATATCTGAACCTTTTCCGTACAAATAGAGAAACGAATGTAACTCTCCCTTACAAAGATAGGATTATTTCTTCACTTAAACCGGTGCATTTTACTATAGTAGCAATATCTACCCCCGTATTTTTCATCTTGGAAGCGACTTGACGCATGCCTTCGGCAAGGCCTTCCGCTTTCCCTTCTATTCTCCCTTCCCATTTGGCCGTGTCAATCACGTCGTTTTGGATCATGATGGCGTCGAGATGGCGGTCGTAGATGAGGCGTTCCTGGGGTGACATCGAGTAGTATTTCAACTTCTCGCGGGCTTCCTTCAGACCCGGTGCGGTCGTGTCCGGACGGATCGTGCCGTCTTTCAGGTATTCGATCCATTCGTCCAAAGGGGTGAGAGCTACTTTGTCGAACTCGTTTACACGGACTAAGATATATTCGGGGAAGATTTCGGCGGGAAGGCGAGAGACGAGGACATCATGTTCGCGCGTGTTGACACGCAGGTGGTCGCCCGTATGCACGCCGATGAAATGGTTCTGCCCGTGATAGATATAGTCCGTTCCGATGCCGATATCGAAATAAAGGATGCTGATGGAGTAGACTTTCTTGATTTTCTCGTAGCCTTCACCTATGGAGATATGTTCGGTGATGGCTTTGGCCACGCCGTAGAGGATGCGTTCCTAGTAATGCAGTTCGCGCGTGTTCTGGATTTCTACGAGGATGATTTCACCTTTGCTGTTCAAAGCTTTGATGTCGACGCGATTGAACTTGTCGTCGGCGCTTTCCAGGTTGCCTTCGCTTTCGAGGATTTCGACGATCTTGATTTCTTCGTTCAACATCACGGTCAGGAAACCATCGAGCACATCGAAATTGGCCTTCTGGCGCAACAAACGCTTGATGGCCCAGTCGAAGCGAATATACCTGTCCTGCAACTTTTTTCTTTCCATCTCTTCCATGAT
>NZ_JACOOJ010000050.1 GCF_014287585.1 Parabacteroides hominis | reverse complement strand
ACCGAAGGATTTGTCAACAAATTAAAGATGATTAAAAGAATGTGTTATGGACGAGCAAGCATAGAACTTCTCAAAAGAATGATGATTTGTGTATAAGGCAGCAAATGTGAACAAGACCCATTCGGATTCTATGGGGTAGAAAACCGAATTAGATGCGGTAGTAGTTTCGATTTGAACCAGCAGCTTTTTTAGGAATATGACAATAAGGGGAAGTGCGTATGGAAGAAAATTCCGGGCGATCTTTTGCCAGATCGACAAAAGCCCTCTATCTTTGCAAGATTGAAGGAAAAGATATGTCTGAAGGCCACCAGCTAATAGTAACGATTAATAATCATCCTGTTTTCGGTCCGCTGCTGATCCCGTATTTGGCAAGAGAAGTTTCGCCGGGTGTGCTCGAGGCGGAGGAGAAAGCTACATTTATACAAGAAAGCCGCTTGTCTACGGCTGAGAAAAAGATCATTACCCTGTCCCAGTGTTATTCCGAAAAGAATTTGATGAAAGTGTATTCGAAGGAACGGACCGTAAATGCGTTTCTGACGAAGCTTTCCGATCCTGCCCGGAGAGAGCCGGTGCGGAACTATATCGACCGGAAGCAACGGGAGATTGTCGAACTGCTCCAAGCATCAGCCATCCCTTTGTATATCAGGGAAACGGCTACTAAACTCCTATACGAGCATCACCGGATTTTTATCCCCGTCACTTTGGCCGAGGCCTCGTTCAGGTTTGAACTGACGGAACAAGTCTTTCGCTACGCGGTGGAGTGTGAGTCGGAAGGACGTTTGATCCCGCTGCAAAGGAAGAAACCGGTACTTGTTTTGTGTGCACGGCCCGCCATATTGGTCTTGGGACGCGATCTGCTTGTATTCAAACGGATCGAGATGCCGCGGCTGAATCCTTTCCTGGAAAAGACATTTGTGGAAGTCCCCGCTTCCGAGACGCGCCGGTATCTGGAGAAGATCGTCTTGCCGATGATGGTCCGTTATCCGGTCAGTGCTTCGGGTTTTGATATGATAGTGGAATACCGGCCCTGTGTGGCGGAACTGTCGGTTTCACCTTCTGTTTTGGATCGTCCGCTTTTGCAGTTGCGCTTTTATTATGGCGATGCCTGTTTTTCTCCCAGGCAGGCGATGCAGCGTTGCTATCCGCGTTTGGAGGAAGAAGCGGGAAAACCCGTAGTCCGCTATTTCAAACGTAATCAGGGGAAGGAGCAAGAGTGCTTGGATTTATTGGGCGGCTTTGGTTTCACGCAAGTGGGAGATACGCAGTTCTCACGTGCCGGCTGTGTATCGGAATATGCGCTGGTCGAATGGCTTCACGATCATAAAGAGGAGTTGGAGGCTTATTTTACTTTGAATGTCGGTGGCGGTTCCGGTATGACCTATTTTGTGGGAGATATTCTTTTGGAACAGGATATTACAGATACGCCGGACTGGTTTGAAATTCGTATAACCGTCCGGATCGGGGAACATGTATTTCCGTTTATCCTTTTCCGGAAGCATATCCTGGAAGGAGACCGTTTGTTCAAACTGCCTGACGGGAAGGTGGCTTTGCTGCCGGAAGAATGGTTTGAAAAATACGGCGACCTTTTTAGCTTTAGTAGCGAGCAGGAAGGAAAGTTGCGTGTGCGCAAGATGCATTTAGGGCTGGTCGACGGGTTGAGAGATAACACTGTTCCGGCCACCTCGAAAGAGTATGTGAAAAAAGAAGATATCCCGGTTCCTCCCCGGATACGTGCAACCCTCCGTCTTTATCAACGGGAAGGCTTTACATGGATGGCGCATCTGGCCGCCAATGGCTTCGGAGGTTGCCTGGCGGACGATATGGGGTTGGGAAAGACTTTGCAGACCATTACGTTGTTACAATATCTGTATGATCCGTCGGAACCCAGGACGATTGAAACGGAACAGATGCCGCTACCGTCTGCTTATGCAGCAGACAAGTTCGGGCAGCTTTCTCTTTTTGCGGATGAAGGATGCGGGCAGCAATCCGATTTCCGGAGTTTGTCTCCCGATTCCGTGCCGGTATGTACGGCTGTGCCGGAAAAGGTGCAGGCTTCGCTGATTGTCGTCCCTGCCTCCTTGTTGCCAAACTGGAAAAGGGAGATACAGCGGTTCAGTTCGTTGCGGGTGTACGAATATGCCGGAGACCAGCGGAGCCGTGAGCCGTGGAAGAAGTTCGACCGTTATCCGGTAGTATTGACGACTTACGGGCTGCTGCGGCGGGATATTGAATTGCTGGAAAACTATGCCTTCAAATATGTGATACTGGATGAAAGCCAGAACATCAAAAATCCCGACTCGGTCTCTTATCATGCCGTCATGCGTCTTAAGAGCGACAACCGGTTGGTGTTGACCGGGACTCCGATTGAAAATTCACTGAAAGACTTGTGGACCCAGTTTAACTTCATCAATCCCGGCTTATTAGGATCGCTGGCGGATTTCAGGAACCGTTTTATCAATCCGGTTGTAAAAGAAGGCAACGAACGTGCCCGGCAGCGGTTACAGCAATTGATACGTCCGTTTTTCCTCCGCCGCACCAAAGAGCAGGTCGCACCCGAATTGCCGCCGCTGATGGAAGAGGTGGTTTATTGCGGAATGTCGGAAGAACAACAGGAAGTTTATACGAAAGAGAAAAATACGTTGCGTAACTCTTTGCTTGAAGAATGGCATAAGAACAAAATTATCGCCCTGAACGGCATCACCCGTCTCCGGCAGCTTGCCAATCATCCCGGTATGATTTTTCCGGAATATACGGGAAGTTCCGGGAAGATGGATCAGGTGTTGGAAGCCTATGAAACTTTGTTGAGCGAGGGGCATAAGGTGCTGATATTCTCATCCTTCGTCACCCATCTGAAACTTCTTGCCGCCGAGTTCGAAGCGCGTGGCTGGGACTATGCGTTGCTGACCGGAAGTACGACGGACCGGGAAGGCGAGATTGCCCGTTTCTCCCGGAATAAAGAGGTCTCCGCCTTTTTTATCTCCCTGAAAGCCGGAGGCGTAGGGCTTAACCTGACTGATGCCGATTATGTCTTTATCCTGGACCCGTGGTGGAACCCTGCGGCCGAAATGCAGGCAGAGAGCCGTGCGCATCGTATCGGACAACAGAAGCAGGTATTTGTTTTCCGTTTCATCACCTCCGGTACGATCGAAGAAAAAATCCGCCGGTTACAGGAACGGAAAAGCGATCTGTCAGACCGTTTTATCACCGAAAACGACCCGCTGCAACAGTTGACTGACGAGGAGTGGAGGGAGCTTGTTTGAGAAAAGATGTAAAGATAGTATTTTGCTCACCTGAATATGATATCATATAAATATCGTTATCTTTGTGTTGAGGAACGAGAAAACTATTTTATCAGTTTGTGTAAATAAGATATGAAAAAGCTGCTACTGTTGTTGTGTTTTGTATTCATACACCAAGTGGTCTATCCGGTTTATTTTAAACACCTTGGCATGAGTGACGGTTTGTCGCAGGTCTCTGTTATGTCGATTTATCAGGACTGTTTGGGACGCATGTGGTTCGGTACGCGCGAAGGTGTCAGTATCTATGACGGAGAACGGATGCGGGTGTATAAAGGCTGGGAGAACCTGGACCCGGAAAGTTCCATAAATGTTTTGCTCGGACATGAATGCGACCATCTCACCGGAAACAGGCAAGGGGATATTTTCTTTAGGACCTGCGACTCGTTGGTGAGGTATGATATACGGGAAGAGAAATTTTGTGTTGTCGGCGGTTGTAAGGCGAAAACGGTTACCTCGGCAAATGGTGACATATGGACGGGGTATGACGATATGATCTGCCGGTATGATGAAAAAAGGGATAGTCTGCAACTTTATGCGAAGACAAACACCCCCGATATATCCAGCCTGCTGATTTCGGAGAAGAAGATTTGGATCGGAACTTATGAAGGCCTGTATGTGATCGAGGAGGATAAAAAAGTCCGTTGTCTGATTGAAGGGCCTGAGTTTTACCGCTTATTTGAAAGTTCTACGGGCGAGATATGGGCCGGTTGCCGTACCGGTGGCTTGTACAGGATCACGCAAGATGAGCTGATCACTTGGTATTCGGAGAGTAATCCCGCACCTTTCCATATAGAAAACAGCCAAATACGGAGCTTTGCCGAAGACCGGTTTGGGAATATCTGGTTCGGTACTTTTATGGGGCTGCATAAATATAACCCCTACACGAACCAGTTTACAGTATATCAACAGGATCATTTGCCGGGTAGCCTGTCACACTCTTCTGTTTTCTCTGTTTATATAGATGCTCAGGAAACGATATGGGTAGGCACTTATTATGGAGGTGTGAACTATTTTAATGCGGAAAGGGAAATATTCGCCCATTATACGGATAACCCTTTGCGAAAGGAATGCCTGAACTATTCGTTTGTCGGGAATCTGGCGGAAGATAAAGAAGGGAACATCTGGATTTGTACCGAAGGGGGCGGATTGAACTTCATGGATCGTAAGACACGAACCTTTAAATATTTCACTGCCGGTCACCGTAATTCCGTATTGCAGAATAACCTGAAATGCATTGCATATGACGGGAAGCGGAACCGTTTGTATATCGGCACGCATCACGGAGGACTTACCCGCTACGATATAAAAACCGGTATTTTTCATAACTACCTGGATGATTACAGGGAAGGAGACATAAAGCCGGACGGCATCATCTTCCACATGATGATTCATAACGATAAGTTGTATGTAAGCGCGATGAACGGAACTTTTGTTATGGATCTCGATACGGACCGGTTCCAATGGCTATGCAGAAACGCCCAGAGCTTTACGATCGACAGGGAAGAAAACTTATGGATTTTGATCGGGACTTCTCTATACAGGATAGAGCTGGCCCATCCGGATAACCAGAAACATTATGCTTTGCCCAGCTATGGCATCCACTTCGAACCTAAACGGATCATGACTACCCGCGACGGGGATATCTATTTCGTGGTTTTGGGAGGCGGCCTGTACCGGTATGACAAACAGACCGATTCCTTTATCCATTATTCGCAGGAAAGCGGACATCTATTGAGCAATTATTGTTACAATGTCGCAGAGACCAATTCGGAAGAGTTGCTGGTGACCAGTGATAAGGGAGTCACTTTCCTGAATCCTTTCAGCGGAAGTACCCGGTTTGCGACGTTAGGGGCGAATTTGCCGATCACTTCCATTGCGGATGGCTGCGGTATTCTGGTCTGCCGGAATAATGAACTCTTTGTCGGAGGGAATGACGGACTGACCTCTTTTTACCGGGAGGACCTCGATAAGACGGAAAAGAATTACTCCTTATATTTTTCAGAGCTATATATTCATAATAAGAGAATCTATCCGGGAGCCGTTTCGGGAGGCATACTGAAGGAGGCTTTTCCTTTCAGCAAATCGATCCGGCTGAACTACAAGCAAAACAATCTGATTATAAACTTCGCTACCACCAATTATATCGATATCCAAAAGAATAATGAATATCAATACCGGTTAGTCGGTTTTGATCATGATTGGGTTTCCACCTCTTCTTCCAGTATTTATTATACGAACCTGGATCCCGGCAAATATACATTGCTGGTTCGTGAAAAGAATCTGTCCCAGCATTTGATGAACCGCCGTGAAATATCTCTGGATATCCAGATCGCCCAACCCTGGTATAAAACGGGTTGGGCGTGGGCACTGTATGTCCTGACTGTCTTTACGATCACTTATCTGACTGCACGGATTCTGAATGCCCGGCGTAAACTGGCGTTGTCCCTTGAAAAGGAACGGGAAGAGAAAGAGCGTAACGAAGAGTTGAACCAGGCGAAACTACGTTTCTTTACCAACATCAGCCATGAGTTCCGGACGCCTCTGACTCTTATTATCAGCCAGATAGATATGCTTTTTCAGAGTTCTTCCCTTCCTCCGACCTTGTATAACCGGATTATTAAGATCAGCAAGAATGCAAACCGGATGAGGAATATGATTTCCGAGCTGTTGGAATTCCGGAAGTTAGAGCAAAATTATGTCTCGTTGCATGTTTGCGAACAGAACCTGATTCCGTTTCTGAAAGATATTTATCTTTCCTATTGTGAGTTAGCGGCCCAACAATCCATTACATTTAATTTTCAGAATGCAGAGGAGAATCTGTTGTTATGGTTTGATTCCAATCAGTTGCAGAAAGTGTTTTACAATCTTTTGTCGAACGCTTTCAAATATACGAAGCCGGGAGGTACGATAGAATTGCATGTGTCCTCGGATGAAAATGAGGTCCGTATAAAAGTGATCGATACGGGTATCGGGCTTTCGGCAGATGACGTATCGCATATCTTTGACCGCTTCTATCAGGCCGAAAACGGGAAACAGGTCGCGGGAGCCAATCCCGGTACAGGGCTCGGACTGGCTTTAAGCAAGAATATCATTCATCTTCATCATGGGGATATCGCGGTGCAGAGCCAGGTCGGCTATGGAACGATATTTACAGTCACGTTATTGAAGGGAAAGGTCCATTTTGAAAATGATAAGAATGCGGTTCTTCTGGAAAGCCCGGACGAACCGATGATTAAGGGAGAATCTTTGCCGGATTCCATTTCCCCCGAAGAATATGAAGAAATGGATAAAGCCTTCCCCGGTTTGAAGGCTGGCTCTTATAAAGTCCTGATTGTCGAGGACAATGAAGAATTGCTACAGATATTGAATACGCTTTTTGCCCCTTTCTATCAGGTTATATTAGCCCGGAATGGGGAAGAAGGCTTGCGGAAGGCGAATGAGGAAAAGCCGGATCTGGTTGTCAGCGATGTCATGATGCCCTTGATGAGTGGCATGGAGATGTGCATGAAAATCAAGAATAATATCGATTTATGCCATATTCCGGTCGTTTTGCTGACGGCTCTCGATTCTGTCGAATATAACATAGAGGGGCTTCAACAGGGAGCGGATGATTATATCAGCAAGCCTTTCCATGCAAAAGTATTGTTGATGCGCTGCAATAATCTGATCCGGAACCGTTTGTTGTTGAAGTCCCGGTTGACAAAACAGGTTGACTTCGATGTGCAGTTGCTGGCTACGACTTCTTTGGACCAGCAGCTTTTGAACCGGATTGTGGAGATCGTCGATCGGCGGATGGGGGAGCCGGACTTTGATGTCAATGTTCTTGCCCGCGAGTTGAATATGGGACGTAGTTCGTTCTTTACAAAAGTCAAGAACCTGACCGGAATGACTCCCAGCGAATTTATACAAAACCAACGCATCAACCGTGCGGCAACCCTGTTGCAGGAACGACCGGATTTGCTGGTGAATGAAATATCGGACCGGTTAGGATTTGCCTCGACTGTATATTTCAGCCGATGCTTTAAAGCGAAGTTCGGAGTATCGCCCGCTCAATTCAGGAAAAAAGAGCAGTAAAAACTACATAGAACAGCTAATCGTTTATATTCAAATAGTTAAATCTTCTATTTGGACTGTGTGTATATAAGAAACGGACGCTTTGTATAGATCCGTTTTTTTATGCCCGGCTACATTTGCCCCCAGAGTTTATCAAAATTTATTAATCTAAATCTACCTATTCATGATGAATGATTTAAACATTCCTTTCTTTAGGAAAACGATGTTTGCAGGAATGGCCACACTATTCTTGTCGACAGGAGTTACCCAGGCCAATCCGGTTAGTGCCGGGGAGGAAGTGACGGAAAAACACGCTGTGACATTATTCCAGCAATCGAAAGTCACGATCACGGGAACTGTAAAAGATGCACTCGGCCCGGTAGTCGGCGCCAACGTAGTGGAAAAAGGGACCACGAACGGGACAGTTACGGATATGGAAGGTCGTTTCTCTTTGCAGGTATCTTCGAATGCCGTATTGACCGTTTCTTATATCGGTTATATAGACCAGGCGATTCCGGTGAACGGAAAGACCTCTTTCACGGTCCTGCTGAAAGAAGATTCACAAGCTTTGGATGAAGTGGTAGTTGTGGGATATGGTACGCAAAAGAAGGTGAATATGACCGGCGCGGTCGCTTCTGTCGATATGAGCAAGATGGTCGACAGCCGTCCGATCACTTCACTCTCCGCCGGACTTGCCGGTATGGCCCCCGGTGTTTCCGTAACAGCCGGTAATGGCGGACGTCCCGGTAACGACGGGGCGACGATCCGTGTACGCGGGCAGGGTACGCTAAACGATTCCAATCCGTTGGTAATCATCGACGGGGTGGAAGCCAGCATGAATAATATCAACCCGCAAGACGTAGAAAGTATTTCGGTATTGAAGGATGCCGCTTCTTCTGCCATCTACGGCTCCCGTGCGGCAAACGGTGTCATTCTGATCACTACCCGCAAAGGAAAATCAGGTGAGGCGAAAATCTCTTATAACGGTTATGTCACGATGCAGAAAGTGGCGAACCATATCGATTTGGTCTCCAATTATGCCGATTATATGGAATTGTATAACGAAGGGCAGCTCAACAGCGACCTCCCCGCTATCTTCAGCCAGGGGAAAATCGACGAGTGGCGGGCTGCCGGTGACAGTGATCCTGTCAAATATCCGAACTCTGACTGGCAGGACGCTCTGTTCCAGACCGGATGGATGCAGAACCATACGATCAATATCAACGGAGGGTCTGACAAGATTCACTATTATATATCCGGCAATTACATGAAAAATCCCGGTATTATGGAAAATTCCGGGTACGAACGTTACAGCGCCCGTGTCAATCTGGATGCGGAAGTAAAAGATTGGTTTACCATAGGTGTCAATGCTTACGGGACGCGTGGAAAAGAGGAGTTGGGTTTGTTGAAGACCGAATCGAATGACAATTTCTATACCTATATGCAAGCTACTACGCCGGGTATCTGCTACCAGGCGCCTGATGGCCGGTATGGAGGTGTAAACAATCCGGAAGACGACCCGCAGAGTAGCTCCAACAATGTCTTGAAGATGTTGAACGACGTAAAAGGAAATCGCACGACCAATAACATCGTTTCTCGTTTTTATGCCCAGTTGAGGCCGTTGAAAGGGCTGACGATCGAAGGATCTTGGACTTATGCTTTTTCCGACCAGTTCCTGTACCAGCAACCGGTTTTTCATGATCTGTGGAATTTGTATGACAATACGTTGCAGATTGCCGGAACCGGAGTTTCGAAGGTTATTAACCGCAACAACAAGACTGTCCGCAACAATATGGACGGGTTGGTCAGATATGAAACCGACATCGACCGGTTGAACATCCAGGCAACGGTCGGCGCCAGCCAGGAAGCCTATCGTAACAACTGGTTTGAGGCCTCCAAGGAGAAGTTGACCTCTTCGGAATTGACGGAGTTGAATGCCGCCACTGCCAATGCGACGGCGACGGGTACTTACTCCAATTGGTCCATGCGTTCATTCTTCGGCCGGGTCAATTTGAACTGGGACGAGAAATACTTATTGGAAGCCAATCTCCGCGCCGATGCCTCTTCCCGTTTTGCCCAAAAATATCGTTGGGGCTATTTCCCCTCTTTCTCTTTGGGCTGGCGTATGGAACAGGAAGCCTTCATGAAAGATATCTCATGGCTTAACCAGTTGAAGTTTCGTGCTTCGTATGGTTCGTTGGGAAACAATGCCGTGGGCAACTATGACTATCAGTTGTATTACCAGGCCTCTAATTATGTCTTGAACGACGCCTTGCAGATCGGTATGGCGCAACGCGCTCTTTCGAATGCGGCATTGACTTGGGAAACCTCTTATGTCACGAATTTTGGTGTGGACTTTGCCCTGTTCTCTAAATTGAGCGGAACCGTCGATGCTTTCGTCAAAAACACCAAAGGAATTTTAATCGAACTGCCGGCGCCATTGGTACATGGTAATGCTACCGTTCCTAAATCCAATGCGGCTGAAGTCCGCAATCAGGGTGTCGAGTTGAGCTTGAACTGGAACGACAAAGTCGGTTCTGTCAACTATTTTGTCGGAGGTAATTTCTCATTTGTCAAAAATAAAGTGACGAAGTTCAAAGGTGACGAAATGTCTTTGAACGGAACCAACATGATCCTGGAAGGTGAACCGATCAATGTCCAGTATGTGCTTTCGGTAGACCGGATCATCCAGACGGAAGAAGATATGGCGATAGTGGAAGCTATGGAAGCGAATAATCCGGATGCCTTCAAGCAATACAAGAAGCCGGAATACGGAGATTTCTTATATAAGGATATCGATGGGGACGGATGTATCACTGACAACGATAAGATCAAAGTCGGTAATGGTACCAACCCGACATTCACTTTCGGATTTAATTTCGGCGCCAACTGGAAAGGCTGGGATTTCAGTTGTATCCTGCAAGGTGCTACCGGATTGAAAACGTACTGGAGCGGATTGGATGGCGCCAGCTATTGGCCGCAAGTGCGCCGGGGTAACCAAATCAACAAGACCATTGCAGACGGACGTTGGTATCCGGGCCGTACGGATGCCACTTATCCGCGCCTGTTGAACTATACTGACGGACGCAACCGGGTGGCAAGTGACTTCTGGGTACAGGACAAGTCTTACCTGAGGGTGAAAAACGTCCAGTTGGGATATACGGTTCCGAAACATCTCTCGCAAAAACTCCTGATCGATAACTTCCGTTTATATGTCAGCATCGACAATGCTCTGACCTTTACGGGATATAAGGGATTGGACCCTGAGGTGTCGGGCACGAAATATCCGACTATGCGATTAACAACATTTGGTTTAAACCTTACATTTTAAATAGTTGAAAACATGAAAAAGATCATAATCTATTTGGCAACAATGCTTTTAGCAGCCATGACGTTCACCGGTTGCTATGATTTGGAAACCTATCCGGGAGACAAAGTCAACGAAGGAACATTTTACAAGACCGGCGATCATGCTCATCAAGGCTTGATGGGAATCTATGGTATGCTGCGCCTGAACGAGGCGTACGGTTACCAGTTCTGCTTCGACCATTTGGGAGATATCGCTTACGGGTATAACTATTATATGATGTTCCTGTCGACCTATACAGACCGTGACGGAACAATACAAAATCATTGGCAGACCTTCTATGACGGTATACATCGTGTCAATACCTTTATACGTTCGGTAAAGGGCATGCGTGGTATCATCACGGACGAACAGATCGATGAGTACGTGGCGGAAGCCAAATTCTTGCGTGCGATGTTCTACTTTTCCTTGACAGATCTTTTCGGTGGGGTTCCCTACTATGACGAATCGACTAATGTCAACGAGGAGTTTATGAACCTGAAGCAGCTGAGAAGCAGCCTCGAAGAGGTACGTGCCCATATTTTGGAAGATTTGGACGAAGCGATCAAGTACCTCCCTGTTGAACATGCCGCCAGTGAATATGGGCGTGCTACTAAAGGTGCTGCTTACGCCCTTCGCGGTAAAGTGCATCTTTACGACAAAGAGTGGCAATCTGCCATCAACGATTTTGAAGAAATCGTCTATAACAAGTCCGATAACTATGGCTATGCCCTCGACGACGATTACGCCCGTGTATTCAAACTCTATAACGGAGCCAAAAGTCCGGAAACGGTCTTTTCGATCCAGAACAAGAGTGGTGTCGGCACCGAGTATGGTATGCAAATACAGGCCCTGATGGGTTGTCGTGGTGCCTATGGGAGCTGCTGGAATAATACGGTTCCTTCCACGCAATTGGTGGATATGTATGAGTTCAAAGATGGCCGCCCCTTCAATTGGGATGATATTTTCCCCGGTTATAATGCCATGTCTCCTGATGAACGTAAAGATCTTCTCAGTATCGAGATGGAAGGAGGAGCTATCGTGGGGCTTCGCGAAGCGGATACGGCCAAGATACTGAGTGCTTATACTTGTCGTGATCCGAGATTGATGGCTACAGTAATCGTCCCTTATTCACACTATATGGGAAATATTGGCCGTACTACTAATGTGGATTTGATCTTTGCCTTAGATCATGACCTGGCTGGGAATGCCAATGGTGGTACGATCCAAAACAACGCAGGTTGGGTCTCTTATCTCTATCGGAAGTTCGTGACCGAAGGAGATCAGGGCGGTGCGATCAGTAACCGTTTGCATACACCGTTCGCTTTCCCCTTGATCCGCTTTGCCGACGTTCTCTTGATGCTCTCCGAGGCCTATAACGAGGCGGGGCAGTTAGACAAGGCCGTGACCGAATTCAACAAGGTGCGTGCACGTGTCGGTATGCCAGGTTTGAACTCAGGTCCCGCATGGATGGCTGTCAACAGCAAAGAGCAGATGGCCGAACGGATACGCAAGGAGCGTGCCGTCGAGCTTGCCGGGGAAGGACATCGTTTCAGTGACTTGCGCCGTTGGGGATATGAGATTGCCCGTAAAGTGCTTGACAATGTCGATGCGATCAATATCTATGGCGAACCGATCTATACCCATCTGTTTACCGAACGTGATATGCTTTGGCCTATACCCGGTGTGGAACGGGAACGAAATAAAGAGTTGACACAGAATCCGGGTTGGTAGCCTCGATTGATTAAGCAGTTGTGTTAAGTTTGATATAGTAGCATGGAGACACAGAGTCATGGAGCTCTGATTGGCATATAATGAAGGCTTTGTGAACGCTGTGTCTCCTTTATTTGGATCATTAAATCCCTTTAACTTATGTGTTTATGAGATTGAGTAATATAGTAGGTTTATTTTTCCTTTTGTTTTCCTTTGTAGCGATGGGGCGGAATCTCCCTGTCCGGCAACCCGGAAAAGAGTTGCGCCAACATCCCAGGTTGCTCTTCAGCAAGCAAGAGGAACAGCGGGTTCGTGATTTGTTCGGAACAGAACCTTTATTGGATAGCTTACGCGCCAGCCTGATGAAAGAGGCGGAACGTTTGTTGTCGGTTCTTCCTCAGGAAGATCCTCGACAGAAAATAAAAAACACGAAAGACATACTGCCTGTCAGTCGTGAACAGGTTTACCGGATGGTCAACCTGGCCCTGGCCTACAGGTTGAGCGGAGACAGACGTTTTGCGGAGAAGGCGGAAAAAGAATTGGTCCACGTTTGCAATTACCAGGACTGGGACCCTGTCCACTATCTGGATGTGGCGGAAATGACGACAGCAGTTGCTATCGGCTACGACTGGTTGTATGATATGCTCGCACCTTCTACAAAAAAGCTGGTTGTAACTTCCATTAAGACCAAAGCGTTAGACCTTGTTGTAGAAGAATATGAAACCGGGAACAGTGATTCCTGGGCTAAGCGCGAGACAAACTGGAACGTGGTGTGTAATACCGGAATGGTATTAGGCGCATTGGCTGTAGAAGAGCATTATCCTGAACTGACCCGGCATATTATCGGCCAGGCAGTCAAATATATCCCCAATTGCCTGAAACATTTTGCGCCCGATGGAGTCTGCTACGAAGGCCCTGCTTATTGGGGATATACGAATATGTACCTGTCGCTTTTATTAAAAGCGCTGAATGATAATCTCGGCCAGGATTTCGGGCTTTCGGAAATACAGGGAGTGGATAAGAGTGTCTTGTATTATATGCACAGCACAAGCCCTTCCGGCAAGATCTTCAATTTTGCCAATTCCGGCAGTACGGCTCCTGCTGCAGAACCGATTTATTTCTATTTCAGCAAAGCATTCAATCAGCCGGAAGCTGCTGCTTTTTATCGGAACGTACTGTCGAAAACCGTACAGAATGGACATTATTTCAGATTTTATTTTTTGTCTATTCCCTGGTATGATACATCCTCTTCCGTTTCGGAATCCTTACCGGAATTGAATGTCTACAGAGGAATAAACGATATTGTTGTTTTTAATGGAGATAAGAATACGCCTAACAGCCTTTATCTGATAGCTAAAACCGGCGATCCGGATATGGCGCACCAGCAGTTGGATATCGGTACTTTTATAGTAGAGACGAATGGGATAAGATGGAGTGATGATCTGGGAACGGACAATTACAGTTTGCCCGGATTCTGGGACTATAAACCGGACGGACAACGGTGGACTTACTTCCGCAATTCAAACTTCAGCCATAACACATTGTCGATCGATCATAAATTGCAAAACTCGGCAGGAACGGGAGAAATCAAAGAATATGATGACAAAGCCGTTCAACCTTTTGTCACAATGGATATGAGCACGGCTTATGCCGGACAGAGCCGTTTTGTTTACCGGACATTCCGTATGCTCGATGACACCCGCATACTGGTTACGGACAGCGTTGGGTTGCAGAAGCCGTCCCAATCGGTACAATGGTCCGTAATAACTTCGGCAGACGTCGAATGCAAGGGAAATACTGCCATTCTCAGGAAAGACGGTAAATCTTTTTCCTTGAAGATTGCTTCGCCCGCCAATGCTTTTTTTATGACAAAGGCGGCAAAAAGGGGGACAGAAGCGGAGAAGCCGATAGAAGGATATACGATCCTGTCGGCATCGGTATCGGGTGAGCCTGTACAGGTAATCAAAGTTCTCCTGTCGGGAGAATAGAAGAGTAATTACATTAAAAATAAATAATAATATAGATATGATAAAAGTGAAGCATTTAATGGGCATGGCACTCAGTGTCGCGTTGATTTCCTGCGGAGGGACAGGAAACGGGTTTGTTGGAGAGAACGTAGAGTTTGCCCATAAACAGATAGGAAAAGAAATCGAACTGATCGAGGCGAGCGGCAAGTTTATGAACCCGACTACGCTGAACCCGGACGGTTCCGTTTATTATTGTAACCTGGCGGACTGGCGCAGTGGTTTCTTTCCCGGTTCAGTCTGGTATTTATATGAGCTGACAGGAGATAAGAGCCTGTTGCCCCTTGCGCAGAAATACACGGAAGCGGTGAAAGATGCCAAAAATATCAAATGGAACCATGATGTCGGTTTTATGATCTATTGCAGTTTTGGGAACGGTCTGCGTCTGACGGGCGATCCGGAATACAAAGAGGTGATTGTTGAAGCCGCCCGTTCCTTGTCTACCCGCTTCCGACCGGTGGCAGGGATTATCCAGTCGTGGGACGTGGACAGAGGATGGATTTCGGAACGGGGCTGGGAGTGCCCGGTGATCATCGATAACATGATGAACCTGGAGCTGTTGTTTGCCGCTACACGGTTGTCCGGCGACTCTGCTTTCTATAAGGTTGCCGTTTCGCACGTCGACCGCACCATGAAGGAACAGTATCGTCCGGATGGCAGTTGTTATCATGTGGTGGATTACAGCATGAAAGACGGTTCCGTACGCAACCGCCATACGGCACAGGGATATGCCCACGAATCGGCGTGGAGCCGTGGACAGGCTTGGGGCATTTACGGTCTGACGCTGTGTTACCGGGAGACCGGAGACCGGAAGTATCTCGACCTGGCTTTAAAAGCGGTCCGTTTTATGTTCAATCATAAGAATACGCCCGAAGACCTTGTGTTCTATTGGGACATGGATGCTCCGAACATCCCTGACGATTACCGGGATGCTTCGGCTGCCGCTTGTATCGCTTCCGCTTTGTATGAGATCAGTACGATGGATGTGCCTGAACCGCAAACCTATAAGGCATATGCCGACCGGATCATGAAAAGTCTGGCTTCTCCGGCTTACCGGGCTGAATTGGGAACGAACGGAAACTTCTTGCTGATGCATTGCGTCGGAAGCATTCCGCATAATGGCGAAATAGATGTCCCGTTGAATTATGCCGACTATTACTTCCTGGAGGCTTTGAAGCGGAAACGGGATATCGAGCAAAAGGCCTCCTGACCCGTCCTTTGCTTGCATCTGCAAAACCGGTTTGCGCCGCAAGTATAAGTCAGCCCGTATCTGCCGTTCTGTATTTCGTTGCAGTACAGGTCGTACATTTCAACAAACAAATGCAATAAATGTCAGGCTTTAGAGAGAATCTTTTACCTTTGCTGTAAATTGATTTTGTTTGTCGCATGAAAGATATTGTTTATATATGTTCGTTATTGTTCGCTCTGATACTTGTCTCTTGTGAAAAAAGGGTTGCGCCTTTTCCTGATTATGAAGTCGCCGAGGCTCTTTTGATGGATAATCCGGACAGTTTGGCCGTATGGTTGGAAGAGCGGATCGATCCTGCTCTTTTGCCGGATAGCTTAAAGGCGGAATATGGCTGGTGGATTACACGGTTGCATGACCGGCAAAAGCGCAGTTTGATGAATGACTCGATTATCCAGTATGCTTTGCGCTATTTCGAGGAAATCGATTCTCCGCGTTTGCCCTATACATATGTGTTGGCCGGGATGCAGAAGAATTGGGCCGGCGACAAGTCGAAGGAAGAGATCGAATACATAAAGAAGGGCTGGCAGCTCGCCGAGAACTTGCGTGATACGGCCCGGTTTATCGATATAGGCTCGAAATTGGCCCGTGTGTATTTTCTGTTGAATGAACGTCGCCTCTCTGTAGATGCCAGCAACAGAGTGATTCCTTATACGGAAGAAGGCTCTGAAAGAAGGATGGTCGAATTATATACGGCAGGTTGTTGCTATGCTCAATTGGGCAAAACGGATTCGATGCGGTTGTATATGGAAGAGGCGGTTCGTTTGGCTCGGAAATTTAATAACAGGATGGAGTTTTATATTGTCCGGAACTATATAGATTGCCTGAACGCAACCGGGCGAAACGAGGAGATCCGGACCCTGCTGGATGATTTTTACAAACGTTTCCCGCTTACGAGCGACAATGATTATCCGGTGAAAGAATTTGCATATGCTTGCCTTTGGATGAATCTGGGGAAAATGGATTCCGTGCGGGCTTGCCTGGACCGGCTGGATCGATATGGCAAGACGGTTGTCGACAGAAGCTATCAGAACAAATATAAGATATCCATTCTCTACATAACCGAGTTGTTGCATACGGCCTATAAGGCAAAGGTGGGACAGCCGGTCGATCTGATAGACATGTATATGGTCAGTGAGATGGTTGCGAACTGGGAAGCCAACCGGATGGGAATCGACAAGGAACGCATCCTGAGCCAAAATAAACTGGAACGCAGCAACCTGCTGTTGAAAATAAAGGAAGAACAAGGGCGTCAGCTGATTTTGTATATTTTATTGGCTGCCGGATTTGTCGTCGCCGTCCTGGTCTATTTGTACCAACGGAAACTTTTGAAGAAAGAACGTTATTTGCAACAGGTAAAGGAGCAGATGCGGCTGAACAGGATTGCTCTGAGCGAGAATGAACAACAGATGAGGCGGAATGAGGAGATCATACAAGCCCTTTCCGCCCAACTGGACGGGCAGGGAAATTTGAACGATCAGTTGCGGGACCGTCAGGAGGAGATCGAGCAAATAAGGGAGGAAAACAACTTGCTGTCGATAGAGAAGCAGAGGTTGCAACAGGAGATGAACCGTCTTCAGCAAACTGTCCCGGAAAAGAGCATCGAGATGGAAGCATACGAACGGATGGTCGAGCAGAATATAACCTTTGTTACCTGTGCCAAACAATTGTCGGGGATCTTGATCAGCCGGCACGAACATCTGAAACGTTTGCAGGAAGGAGAGTTCAAGCACCTGTCCGATATCGACTGGCCATCCGTATACGAAACCCTGGATCGCCTTTTCAATAATTATACGAAACGCTTGCGGCAAAACTATCCGTTGCTGACAGAAGAGGATATCCAATGCTGTTGCCTGATCAAATTGCAGCTTTCCACTTCTGCTATCGCCCGCCTGTATGGTATTGCGCCTCCCTCGGTTACGAAGCGCAAACAAAGGATAAAAGAAAGGATCAATCAGGCAAAAGCCGGACTGATCGGAAGGGAGCAGCCCGTCGATGTCTATCTGTGGGGATATTAGTCTCCAGATGTGTCCACCTCTGAATGCTAAGTTGATTTATACTGTTTAAAACCAACTTGTTACCTGTGCCCGGTTGTACAGGCCTTCCCTTTTTATTGTCCATATGGAATTTGAGGCCGGAGCAGGCAAACTCCCTACATTTGCCTTGGATAATCACTTAAATTCTATGTTACATGAAAAGAATAGGTCTTTTAATCGTTTGCCTTATTTTATCGGTTGGATTTGTATTTGCTCAAAAGATAAAGATTACGGGGAAAGTCTTGGACGGGAGCATGGACAAGGCTCCGTTCGAATTTGCAAATGTCGTTTTACAAACATCGGATTCTGTTTTCGTGACAGGGGCTTCCACGGATGCCAAGGGAAGTTTCAAGTTGGACAATGTACAACAAGGAGACTACCGCCTGATTATTTCGGCTATCGGATATACGGATTTGGTTACGGATCTGGCCGGTTTGTCCAAGTCGGTCGATTTGGGCGAACTGACATTGGACGAAGCCACGCAACAGCTACGGGAAGTGACCGTGACGGCTGCCAACATTGTCAACCAGGCAGACCGTAAAATCGTATTCCCCAGCCAGAAGCAATTGGAGGCTTCCACAAACGGGATCAATCTGCTACAGGCATTGATGTTGCCTCGCATACAAGTCAATCCGTTGTCTAAATCGGTCGATATGGCGGGAGGCGGAACTGTACAGCTTTGCATGAATGGCGTAAAAGTTTCGGCAGAAGATATCAACGCTTTGCAACCGGCCGATATCCTCCGTATCGAATACCTCGAAGATCCGGGCTTGCGGTATGGAAATGCCGAAGCTGTCCTCAACTATATCACCCGCCGGCATGAGACGGGCGGCTCTGTCAGCCTGGATATGATGAACTCTCCGCATATCGTATTTCATAACGACGCGGTTTCCGCCCGTTTGAACCATAAGAAGTCTGAATTCAGTGTTAGCTATCGTACCAGTCCGCGTGACTTTTACGACTGCTGGCGTTCGAATGAAGAGACCTTTCATTTTAAGGACGGAACTTCCCTGAACCGTTATGAGAAAGGAAAACCGGGACACCTGCAAGAGTTGAACCACGGAGGTTCTTTTACTTATAACTATCAGGAACCGGAAAAGTATCAGTTGAATGCCAAATTGGGATATTGGGGATATATGCAACCGCATACGGATTACAGAAGCGATTTGTACAATGTGGAATATCCGGACCATGTGACGGATATGCAGGACTATTCGGATCAGTCGACACATCGGCCATACCTGGATTTATACTACCAGCATCAGTTGAAAAACAAACAATTTCTGGCGCTTAACTTAGTCGGAACCTATATTTATACGGATTCCAAACGCTCTTATCAGGAAAGGCAGGATGGGGATTTGCTGACCGATATCTTTTCTGGCGTCAGAGGAAATAAGTATTCCGTGATTGGGGAAGGTATCTATGAAAAAGGGTTTGAAAAAGGACGTTTAAGCGCCGGGTTGAAACATACGCAGGCTTTTTCGGATAACACCTATGCAGGCAATCTGGAGTATAAGACGAATATGAAGCAGGCGGACACCTATTTGTATTCCGAGTTTCAGGGCAAATGGAACAGGTTGAATTATACGGTGGGGATCGGAGTGAGCCGCTCCTGGCTGAAGCAGGAAGGAGAAGAAGGATACCAGACCTATACATTCCGTCCCCGTTTCTCGCTCCGCTATGCTTTTACGGACCATTTTTATGCCCGGTTAAATGGTGACTTGGTAAATAATCCGCCGGCATTGTCCGAACTGAGCGCAGTGGAACAGATGATCGATTCGATGCAGATACAGCGGGGAAATCCGGCATTGAATCCTTATAACCGCTTTCAGACTAATTTGTATATGGAATATCGGAAGGGAAAGGTTTCTGTCGGCCTCTCCACGACCTGCCAGACGAATCCGAAAGCCATTATGGAATCGACATTTATCGAGGACGGCATGTTTGTGCATACGTATGAAAACCAGGACGGGTTCCGGTTCTTCAACAGCGAGCTGAATGTACGGGCCGGCATGCTGTGGGATATCCTGCAATTCTCCTTGAGCGGCGGTGTAAATCGTTTCCGGAGCGACGGAAAGGATTACAACCATACCTATACAAACTGGTATTACCGGGCGGAAGTGATGGCGCAGTATAAATATCTGACAGCTTCTTTCTCGATATACAACCGCCGGAACCGTTTCTGGGGCGAGAGCATGTCGAGCGGGGAAAATCTGCATATGTTGTCCGTCATGTACAAGCATAAGCAAATCGCTGTCGGTGTGGGAATGGTCAACCCGTTTACCGACAACTACAAGCGGGTTAATGAAACCTGGAATAAATATGTGTCATCTCTTAAAGAGACATATGTCAACGAGAGTTCCCGCGCCTTCTTCCTCACCTTCGCCTGGAATCTCCAGTTTGGACGGAAATACCAGAGCGGCGGAAAGAAAATCTGGAATCAGGATACGGATGCCGGCGTGATGAATACGGCTAAATGATGAATTTTTGCAGCCTTGCCAGCAGTTCTTGTCCGCAGTTCTTCTTCTTCCTTTTTATTATTTCGGCAATATTTTGTATATTTACAGCCTGTTATGGCGTATGAGCAATTGCCACATAGCCTGGGACGATGCAAAAGATTTGGATAGAGATATATGAGACCAGAAGATATTACTGAACAGGACGAAAGCGAAGAAATAAAAGATACGGAAGGACAACCGGATGCTGATGAAAACAGGGATGAAGCTGTCGAAACGGAAGCAAGCCGGGAGACGCATTCGGAATATAAGATACCGGGCAAATCGGAAAGCCGGGTGTCTTATCATTTGTCGGGCATGTATCAGGATTGGTTCCTCGATTATGCCTCCTATGTGATTTTGGAGCGTGCCGTTCCGCATATCAACGACGGGCTGAAACCCGTACAGCGTCGAATCCTGCACTCCATGAAGCGGTTGGACGACGGACGCTACAACAAGGTGGCCAACATCGTCGGGCATACCATGCAGTTCCACCCGCATGGCGACGCTTCCATCGGTGACGCGCTGGTACAGCTCGGACAGAAAGACCTGCTGGTCGACTGCCAGGGAAACTGGGGCAACATCCTCACCGGCGACGGTGCGGCGGCTCCGCGTTATATCGAGGCGCGCCTCTCCAAGTTTGCGCTGGAAACGGTCTTCAACCCGAAAACGACTCTCTGGCAACTTTCCTATGACGGGCGAAACAAGGAGCCGGTGACGCTTCCCGTCAAGTTTCCTTTGCTGCTGGCACAAGGTGTGGAAGGGATCGCTGTGGGACTTTCTTCCAAGATATTGCCGCATAACTTCAATGAACTTTTGGACGCGTCTGTCGCTTACCTGCGCGGGGAAGCGTTTACGTTGTTTCCCGATTTCCAGACCGGCGGCTATATCGATGTCTCGAAATATAACGACGGCGAGCGCGGCGGTTCCGTAAAGGTGCGTGCCAAGATCACGAAGCTGGACAACAAGACGCTTGTCATCAGCGAGATCCCATACGGGAAGACAACCTCCACTCTGATCGAGTCGATCCTGAGAGCAAACGATAAGGGAAAGATCAAGATCAAGAAAGTCGACGACAATACGGCCCGTAACGTGGAGATTCTCGTGCACTTGGCTCCGGGCGTCTCTTCCGACAAGACGATCGACGCGTTGTATGCTTTCACGGATTGCGAGATCAGCATTTCGCCGAACTGTTGCGTCATCATGGACAACAAGCCGCACTTCCTGACGGTGAGCGACGTGCTGAAACATTCGGCTGACGACACGCTGCACCTGCTCCGCACCGAACTCGAAATACAGAAAGGGGAACTGGAAGAGTCGCTCTTCTTCGCTTCCTTGGAAAAGATATTCATCGAAGAACGCATCTACAAGGACAAGGGATTTGAAGAGGCGAAGGATATGGATGAGGCGGTCGCCCACATCGACAAACGCCTTGACCCGTTCAAACCGCACTTCATCCGTGAAGTGACCCGCGAAGATATCCTGAAACTGATGGAGATCAAGATGGGACGCATCCTGAAGTTCAACACGGACAAGTGCAATGCGACCATTGCCCAGTATAAGGAAGATATTGCCAGGATCGACGACCATCTGGCGCATATCGTCGATTATACGATCGACTGGTTCATGATGCTGAAAGAGAAGTACGGCAAGAACTATCCGCGCATGACCGAAGTGCGCAACTTCGACACGATCGAGGCGACCAAGGTAGTCGAGGCGAACGAGAAACTGTATATCAACCGCCTTGACGGATTCATCGGGACTGGCTTGAAGAAAGACGAATATGTCTGCAACTGTTCCGACATCGACGACGTGATCATTTTCTACCGTAGCGGTAGCTACAAAATCGTAAAGGTGAGCGAAAAGATGTTCGTCGGCAAGGATATCCTTTACCTGAATGTCTTCAAGCGGAACGATAGCCGCACGATCTATAATGTGATCTACCGGGATGGAAAGGCAGGCTATAATTATATCAAGCGCTTTGCCGTGACAGGCGTGACGCGCGATAAGGAATATGACATTACCAAAGGGACGGAAGGTTCGCGCATCCTCTATTTCAGCGCCAATGCCAATGGCGAGGCCGAGACGGTGAAGGTGATCCTGAAACCGAAACCCCGCCAGAAGTTGCTTGTCTTTGAGAAGGATTTCAGCGAGATCGCGATCAAAGGGCGCGGCTCTATGGGAAACATCCTGACAAAGGCGGATATACACAAGATCAGCCTGAAGCAGAAAGGAAGTTCGACGTTGGGAGGCCGTATGGTTTGGTTCGACCGCGACGTGTTGCGCCTGAACTATGACGGGCGCGGGGAAGAGTTGGGCGAGTTCCAGAGTGACGATCTGATCTTGGTGATCCTTCAGAACGGCGATTTCTATACGACCAACTTCGATCTGAGCAATCATTATGAACCTAATATATTGAATATCGAGAAGTTCGATGCGAATAAAGTTTGGACGGCCGCCCTTTACGATGCCGACCAGAAGTATTATTACCTGAAACGTTTCCAGTTAGAGTCCGGAAGCCGCAAGCAGAACTTCCTCGGCGAGAACCCGAAGAGCCGCCTGATGTTGCTTACCGACGAGGTCTATCCGCGGATCGAGGCGGTCTTTGGCGGGCATGACGCCTTCCGTGAGCCGCTGGTGCTGGATGCGGAAGAATTTATTGCCGTGAAAGGATTCAAGGCGAAAGGAAAACGCATCTCGACTTTTGATATAGAAACGATCAACGAACTCGATCCCGTCCGTTTTGCTCCGGCGCCGCAACCGCAGGAGGGCAATGAAGGCGATGAAGAGGAAGCGGACTCCCTTGCCGGGGGATTACCCCGGCAAGGGAGCAATTCGGATATTATCGACGAGATTACCGGTCAAATGAAACTTTTTGATGAATAGTGCGTATGAATAAGACAACCTGCCTGATGTTTCTGTTCCTTTGTCTGGCTTTGCCGCTGATGGCTCAGTCCGGGGAGGACGAAGCGCCGCGTTCGGTCAACGAGAGCACGATGGTCGGAATCGGCGGTTATAACCTGCGGGACACTTATCTCTCGCCCAGTACGGACATCAATTATACGGGTTGGGTAGCGCGGGTTCTCAATGAGCGGATGAAGGTCGTGCGGTTGGCAGGCTATAACGTGTCCCGCCAGCAACTGATCAACGTGGAGTTCGGTTCGACCCGCAACGGCGCGGAGACGGCAAACGAATATGCCGGATTCGTGGATTACAGCCTGGGCTATCATTACCGTTTCCCGCAAGCGCTGCCCGGATTGAAGGTCTTGACCGGAGCTTCCGCACGCCTTTCGGGCGGTTTTATCTATAATACGCGTAACAGCAACAACCCGGTTTCCGGCAAGGCGGACTTCGACCTGAACCTGTCGGCTATGGCGATCTATAATTTCAAGATCGCCGAATTCCCGCTCACGCTCCGTTACCAGGCGGAGATACCGTTTGCCGGCGTCCTTTTCTCGGTGCATAAGGGCGAACCGTATTATTTCCTGACACAAGGCAGTGCGGACGGGGTCGTGCGGTTCAGTTCGTTCCATAACAAGTTCGCGATGAAGAACTATTTCACGCTCGATGTGCCGGTGTCTAATTTTACGATCCGTGTCGGCTACCTGAACAGCATGTACCGGACGGACGTGAACAGCATCAAGACGCACGTCCTCTCCAACTCGTTTATGATCGGGCTTGTGAAAGAGTTTGTCTCTTTCGGAGGGAAGCGTCTTCGGGGGCAAGCGCATCGGTACAAAAGCGCATACTATTAAAATTATTAATTTAACAACTTCAATTTCTTAATTCTTAATTTAATGAAGTATTATTTTCTTTTGCTTTGCCTCCTGTTCTCCGGTTGTGAGAAAGCGACAAAATATAATTCGTCTCCCCGCGAGAACTTCGAGGCGCTCTGGAGGATCATGGATGAGAATTATTGCTTTTTCGAATTCAAGGATGTAGATTGGGACGACGTGTACGACCGCTATGACTTGTTGGTCAAGGACACGATGAACCAGTACGAACTGTTCGATGTCCTCGGTAAGATGCTTGCCGAGGTGAAAGACGGGCATACGAACCTGATTTCCTCTTTCGACATGTCCCGCTATTGGGCCTGGTATGAAGATTATCCGGCCAATTACTACAAGGAAATACAGGATAATTATCTCGGTACGGACTACAAGATTGCCGGGGGAATGAAGTACAAGCGTTTGGCGGACGACAAGATCGGCTACGTCTATTACGGCAGTTTTTCGAGCGGCGTGGGTGAAAACAACCTCGATCATATGTTCGCGCATTTTAAGGAATGCAAGGGTTTGATATTCGACGTGCGCGACAATGGCGGCGGTTCCA
Source organism: Parabacteroides hominis (assembly GCF_014287585.1). Taxonomy (GTDB): domain Bacteria; phylum Bacteroidota; class Bacteroidia; order Bacteroidales; family Tannerellaceae; genus Parabacteroides; species Parabacteroides hominis. The sequence goes on along the minus strand of NZ_JACOOJ010000050.1, from coordinate 1,385 downwards.
TGCTCTATTCCGACCGGATCGCCTCGCGTTTCCTTGAAGAAAGGATTCTGACGGGTTACACGCAATATAAGAAAGGCAACGGGCATAACGATTTCACCGAACCCAAACCGGTCTATCTTTCCCCGTCGGACCGTATCCGTTGGCTGCGCCCGGTCATTGTCTTGACCAACCGTCATTCCTACAGCGCGACGAACGATTTTGTCAACGTGATGCGCCTTCTTCCGCAAGTCACGATCATGGGCGACCGTACGGGAGGCGGCAGCGGCCTGCCTTTCAGTTCGGAACTGCCGAACGGATGGAGTGTCCGTTTCTCGGCCTGCCCGGTCCTGGACGTGAACAAGCAGCATACGGAGTTCGGAATCGACCCGGACATCAAAGTTTCCATTACAGGCGAAGATATCATGAAAGGGCGCGATACGATCATAGAGGCGGCTATCGGGCTGCTGCTGGCAAAGAGTGATTCTCCCTCATAAAGACCGGATTATTTCTTCACTTAAACCGGTGCACTTTGCTATGGTAGCAATATCTACCCCCGTATTTTTCATCTTGGAAGCGACTTGACGCATGCCTTCGGCAAGGCCTTCCGCTTTTCCTTTCGCCTCACCTTCGGCGATTCCTTCTATTCTCCCTTCCCATTTGGCCGTGTCGATCACGTCGTTTTGGATCATGATGGCGTCGAGGTGGCGGTCGTAGATAAGGCGTTCCTGGGGCGACATCGAGTAGTATTTCAACTTCTCGCGGGCTTCCTTCAGGCCCGGTGCGGTCGTGTCCGGACGGATCGTGCCGTCTTTCAGGTATTCGATCCATTCGTCCAAAGGGGTGAGAGCTACTTTGTCGAACTCGTTTACACGGACTAAGATATATTCGGGGAAGATTTCGGCGGGAAGATGCGAGACGATCACATCACGTTCGCGTGTGTTGACACGCAGGTGGTCGCCCGTATGCACGCCGATGAAATGATTCTGCCCATGATAGATATAGTCCGTTCCGATGCCGATGTCAAAATAAAGGATGCTGATGGAGTAGACTTTCTTGATTTTCTCGTAGCCTTCACCTATGGAGATATGTTCGGTGATGGCTTTGGCTACGCCGTAGAGGATGCGTTCCAAGTAATGCAGTTCGCGTGTGTTCTGGATTTCTACGAGGATGATTTCACCTTTGCTGTTCAAGGCTTTGATGTCGACGCGGTTGAACTTGTCGTCGGCGCTTTCCTGGTTGCCTTCGCTTTCGAGGATTTCGACGATCTTGATTTCTTCGCTCAGCATGACGGTCAGGAAACCATCGAGCACATCGAAATTGGCCTTCTGGCGCAACAAACGCTTGATGGCCCAGTCGAAGCGAATATACCTGTCCTGCAACTTTTTTCTTTCCATCTCTTCCATGAT
>NZ_JACOOJ010000049.1 GCF_014287585.1 Parabacteroides hominis | reverse complement strand
ACAAAAAATCTTATGCCGAAAGTTACATAAACTTTGGGTAATAACAAAGTCCGAGCTTGGGAAAGTTCGGACTTTGCGCATAAAAAAAGAGGATGCGACGGTTTTGACACACCCTCAACTATCAGCAGAAGAATTTCGGGAAGAATGCCAGTAAAGGGAAATAATCCTTTAAGGCTACGCGCAAAACTTTCAAGGCTTTGGTGATGTGGAACTCCACCGTTTTCGTCGAGATGCCCAAGGCTGCGGCGATCTCTTTATGGCTTTGGTTGTTGTAGCGGCTGCGGACAAAGATGTCGCGCGTCTGTTCGGGCAATGTTTTCAATGCCTTGTCGACAAGCGCCTGCAACTCGTCGGAAAACAGTTTTTCGGGATTGCAGGCTTCGAGGGTAGCGATGCGCAGGTTCAGTTCCCAAGTGTCGCAATCCTTCAAGTATTCGACAATCTCCTCCCGTGTACGCAAGCGTTGCAGGTAATTCAGGCATTTATGCTTGATGACAGTCAGGATGTAAGCCGGGATATTCGAATCAGGCGCAAGGTTTCCCCTGTTTTCCCAATAATACATCAGGCTTTCGATCGCGATATCTTCCGCAATCATGCTGTCGCCGACATACGTATTGGCAAAATGGACAAAACGACTTTTATAGTCAGCAAACAACTGATTAAAAGAATATATCTCAGATCCGCCTTTCATACATGTGCTTTCAAATCGCCGATAAAGATATAACTTTTTCATCTGTTCCACGAGATTTATCCAATTAAAAACGTTTTTACAATCGTCACCTCCACTTGCATATCAACGATAGCGGGATTGTTCATTTTGATTTATTCAGGTTATCAATCCGAACATTTACCGGCATTTATCCGTTAAATAGAAAGAAAGATAAACATAAATCATATTTTTTCTCTAAGTTTGCATTTAAATACGAAAAATCCGATGAAGAAAGTAAACATAACTACCGCTGTTCTATTGATTTACCTGATCGTTATGAGCATAATCGGCTGGCCGGGCAAACAGGCCGATCCGGATTATGTGCAGTACTTTTGTGTAATCGGGGCGACTATCCTCGTGATCGGCCTGTTGCGTTTCCTGCAGATCAAACGGCTGAAGATCCGGGAAAAGATGAAAGACGGAAAAAAGGAGTAACGAAGTTTAATTGCAAATATAAAATTCTAATTCATGAAGGACCTTGTGATCGGACTGTCCCTGTTAGGGATGGTCAGTGCGTGCAGCCCTGCACCTCAGGCAAAAGACAATGTCGAAGAAGACTATTGCCAGTATGTTAATCCCTTTATCGGAAATGCGGACAACGGACATACGTTTCCGGGTGCTTGCGCCCCTTTCGGCCTGATACAGGCAAGCCCCGAATCCGGAGTCGGCTCCTGGAGATACTGTTCGGGATATAATTATGATGATAACTTTATCGAAGGTTTCGCCCAGACGCATTTGAACGGAACGGGTTGCCCGGACTTGGGCGACATCCTGTTGTTCCCGTTCAGCGGCGATATAAAAGACAATACTTATAAAAGCGAATACGACAAATCCACCCAGAAAGCATCGCCGGGTTATTATGCCGTCACCTTGTCCGACTACGGTGTGGATGCGGAGATTACGGCTACCGCCCACACGGCTCTCCATCGCTATAAATTCAACAACGAAGGGCCGGCACGCCTGCTGGTCGACCTGCAACGCGGTATGGTCGGCAGCAAGGAAGCGCTGAAGACGCATGTCTTAGAGGCCGAGCTCGAAATGCCGGACAACCAGACGATCACCGGACATAACCAGACCCGCGCCTGGGTGACGCGCCATTATTTCTATGTGATCAAATTCGACCATCCTTATACGGTCAAGGAAGAACTTCCCGCCGAGAAAGGAGAAAAGGCGAAACGCCTGATACTCGAATTCGACACGAAACCGGGCGAAGCCGTACAGGTAAAAGTCGCCATGTCGAGCGTAAGTGTCGACGGGGCTCTCGCCTCCCTGCAAAAAGAAAATCCGGCATGGGATTTCGATGCTGTCCACCAGGCCACACGCGACCAGTGGCAGGCACTCCTTTCCCGCGCCCAGGTTACAGGCACGACGGATGAAAAGACAAGTTTCTACACCTCCATGTATCACCTGATGATGCAGCCGAACAACATTGCCGACATCGACGGACGATACCGCGGCATCGACGACAACATTCATACCTCTCCGACAGGCGAATACTATTCCACGTTCTCACTTTGGGATACCTATCGCGCCGCTCATCCGCTGTACACGATCCTGAATCCGGACAAGGTAGACGCCATGATCCAGACGATGCTGGACCACCAGAAGATACAGGGCTTCCTGCCGATCTGGGCTTTGTGGGGTAAAGAAAACTTCTGTATGATCGGCAATCACGCCATTCCGGTAATCGTGGATGCTTACCTGAAAGGATTCAAAGGGTTCGATGCGGAAGAGGCTTACCAGGCAGTCAAGGCGAGTGCTACCGTCAGCCATTTCAACTCCGACTGGGAAACATTCGAGAAATACGGTTACTTCCCGTTCGATATCATCGACACCGAATCGGTTTCCAAGACTTTGGAATGTGCTTACGACGACTATTGTGTAGCCCAGATGGCAAAAGCGTTAGGCAAGACGGAAGATTACGAACATTTCTCCAAACGTGCCGCATTCTATAAGAACCTCTTCGATCCGCAACTCAAGCTGATGAGAGGAAAAGATTCCAAAGGCAACTGGCGGACGCCGTTCAATTCCTTCCTGCTCTCGCACGCCAGCTCTTCGGGTGGCGACTTCACGGAAGGCAATTCCTGGCAGTACACCTGGCACGTACAGCACGATGTACAAGGCCTGATCGACTTGATGGGCGGCAACGAGGCTTTCGTGACCAAGCTCGACTCGCTGTTCTTCCTCGAAAGCACGGCCGAAAACACAGGTTTCGTTTCCGACGTGACCGGCCTGATCGGACAATATGCGCACGGCAATGAGCCCAGCCATCACGTAGCTTACCTTTACAGCTATGCCGGCCATCCGGAAAAGACGCAGCAGGTGATCCGCGAAGTCTTCGACCGCTTCTACCTGGCCAAACCGGACGGACTGTGCGGCAACGACGACTGCGGCCAGATGTCCGCCTGGTATATCTTCTCGGCTATGGGCTTCTATCCGGTCGACCCGATCAGTGGCGAATATGTTTTAGGTGCTCCTCAGATAGAAAAGATTTCCTTGTCTCTCCCCGAAGGCAAGACCTTCACTGTCGAAGCCAAAGGTTTGTCCAAAGCCAACAAGTATGTCAAATCCATAGAACTGAACGGCAAGCCGGTAACCGGCCTTACAATCAGCCACAAGGATGTCATGAATGGCGGAAACCTGGTGTTCACAATGACGGACCAACCGGGACGTCTTACCGGGGGACAACGGTTGCCACCTCTTTGAAAGCATACCTTCTCCGTTCGCCATCAGGCAGACGGAGAATCAAATGGCCGGTCGGTTCGATGGCGTGGATACAGGCGTCAAACCGGCCGGTCGCATCAATATAAGAATAATAGCCGTCACCATGATACAGGGCAGCTATATAGGCAGCGCGGATTTCTTCCTCTTTCTCCTGCAATAAGAGGAAATAGTAGTTAAAGAAGATACGCAGGAAGCGGGCCAGGACTTCTTCGCGATCGTACGTCTTGCCCGTAATCTGAGCCAGCGAGACGGGGTTGGGGGCATCGCTGCGGAATATTTCCTGGTTGATATTAAGCCCGATACCGATTACCGAACAATAGAGATGCACACCGGACAGATCGTTCTCGATCAGCATTCCACATATCTTACGGTCTTTCCAGTAAATATCGTTCGGCCATTTCACGGTAATGGAATCCGTATACCCCTCCAGCGTCTCCTTCACACTCAGGGAAGCGATCTGGGAAATCAGGAACTGGCGGTTCGCGGGAAGGAAATCAGGATATAAAAGGAGACTGAACATCAGGTTTTTCCCGGCTTCCGACTCCCATGAATTTCCGACCTGTCCTTTTCCGGCTGTTTGAAAATCGGCTATGACAAGGCTGCCTTCCGGCAACCTGGCTTTTGCACATTGTTCCCGCAGGTAGTTATTGGTCGAGTTCGTCTCGGCGAGCCGGATGATCTGCGGCGTTTCGTTTTTGTTATTCATTTTCGTAGGCTTCTCTTATTTTCTTCGGCAACTTGGCGATCACCTCGCGATAAGAATGATGGATCCAGTGCTTGATCTCGCCGTCCGGCATATCCCGGCCGAGATAGATGGTGTTCCAGTATTTCTTGTTAAAATGATAAGCGCCTTCCACTGCCGTATATCGTTCGCGCAGATCTTCGATATAATCGGTGCTGCATTTCAGAGACACACACGGTTCGTCCGCGTCCAAAGGCAGAAGCAGGAACATCTTTCCTTCTACCTTAAACACCAGCGAAACATCGTCGAAAGGGAAACACTCTGTCGCATTCTTCAACGACAAGCAATATTCCCTGGCTTCTTCTATATTCATTATGACTATTTTGTTGTTATTTGGCTTACATATCTGTTATTTCCCCCGTATTCGCTACTTGCAAGGAGCATAGAACGCGTCATCGATATGATCGATTTCGTATTCCTTTCCCTTTTTTATTACGGTTATGATGTCGAAACGGACCGGCAGTTCGAGATTGAAAAAGCGGACATACGCATCGGCTGCCGCCACGATACGGCGTATTTTGGGAGCATCGACCGCCTCTTCCGGCGCTAAAAGATAATCTTCCGAACGTGTTTTTACCTCGACTACTACCAGGCAGGCATCTTTGACAGCGACAATATCCAGCTCATAATGATGCCAATGCCAGTTCGTATGTGTAATCCTGTAGCCCTGCTTTTCTAAGAAAGCACGTGCGACCGACTCACCGTCTTTTCCTGTCTCGTTTCGTTTTGCCATTCCCTGTAATTTGCACAAATATAACGTTTTTCTTTTTTATTTGCGCTTTCACCCTTACATTTGCAAAACTATGACACTGAAACGTAAATATTCATCTCCGCAACCGAATCACCCGCGCGTGCACAAGGTCACTTTTATGCTCAACGACGAGGAGCAGAAGGCCGTGGAGCGTTATCTTGCCAGGTATAAAATCATCAACAAATCCCGTTGGTATCGCGAGACAATCCTGTCCCATATACTTAAAACCCTGGAAGAGGATTATCCGACCCTCTTCAACGAAAACGAAATGAGAAGATGATCGACCCGTTCAACGACGAATATTTCATGAAGCAGGCGCTGATAGAAGCCCGCGCTGCAGCCGATGAGGGGGAAGTTCCCGTCGGAGCCGTTATCGTATGCAATAACCGGATCATAGCCCGCGCCCACAACCAAACGGAACGTCTGAACGATCCGACCGCCCATGCCGAGATGCTGGCAATAACGGCGGCAGTCGGTGTCTTAGGAGCCAAGTACCTGACCGGATGCAGCCTTTATGTGACGGTGGAACCATGCGTGATGTGTGCCGGCGCGATCGGTTGGTCGCAACTGAGCAAGATCGTCTACGGAGCTTCAGACGAAAAAAGAGGCTTCCAGCAATACGCACCGAAAGCCTTACATCCAAAAGCGACAGTCAAAAAAGGGATTCTCGAAAACGAATGCGCCGAAGAAATGCGCAACTTCTTTCAGCGCAAGCGCTGAACAGCTTATTTGACTTCCTCATAGTCCACATACTCCCCTTCATCTTTCGCAAAGATCTTTTTACGGGAGGCCTGTGAGGCATATTCGTCACGTGCAGAACTGTTGCTACGCGCATCGGAAGAGTAACCGCTTGTTTGACGGCGTTGTTCACCCTTCTTTCCGCTACTTCCGCTTCCGAACAGGATATTTTTAAAGGTACGCAAGATAGAGAATCCCATTAGAAAGACTAACAGGATAAAGAAGAAGAACATAACAAACAAAAACTTAAACATATTCCGTCACTTAGTTGGTTCATTACACAAACACAAAGATACGAATTCTTGTTTATCTTCTTTTGTTAAAAAAAGACAAGGTTATATAGAGAATGATTGTTCCGGCAATGCCCAGAACGCCAAAGAGAGCCACAAAGATCACTGCCCCAGCTACTAAAATATAGCGAAGCTCGTTGCCTTTCCAGGCCAACGACTTTACTTTCAATGAAAACATCGGAACCTCCGACACCAGCAAAAACGAAAACAGGATCGCCACAACTATCGTTCCGGCAATAAACTCGATGCTGTCCATCGGTACGGCAGAATTAAACGCATACCCGATAGACGCCCAGAAAAGAGCATGAGCCGGGACAGGCATACCGATAAAAGAAGTGGTCTGCCTTTCATCGATATTGAATTTGGCAAGGCGCAACCCGGAAAAGACCGGTATCACCAAAGCCATATACGGGACATAACCAGCCGCCTCCCCCAAAGCAGGAGTCGTCATACACGCTTGCTCCAACAGCCAATAGACGATCATTCCGGGAGCAACCCCGAAGCTGACCATATCGGAAAGGGAATCCAATTCCTTCCCCATCGGAGAATAGGCGTGCAGAGAGCGGGCGGCAAAACCGTCGCCGAAATCGAAAACGGCTGCAATGACGATCCACAGGGTCGACATCGGCAAGTTTCCCCTCAACGCCATAATACAAGCGATACAACCCGATATCAGGCTGCAGCAGGTAACAAAATTAGGTATGCTATTCTTGATGCTCATTTATTTTTCTTATTTTCCCAAACGGGCTATCGGAGTCTGGTTACCGGTAACCTTCTGATCCATTTCAACCAGGACTTCCGTCCCGACAGGCAGGTAAACGTCTACACGCGAACCGAACTTGATGAAGCCCATCTGCTCGTCCACATGGCATTTCTCGCCGACTTTGGCATAGGTCACGATACGCCGTGCCAACGCACCCGCAATCTGGCGTGCCAATACATCCACCCCGTTACGGGTTGTAATGACAACTGCCGAACGCTCGTTCTCCGTGCTACTCTTTGGCAGGTAGGCGGCACGGAAACGCCCGTTCTGATGTGACACGTGCTTGACAGTCCCGTTCACCGGGAACCAATTGGCATGCACATTGAAAACGGACATGAATATGGATATCTGCAAGCATTCCCTGTGCAGGATTTCATTCTCCATCACTTCTTCGATCGCCACGATCGTACCGTCGGCAGGGGCGATCACCAGCCCTTCAGAATCATACGGGAAGCGGCGGAACGGGCTGCGGAAGAAGTTAAGTACCAACAAGAACAAGACTGTGGTGACGAAAGTCGTGGCATAGAACACCCAACCTCTACCAACAGTATGATACAGCGCAACATCCACGACAAAGAATATCGTGAAAAGCGTTAATAATAGCCCTGTTCCTTCTTTATGTACTTTCATTCTTTAATTCAATCGAGTATTTATCGTAAGAATTTGCAAAAATATTCATTTTTACCGAATAACAAAAATATATCACCCTTTCACGGCTTCTATTTTGTTTAATTCAACATACCAAAGGAAACCTTCTACCTCGTCATAGCCCATTTGCCGGATCAGTTTCAGATAGTTCCTTACCTGGCTGTGATAACGCTGGTCGGCGTGTTCTCCAAACTTATAGTCGACCACGACAACGCGCCTACCGGTGATCATCACACGGTCCGGACGTTTGGACAGCCCTTTGCCGAACAGGATATCGACCTCGTTCAACACACGTGCCGCCCCGTCATACCAAGAGGCGGCTTCCGGCAGGTTCAACAACTCTTCCAAACGGTTGACAAGAGTCGTTGCCTCTTCTTTGTCGATAACTCCCTCCAGACGATATCGTTCGACAGCCTGCGGAATATCCTTCCGCGTACGAATGCGGCTCAACACCTCGTGCATCAAAGCCCCGTGTTTACGACGGGCATTATCGAAGAAATAGCCTTTGCCATGCAGACGTAATTGCAAACGATCGTCCGGGGAGATGGAGCTAAGACGCGCCATCCCGATCTCCTGAATGTCCCTGTTCTCTTCCTTTGCAGCCGGTTGCCACCAGTCGCCCAGCTCGAACACGCCTGTCCCGGTATTGAAAGCGGCAGGCAGCGAGATCAGTTTCTCGCCATCCCGCGTATCGGGCATATCCGTACGCAGGCCCGCCCACAAGGCGTCGGTCAAAGTCGATATCTTTTCCACTTCACCGGTTTCTTCCTTAATCTTCTTCGGACGCGGAGAGAAAACGATCAACTCCTCTTTCGAACGGGTAAAAGCGACATATAACGTATTCAGGTTGTCGATAAAGGCATGCAAGCGTTCCTTAAAATAATCGCCGGCAAAAATCGTCTTTCCCAACGACTGGCTGTAGCGCACGGGAACCAAATGCAGGCGATCGAACGGTTTCTCTTCCGGGTGACACCAGAGGATCACCGGTTTTGTCGGCTTATGGTCGATCTCCCAATCCCCGAAAGGAATGATTACGACCTTAAAACCCAGTCCCTTCGACTTATGGACCGTGAGGATGCGGATCGCGTTCTGCCCGTCAGGCGTGGCAATCGTTTTCCGGCAACCCGTTTCGTCCCACCATTTCAGGAAACGGTTCAGGTCCGCGCTCTCTTTCTGGGTATATTCGGACACCATATCCAGGAAAGCCTGGACAAATACCTGCTCATTTTCGGGAAAATCGGCGGCAAAAAGGCGGAACAGACCTTCCGTTATTTCATAGAGGGATTGCCGGGAAAGAATTTGCAAAGCAGAGGCGATTTCCGGCGGAAAAGCCGAAGTTTCCACGCCGAATATCCCCTTCAACACCTGATAAGAATATAAGGCGATCTGCTCGTTCGTCCGGTCTTCGGGATTCTTGAGGTAGCGCAACAGGGAAACCATGAAGCGGACAGCCGTCGAACCACTGACAAACAGAGCCTCATCCGAAATAATATCGTAGTTGTAGCGGTCGGAAGGATGCTCTTCTTTATAGGTCAGCAAGGTATCTGCTACCTGCGCCCCTTCCTGGTTGGTGCGGACAAGAACCGCAATGTCTTTTAGCACATATCCGTTATCCTGCAATTTCTCCAACACGCCGGGCAAACGTTCGAGGGCTTCCTCTTTCCAATCCTTGTCGTCATCGCCGGAAAGAAATTCAATCCGCACATGCCCGTCTTTCTGCTTGAAAGGAGGAGGAACCTGTTGAAAACTTTTATCGTATGCGGACATGATCTTAGTGAAAAAAGCAGCGCGCTGTTCCTCGCTTAGGGAAGAAACGGACAGCGTTTCATTATATAATGCCTGTAGGACACCCGGAAGTGTCGTAAAAAGGGCATTGTTAAACTCCACGATATTCCGGCAACTGCGCCAGTTGTCCTTCAGCGTTTCTTCGCGTACTTCTTCAGGAGAAAAGTCGGATTGCACCTGTTCGTCCAGCAACTTCCAGTCCGAGTTACGGAAACGGTAAATACTCTGCTTCACATCCCCTACGATCAGGTTGTCCCGGCTATGTGCAAGGCTCTCTTCGATCAGGGGACGGAAGTTATTCCATTGCATTCCGCTGGTGTCCTGAAACTCGTCTATCATATAGTGGTCGACATGCGTACCGGTCTTTTCGTAAATGAAAGGAGCGTCGCTGCCTCCGATCACCTTATTCAGCAATTCGGTCGTGTCGGCAATCAACATCACATTCTTTTCTTCCCGGTAGGCGGCTATCTGGCGGGACACATCAGTCAAAATACCTAACGTATAATAATAACGGACGATTTCACGGGCTGTATTATAGGCAGTCAGATTATTGAACAGGGAAATGATCCCTTTGATGCAATCGTTCAAACCATCCTCAAAAGCACATCCGATGATCTGCCGGGTTCCGAGCGAAACCGTTTTCGTGAAACATCCGTCCAGGTTATCCGCCAAACCGATAAAAGTAGCGGACGGCTCTTTCATCTCTCCTTGCACCAACCGCTCGAAAAGCGTCAGGGGCGAACGGCTGCCTCCTTTAAAATCGGTGACTTTGAGCCCGTATTTATTCAGGATCGCCAGCCCCCGTTCGCCTAATTCTTTGGCTGCCGTTTCCACAGAGCGGATGATGCCGTACAGATCGTTCTTATAGTCGTCCAGCGCTTTCTTATCTTCTATATCCCGGCCAACCTCATCGCTGAAAGCCTTATAACTTTCCTTGAACACTTCCCGGCTCAAGGCCATGATGTCTTTACGGAGATTCCATTCCCCTCCGTTTTCGATCTTATCTTCTGCGAACCGGAGCAACCAGCCTAACAAGTCCTTGCTTTCGGGCTTTTCGAGATCCGACAGCAGGTTGTCTATAGCTGTCGTCAGCACCAATTCCTGATCCATTTCAATCCCGTAGCCGCCCTGCAAACCGATCTCGCGCGTAAAGGCACGCATGGTCTGCTGGAAAAAGCGGTCGATCGTACTGATATTGAAAGCGGAATAATCGTGCAGGATATCGATCAATATTTTAGTCGCCTGTTTCCGTACCTGAACCTCCGTCAACGAATAGACGGACTTCAGCAATTCCACATAATCCGACTTTTTGCCGGACGCTAAGTTGTACAGTTCATCGACAATACGGGTTTTCATCTCGTCCGTCGCCTTGTTGGTAAAGGTCACGGCCAAGATACGACGAAAAGCGCCCGGCCCCGTAAACAGCAAAGTCAGATATTCACCGGTCAGCTTGTGCGTCTTCCCGGCTCCGGCGGAGGCTCTGTAGACTGTCAGCATACGATCAGATTATACGGCTTTTGGCATAGCCTTCTTTTTGTAATATTTCCAGCACTTTAGGACGCAGGTCGCCCTGTACGATGATTTCCCCGTCTTTGGCCGAGCCGCCGACACCGCATTTTACTTTCAGGAACTTCCCAAGTGCTTCCAGATCGGCAGTCGTCCCCCGGAAACCGGTTATCAATGTCACGGCCTTGCCGCCCCTGTTCCGCTTATCCAAAGCGATACGCAACTGCTGCTTCTCTTTCGGAAGCGTTTCTTCTTCCTCTTCGTTTTCCGTGTTATATTGAAAATCCGGGTTCGTAGAATACATGACTCCCAGACGGTCCTTCCAGTCGTTACTCTTCATATTTCATCTTTACTTTATGGGGTCAAATCTACAAATTAACGCTGGGATAAACAAGATTACGGACATTATTGCATATCTTTGTACATACTTAGAGATTATCAAGGGCACTAATCATCTAATTCAATCAGGAATGAATAAAGCCAGTCTACTCATCATATTTTTTATCCTGTTATTGTGCAGTCCGGTACTTCACGCCCAACAGGATCGCGCCAAAGACTACATATTGGTGCTTCACTCTATCAATTTCAGGGAGACATGGACACATCAGGCCTATGAAGCGATTCGCACCACACTTACCCATGACGGGATTCCGGTAAAAGGAGAAGAGTTGCAGATTCCGCTAATCAAGGATACGGCCGAAATCAACTGCAAAGTGGATTATTTGCGGCAACAATATCCTTTTCCCCCGAAAGCCGTCATTTGCATCGGTGATCCGGCATGGCTCGTCAGCCGGCCTCTTTTTGATAACGAATGGAAAGACGTTCCGAGCCTCATCTGCTACTCGCAAGGCATGGTTCCCCGCAATATAGAAGCGATGGTCGACCGCAATCTCGGATTCCGGGGAGCAATGATCCCCACTTCAGAAATGATCAAAGGCTATAATGTCACGACCTTGCGGCAGCCGCTTTACGTCCGGGAGACGATCGAGACTATCCGGAAGATACAACCCGAACTGAAGAAAATCGCCTTTATCTGCGACAACCGTTATATCAGCTTCGTCACGTGCCAGGAGCTACAGAACGTATTGGAAGAACAGTATCCGGATCTTGAACTGGATGTCCTGTCGTGGCCGAAACTCTCGACGGAAAACCTGTTGGACACGCTGACGACTTACAACAATAAGAATGCCGCGATCATCTACTACTCCTGGTATGCGATCCCTCAAAAAGGGGAAAACCATTATTTGGTGGACAATGTGCAGAAGATGACGAGCAGCTTCTCCAATACGCCGGTCTATCTGATCGTCGACCTCGACATCAAGAACGGGAATTTTGCGGGCGGACATTATATCTCCATCGAAGACTTCAACGATGCGATTATCACCACCATACGGGAAATCCTGGCGGAAGGGGATGCTTTTGTCCCTTGCGACCGGATCGGAGGCAGTCCTAAAACATATTTGAACTATCAGCATTTGTATGCACATGGCATCAACCCTTCCTTTTACCCGAAAAATGCCGTGTATTTTGACGAACCTCCCACATTCTTCGAAAAGTATAAAATCCCGATCATTTGCGGGATTATTATCTTTATCCTGTCGGCTTCCATCGTCACTTTGCGTATCCGCCTTCTTATCCAGAAAAGGAAAACACAAAAAGAACTACGGGAAAAAGAGAAGATAGAAGAGGCCAATCTCCTGAAAACCGCTTTCTTAGCCAATATGAGCCATGAAATACGGACACCCCTCAATGCGATCGTCGGCTTCTCCAACCTCATCGCCCAGGGGGAAATAGAGGAAGAAGACAGGGAAGAATTCCGCAAGATAATCGAGACGAACAACGAACTGCTGCTGCAACTCATCAACGACATTCTCGACCTATCCAAGATCGAGGCGGGCAAGATGGACTTTACCTATAGCGACATAGATGTTTCAGGCATGTTCAACCGCCTGGAACAGGTCTTCTGCAATAAAACCAAGCCGGGTGTAAAGCTGATCTGCGTCCTGCCGGAGAAGAATTGTTTTATCCATTCCGAAAAGAACCGGCTGATGCAGGTGGTCACCAATTTCCTGACAAACGCCTGCAAATTCACGTTCAAGGGTTCCATCACAATGGGATATGAAGAGATCGAAGGCGGCCTTCGCTTCTATGTTTCCGATACGGGGAAAGGGATTGCAGAAGAGAACATCCCGCATGTGTTCGAACGGTTTGCCAAATTCGACATGTTCATCCAGGGAACGGGACTCGGTTTATCCATTTGCCATACGATCATCGATTACCTGAAAGGGGAAATCGGAGTAGTATCGGAAGAAGGTGTGGGTAGTACGTTTTGGTTTACCATTCCCTGTGAAGTAAAAGTTTCAGTATAATGAAACTTTATTTTCTCCGGCATGAAAATAAAGTTTTCCTTACATGAAAATAAATTTTCACCTAAGGGAAACTCCTGAAAATATTTGAGGGAAAGAGCCGGAAGCGGCAGGCTATTTCTGTATCAGTACCGTTGCGTAGGCAGCTATTCCTTCCTGCCGCCCGGTAAAGCCTAACTTCTCGGTTGTCGTCGCCTTGATGGAGATATCGTCGACATCCACTTGGAGGACTTCGGCCATCACCCGCTTCATTTCGGGGATATGAGGATTCAGTTTGGGACGTTCGGCGGCGACGGTCGCATCTATATTGCCCAGCGTATATCCGGCATCACGGAGCAGTTCCATCGTATCGAACAACAGGATCTTGCTGTCAATGTCCTTGTATTCTCCTGCCGTATCGGGAAAATGATAACCGATATCGCGCATATTGGCTGCACCTAACAAGGCGTCGCAGATAGCATGAATCAAGACATCCGCATCGCTGTGCCCTTGCAAGCCCATCGTATGCTCTATTTTCACTCCGCCCAGCCACAAATCACGTTCCGGAACCAGCGCATGCACATCATATCCAAAACCCACCCGTATCTTCATCACTTTCAACTTTTAACTTTCACCTGAATAAGTTCTTAATCCCGTCCATATCAAAAGACAGGGAGAAACGAAGTGTCTGGTCCAACGGGTTCTGCGGAACCGTACTGATCAGATAAGCGGCATCCAGCTGGAACACGCTCATACGGAAACCGGCACCTACAGAAAAGTATTTACGGTTACCGACATTCGCATTCTCGTAAAAATAACCGCCGCGAACGAAGAATTGTTCATTATAGCTATACTCGGCTCCGACCGAGACCATGATCTCTTTCAACAAACCGTTAGGCGAATCGGTAAAAGACTTCATCATACCGGAAATGCTCGACCATGATTTATAGTCGTCCACACGCGCTTGGTAGTCGGCATCCGTCTCTCCTTCTTCCTTTTGCGGAGCATACGGGACCATGTATTTGTTCAGATCCAGATAAACACCGATCTGGTTGTAGTCGTCGATCGGGTAAAGCAAACCGGTTCCTAAAGTCAGCTTTGCCGGAAGGTACTGGTTCGTATTTCCCCCGTCATACGAGATCTTACTCCCGATATTGGACAGGTTAAACCCGAAACTCCACAAAGCCTCGGCATTTCCCATCAGCACATATTTTTCCAGGTAACCGGAGATATCGGCAGCAAAAGCATTGCCCGCATTGCTCTCGTCATTCTGGTCCGTCCCCATATCCGAACGGATGTAACGCAAGGTTACCGCCATTGAATAAGATTCGGACAGCTTACGGCTGTAAGCCACGTCAAACGCCATTTCATACGGGTTCAATCCGTAAGGGACATCCCCGATGTTTTCCCATATATTAACTTCACCTAATGAGAAATAACGCAAAGATGCGCTGACAGCCTGCAAATCGCTATTTCCTAATTTGTAGTAACCGGTCATGTTCACCAAAGCCACATCGTTGACCAATTTACGCAACCACGGTGTGTAAGACAAACTGACTCCCGCCTTACTTCCCATAAAAGCATATTTGGCAGCATTCCAATACTGTGAATTGATGTCCGGCAAAGTTGCCGCACCCATGTCTCCCATACCGCCGCCTCGTGCATCCGGAGCGATATTCAGCGAAGGGACCGCCATTTGGAGCAAAGATATGTTATCCTGTCCCCAAGTCGTCGTAACCGAGGCAAAGAAGTTAAGTATTATAACGAGTGCACCGATTCTGAATTTACTTATCATATATCTATCCTTAAATTACTTTCCAATTTAACAGGGATGGTTCATAAACTACCCCTGCCATTATAAACTGAATAATCCGAACTTTATTGTATGCTCAAATAAAATTCCTACTTTTGCCTTTTGAGTATGAAAGATATACAATCGACAGGCAAAGTTAAAGCATTATTCCTCCTGATGCGCCCCTCCCAGTGGGTAAAAAACATCATCTTGTTCCTTCCCATGTTTTTTGCACAGGAGATAGGGGACGCGGACAGGTTGCAGAACGTTGCAATCCTGTTTGCCGGTTTCTGCCTGCTCACCAGCGGCGTATATGTTTTCAACGACTTGATGGACGCAGGTGAAGACCGCCTGCATCCGGCCAAACAGTTCCGTCCGATCGCATCCCGGAAGGTTTCGCCGATGGCAGCCCTCGTTTTCATGTTCCTGCTATATGGGATGAGTGCATTCTGTTTCAGCTTCATGCATACAAGTAACAACCAGATCTGGTTGTTGTCAGGAGGATACATCCTCCTGAACTTAGCATATACGCTTTACCTCAAACAGGTACAGATCATAGATGCCATGATCGTCGCCTGCGGTTTCATCATCCGGCTCGAAGCGGGAGCTGTCGCCGGGGAGATAGAACTTTCGCACTGGCTGATTATCATGACATTCATCCTCTCCCTGTTCCTCGCCTTTGCCAAGCGCCGGGACGATTTGCGTAATTTCATGGAAACCGGACAGATTTCACGTAAGAATATTACCGGATATACGATCGACTACCTGAACGTGATCCTGTCATTTCTTTCTTCCATCATCGCCGTGACTTACATATTATATACGCTTTCGCCCGAAGTGATGTCGAGGAGCAGCGAATACCTGTATGCCACGGTCCCGTTCGTGCTGGCAGGCATCATGCGCTACCTGCAGATCATCTTAGTGGAGAAGAGCAACTGCAACCCGACCGATATCCTGTTGCAGGACCGTACTTTGCAGCTGACCGTGGCTGGCTGGTTTATCGTATTCGCTTTACTTATTTATTGATATGGCAATCGCAATATTCGACTTCGACGGAACCATCATTTCCCGCGACTCACTGCCGGATTTTCTGATTCAGGCTTGTGGACGGAAGGCTTTCTTCCTTCGGCTCCCCTGGATTATCCTGCTGAAGGGAGCGGCCTCGGCAGGCATTCTCCCCACGCACCGGGCCAAAGAGCTTGTGATCTCCTCTTTCCTGCGGGGAATGAAGACAGAGGATTTCCATCAGGCTTGCCTCGAATATGCCTCCCGTATTCCGGATTTCGTTTATCCTGCCGCCTTGGAAGAGATACGCAGGCATCAGGAAGAAGGAAACAAGATCGCCATTATCAGCGCGTCTGTGCCTGACTGGATACGTCCCTGGGCACAAACAGTCGGAATCCGGCTTGTGGAAGGGACAGGGCTGGAAGTCAGGGGACAGAGGTTGACCGGTCGATTTTCCACGCCCAACTGCAAAGGGAGCGAGAAGGTCCGCAGGCTCCGCCAGCTATATCCGGATTTCGCCTCCGAGACTCTTTATGTATATGGTGACAGTTCCGGTGATAAAGAATTGCTCGCCCTCGCAGATGTTCCCCATTATAAACCATTCAACAATAAATAAACATATATATGATGCCATCCTGCCTGTCTATTCTGTTTCGCGCTCTCCGGATCGAGTGGCGAGAGACTAAGCGCACGTTATTTCCACCGACCCCGATAGAAGCCGGGCTTTTCCTTTTCTTCTTTCTCCTTTACGGGTGTATCGGCTACCGGATGCTCTTTCATACGGAACTGATAGACGTGCCCAACGGGGGAGCGGGTAGTTACTTGGGCTATGACAATCTCTTCCATCTCCACACGCGCGGAGGAGCGTTCGACGTCAGCCATCCTTTCTTCGGTATCTTCCATTTGTTGAAAACTTTGTTGATAATCCTGTTGACAACCCTGTTCAAAGAGAAAACTTCCGGTATTATTTGCCTGATGCTGATGAACCTGTTGATAACCGGCGGGCTGGTCCTGATCTACCGTTATCTGAAACAGATCGTCCAGATTTCTTCCCGCCGGGCACTGTTGCTGACAGGGTTCACGGGATGCTTCTTCACGACTGTCGTTCTGTCGTTCACAACGGAAACCTATCCGTTCTCTTTTTTCCTGCTCGTTTTCTCACTATTAATGCTTTCCAGGGAATACAAACTGACCGGATATATAAAAGGACGAACTGTTCTCTTCCTCTCTTTCCTTTGCGGAGGGATCACAATCACCAACGCAGCCAAACCGGCAATGGCCCTGTTCCTGAATAAAGCACCGCTCTGGCGTAAAATACGGACGGGATTCAAAGTCATGCTGCCATTTGTCGTTTGCGTAGCAGTCATCATGGGTTTTTACACACTCAAAGCGAAACTGTTCAACCCGGAAGGTCCGTCTCCGATCGAAACGACCGGGCAACTCGGACAATATTTTATACACGACGAGACATTAGGCAAACAAGCACTGGTCGATTTCTGGGGCAATACGATTATAAGCACGCCTCTCACACAGCAGTTAGTCGGGAAAGAGGTCGTATTGAGACCCAGCGAATACCTGCACAGTTGGAATAATGCCGTGATCGTGTTTCTGCTGTTCTTAGTCGCAGCTTCGGCCTTGCTCAACCTGAAAAACAAATATGTACAACTGCTGCTTATGTTCCTGAGTATAGATTTCGTAATCCACTTTATCATCCGTTACGGGATGAACGAAGCGATCCTGTTCGGCGGGCATTGGATGTTTGCAGTTCCGATCCTGCTGGGCTGGTTATACACGCGGTTGCCGGTCCGCATGTACCGGGTACTGGACTGGGTTATTATCGGCTTCTTTATCCTGACTGCAACAATAAACACGATGGAGTTCATGCGTTCCTTCTTATTCGCCTAAAATGATGAACTTTCTTGCTTTTGTCGCGTCTTTGGAATTATCGGTACTGATGGCTGCCCGATAGATATATACGCCGGGACGCAAACGTGCACCGCCAGATGTCAGATCCCAGGAGACCGTATAGTTTTCGAACAGGCCTGACGTTCCGCTTTCTTCATGTTTCCAAAGCTGACGGCCTGCCAGATCGTAGACCATGATGCCCACCCGCATCCGGCTTTCGGGACGGTTGTGCATAAGATGGAAGGTCACCTGCTCGCGGGCGATACCCGGTGTTGCGATCACATCGAACAGGAATGGTTTCAGGCCTTCGACCACTTCGAAGGTAAATGTCCGCACGGTCGAGTTATTCAGGATATCCCACACCCAGAACTCCGCCGTATGTTTGCCCGGCTCAAGTGCGGGGATCGGGAACTTCACGATACCGGCCCCATCTTCGCCCGGCAACAGTTCGTAATAACTGTTCAGGTTATAGCTCAGGACGGTCGATTCATCTATTATCAGCATCATATCGTGTCCGACACTGCTTCCCGTGATATTCACTCCGCTCTTATCCCATAATTTGGCGACAAAATAGGGAGTCGTGTTCACCAGGCCGCCATCGACAAACGTTGTATCATTCAGATAAAGGGCACGGATCTCCGGCCCGATCGTATCGGTTTCTGCCGTGTCGGAAGTTCCTCCGACAATGAAATTGTCGAAATTACCCTGTGCCTCATTGCCATTTTCCGTATCAACGGCATACAGGTTCATTTTCCCCTGCAAATTGGAGTAGGAAATATCCTTCGGGACTGTAAAAGTAAAGCTGAACTTACCGTTGCGTACGGAGTCATTCCCGATAAAAATCGTATTCGGATAATCGGTGAAGGTGAAAGCTTTATCATCGGTCTTATTATTATTCAAGCAGGTTACAGTGACTTTACTATCTTTCACTGTAGGATTCACGATACCGGTAAAGTCCGTAGCTAATGTTCCGGCCGGATTCAACACCTGCCCTTCAACAGTTATTTTTTCCAAAGCTTTAAACGGGATAGCATCTCCATCCACGGACTTTCCATTAACAGACGTTACCTGCATACGGTACTCCGGATAGTTCAGTTTCATAGCAGGGTCACCGATCAGACAGAAACCTAACTTATAACGAGCAGCCGAAGAATTAATCAAATCACATTTTGTTTCTTTAATGATTTCTCCCAACGTCAAACGTTTTCCATTTTTCTTTTCAAACATATTACGGATCAAACGACTGTTTATATATGCATTATAAGGAATGTAGGCTACACGTACAGTCGTAAACAAAGCAATACCACCACTTTTTGCATTCAAAAACAAATCTTCACCGGCAGAAGTGTTCAGATCGTCGAAACGAGTAAAATCGCAAGTCGCCGTGATCCACACGGGTAAACGGGGATAAGAGAACTGAGTGATATCAGTCTGCGTCAAAACCTTTTCGTCGCTCAGGGCTGTCGTTCCGCCATGTCCCGTATAATTAACCAGGAGCAAGCCATCTTTCAGTAACTTTTGCAAATTAGAACGAACATCGGGGTATCCGTTCTGTCCCCCCGTTACATCTTTCTTATAAGCATCGAAGTATAGTTTATTCACAAGGAATTCAGGATGGTCGGCAGCCAGATAGTCCGTCAGCGTATCAGCTTGGATCATATGTCCCTGAGAGAAACTATCACTATTACTTCCATCATCCGCCATAAAACAAAGATTGTTTTTCCAAATACCGGTCTCCTTGTTGTCCATGTAATTGATAACCTTATCTACAACTTTGGTTGCCTGATCTAACGTACGGATAGGGAAACGTCCAATACCGATATTTACTTTCTTATAGGGGATTTTATCTTCATAATTCTTTTGACTATTACTGCTATCCTCATCCTCAAGGAATCCAAAATAATCATCTATCACATAGGAAAACTTGTTCAACGACTCTTCCGTCTGATACGTCAACAACATATTGCTCATATCCACCGATTTCCAGGCGGAAGTCAGTTTACGGTTGTCGTACGAGCCATCGCCGAACAACAGTAAATACTTGGGAGCATCGGCTTCCGAAGTCTGCCGGTCGTAGAACATTTTCATAAAACGGCGATAAGCGGTTGCATCCGGCGTACCGCTTGAAAACTCGTTATAAATCGCTTCCGGCGCCACGACCTGAATCGTCAGGTTATCCTTTGTCCGATGCGCTTCCGCCAAACGTTCCGCCTGTGTGGTGAAATTAGGCTGGGCAATTATGATCATATCTTGCTGTGGCAGGGCATGCAGATTCTGGTTCGCCACCTCGCCGACTGTCACGGGAGCTTTAATCTGCGAAGGCTTTACAGCCACGAACTCCCTCAAGGAAGCGGAGGCCGGAATAGAAAAAGACAGGTCCGTCCCGTTCAGAGACGTCTCCATCTGTTGCGGATTTATCCCGTCGGTCACATCAAAAACCAGTGTATTGGCATCTGCTCCCTGAATCACAAAGCGGGAGGCATTACCTATTGCCGAGAGGCTGCGGAAGAATGTATAATTATCATATACTTTCAATTGCCTCTTCATCTGAAGGCGGAAATAGTTCAAGTGCACATTCTTGTGTCCGGTCGTACTGTATCCGATGTTGACCTTTACAGTTTCACCTTTATCTGCCGTCCAAGCTCTTTCACGATACAACTCCCGTGCCACTTCGTATTCGTCCGACGGGACAGACACAGAACCGGATATTAAAGAATTACCATCGACATTCATGGTGATCGTTCCGTTGCCGCGGGAGATAAAAGACAGGGTGGCCTTTCCCTCATCGTTCGTAATACCCGGAATCGAGATTGTAAAATCACGGGATAAAGTAGATGTAAACGATTCTCCATACAGTTCACGCCCGGAACTGTTCACCGATACCCAATCTTCTTCGTGCAAAACATAGTCATCGAAAGTCGTCACCTGCAGGGTAGCTCCATCGGCGGATGCAGCCTTTTCCATCGTCCGCCCGGCCGTTTCTTTTTCGGTCACGAAATAATATCCATAATTGGAATAAGGATTGTTGGTGTGGATAAAGGCTTTATCAGAAGAGGAATATTCCCATTTGCGCGGCCCCTTCCCATAAAACAACAGATAATCCGCGTTTCTCCACACGGCTACCTCAGGAACATCATCGATATAAGTAGTAGAGAAATCTTCATCCAACGGCCAACCTCCGTACCCATAAACGGCGACCTTTTCCAAGCTGGAAAAGCCCATCTTCTTCAGGTCGGCAGCCGTCAGTTTGTAAATACCATCTTCCGCCACCTGTATCTTCACCCATTTCCCGGAGTTCAACACCGACTCGGAGGCATATCGGCTACCATCCGCCCAAGCAGAAGTGAGCAGAGCGAATACAAGCAACAAGGCACATAAGATTCTCTTCATACGTTCTTTTTCCGTGTTATCTCACAAAGAAATCCAGCAGCTTCTGCTCGCCGATATATCCCTGCAAGTGGTCGTCTATCTTGACCGGCCCCACGCCTACCGGGGTTCCGGTATAGATCAGATCGCCTATCTTCAACGTAAAGAAACGGCTCACATAGGCTATGATCTTGTCGACCGGGAAAAGCATGTCCTGCGTGTTTCCTTCCTGGACGGTCTTTCCATTAATATCCAGGTGGAAAGGGATGCGGTTCACATCTCCCACGCGTTCTACCGGGACGAATGTCCCAAGAACAGCCGAGTTATCGAACGCCTTGCTGATTTCCCAAGGCAGACCTTGCGCACGCAGCTTGTTTTGCAAGTCGCGGGCTGTAAAGTCAATTCCAACCGTCACCTCGTTATAGTAACGATGGGCGAAACGTTCGGCTATGTTTTTTCCCAGCCGGTCTATCTTCACGACGATCTCCGTTTCGTAATGGATCTCCGAAGAGAAATCAGGGATAAAGAACGGTTTGCCGTCCTTCAGCAACGAAGAGTCGGACTTCATAAAGATAGTAGGCTCCGATAATTCTAACGAATGATGCAGCTCTTTATTGTGGGCGGCATAATTCATTCCTACGGCTATTATTTTCATATGTCAGTGATTGATTGAATTCAAGCGGTTGAACATCACGGCAAGGTGAGCGTACATAGAGGTATTTTGCACTACGATATCTTCCGGCACACGGATGCGGAACGGGGTAAAGTTCCACAAAGCCTTGATCCCTCCGGCGATAATCAGTTCAGTCACTTCCTGCGCCTTGTCGACCGGGACCGTGAT
This sequence comes from Parabacteroides hominis, assembly GCF_014287585.1. Taxonomy (GTDB): domain Bacteria; phylum Bacteroidota; class Bacteroidia; order Bacteroidales; family Tannerellaceae; genus Parabacteroides; species Parabacteroides hominis. The sequence continues at coordinate 5,277 of NZ_JACOOJ010000049.1, read as the reverse complement.
CACGCCGATCGTCGCTCCGTATTCCTTCTGCTTGGCAGGAAAATCGTCCATGTGGTAGACCGGTATTCCGTTGATCTCGGTTCCGGCCAATTCGCGGCGGACATCGAAGCCTCCGACAATCTCCAATCCGTACTGTTTCAGACCGGAATCCTGCAACAAGGCAGCACCCAAGCTACCTACACCGAACAGGAATGCTTTATGCTGCGCCGTAAAGCCTAAGAAATCTTCCAACACGTCCACCAGCGTACTGATCTCATAGCCGACACGTGTCTTCCCTGAAATATTCACAAAGGAGAGGTCTTTCGCCACCTGACTGGGGTCCACATTAATTTCTTTGGCAATCTGAGTAGATGATACAAAAGTCTCCCCTCTTCCTTTCATCAGTTTCAAAAAGGCAAGATACCACGGCAGCCTCCTAAGAGTCGGCTCAGGCACTTTCCAGATTTGTTTCATTTCATCGTTACCCATTGTTCGATCTTTATTAATGTAGCTCACAAAAGTACAATTTTTTTCTTTGGGAATAGAAAAATAGAATACAAATACAGGATAACCGCACCAAAATATTTCCTTGTATAAGTGATTCATTTCTGCCAATATTTGAACCGATAAATAATGATTTATGGGTGAGCAAACAGACAAGGCTGCGCATTGTGTCGCAAGCTCTCTTTTGCCGTCTGCTTCAGCAGTCGGTTCAAAAGGCCTGGAGGCTAAGCCTCTTCCTCTGTGGGCTTTAGCCCCTTTTATGGATTATATTTAAAGGGGTTAAAACCCACAGAAGAACCGGCAAAGCCGGAACAATCATCTATCCGTCTGCTGAAGCAGACGGCAAAAGAGAGGCTACGACATAAGGTACAGCTTTGTCTGTTAGCTCACATATGAATCATCATTTATGTGTGTGCCAAATTTTAAATACGAAACAAAAAGCCTCCCCGATATTGCTACCGGAGAGGCTTCATTTTGTGTCTGCGTTTTCTCTTCACAGGGATAATGGCAGATGAACTTTTTTAAATTTTTACTTTAGTATTAATATCTACCGCTTGTTCACCCGTCACGGGATAATTGCCATTGTAGAGATGCACAGTCGTGCATCTCTACGGGGCGCACGGTAAATTTTAGAATTATATTATTTAAGAGAGGCGAAGCAAGCCCCGCCCCTACATAATAACCTTAATTACTTAACGATAGCTTTAACAGCTTCTTCACCTTCAACAGCAACTACAATTACACCCTGAGGAGCAGCAATTACAGCATTGTCGGAAGTGATAACTGTGTTGGCTACTGTCTGGCCTAAGATATTAGTGATAACTACTTTCTTGCCCTGAGCACCAGCGATCGTTACCTGGCCTTCGCCAGCAATAACAGTTACTTCAGAAGTTGTGATCACTTCGTTGTCTGTAGCGATATCATCGATAGAACCTTCTTCGATTGTGAAGATCAAAGCATCGTCACCACCAGTCTTAGCATCATTAAAGAATGATTCAGCAGGATCAGACATTACCAAGCAACCATTCTGCATCTTTAACCAAGAAGCATAAGACGGCTGGATTTTCTGATTTGCAAGTGTAAATGTTGTACCATTTACAAAAGGCAGAGATTCGAACAAGAATGCACGATCAGTCTCAACTTCGTTACCAGCAACTTCTGTATCCACGAAACGGAACGACCAAGTGTAAGCTTTATGTTCATCACCACGCAAGTTTTTGATGTAACGGCCATTGCCATTTCTGTCAGTAGCAGTTATTTTAGAGATGCTATCCGCTTTTGCAATTGCTGTAACATCGATGTCTTTAGTTTTCAGACCGGCAAACTGATCAAGCAACAGATACAAGCTATCACCTACATGAAGAGCATCAACGAAGCCGGCACGGTTATACATACCCCATGTATAAGGATGAGAGCCGGAAGTGGTAGTAACATTTGCAGAATCAACGAAGTTAACCAAATATTTACCTCTTTCATAACCTGCAACAGGAATCCAAGTATCATGGATACAATGATCAGGAGCAGCATCACCCAGAGTAGCACAGATCGGACATTTAACACGGATCGAATCGTTTTCTGCAGCAACACGGTCAATAGAAACCAAATACTGAGGTTTGATATAACCTAAACCACGGCCAACCCAAGCAGTATCAACATAGAAAGATTTACCTTCACCTTTGTTCACAGCGTCGATGCCTAAGAAATCGATACCGTCGATCATAAAGTTCTTGTTAGCTTCCATCTGCAACATTTCACCACGATATTTTTCTACGAAACGCAATGTATCGGCTGCATCACCTTCATTTCCTTCCAGAGTCAAAGAGTTGAAACGACGATAAACAGGAGCATCATCAACTTCTACAGAGAATGCAGATGTACGGGTTTCAGTCATTACTTGTCTCTTCAGATATTTATTGTTTTCATCAACACCGACTTTACGCAGTGAATCCGGAGCTTCATTAAATGCCGTATCAATCAGAGCATAATAAATCTTACCTTCTACATTATTATTAGCCTTGAAGAAGAAATTAGCAACCTGAGCAGCAGTAGCGTCAGAAACAGCGATTCTGTTTTCACCAGCTTCAACAACCATCTTGTCACTACCTTTGGACTTCATCGTATAAGCTTGACGTTTCAGTTCAGACAGACCAGTTACGTTACCCTTGTAACCGAATGCAGCTTCATTTCCTGTCGGAGCCAATACATAATTGTCTTTTGCACCTACATAGATAACAGAGTCACCAACCTTCATTGCACCCATATACAGATCTTCAGATGCGAATGAAGTCCAATATTGCAACTTATAAGTCGTTACAAGCAGAGAATCGTTATCCAAATAGCGATAACCTCTATACGCATCACTCATGATTGCACTATCAGCTTTCTGGAAACCAGCATTTTCAACATCAGCTTCGCCTACAGTCTTAGCTAAAACTTCTACAGCTTCACCTAAGATTGTTGCATCAGCATCGTTATACAACTGCAAAGCAGAAGTAACAGTACCCTTATTAGCACCGAATTCACGGTTGATGATAGAGATAGGAGAAACATCGCTATTCTTACGATTCTTTTCAATTACCCACTGGAATGAAGGCATATCCCACGGCTGAACATTTGCTTCTACAGAAACCCAATGATAAGTAGAGTCTTCGTGGATCGGCATAGCCAAATATTTACCAGCCTTATTCTTAATCAAATACAAGCCTTCTTCTAAAGTTGTCTTGTTTGTTCCAACAGGATCACCACAACCTGTGATACCGAAACTGATTTCGGTTTCTTTCTCACCATAGATTGTTACGATACGAATTTCGTCTGCAGAAACCAAATCCTGAACTGTTACGTAGTTCTTCTTGTCAGCATTAGAAACAATAGCGGTTGTATCACCAGAAGTCGGAGTATTCAAACTTTCGCTAAAGTATTTGTTTCCATTCAAATAAGTAGCTTGCTTAACTTGGATAACCAAGCTATCAATAGAAGGCCAATATGTGAACAAGAACTTAGACTGATCATTAATAACTCCTAATGTGTCATTAAGTGTCTTACCATTCAACTTAGCAGAAGTAAACTGTTTTGTCGTAAAACCTAAGAATTTTTCACCGTTATCGTTTACATAAGCAGTATCGACGTAAACATAAGTACTATCACTCTTCTTTCCTGTCATGATACGAACGAAGTCATCTACTTGAGTTCCGGTCATTGTAGTATCAGCGACGAATTTAGCATCATCTGAGAAATAGTTTTTCAGTGTAGTGTTATTCTTATCTTTGTCAAAAGTCAATTTAACGCCTGCTGTTACATCTTCCTGAGTGCCTAAGATCGTGTTGATCTGTGCAGCAGTCAGAGTCAAAGCTTTAGCTTCAACCAAAGTAAAAAGATTTGCACCAGAGTAAGTATTAGCAGCCTCAGCAACACGTTTTGTCAACTTCAGATAAGTATTTCCATCCTCATCTATATTTGTAGCTTTATCCAAAGTTACAACAGAGTCTGTACTGAAATAGTAATAAAGAGGTCTTGTTGCTTGCAAAGGTTTAAGTGTATTTGAGAATGCCCATCCACCAATAGCACCGCCAACTTCCAGATCAGCAGTAGTGCCACCTGCAGGAAGACCTTCCAGATAATCTTCAGAAACTTCCAGAGTCTGGCCAGTAGCTTTGTTTCTAAACTCAAACTTGATAGCCTGACCTTGATTGTACTGTTGTACATTCACACACCACAAAGTGTTCAAGATTAATGAATCAGCATTAGCCGCTGTCATCAATTTCAACGAGTCATTTTCGATTGCAAGATATGCATCATCAGATTTCAACTGATAAAGACCTTCATTATCTCCTAAGATTAATGAAGATACATTTGTCTGTGCACCTACCGAAAATGAACCAACTGCAAGCAGAACGCTTGCCAAAAGAGTAGAAAATCTCTTGTTCATAATCTAATAATTTAATTAATAATACTATATATAATGAAATTCAGTTCTATAAGTCCCTTCTTGGGATCGTACACCAAAATGACTAATGAAAACGTACGTTTTTTTTAGTCATTTTTCAGCTACAAAAATACATATACTTTTTGAACCTGCAATCCTTTCTTCAAAGATTTTTCTTTTTCTATATTCTTTCTTATCAATTAGATAGCTTAACAAGTACGAAAAACCGCCTTTTTATCACGAACCTTCCAAACCCTCTCCAAAAATGACTAAAAAAAACGTACGTTTTTTTTAGTCATTTTGTTTTTGGAACCTATCTTACTGATATAAAACTAATTACACCCCCGTTTTAGCCTGTTTTCACCCCTATAAACATACGTACGCGCGCGCCTTTCAAGATTACAAGGACGCCTAATAATCAACTTATTACGAAATTATCAAACTTACAAAAAAGACTTTTCCCGCAAAAAGACAAAAAAACATCATCTACGAGACAATATATATATTCCCAATACACATACAATTCCTGCTTTTCATGCCTATATTTCTGTAATCGGCGTCGACGATTATAAAATCAGCGGCCGTGATTATAAAATCAGCGCCGCCGATTACATAATTAGCGTCGCTGATTAAAGAAAAATAGTGCAACTAATCATCTTTTCATGCTGCGAAAGGACATTATTCAGCATGCACAACGCAAGAAAACTTCACAGTTGGCATCGTGGCAACAAAAAAGAGGGTGTGTCAAAACTAGACACATCCTCTTTTTATATCGTTTCCTCCTTTTCCCGATATAGTATTTTTCTATGCCGCAATTTTCCGAGTTGTATAAGTAATAATTGCCATTTTCGTTCTGTAATGGGTTCTCCGTC
>NZ_JACOOJ010000048.1 GCF_014287585.1 Parabacteroides hominis | reverse complement strand
CGGAGACGATTGCGTGATGCTTATGCTATGCTTACGCATAGCGTGCATTCACGTACTCTCCGTAAAGGCTTTACCAGAGCCATCGCTTGAAGGTAGTGTGAATTGCACGCTACTTTTTTGCCCTTGCCTAATGAAAGGTAACGATTATGGGTAAAGTTCAGATTCTCGCCGTACTGACGATGGACGGATGTCTTTCTTCAGAGTTATATTATAAAGCACATCAGGATTTGTGCCTTGACCGTTGCGGTCTTGATGAAATCAGGAAGAACGCCCTTTACCGCGTGACACCAGACTATTCCATTTCAATGCTGCACGAATGGAGAAAAGACGGCACAAACATCCGTTACCTCGCGGAAGCCACACCGGACACGGCAGACTATATAAACGGACTACTGCGTATGCACGCTGTGGATGAAATCATACTATACACCGTTCCTTTCATATCCGGAAGCGGACGACATTTTTTTAAGTCGGCTCTGCCAGAGCAACACTGGACGCTTTCCTCTTTGAAAAGTTTTCCCAACGGTGTATGCCGCATTATCTACATCCTTGATAAAAAAGCAAGATAGCCAAAATGTGCGGCAAGCATACATTTTTATTTTCAAGAATAGAATAAATGTTCTGATTACAAACAATTTAAGTCGGAGATAATTTGTCCCTGTGAAAAAATATTGAATTTTATACCACTGAAATACAACACTTTGTAAAATTGAGCGTTGGATTTTTTGTTTTCTGCCGCGTTTTTTGCCAATTATATTCATGTGCGCATACCGAAAACAGAGTGTAAAATTTCAAAATTGACAGGACATGAATTATTTTTTATTGGCGGAAACCGAGTTCTTCCGCCGGATAAACGAAGCCGGAGACTGCAATATGGAAAAAGCATACACGGCTTTCGCCACCCAAGTAATAGAACTGTGCAACGGCGGCATGGACATGAACCTTACCGTCATCGCGCTTGCCTACATCGAAATCGAGTTGCAGCACCATCCGGTGCGTAATCTGTCAGAAGAAAGAAGAGAGATTGCCGCCTACGTCAGCAAGGCTCTGTCTTTCGTAAGAAAGATGCAGAAATTCCTTGCCACGCCCCAAGTGCCACCACTAATATCCGCCAACAACGCAACAGAAACCACCGCCAGCCTTCTTTGGACGGGCAACGCCATCGACCTCGTGGAACTTATCTACGGCATAGACGAGATGGGCTGTATCAACAACGGCAATATGCCGCTAAAACAGCTCGCCCCGATTCTCTACAAGATATTCGGTATTGAGTCGAAGGATTGCTACCGCTTCTATACCGACATCAAACGTCGGAAAAACGAAAGCCGTACCTATTTCCTCGACAAGATGCAGGAGAAACTGAACGAGAGAATGCTGCGCGATGAAGAGCTGGAACGTATGAGAAGATAAAATCAGGTATAAGCGGGAGAATGGTATCATGCTGTTCTCCCGTTTGAGTAAAATCTATACGAAAAAGGGCGTTTTCGGCGCGCTATTGCCCCGAATTTCAGCGAAAAACGCTATCTTTGTACAATTGTTACGAATTGAATATGAACATAGACAACCTCGATATAGTAAAACAACTGATAGCCGAAAAGGAAAACGGGCAGGTGGAGTTCAAGGAAACCACCGGGCAGTTGGAGCGCGGCATGGAAACGCTCTGCGCTTTCCTTAACAGCGAAGGTGGCACGGTGTTGTTCGGTGTGACCGACAAAGGAAAGATCATCGGGCAGGAAGTGAGCGACAAGACGAAGCGTGATATTGCGGAAGCCATCCGGCGTTTTGAACCATTTGCCACACTCGAAGTTTCGTATATCAGTATCCAAAATACAGACAAGAGTGTGATAGCCTTGTCTGCGGACAGCCAACGTTATATGCGTCCGTTCTCCTATAAGGGACGGGCTTATCTTCGATTGGAGAGCGTGACATCCTCCATGCCGCAAGACGTATATAACCAACTGCTTATGCAGCGAGGTGGGAAATACGCTTGGGAGGCGATGACGAATCCCGACATCAAAGTTACTGACCTTGATGAACATGCCATTATGGGAGCGGTACGTGGAGGCATCCGGTGCGGTCGCCTACCCGAAGCCACCATAAGGGAGGATTTGCCGACCATACTCGAAAAATTCAACCTGTTACATGACGGAAAACTGAATAATGCTTCCGCAGTCTTGTTCGGTCGTGATTTTTACTTCTATCCCCAGTGCCTGCTTCGGTTGGCGCGTTTCAAAGGAACTACAAAAGACGAGTTTATAGACAATCAGCGTACCACTGGCAATATCTACACACTGCTGGACACTGCAATGTCGTTCTTTTTCAAGCATCTTTCCCTTTCGGGCAAAGTTGAAGGCTTGTATCGGGAGGAAGAGCTTGAGATTCCTTACAAGGCATTGAGGGAATGCTGCACAAATGCCCTTTGCCACCGCTCATACCACCGTCCCGGCAGTTCGGTAGGAATTGCCATCTATGATGACCGTGTGGAGATTGAGAACAGTGGAACTTTTCCGCCGGATATAACAATGGAAAAGTTATTGAGCGGGCATAATTCAGAACCTCAAAACCTGATTATTGCGAATGTTCTGTATAAAAGCGAGGTTCTGGAAAGCTGGGGACGAGGCATCGGGCTTATGATAAGCGAATGCCGGCGTGTCGGCATTCCCGATCCGGAGTTTCATACAGATGGAAATAGTGTATGGGTTATTTTCCGCTATACCCGAAAAACTGTGGGGCACGACCCGACAATTACCCGACAGTTACCCCACAGTCACCCCACAGTTACCCCACAGGTGGAAAAGGTGTTGTCTGCAATCGGCACACAGACACTTTCAACCAAAGAGATTATGTGTGTGATAGGATTAAAGGACAAAAGTAATTTTTTAGAACTATATCTGTATCCAGCCATAAGGCAGAATTTGGTAGAGCCTATTTACCCGGAAAATCCGAAACATCCCCGGCAGAAATATCGTCTTACCGATAAAGGAAAAGAACTGTTGATATAATAACGGGGTATGGTGGCGAAAAAGAAGAAACAACAGGGGCATTACTGTCGGATTTGTAGCGAGTACAAAGCCAACGAGCAATTCAGCGGCAAAGGACACTCGCGGCATATCTGCAAGGAATGCCGGTCGCTTCCCGATGATGTGAAGGCGGACATGGTGCGCTGTAACGAGGTGGAACGAGCCGTTTTCAAATGCCCGATGAGCCGTCAGGACTGGGAACTGCTGGAAAAATATGCCAAGAAGTACAAGGACAAGGAATCCGGGCAGTTCGCGCAGGATATGTTGGACATGAAACGGGGCAATCAGACACCGGACGAGGATATGGAAGAGGATGATGTTTTAATAGAAGGCATCTATGAAGAGGAAACCATACCATTTGCCGAACTGGAGGATGACATCCGTTATCAGTTGGAAGAATTGTTGGCGGACAACATCAACGAGTTCATGATACACAAGAATTACATTCCCGAAGGCAAGGAACTGAAAGACATCAACGAATGGGTCATGAAAGAAACCCGTGACACCTTTTTTATAAAGGTTATTCCCGATGCCGCTTATGACAGTCTGGTGGAAGAAACGATCAACAGGCTTGTGAAGGAATGGAAAGAGGACGGATTTGAGATAAAGACCTATTCCGCATCGCTGGTCGTCATGGAAACGGAACGGCTGCTTATCCGCAGGATAACCCGTAAGGATATGGACGCACTCCTTGCCATAATGGGAAAGCCGGAAGTCATGTACGCTTGGGAACACGGCTTTACCAAAAAGGACGTGCGCAAATGGATAAACAGGCAACTCATCCGATACCGCAAGGACGGGTTCGGATATTTTGCCGTCATACTGAAAGAAAGCGGCGCATTGATAGGACAAGCCGGTCTGATGAATAGTACCCTAAACGGGAACGAGACTGTCGAGCTTGGCTATATACTCGATAACACATACTGGCATAACGGTTACGGTACGGAAGCCGCCCGCGCGTGTTTGGAATACGCCTTTGGAGAGCTGGAACTGAAAACTGTCTGTTGCAGTATCCGACCGGAAAACGTGGCATCCATCCGTGTGGTTGAAAGGCTGGGAATGACCTTGTGCGACAACCATACAATAATATACAACGAAAAAGAAATGCCGCATCAGATATATGTGGCAACCAATAGTAAATCCTATATCTTATAAGCGAAATCACTCAACAATGAAAACAAATAATATTAATTTATTTTGCGATATAGTTACTCAAAGGTCAGGAGAACATTCTTGCGCTATAAATATTTTGTTGCAACAACAATTATATGGGCAGGTAATATCTATTCTGCGTCAAGAATTAGATTCTATGGTAAGAGTTATGTTTTTGTTGTCAATTAGCGACTTAAACCTTAGAGAGCATTTTATAAACCAAACTTTGGAGGGAATAAAATGGTCTTATCCCAATACAAAGAAAGTCGTGACCGATAAACAAATGGTGGATTTAGCTGATAAATTTTATGGCTGGCCTTTTTTTGTTTATAAATTAGGATGCGCTTTTATTCATCTTTCAGCAATGGTATATTATAAAAACAGTAATCCATTTTTGCTTTTATCTGTTTCAGAAAGAAATGACATCACAAGGTTTTTACATCAATATCATAGTTTCCCGTTAGAGTTGGAATTGAATTTGGAAAATATCATCCCATATCTTGATAAAGTATTTAATAAAGTTTCAAGTAACTTAGCATGTTACATTGAAGATTTACGTCAAAATAAACTTTTGGAGGAATATTAAAATAAGGGAGGATTTTAGCTATCCTCCCTTATTTTAATAGGTTACTTCTGCTGCAACAGATGCTTCAGGTTGTCATCGCCCGCGATGCGCTCCAATTCCTCCTGAACAATCTGCTTCACCTCCTCCTTGATGCGCCGGTAATTTGCCTGCACCGTTTCCTTCATGCGGTCGTTGCCGTCTGCGTCAGTGAAATCGGTAATAACGGGGATTTTCTTGTAGGCACTTTCCTCCCGTTTTACCTTATCGGCATCCACCACAATCTCGCAGTGGAAAATCTTCTGTTCGATACGCTCGTTGAAGTTGTCGGACACCGAACCGACAAACATTCCCTGCGTCAAACCGGAAATCTTGCTGGGCGGGATAAGCGCGTCCATCTGCGTGTTAATGGAGGTGGAAACATCCTGCCGGTTGATGGAGATAGACTGCCGTTTCTGCAACACCTTACCGAATCGTTCCGATAGTGTCTTTGCCGTTTCACCTACCACCTGCCCGGAGAAAATGTTACCGACCGTATTCATCACCACTTTCGCCTCCTTATCACCGTAGTCGCGCACCAGCTGGCTGAAATCCTGAAATCCCAGACACACGGCAACCTTGTTGCTTCGGGCGGTAGCTATAAGATTGTCCAACCCTTTGAAATATATCGTCGGCAGCTCGTCTATGATGACCGACGACTTCAGCATCCCCTTCTTATTGATGAGCTTCACGATGCGGGAGTTATACAATCCGAGAGCCGCCCCGTAGATATTCTGACGGTCGGGATTGTTGCCCACGCATAGGATTTTCGGCTCTTCGGGATTGTTGATGTCCAGCGTAAACTCGCTGTCCGACATCACCCAATAGAGCTGCGGTGAAATCATCCTCGAAAGCGGAATTTTTGCCGACGCTATCTGCCCCATGAGCTGCTCCGCAGCCCCTCCGAGCCACGCATCCATGAACGGGGAAAGGTAGTTCTCCAGTTCGGGATAGGAAGTCAGTATCGGAAAAATATCCTCGTAGCGGCGGTTCAAAAATTCGATGGCATGGGGAAACGTGCAATATTTCCCGTTCTGATAGATTTTAAGATACCATATAATACTGGCGAACAAAATGATAGGTGATTCCACAAAGAAGTCACCCTGCTTTTGCACCCACGTTTTATTGAGGTTGAGCATTATTGTATAGGCACTCTCGTAGGCGTCCGTAATATCTTCCATAAAATCCGGGTGAATGGGATTGCACCGATGAGAGCGTCGCGGGTCGTCGAAGTTGATCACATAGAACTTCGGCTTCACCTTGTAGCCGTCAGGGTGGTTCAGCAGATGATTGTAGGCAATGGTGGACAAGTCGCTGAATTTGAAGTCATACACGTACATCAAGAAGCCCTTTTCAATCTGTTGCTTGATAAAATTGTTTACCACGGCGTATGACTTGCCGCTGCCCGGCGTACCCAACACGATGGACGCACGGAAGGGATTCACCACATTGATCCAACCGTTGTTCCAACGCTTTTTGTAATAGAAGCGTGTCGGCAAATTGACCGAATACTCGCTTTCGATGAGTCTTGTTTCCTGCATGAAACTCTCGTTCTCGTTGTTGAAAACATCCTCCATCAAATTGTGTTTCAACAGACGGCTCATCCACAGACCTCCCATCAACAGGCAGACATAGCCCGTACCGATGGTAAGGACATACAGCCCCATCACCGCCTCAATCGGAAGCGGCAGAGCCAGTATCCACCAGTTTAGGAAAAACAGCACGGACCCGGCGGCGAGTGCCGTCCATATTCTTCCCCAAGTGATTTTCTCTCCCTTGACCCCCTTTGTACCCAGACAGGACAGGGCAAGCAGCAGGACGGCAAACAGCTTTGTGTACAGTATGGAATGGAACAGCCCCGCCGTGCGGTCGAAGTTCAGAAGGATTCTGTCCACCACACCGATGTTCACGCCCCACAGCCGGATGACTTCGTAACAGAACCAGTACACGTTCATAACCACTAAAATAATACTCACGGCACGCAGAAAATCCATGATTTTCGCCAATGCCCTCAAATCGTCTTCTTGTTGTGACATACATTGATTTTTTAATTGTTGATACTCCGATTACAAACCCAAGCCCTTGCGCTTTTTCTTCTTTTTGCGCTTCATCGCCCGGATGAAAGCCTTTTCCTCAGCATCTACCGCCGGACCTTCGGGAGTGAGCAAGCCCATTCCGCCCGATACGTCTTCACGGTCGTATGCGGTCTGTCCGTATGCCTTGTCCGCAGCATCCATAGGGATGGATAACGGTATCGGCGGTTGTCCGGCGTATGGCAGGGTGAAGTGTTCCTGCAAGGCATTCGCCGAAAGCTCCTTGCCCATGCGAGAGCCGTTCAGTACACATCCTGTGCGGTGGTCGATAAACGTCGCTCCATAGATACGCCCTTCATCCGTGTAGCGCAGTACGGTGTCGATGCCCTTCTCTTTGAGTTGGGATACAAATTTGTCCTTGTCATAAGTGCCTTGCAGCACGGAAAGAACGGTGCGTTTCGTCATGTCGGCGAGCTTCCTGTCCTTAATCTCTGATTTGGAACGGATAAATTTTCTCTGTACGGCTTCATAACCTGCGGACTTCCCGAAAAGCGAGGACTTGAACGGGTTGCCCACCTTGTTACCCTTGTCGTCCGTGACGGAATAAACCAGCCCGTGATACTCCCGTCCGCGCACGTTGCCTCTCGCTTCCTCCACCGTCATATTATATAAGGAAAGGAGCGCACGGTATTCGCCCATCGTCTGAAAACGGTACTGCCCGTTCAGAGCCTTCACAGTGCCAGCCACCTGCTTCTTCACATCACCTGCCGATGCGTCCACCTTGCTTAGCGGCGTGTCAAGCCGGCGGTTCCTGCGCTCCGCGCCGTGCAGCCCGTATTTCTTCTCCAGCTCACGGGTGATTTGTTTGCTACGATAGTAGTTGTTCTTGTCGCTGATACATTTCCCGTTATCGTCCACCCGCACCGTCACGATGTGCAGGTGGTGGCGGTCGATGTCCTCGTGCTTGAAAACAAGATAAGGCTGGTTGCCGAAACCGAGTTTTTCCAGATACTCGCGGGCTATATCCTGCAATTCCGCATCGGTCAACACATCCTCCGGATGTGGGTTGAGCGAAATATGCACCACCGGCTTCTCCACCTTCATCTGTGGCGGCATGAAGGTGAGAAAACCCTCCATCGCCTTGTTGATGTCCACCTTTCCCGAACCGTCATTGTAGATGCGGTTGGTCGTAAGCAACCGCCCCTGCGCCTCGTTAATCTTCTCCCCGTTATAGGCAATCGCGCCGTACAACGAGTTTCCTACACTGATTTTTGCGACCATTTCGCCTCCATTTCCCTTGAAAGTTCCACAATCCGGCGGCTCAGTTTCACGAGTTCGACGGTGTGTTGCTCTAATTTGTAGAGCAACGCCATCGCCTTTTTCTCTGAAAAATGCAGCCTCAGTTCCTTCACGACTTGGTTGTAATTCGTACCCACGGCGCGGAACTGCGCATGAAAATCCGATAGCTTGGTGTAATAGTCCACCAGCGTCTTGTCCACCTTCAGCACCTTGAACGGCTGTCCGAAGAAGTGCGCTTTGAGGAAAACCGACCGTGCATAGACACCCGATTTTCCGAACATGGCGAGGAAACGATTGTGTTCCTCCTCGTTGAAACGGACGGTGTAACGGTACACCGCCGGATCAAGTTTGGGATTTCTCCCTGCTTTGCTTTTCCTTTTCTCTTTCATATTACTTTGGATTTAGCGGATTGACGGCATAAGCCGCCGCTTCGGATTACAGCACCGCAGTTCTGAAAGGCTTTCCGACTTCGGAGGGAAAGCCCGCCCCCTGCAAGGGCAAGGCGTTTTCCGGGATGCTCAAAATATTTTGAGCGGCTGAAAACATACCTTGCTATGTTCAGGTGAACATAAAAATCCGTCGGGGACGGATTGGGGGAATGCCTTTCAAACTCCGGGCTGCGCCACCTGCGGCGAACCCTGCCGTTCGGGTGCAAAGTTACGCCCTTAACGCGGTATCGGACAGAGGCTTGACCCGGACAATCAGTGCCAACCGGCGCAACGTGCTGCCACTTGCCGGAGAAGTGATACGGATTCAAAAATATCATTGTTTATTTGCAGCGTGATTCGGATGTGGGACTGAAAATACACTCCTTCAACCAGATGTTCGGACACCAATCCGGGCATCAATCCAAACGGTTGAAAACAGGTGTATGTATACAGATAGTTTTCCAAGCACACGTCCGTGCGGACGGATAAAAGCATGGACGGTTGGACAAACCGATGAATACCCGCAGGCACAGCCGGATTAAGGAGTGAATAAATAAATGAATGGGAGTGCGTGCGTACGTACTAATGGCAATACGCTACCGCCACCGGACAGATGTATAACCAAATAAATTATCAAACAAATGAAAGAAGCAACTTATGTGGCAATCTCCACGCAGAAAGGTGGAGCGGGTAAGACAACCCTGACGGTGCTTGTAGCAAGCTACCTGCACTATGTGAAAGGCTACAACGTAGCCGTGGTGGACTGCGATTTTCCGCAGTACAGTATCCATGACATGCGCAAGCGCGACATGAAAGCCGTCATGGAGGACGGGCATTACAAGGTGATGGCGTATGAGCAGCTCAAACGGCTGAAGAAGAACCCGTACACCATCAGATGCAGCCGTGCGGAAGATGCGGTAAAGACCGCCGAAAATCTGGTGGCAGCGCAGCCCGACCTTGATTTCGTGTTCTTCGACCTGCCGGGAACCATCAACAATGCCGATGTGGTGCAGACCATTTCCAAAATGGACTACATCTTCACGCCCATCATCGCCGACCGTGTGGTGATGGAGAGTTCCATCAAGTTCGCCACCGTTATCAACGAACAGATGATAAGCACGGGCAAGTCCGGCATCAAAGGGATTTACCTCGTGTGGAACATGGTGGACGGGCGCGAAAAGACGGAACTTTACAAGGCATACGACAAGGTATGTGCCGAGTTCGCCCTGCCCATTCTGGAAACACATCTGCCGGACAGCAAGCGTTTCCGCAAGGAGACGGCGGCAGAACGCAAGGCGGTATTCCGCTCCACGGCGTTTCCGGCGGACAAAATACTGGTACGCGGCAGCAACCTCGACAAACTCGTCGATGAGATTCTCGGCATCATTAAAAACTGAATGTCATGGCAAAGAAAACAAGAATCGAGGACATCGACAGCGAAGCCGTAATTAACTCTTTTCGACTGGACGATACAAGCATTCCGCCGGAAGCGAGAAGCACGGACGGAAACGCTCCTTCCCCACCTCCGAAAGAAGCGATACAGGAAGCCGTTTCTCCACCTGCCTCGCATTCCAAAGAGGAGCCGGAACGCAGGCGCAGGAACAGCAAGCCGGAAAAATTGGATTATGACACCGTATTCATATGCGGGTCCAACGTCACGGCAAGACTCGGCAAACAAGTATATATCCGCAAGGAATACCACGACCGCATACAGAAGATGCTTCATGTAATCGGAGGCAACGAGGTGACTATCGCGGCTTTTCTTGACAACGTGCTGACACACCATTTCACGCTGTTCCAAGACGAGATATCCGAATCGTTCAAACGGCACATGGAATCCTATAACCTATAAACACCCAATAAACAAAAAAGAAGTATGAAAAGAACAAAGAAGAACCGTCAGGCTGAGTATCTGCAAACAGGGAAGAGTGAAAGAACCGCTGCCAATGCAGCAAAGTGTGCAAACGGATACGGTCAGGAAAAGACCGGCAGAGATTTCCGCAAAGATGAAGGCAGGGGTAAGCCACTCTCTGTTTTCTTGGAAGCATCGGAGATCAACACACGGCAATGTATATACATCAGCCGCGAGGTCCATGAGAAAGTTGCCGTCGTTGTCAGCCGTATGGGGAAAAAACTGAGCATCGGCAAGTTCGTGGACAACATCCTCCGTGACCATTTCCGGGAGTACGGGGCGCAGTACATGGAACAGATTGAAAACGCCCAAAAAGTAAGACTATGACAAAGGTGTTTCTAATCGTATCGGTAGCCTGCAACGTGTGGTTCCTGATCCTGCTGTTTTATGACCGTATCATGGAAACGAAACTTGTCCGTTTCTTCCGACACATTGCCGGTCTGTGGAGGTCATTGGACAGTACGGCGGCAAAGCCGGAGGCAAAGGAAGCACCGCCCACAGACACACCGGACATCATCGGCAAAAGCCGTTTCAAAATGGCTCCGACCCAGACAACCGCTGCCATACCGACGCAAGAAGCCGCCATTTCGGAAAAAGGCATTGAGCTGTCGGAGGAAGAGGCTACTTTTGACGACGGAAACATGGAAACCGTGTCCCATCCGGCACAAGTCCCGGAGGAAAAACTCGATGAAACCTTCACGAGCATCCCGCCTTCGGAACTGGAATACGGAGAGGATGAGTCGGAGGACGAAGAACCGGATAAAAAGCAGGCTTCGGGAAGCAGTTTCGAGGATATTGACATGGCAGTACGCGCCATTCGGAAAGATTCACCGTCCGATGAGGAAATGCGACACGCCGGAAAGGTCATGACGGAACTGGACGGGACAGAACTTTTCACAAGAATAACAGAACGCCTGACCGATGAGGCAATGAGCGATAGGCTTGCAAAGGCGATGGCTGTTTTCGTGGACGCGGTGAACATGACCGTGACACAACAAAAGGAAAAGGTGTTCGTGATTCCCGACAACATCGAGGAGTTCGACTTCCGAAACTATGTATAACGGCTAAAAAAGAATGGAAATGAAAACGTAAGACGGTATCACACCATGCGCACGGTAGTACAAGGTACAGCCAATCCGCAACGGACACACCCAAGTCCGTGGAAACAAACGGGCTACCACTAAAACCAAAGTAAAGTAATCAAGTATCAACCGCCCGAAAAAGGACTATCCACCCTTTGGACGGCACAAAACAAGAACAGTTTATGAACAAGAACATCAGACAAAAGTTCATCATCTCTGCGGCACTCATGATTGCCGCAACCGCCTCCGCTTTCGCACAGGGAAACGGTCTGGCAGGCATCAACGAAGCCACCTCTATGGTGAGTTCGTATTTTGACCCCGGCACGAAATTAATTTACGCCATCGGCGCGGTAGTCGGTCTTATCGGCGGCGTGAAAGTCTATGGCAAGTTTTCGTCCGGCGACCCGGACACCTCGAAGACTGCCGCCTCGTGGTTCGGCGCGTGCATTTTTTTAATTGTAGCTGCGACTATCCTGCGCTCATTCTTCCTTTAATAAACAATGTATGGCTGAATACCCGATAAACAAGGGTATTGGCCGTCCGGTCGAGTTCAAGGGTCTAAAGGCTCAGTACCTCTTCATCTTCTGCGGAGGTCTGCTGGCTCTCTTCGTCCTGTTCGTCATCCTCTACATGGTCGGCATCGACCAGTGGATATGTATCGGCTTCGGCGCGGCATCGTCTTCCGTCCTCGTATGGCAGACCTTCGCGCTGAACGCCCGGTACGGCGAACACGGGCTGATGAAATTGGGAGCGGCAAGGAGCCATCCCCGATACCTTATCAACCGGCGGCGGATCACCCGATTATTCAAACGGCAACGAAAGGAAGAAACGACATGAGAAATACATCCAAAATGACTACACTGGAAAACAAGTTCCCGCTGCTGGCGGTGGAGCATGGCTGCATCATTTCCAAAGACGCCGACATCACGGTGGCTTTCGAGGTGGAGCTGCCGGAGCTTTACACCGTGACGGGCGCGGAGTACGAGGCGATACACGGCTGCTGGTGCAAGGCTATCAAGGTGCTGCCGGACTTCTCCGTCGTGCATAAGCAGGACTGGTTCATCAAGGAACGCTACAAACCGGAACTGGAGAAGGACGACATGAGTTTTCTCTCACGGAGTTTCGAGCGTCACTTCAATGAGCGTCCGTACCTGAAACACACCTGCTACCTCTACCTGACCAAGACGACGAAGGAGCGTAACCGGATGCAGAGCAACTTCAGCACGCTGTGCCGTGGGCATATCATCCCGAAGGAGCTGGACAGGGAGACCGCCGGGAAGTTCATGGAGGCCGCCGAACAGTTCGAGCGCATCATGAACGACAGCGGCTTTGTCAGGCTGCGTCGCCTCTCCACCGATGAGATTGTAGGCACGGAAGAAAAGACGGGGCTGATAGAGCGTTATTTCTCGCTCATGCCCGAAGGCGACACGACCTTGCAGGACATCGACCTCTCGGCAAGAGAAATGCGCATCGGCGACAACCGCCTGTGCCTGCATACACTCTCCGACGCGGAGGATATGCCCGGAAAGGTGGCTACCGACATCCGGTACGAAAAACTTTCCACCGACCGCTCGGACTGCCGCCTTTCCTTCGCCTCCCCCGTGGGGCTGCTGCTCTCCTGCAACCACATCTACAACCAGTATGTGATTATCGACAACAGCGAGGAAAATTTGCAGAAGTTCGAGAAGTCCGCGAGAAATATGCAGTCGCTCTCCCGATACAGCCGGAGCAACAGCATCAACCGCGAGTGGATAGACCAGTACCTGAACGAAGCCCATTCCTACGGGCTGACCTCGGTACGGGCGCATTTCAACGTCATGGCGTGGAGCGACGATGCGGAGGAACTGAAACATATCAAGAACGATGTGGGCAGCCAGCTGGCAAACATGGAGTGCGTGCCGCGCCACAACACCATCGACTGCCCGACGCTCTACTGGGCGGCGATGCCCGGCAACGCGGCGGACTTCCCGGCGGAAGAGAGTTTCCATACATTCATCGAGCAGGCGGTGTGCCTCTTCACGGAGGAAACCAACTACCGCAGTTCACTCTCGCCCTTCGGCATCAAGATGGTGGACAGGCTTACGGGAAAACCGTTGCACCTCGACATCAGCGACCTGCCGATGAAGCGGGGCGTCACGACCAACCGCAACAAGTTCGTGTTGGGTCCTTCGGGCAGCGGCAAATCCTTCTTTATGAACCACCTCGTGAGGCAATACTACGAGCAGGGTACGCACGTGGTGCTGGTGGACACGGGAAACTCCTATCAGGGCTTGTGCGAGATGATCCGGCGCAAGACAAACGGGGCGGACGGCGTGTACTTCACCTACACGGAGGAGAAACCGATTTCGTTCAACCCGTTCTACACCGATGATTACGTGTTCGACGTGGAGAAGAAGGACAGCATCAAGACATTGCTGCTGACGCTCTGGAAGTCGGAGGACGACAAAGTGACGAAGACGGAAAGCGGCGAACTGGGCAGTGCGGTGAACGCCTATATTGAGCGCATCCGGGCTGACCGGAGCATCGTCCCCTCGTTCAACACCTTCTACGAGTATATGCGTGACGACTACC
Source organism: Parabacteroides hominis (assembly GCF_014287585.1). Lineage (GTDB taxonomy): Bacteria > Bacteroidota > Bacteroidia > Bacteroidales > Tannerellaceae > Parabacteroides > Parabacteroides hominis. The sequence continues at coordinate 14,329 of NZ_JACOOJ010000048.1, read as the reverse complement.
GAAGGGAGTTGGCGGAACGTGAGATAAAGGTGGAGAAGTCAGACTTCAACATCGACAATATGCTCACCACCATGCGGCAGTATTACCGGGGCGGACGCTACGACTTCCTGCTCAACTCCACGGAGAACATCGACCTGCTCGGCAAGCGGTTCATCGTCTTTGAGATTGATTCGATAAAGGAAAACCGCGAGCTTTTCCCGGTGGTGACCATCATCATTATGGAAGCCTTCATCAACAAGATGCGCCGTCTGAAAGGCGTGCGCAAACAACTGATAGTGGAAGAGGCTTGGAAGGCTCTCTCTTCGGCGAACATGGCTGAGTATCTTCGCTATATGTACAAAACCGTGCGCAAGTATTACGGTGAGGCAATCGTGGTGACGCAGGAGGTGGACGACATCATTTCCTCGCCCGTGGTCAAGGAGAGCATCATCAATAACTCCGACTGCAAGATACTCCTCGACCAGCGGAAGTACATGAACAAGTTTGATGCCATACAGTCCCTGTTGGGTCTGACGGAGAAGGAGAAGTCGCAGATACTCTCCATCAACATGGCAAACAATCCATCAAGGCTCTACAAAGAAGTGTGGATAGGACTGGGCGGCACGCAGTCGGCGGTCTATGCCACCGAAGTTAGTGCTGAAGAGTATCTGGCGTACACCACCGAAGAAACGGAGAAGGTGGAGGTTTACCGTCTGGCGGAGCAGCTGGGCGGCGACATCGAAGCTGCCATCCGGCAGCTTGCCGAAAGACGAAGGAATAAGTAAAAACAGATTCATCAATTAAAAAAAGAAAATGCGTATGAGTATATCAAGAACGAAAATGCTGCAAGTCAGCAAGTGTTTAATCGGGCTGGCGGTCATGGTGCTGCAATCCTGCGATGTAGCGGACAACCGCCGTGACCTGCTTTGCGGAAACTGGGAAAGCGTGGAAGGAAACCCCGACGTGCTTATCTACAAGGAGGGCGAAGCCTACAAGGTGACGGTGTTCAAGCGGAGCGGTCTGCGCCGCAAGCTGAAGCCGGAAACCTATCTCTTGCAGGAGGAGAACGGCAACCTGTTCATGAACACCGGATTCCGTATCGACGTGTCCTACAACGAGGCGACGGACATCCTGACATTCTCGCCCAACGGGGACTATGTGCGCGTGAACCCGAAACCGGACCATCCGATAAACGAGCAATAAATAATGAAATCCACTAAAATCCAAAGTAACATGAGAACAAGAATAACACTTATTATTTGCCTGTGCCTGTTTGCTGTCGGCAGGGCAAGCGCACAGTGGGCGGTGATAGACCCGTCCAATATCGCGCAGAGCATCGTGAACACCTCCAAGAACGTGGTACATACTTCCACGACCGCCCAGAATATGATAAAAAATTTTCAAGAGACAGTGAAGATTTACGAGCAGGGCAAGAAGTATTACGACGCACTCAAATCCGTGAACAATCTGGTAAAGGACGCCCGGAAGGTGCAGCAGACCATCCTGATGGTGGGTGACATCACCGACACCTATGTGACCAGCTTCCAGAGGATGATGCGTGACGACAACTTCACGGTGGAAGAACTGGGAGCCATCGCCTTCGGCTACGCCAAGCTGTTGGAGGAATCCAATGACGTGCTGACGGAGCTGAAGAACGTGGTGAACATCACCACGCTCTCCATGACGGACAAGGAGCGCATGGACGTGGTGGAACGCTGCTATTCCAAGATGAAACGTTACCGCAACCTTGTGAGCTACTACACTAACAAGAACATCAGCGTCAGTTACCTGCGGGCAAAGAAGAAGAACGACCTCGACCGCATCATGGGGCTGTACGGGAACATGAACGAAAGATACTGGTAGCCTATGAATTTCGATAACCTTCACCAGATTCTGCGCTCGCTCTACGAGCAGATGATGCCGCTATGCGGGGACATGGCGGGCGTGGCGAAAGGCATCGCCGGGCTGGGTGCATTGTTCTACGTTGCCTACCGGGTGTGGCAGTCGCTGGCGAGAGCCGAACCGATAGACGTGTTTCCCATGCTCCGCCCGTTCGCCATCGGTCTGTGCATCATGTTCTTTCCGACGGTAGTATTAGGTACGATAAACAGCATCATGTCGCCCGTCGTGCAGGGTACGGCAAAGATGCTGGAGGCGGAAACGTTGGACATGAACCGATACCGTGAGCAGAAGGACAAGCTGGAATACGAGGCGATGATGCGTAACCCCGAAACCGCCTACCTCGTGTCGAACGAGGAGTTTGACAAACAGCTGGAGGAACTGGGCTGGTCCCCCGGCGACATGGTGACAATGGCGGGGATGTATATCGAGCGCGGGATGTACAACATGAAGAAGGGCATCCGCGACTTCTTCCGCGAGATACTGGAACTGATGTTCCAAGCCGCCGCCCTCGTGATAGACACCATCCGCACGTTCTTCCTCGTGGTGCTGGCGATACTCGGTCCGATAGCCTTCGCCATATCGGTGTGGGACGGCTTCCAAAGCACGCTCACGCAGTGGATATGCCGATACATTCAGGTCTATCTGTGGCTGCCCGTGTCGGATATGTTCAGCACCATACTGGCGAAGATACAGGTACTGATGCTGCAAAGCGATATCGAACGGATGCAGGCTGACCCGAACTTCTCGCTGGATTCGAGCGACGGGGTCTATATCGTCTTCATGATAATCGGCATCATCGGCTACTTCACCATCCCCACGGTAGCGGGCTGGATTATCCAAGCCGGAGGCATGGGAAGCTACGGCCGCAACGTGAACCAGACGGCAGGACGAGCCGGAGGCATGGCGGGCAGCGTGGCGGGTGCAGCCGCAGGAAACGTGGTCGGACGTGCCGGGAAACTGCTGAAATAATCAACTGACAATTAAAAACGAATAAACAACAATGGAATTCAAGTCACTCAAGAACATCGAATCATCGTTCAGGCAGATACGCCTGTTCGGTATCGTCTTCCTCTCGCTGTGCGCCGTGATAACGGTATGGAGCGTATGGAGTTCCTACCGCTTCGCGGAGCGGCAACGGGAAAAGATTTACGTGCTGGACAACGGCAAGTCGCTGATGCTGGCTCTTTCGCAGGACTTGTCGCAGAACCGTCCGGCGGAGGCAAGGGAACACGTGCGCCGCTTCCACGAGCTGTTCTTCACGCTCTCGCCCGAAAAGAGCGCGATAGAACATAACGTGAAACGCGCCCTGCTATTAGCGGACAAAAGCGTGTACAACTACTATTCGGACTTTGCCGAGAAGGGGTACTACAACCGCATCATCGCCGGAAACATCAACCAAGTGCTGAAGGTGGACAGCGTGGTGTGCGACTTCAACGGCTATCCCTACCGTGCCGTAACCTATGCCACGCAGAAAATCATCCGGCAGAGCAACGTTACCGAGCGCAGCCTCGTGACCACGTGCCGCCTCTTGAACTCGTCCCGTTCGGACGACAATCCCAACGGTTTCACCATCGAGGGATTCACCATCATCGAGAACAAGGATTTACAAACCATCAAAAGGTAAACGGATATGAAGAAAATCAAAAAATCATTTTGGCGTGCGTACTGGAAGCTCCACGACAAAAAGAAAATGCTGGTGGCAAGGCTCAAAGGCTATCTGGACGGTTTGCCTCCGAAGACACGCAAACGCATCGTGCTGGCGATGCTCGCCGCCTTCGCGGTGCTTGCCCTCTACACCTTCGGCAAAGCCGTCTATGACATCGGCAGGAATGACGGCAGCCGGATAGTAACAGACCATGCCGGACAGGTGGAACTGTCCGTAAAGCCGGACAACAATCATAATGTAATACCTTATTTATATGGAACAGACGAAGAATGAACCTAAAAACGAGAACAAGGCGGCTTCCGACAACGGGAAACCGAAGAAGGAGCGCAAGCCGCTGACCGAAGCCCAAAGGCTGAAACGTCAGAAAATGATAGTGCTGCCCGCTATGGTGCTGGTATTTATCGGGGCGATGTGGCTGATATTCGCCTCGTCTTCCGACAAGGAGCAGCAGCCGGGAACGGGTGGTTACAACATCGAGATGCCCGACGCTGACAAGGCGAACCGTCAGATCATCGGCGACAAGGCGAAAGCCTACGAGCAGGGGGCGATGGAGGAACGGCAGGAGAACCGCAGCCGCGCCATGCAGGAACTGGGCGATATGTTCGACCGCGAGGTGGCGGAAACGGACGGCGGCAGGGACTTCGACCTTGCCAATCCCGGAGGCACGGAAGAGAACGTGAAGTCCGCTCCGAAGACCATCCAATCCTCCGCAGCCGCCTACCGTGACCTCAATGCCACGCTCGGTAACTTCTACGAACAGCCGAAGAACGACAACGCGGATATGGACGAATTGTTGGAGCGTATCGCCTCGCTGGAATCGGAACTGGAGAGTGAGAAAGGCAAGGCGTCCGCTATGGATGACCAAGTGGCACTCATGGAGAAGTCCTACGAACTGGCGGCGAAGTACATGGGCGGTCAGAACGGTACACAGCCACCTGTCGGACAGGCGGCAGAGCCTTACCCCGTGCAGAAAGCCGGAAAGAACACGGCTGCACCTGTCAGGCAGGTGGCGCATCAGGTGGTATCCTCGCTCTCGCAGCCGATGAGCAACTCTGAATTTGTCGCCTCCTTCGCGCAGGAGCGTAACCGCAGTTTCAATACGGCGGTGGGTGTCACGACCGTATCGGACAAGAACACCATATCGGCGTGTGTCTATGGGGCGCAGAGTGTGACGGACGGGCAGGCTGTCAAACTTCGGTTGCTGGAGCCGATGGCGGTAGCGGACAAAATCATACCCCGCAATGCAGTGGTGGTCGGCACGGCAAAGATTCAGGGCGAACGGCTCGATATTGAAATTACTTCGCTGGAGTACGCAGGTACGATTATACCGGTAGAACTGGCGGTGTATGACACGGACGGACAGCCCGGCATCTTCATTCCTAACTCGATGGAAATGAATGCCGTCAGGGAGGTTGCCGCCAACATGGGCGGCTCGCTGGGCAGCAGCATCAATATCTCCACCAACGCCGGGGCACAGCTCGCCTCCGACTTGGGCAAGGGGCTGATACAGGGCACGAGCCAGTATATAGCCAAGAATATGCGTACCGTCAAGGTGCATCTGAAATCCGGATACAAGGTCATGCTTTATCAGGACAGAGATTGAAAACAGAAAAAGTAATAACAAACCATTTTTTATTTACCACTAAAATCCAAAGTAAAATGAAAAAAGTAATCATCATGCTTGCCCTCGCTATGGGCATCGTAACTGCCAACGCGCAGGAGAACGTAACCGTTGGAACGGACAACGTAAGTGAACAACCGACTTTGACAAAGGAGGTCTATCCGCAGAAGGAGGCGGACGGCGACCTGTATCACGGTCTGACAAAGAAGCTGACCTTCGACCGCATGGTTCCTCCGCACGGCTTGGAAGTGACCTACGACAAGACCGTCCACGTCATTTTCCCTTCGGAAGTGCGCTACGTCGATTTAGGCTCGCCCGACCTGATTGCGGGCAAAGCCGACGGAGCGGAGAATGTCATCCGCGTAAAGGCTACCGTGAGGAACTTCCCGAACGAAACCAATATGTCCGTGATAACGGAGGACGGGAGTTTCTATACTTTTAACGTGAAGTACGCCTCCGAACCGCTGCTGCTTAACGTGGAGATGTGCGACTTCATCCATGACGGCGAGAAGGTGAACCGCCCGAACAACGCGCAGGAAATCTATCTGAAGGAGCTGGGCAGCGAAAGCCCGATGCTGGTGCGCCTTATCATGAAGTCCATCCACAAGCAGAACAAGCGCGAGGTGAAGCACATCGGCTGCAAGCGATTCGGTATCCAGTACCTATTGAAAGGTATCTACACGCATAACGGTTTGCTCTATTTCCACACGGAAATCAAGAACCAGAGCAACGTGCCTTTCGATGTGGACTACATCACATGGAAAATCGTGGACAAGAAGGTGGCGAAGCGTACCGCCGTGCAGGAGCAGATCATCCTGCCGCTCCGTGCGCAGAACTACGCCACCTGCGTGCCGGGCAAGAAGAGCGAGCGCACGGTATTCACGATGGCGAAGTTCACCATCCCCGACGACAAGTGCCTCGTAGTGGAACTCAACGAGAAGAACGGAGGTCGCCATCAGTCTTTCGTGATTGAGAACGAGGACTTGGTACGTGCCAATACCATCAACGAACTTCAAGTACGCTGACCATGAGAAAGTACATCGCAATAATCATCGCGTCGCTTGCCCTGTGTACGGGGCAGGCGCACGCCCAGCGATGCCTGCCGAAGATGCAGGGCATCGAGGTCAGGGCGAACATGGCGGACGGCTTCAATCCCGGCGGCAACGACGGCGGGTACAGCTTCGGGGCGGCTCTTTCCACTTATACCAAAGGCGGAAACAAATGGGTGTTCGGCGGCGAGTACCTGTTGAAGAACAACCCTTACAAGGACGGGAAGATACCCGTGGCACAGTTCACGGCGGAGGGCGGATACTACTTCAAGATACTCTCCGATGCGCGTAAAATCGTGTTCGTCTATGCAGGGGCTTCGGCTCTTGCCGGATATGAATCGGTGAACTGGGGCGATAAGGTGCTGCATGACGGCTCCACGCTCCATGACCGAGACGCTTTCATCTACGGTGGTGCGCTGACGCTCGATGTGGAGTTTTATGTGGCAGACCGTATCGCCCTGCTTGCCAACCTCCGGGAACGTTGCCTGTGGGGTGGCGACACGAGAAAGTTTCATACGCAATGGGGCGTGGGTATCAAGTTCATCATAAACTGACGCACCGCATGGAACGGACGGAAATCGACGCCATGAGGCATATACCCCTTGCGGACTTCCTCGCACGGCTGGGACATGAGCCTGTCCGAAGAAGCGGCAACGAGCTGTGGTATCGTGCGCCATACCGCAATGAGCGCACGCCATCTTTCCGTGTGAACGTGGCAAAACAGCTCTGGTACGACTTCGGACTGGGCAAAGGTGGCGACATATTCACGCTTGCGGGGGAGTTTATCGGAAGCAACGACTTCATGGAGCAAGTGAAATTCATAGCAGAAACCGCCAATATACCTATGCCTGTTCCCGAAGTGAGCAGACCGACTTTCCTGCCTAAACCGTCAGAACCTGCCTTTGAGGGAGTGGAAGCCGTCCCGCTGTTTCGTTCTCCACTGACGGACTATCTGGCGGAACGGGGCATCCCTTACGGCATTGCATCCCGGTATTGTTGCCGACTGAATTACGGAGTGCGTGGCAAGCGGTATTTCGCCGTCGGTTTTCCGAACGTGGCGGGTGGTTTTGAAATCCGCAGCCGCTTCTTCAAGGGATGCGTGCCGCCGAAGGATGTGACGCTGGTCAAGGCGGAAGGTTCTCCGGCTGACGTGTGTAACGTCTTTGAGGGCTTCATGGACTTCCTTTCCGCTGCCACGCTCGGATTGGAAAAGGGTGACTGCCTCGTATTGAACTCTGTTGCCAACGTGGAAAAGGCAATGAAGCATTTGGACGGCTACGGGTGCATAGACTGTTATCTCGACCATGACGCAGCCGGACGGCGCACGTTGAAAACGCTGAAAGGACATTATGGGGAACGTATCTATGACCGTTCCGCCCTCTATGATGGTTGCAAGGACTTGAACGAGTATCTGCAACTGACAACGAAAAAAGAACAATAACTTAAAAATCAAAGGACAATGAACATACTGAACAACAAAAACAAGAACAAGAGAACATCAATCTTCAAGGCGTTGGCACTCTGCCTGTTCGCCGCTGTGTCGCTCACGCTCGTGTCGTGTGACGATGACATGGACATCCAGCAATCCTATCCCTTCACGGTGGAAACCATGCCCGTGCCGAACAAGGTAACGAAGGGACAGACGGTGGAAATCCGCTGTGAATTGAAAAAGACGGGTGACTTCGCCAACACACTCTATACCATCCGGTATTTCCAGTTCGAGGGAGAAGGTACGCTGAAAATGGACAACGGAATCACGTTCCTGCCCAACGACCGCTACCTGCTCGAAAACGAAAAGTTCCGACTGTATTACACGGCAGAGGGTGACGAGGCACACAACTTCATCGTGGTGGTGGAGGACAACTTCGGCAACTCCTACGAGTTGGAATTTGATTTCAACAACCGTAACGTGAAGAATGACGGGGTTATTTCAGTTATTCCCATCGGCAACTTCAAGTCCCTTACACGATGATGCGTGTATTCATGGCTATCCTTTGTTCGTTTTTGGCGGTCTGTTCCGTGTCCGCACGGGACAGCCGCCATGAGGGAACGGACGGGCGGCAGGCGGCTATCTACCGGCTGCCACCATTTGAGAGGGCGGTGCGATGCACTAAATATTTTGAGGGTTGGCACTCGGAGAAACATCACCCGTATGTGGAATATGGGCATAAGTTGTTACCGGGCGAAAGGTATTCGGCACGCACCATGACGAAGCGGCAGGCGGACGTGCTTCTGCGGAAAGACCTGCGGAAGTTCTGCGCGATGTTCCGGCAGTTCGGGAAGGATTCGCTCTTGCTTGCCACCCTTGCATACAATGTCGGTCCGTATCGGCTCTTGGGAAGCGGAAAGATACCCAAAAGTACGCTGATCCGAAAGCTGGAGGCGGGTGACAGAAACATTTATCGGGAGTATATCGCTTTCTGCAACTTCAAGGGAAAACGGCACGCCATGCTGCTCAAACGGAGAAAGGCGGAGTTTGCACTGCTGTATATCCCGTAATAGATTTCAATGGCATTTAAGTTCTGGTTATTCTAAGAACTTAAATGCCATTGTTTCAAATAAAACAATTACCTTTGTTGTTAGTAATTTAGAGATAAAATGAAAGATATTCAATATTTCTTATCGGAAGAAGAAAAGTATTTAGCATCCTCACAAGCTGAGCCGGAATTAGTTTGGAATGAGGAACTTGAAGAATTTGGCTTTTCATATGACCCTTTGAGTTTCTTGGGTAAAAAACCTTTTCAGAGTTTTCAGCACAACAACATTGACAAGGAAAATCGCTATGGGCTAACCGATGTGGAAAAAATGATATTAGCCTGTTTTCTTGGTAATATATCGTATGCATTTAGAGATGACAATTATTATGGAGAAGTGCCTGATATTGTTCACGAAATGCAAATTGTACTAAACAGTATAATAAACAAAGCACCTAAGTTTAACGGAAATATATTATATCGTTTTACTAAAACTGGAGATAAAACAAATTTTGAAGTAGGTGATATATACCAACCTTCCCATAGCCTTACGACAACAACCGAAGATTGGAAACAAAACAGAAGTGATGTTTATGTTATAAAAACTCTTCCTGAAAATGAAACGCAAGCACATTGTCTATACATGATTTATAATCATGGTCAGGAAACGCAAGTCAATTTTTTGAGAGGAACTTCATTTGAAATAACCGATATAGAGCCAATAGAAAGTAGTGAATACAAACGAATTTATATGTCAGAAATTAGGCAATAACATCGTAGATTGGGACAAAGGTTTCTTTGCTACTTTCTTTGTCCGCCATCATGCTCACTGAAAGAAAGTAGGGCGGCTTTCGCCGCCCACCTCTCAAAAACGGGTGTAAAGCCCCGTCACCATCGTGAACATTTCCTCCAGCATATCGCAATATATTCCCTCGTGCGTTTCAATGTCCTTCGTCTTGCACTCGAATGTCTTTTTGCTGAACGTCCTGCGGTAGAAGCGCATATTGTAGAGGTCTGCCCCTGCATCATAGATGATGTCAAGGCGGTTGGCACTCGTCTTGTTCCTCGCAAGGCTCATGCGTAAGCCGTTGCCCATGTCTATGAAGTCTTTGCTTCCCGTCATGGCGGCAAAGCGTCTGCCACCTATCTGCTCCAAAATTGTCTTTGCTATCATATTCATTCTTCTTTGGGTGCTATGTTCGGGCGGTGCGGACACCGCCCGAATGTTCAAAATTCTGTTTTCTCGGCTATGGGGGTGTTCCTTTCCAACCATGTTTTCACACACTCCATATTGTACTCGCTCGTTATGACTGCCGTGTGGGTGTCAATGGCGGTAAACCGACTGCTCTCATAGTCCTCTACCCATCCTTTAAGGGTTTCAACTCCCCACGCTTCGGCATCGTCAAAGATGCCGTCCAATTCCGTGATGGGCTTGCTGAACTTGACTATCAGCGTTTGGTAGCCTGCTTCGTTCATCGCTTGTCCTCCTTTCCTCTTTTTGCCGTCAGCCACTTGTCCCGTGCGGTTCGGCACTCGTCCAACGTGGGTTTCACACAAGAGAATAATTCCCCGTCCGTGTGGCGGTAGTCGTATTGCACAAGTGTCCGCTTGCGTCTGCCGATACCCGTTTGGAACTTCTCGTATTTCTCTGTCCCTGCTTTCGTGCAGGTGCTTACTCCGTTGATGGTCATCCGTGTACTCATAATCGTTGTTTTTAAGTGGTTAGAAATGTACTGACAAAACTCTGTTCTGCATCACCATTTCGGGGTTACTCGTATAGCGTTGGTGCAGGTAGAAATGGTGTGAGCCGAAGCCGTAAAGGAAGAACTTGTCAAGTTCGTGCTTCTCGGAAAAGTCTTTTACACCCGCCCTTAACTGCTCCTCACTCTGACAAAAAGTGAGGAGGTTCATAAATTCAAGGAACATCGTGGGGATTTTATCGTCCCACAAGCAAACCATGCTTTCAAATCTTACTTCCATATTGTTCTTTATTATAGGTTGATATTATGCTGCGTTCATCCGCTGACGGATAAGTCCGGCATTGTTCTCCACAAGTCGGATGATGCGGTCGTGGTACTCGGTATTGGAATTGCATACCCCTCTGCTCTGTACCACTTTCAGCGTTTTCAGTGACACTTCTATCGTTTCAATCCGTTTGCCGTCAATGGTGGCGGATAGGATAAGGGAGTTTGCCTTGTTGTGATAACCGCCCACACAATGGTGCATCATCCGCCCTTCTTCTGCCATTTCCTCCACGCTCTCTATGACCTTGATGCAGATAAGGCTGTCGGAGAACACAAGTCCGAAGAAGATGCCTTTGGCTTTCAGATAGTTCTTCTCGTCCTCAATCGCCTTTTGCCGTTGCTGTTCCGTCCGCTCACGCTCCCTTTGCAGGTTGCGTTTTCTCACCAACTTGTCGTGTTCCGCTTTGAGGTCGGTAGGGCAGACGTACTTCGGGCTGTTCGTGTCCTTGCCAAAATGACGCAGGAGGTCTATGGTGTCGCACCATACGGAGCCGTCCGAAATGGTGTAGCCGTTGCGGATGCAAATCTTAACGGATGCCCAATACCGTCCCATGTCAAAGGAACTGCGGATATAGTGGCGCAACATGGCGTATTGCCCTGCCTTCAAGAGTGTTTCGGCTCGGCTGTCGGAAAGGATAGCCGTGAAAAGGTCATACGGCAGTGTGTTGTGATAGTTCCCCTTGAAGCCGTTGCGTTTCAGTTCGGGGATGAAACGCTGTCGGGGATGGGTGCATATTGGGGCAATATCGTATGCTTGGAGTTTGTTTTGCTTGCGTACCTCCATGTCGCTGTATTCAGACCATTGGTCGTAATACAACATTGACATACCACGCAGTCGGGCAACGGTCGTTGTCTTTCCATCGGGTGAAATCCACCTCTGCACCACTTCATAAATTGAATACTCGGCTGCTTGCCCTGCCTTGTATCGGGACTTGACGAAGAAGAAGCGTATCACTTGGTACTGCCTGCTGGTCGTAACGATGGAGAAATACTCATTGTCGTTGAAAACGCTCTTTCGGGTGCGCAACTCTTCCAACTGCATACCGCAATGGGGGCAGGTGCATCCGCAAAGGGTGTCTGCAAGGTCGTGGTCGCTCTTCCACGAATGTCCGCACTCGGTACAGATGTTCGTGCCGTCCGCTCTCTTGATTGCGTAGTGCTTGAAGCAATGACGGAAAGCGTATGCCTTTTGCGTGGCGGTCAATCTCGGTAGTCGCTTGCTCAGATGTGCGACTTCCTGCTGTATATGTGTTCTCGGTTTCATAAGCCTAAATCAAATAATGAGGGTTGTTGTACTTCTTGGGTGGTCGCTTTGGTGGCGGTTCTCGGTTTGTTGCGGTTCTGCAACTTGCGGACTTCCTCCTCTTGATATTGTCGGATAGCCTTCTGACGTGCTTCCGCCTTTTCCTCTGCGGTGAGTTCCACCACATGGTTCACGGCTACTTGGCATTGGATAGGCTTGCCCACCTCTATCTCGTTCTCGTCATAGTAGTGTACGGCTTGTCCGTATATCTCCCCGTCCGTGAAGCCGTTGCAACCGCTTTTCTGCACATAGTTCAGAATGTAGGTCACGCAATCGTCTATGTTCTTGGCAGGGTTGCGGTAGTTCTTGGCAAAGAGCGCATCTTCCGCCGCACGTTGCTCCAAATACATCTGTATCGTTCTCTTGAAATGGTCTGTTGTTTTCATATCGCTGTCGCTTTAGATTGTCTGTTTCAGTATCTCTCTCCAATAAATCGGCTCCACCTCGTTCAAAAGGAAGTCCATAAAGTCCTTCCGTGCGTCCTTGTTCAGTTCGTGGTATAGTTCACGGAACACGGATATGTTGCCGTTGATGTATGTTTCCACCATGTACTCGAATATGTTGTCCACCTCGTAGTATCTGCATTGCTGCGCTGCCGTCTTGCTGTTTCTCTTTGCCATGTCGGTAAGGATTAAAGGGTGAATAACCAAAGGATGAAGCCGAAGAAGGCGATTGTGGAAAGGATAGCCACGATGATGCCTATCGCCACTCGGAACACTCCGTTTACTATTTCTCTGACGATGCCCCAAAGGATGCCGAATACCCAAAAGGTGGTGCGCATGATTAAGGCGCATATCGCAAGCCCTATGTATTGCGCCATTTGTCTGAAGTCTGCCGTTGCCGTCATATTTTCGCTATTTTTCAAGTTCCACAATGTTGTCTATCCTGCCGTATAGGTATCTGCGAAGTCCTGTCTTGTCTGTTGCCTTGTATTCCGTCCAATGTCCGTATTGGCACACGATAAACGTGCGGAGAACATCGGAGAAGTCAAACCTCCAGCCTTGCAAGGGGACTGCGCTCTTGAAATAGGTGTTGCTGTTCACGTTGCGTGTAAGCCAATCCTTTTCCTCTCGGTTCATCTGTCCTCCGTTGTTCAGTTTTTCACGAAGAATGTAAACCTTACTGCCTTTCAGTGCTTCCAATGTCGGCACTTCCCAAGCCACGAATTTTGTTGCCATTGTTGTTCCCATATCCGTTCTGTTTTTGATTTTTTGTTTTTAATGCGGATTCAAGAGCTGAGGGAGTTGAGTTTCAAACTATCTTATCTGCCTCTCGTTTATCCGACATTTTTTTTAATGCGTCTTTCTGTCGCATCGGTCGTTTTCGTTTCGGGTGCTTAAAAAGGTAGGGATTCGGGAATGCAAGGTTTTTCGGGAAAAATACTACCCAAAGGGCTGGAGATTTTTCCCGAAAACAGGAGGCTTGACCTTGCTTTCCCGTCAAATCCCGGAGTTACCTTTGTGCCCAGAACGAAAATGACTACCTGATGCGGCTCGCTGAAAGGCGCGAAAATGGAGGTAAACGGAAGTAGAGGCAGATTAGACAGAAAACTTCAAAAGAGAAATCCGTGAGCAAAGGAAGTCCCCAACAAAAAAAGAACATAGCCGGTAGCGTGAAACCGGGCAAACCACCTGTAAGGAAGTATGGTTTTATCTGTCCGGCCAGACGTGTCGGGGCGGGCAAATAAAATCATTCTTCCCGGTTTGCCTGCTGTGGGTGACGGCTTGTTCCATTTATGAACAAGCGGTCATACACGGCTTTCCGCTTCCGGCTCAAAGGAACAGCGAAAAAGAAAAATCATCTGAAAAACCGTAAAAGCACCTCTTTGGCATAAACATAAAAGAAATGGGCCTTGCCTCATCAGTCTAAACTGTTGTTTAGGCGTGAGGCAAAGCCCTTTTCTCCGCTTATGCGATAGTCGGCACACGTTCGTTCAAAATCCTTTTGTACGATGGTGTGCCGACGAATAAAGCCGCTTTTACGGAAAAACTTGTATGAGATAGAAAAAATCAGGGAGATTCATATCAAAATCTCCCGTTTTATTGTTACTTTTGCATACGAAGAGTTCTTTGAAGGTTACGCAACGCGCAGAAGAATAATGCAGCAGATAACTAACTAAATCGTAACCTATTACTATCATGAGCGATTAATATACGCTCATTTCCAATAAAATACACTCTTTTCGTAACTTCCCGTTGCAAAAAAACAAACATTATAGCAATGGCTAAGATAGTATTTAAAGAGTTAACATCCAACCAAAATGTACTTTTTCCGGTTAGTTTATCGGAAAAGATAGCTCCCAATCATCCCG
>NZ_JACOOJ010000047.1 GCF_014287585.1 Parabacteroides hominis | reverse complement strand
CAAGATCTGACTATGGTTTGTAACGATAAAGCGGTGGGTAAGAGGGGGCGTACAGATTTAAAGGGAATAGAAATCTCATTAAAAGTCAATTGATTTGGCTAAAACGATAACTATGATGGAGCGGGAGTATAGAATTATCTATCTCCCGCTTTTATTATATAATTTCACTTTCCATATAATCAGAACTAAATAGTTCCATTAAACGGTATCGGAGTCGACCTTTTTGGTATAGATCTATATTAAAATGTTTTTAAAGTGCAGGTTTCTTTTTCAGGAATTTTTCACCTAACCATCTCCTTACCGGTTCGTCATAAAGTTTCAGGCAGAGGTAAGCCAGGATGATGCTGCCGGCGTAGACTGCTATTGCCATAGGCCAGAGATTCACGACCGTCTGAAGGAGCACTTTTCTGATCTTCCTTCAGTAACGTCCAAGACGGTTTTCAATTTCGTCAGCCGGGTGCGTTTGCCCCACGATCTTTCCAAGGAAGTGGAATGAAGTACCGGCCTTATGAGAAACAGCTTCAACCGTACCCCTTTTACCACCTCACTTGCGGTTTATGCCTATAAGCTGACTTTTGAGTTCTTTGGAGGAGTGCCCCGTAAAATAGTCTATGACCAGGACAAGGTGTTTCCGGTCAATGAGAACCTTGGCGACCTGGTTCTTACCGGCGGCTTCCGCGCCTTGGTCCGTGAACATGGGTTCGACCCGGTGTTCTGCCGCAAGTCCGATCCCAAGAGCAAGGGCAAAACTGAGAACGTGGTCAAATATATGAAGTACGGCTTCCTTCGCGGGCGTGAGTTTGTTGACATCGACTTGCTCAACAAGGAGGCAATCGGATGGTTGGGACGCACGGGCAACGGAACGGAACATCACGGCATACGGCGTGTGCCTTCCAAGAGTTCGAGAAGGAAATAGGCTATGAAATCGAATATATTTGTTTAGCTGTAGGATGTCTCTGATAAATAATAACGTTTTAGTGGTAGAATTATCAAATAAGATATTTATCTTCGCTATTCAAATCTAAATGCAGAAAAACATCTAAAATGAAGAGAAGAACGTTTCTTAAATCATCGCTATTAATGACTTCCGGGTTAGGTTTTGATACTTATGCCAAAGAAGAAGCCGACAAGGAAAGTGTGCAGGTTAAAAAGCCGCATGTCATCCTGATCATGACTGACCAGCATCGTGGAGATGCTCTTGGTTGTATGGGGAACTCCGCTGTCATATCCCCTAATCTCGATCGTTTGGCGAAAGAGGGAACTTTGTTTGTAAATGGATATTCTGCTTCTCCAAGCAGTACGCCTGCCCGTGCCGGACTATTGACAGGTATGTCACCCTGGCATCATGGTATGTTAGGATATGGCCAAGTTGCAGAAAAATACACGTACGAAATGCCGCAAATGTTGCGTAATCTCGGTTATTATACATTTGGTGTCGGAAAAATGCACTGGTTTCCACAAAAGGCCCTTCATGGCTTCCATGCTACACTGATCGATGAGAGCGGACGTGTCGAATCTAAAGATTTTATCAGTGATTATCGGGAATGGTTTCAGCTCCATGCGCCAGGTGAGAACCCTGATTTGACAGGTATCGGTTGGAATGCTCACGGAGCCGGTCTCTATAAATTACCGGAGAAGTTGCATCCGACAACGTGGACCGGTCAGACCGCTTGCGAGTTGATTCGGAATTATAATTGTGATAAACCCCTTTTCTTAAAGGTGTCATTTGCACGTCCCCATAGTCCTTATGATCCTCCCAAGCGTTATTTGGATATGTATAAGGATGTCGATATACCCAAGCCGTCTGTCGGTGATTGGTGTGGCAAATATGCAGAACGATTGGATCCTGAAAAAGCGGCTCCAGACGCTCCCTTCGGTAATTTCGGGGATGAATATGCCGTCAAATCCCGCAGGCATTATTATGCGAATATTACCTTTATTGACGACCAGATCGGAGAGGTTATTGCAGCATTGAAGGAAAAGGGAATGTATGACAATGCGATAATTTGTTTTACGGCCGACCATGGAGATATGTTAGGCGATCATTATCATTGGCGAAAGACATATCCTTATGAAGGTTCCACCCACATTCCTTATATCGTGAAGTGGCCTGCCGGAATGTCAAAAACGGTTCCTTCGGGTGCAAAGATCGAACAGCCGGTCGAACTTCGTGATTTTTTGCCTACCTTTATCGAGTTGGCAGGTGGCGCCGTACCTCCCGATATGGATGGCAAATCTTTGTTGAAACTGGTTCAGGGCCGGGAAAAGGAATGGCGTAAATATCTGGATATGGAGCATGCCACTTGCTATAGTCCGGATAATTACTGGTGTGCATTGACAGATGGTAAGATTAAATATGTCTGGAATTTCCATACCGGGAAAGAAGAATTGTTTGATCTCCGGAAAGACCCGAAAGAATTGGTGGAATGTTCCGGAAAACCGGCTTATGCTGCCCGGCTTAAGGAAATGCGCCAGGCAATGGTCGATCATCTGGCGGAGCGAGGCGAAACTTTCGTGAAAGACGGAGAACTGGTCGTACGGGAGACAACAATGCTTTATAGTCCTAATTATCCACAAACAAAATGATTCGTATAAATTCTTTAAACTGTGTATGCTATGATAAGAAAATGGAAACTCCTGCTTGTTGGAGTGAGTTGTATAATGGGTACAGCTATGGCACAAGATAATCCTATTTTGTTGTTTCCGAAAGGTGCGCCAGGCGAAACAACCAAGTTGATCGAAAAGGCTGATACTGAAGGAGGAAAGACCGGAGGCGAGACGGTTCTTCGTATCACGAATGTAAGTGAACCTACAATTACGGTTTATCCGGCCCCCGACGAAGTGGCAACAGGTGCTGCCGTTGTGGTTTGTCCGGGTGGTGGCTATAATATCCTGGCTTATGACCTGGAAGGTGACGAAGTTTGTGAATGGTTGAATAACTTGGGAGTTACTGCCGTTTTGCTGAAATACCGGGTTCCCCGCCGCGAAGGCCGTGCTAAACATGAGGCTCCTTTGCAGGACGTGCAGCGTGCGATCGGATATGTCCGGGCCCATGCGGAAGAAATGAATCTGGACCCGCGGCGTATCGGAGTAATGGGATTTTCTGCCGGCGGACATCTTTCGGCGATGGCAAGCAACAACTTTGATAAACGCACTTATCCGGCCGTGGATGCCGCAGACAAGGCAAGTTGCCGTCCGGATTTCTGCCTGTTGGTTTATCCTGCCTATCTGGATGGTGAAAATTTTCAACTGGCTCCTGAAGTGAAAGTTTCTTCTGCCACTCCTCCCACAATGCTGATTCAGGCAGAAGACGATAAATCTTATATCAACAGTAGCCTTTTCTATTATTATGCATTGAAAGAAGCAGGTGTGCCTGCATGGATGCATTTATACAGTAAGGGCGGTCATGGCTACGGCCTGAGAGATACGGGTGCAACCGTAAATGAATGGCCTGATAGGGCTGAAGACTGGTTCCGTGAGATTGGTGTGATAGAATAAAAAAACTAAATAGAGTACAAAGATCCCCGATTTTTCGTATCTTTGTACTCACAAATCATGGGGATGACCGGTTTTGACAGCGGGTAGAAGTGGTTTGTAAGCATGTAGTGCGTGGTCGGCTTGCACTTAAATCTCAGACGGCGAACAATTAACTGGCGAAAACAATTACGCTCTCGCTGCTTAATCGAAGTATAGTAGATTCAAGCTTAATCCCTGCAAAAGTTGCGGGGACGTGACATCACCCGGATGCTGTGGCTCCGAAGCGTTCCGATCAGGTGGTGCAGCAATATCGGAGATAGTTTGAAGTAAGCCTCGGACTTCAGGCGAAACTTTAGAGGATAAGGTTCAAGTGGGTGGCTTCGGTCTTGCTTGTACCCGACAATCGAAGGCGAAGATAAACATGTAGAAAGCAGATTAGTTCCTCGTTTGGACGAGAGTTCGAATCTCTCCATCTCCACAGAAAAGGCTGGCAGTTCCGACTGACAGCCTTTTTCATTACACGTATTTGTCTATATTCTGAATTGATTTTGTTATTACTTTGTTACTCGGAAAGTTTTTTTCGCAAGTAGATCATATCCACTAATTGTTTGCCATCTTCGAATATCGGATGATCATAATTGTCGGTAAAGAAATTCTTGATACGATGTGAATATCTGAATCCGTTCTGTTCGTAGAAAGGGACGGTCAGCGGACTTTCGCCTGTGCCGACAAGCAGGGTATCGTATTTTCCCGCATAATGTCGGGAAATAAACCGGATCAATCTTTTGCCATATCCCTGTTTCTGATATTGTGGAACGGTTGCGATATTTTTGAGTTCGACAGTTCTGTCACCTTCATCTGTGACAACACAAATTGCTCTTAGTATATTCCGGTCGTACAAAGCAAACATTTCTCCCCGTTCGAGATAGAGGTCTATCATCGATTCCTGTTCATCGGCCAACAGCAGGAGATCGAGGAAACGTTTCTTATGCAGGAGGATTTGCCGGATTTCAAGGGAATCGTCCGAAACCAGCAAGGTTATTTCATTGAGTGAAAGATGCAGGATTGGGAACGGATTGCCGCTTGGATCGGTTTCATCTCTTCCGGTAATATCAAATCCTCTGTTCAAGTAGAAAGAAGTAGCCTTTTCGTTTTGTTCGTTGACGTCAACTTTGAAGATATGTTTGTTGTAAATGGCAAATTCGATTAACTGCTTGCCGTACCCTTTCCCCTGTTCTTCCGGATGGACGAAAAGCATTTCGATTAATTCGTCACTCAGCCCCATAAATGCGGCTATCCGGTTTTGCTCGTTCCTGATGGTATATAATTCGACAACCGGAATATATTTGTCCCGGACTAACGGCTTGAAGAACCGGATATCCTTTTCGGCCAGGAAATGATGTGTACTGCGGACGGAGGCCTCCCACATTTCTACCAATTCGTCTTTTAACTTTTCTGACTCATCGGGACTAATTGCAGACCAATCTATTTTCTGTTGCATGGATTTCTAATAACAAAAGGATCTTTACTTATGGAAAAACTCTTGGAGCAGATGCCGGATAGCGGCTACCGGATGATACAACATCATTCGGGGGCCGGCGAAGCGCATCACTTCCTGCATCTTCTTGCGCATATCCGGTTTGTAGCAATGGACGGGGCATAACCGGCATGTCGTTTTCTTCTCTCCGAAAGGGCAACGCGACAGCCGGGCATGAGCATATTGCAAAAGCTCTTTGCAATCCGGGCATAATTCCGTATGCCCTTCTTTCTGGCGGCAATAGAGACGGACCATCTGTTCGACGATCTCCTGTTCTTGTCGGATACGGGTTGATGGCATCTTACCGGTAAGATAAAGAACAGTATTCAAACATGGCAGGCGCCTTTTCGTCCCCTTCATGATAAAGTCCCGGACGTGCCACCCGGTCCCAGCGAATAAGGGAGCGTATGGCTTCTTCCGATAGTCCGTGGTCCACCGGAGTCCATTTTTTACCGTCTTTGCTCCAAGCAAATCGATAGGGAAGTCCTGCTTTCACCTGCATGCGGAGATGCAATGCCGCGCTGGGAAGTGGCAGATCGGCCAGTTGTTGTTCCTTCCCTTCGCGGACGAGTTTTATTTGCAACCGGTCGCCGACACAACCGTAAGCGAGGTAGTAGCTGTTGTCTCCGTAAAGCGTGATCCCTTTCCAACTGCCATTCTGGTTGGTAATGCCGGCATCCAATGTATAGCCCGAAGATGCAGGACGAAGGCAAAGCGCCTCTCCGGTCTTGCATTCCGGCTTGGGAGAACCGCTCAACCGTAGCTTGCCAGCTTCGATTTTCGCCTGGACATTCGAGTACGGATAATTCCAACTCCATTCCTGACGCAGGTCCGAACCGGCAAAATTGTCGAAGAAACCGGTTACCGGCTCTTGCACGCAATCGGCAAAAGGCATCGGCTGTACCAGGCGGGCATATTCACCGGTGACGAAATAAGGCCAGTTGTCCTCTCCGAAACGCAACTCCTGGAGATGGGGCTGACGCCCTAAAAAGAAATCGCTGCCTTCCGCATAGGCGTGACATAGATAAAACATACGTCCGTCAGGCGCCGTCGTCAGCGTACCGTGACCGATAGATTGTATCTCATCGCTTCCGTGCAGGATCGGATTCCCCTCATACTTTTCATAAGGCCCTTCGAGCTTCTTCGAGCGGGCGACGGCCACGGCATAGTCGCTATCGGGACCGCAACAACCACCTGTGGCATAGATCAGGTAGTAGTAGCCGTTCATTTTGAACCAGTGCTGCCCTTCCATCCCCGCACGTTCGTCGTCGCGGAGCAGGCTGAACGGTTTGCCGGCCAGTTTCAACCCGTCCGGAGTCAGTTTGCCGGCGAGGAGTTCGATCGGCCGGTTGTCCAGCCCGTAGGCTTTCCAACTGATATATAAATCACCCTTGTCTTCGAGGATAAAGGCATCGATCGCTTCCGTCCCGAATTCGACTACCGGCCCGTGATCTTTGAATTTGCCTGTCGGAGAGTCGGAGGTGGCTACTCCGATGTAAGAAGTATTGTTCAACTTCTTCCGCGCGGTATAGTACACATACACCTTGCCGTTATGATAATACCATTCCGGAGCCCAGAACGACGACTTGGTCCATTCCGGCTGCTGCTCGAATACATGTCCGGTTTGTTTCCAGTTGACCAGGTCTTTAGAGGTGAATACCGGATAGTAGGGAGCCCATTCGGAGGAAGTCCCCGTTGCATAATAAGTCTCGTCGATCCGCAGGATGGACGGGTCGGCGACATCCCCGTGAATAACGGGATTGGTGAAATAGGTCTGTTTCTGGGCCATACTTGTGCCGGAATACAGAACGGAGCCTAACAAGGCAATGACAAGTCTGTTCATGGTTTGTTAAAACACTAATTATTAATTGGTCTAAAATTGATGGTTACAAATCTACTGGATAAAACGGAGCTGTCCAAAAAAATCCTTTACTTTTGCCGGATAAAACGTATTGATTCGGAAAAAGCATGGACAAGCTTCACTATTTTACAAATTCGATCTCTCCGCTCCCTTTGCCGGAAAAGTTTACTTATCCGTTCCATTATACCCCGCATCCCCTTTGTGTGGCGGCGGCGGAAGAGGTGCAACTCTATTTGGCGGCCCGCAAAGAATGGCAGGAGGAATTGCGGAAAGGGAAGATGTTCGGCGTTTTGGTCGTCCGTACAGGCGAGGGCAAAGTCGGTTATCTGGCAGCCTTTTCCGGCATCCTGGCAGGGAGGAACCGACACGCTTATTTCGTGCCTCCGGTCTATGACGTGCAAGAGCCGGACGGTTTTTTCAGGATAGAAGAGGAACAGATATCGGCAATCAACAAGCAGATCGAAGAATTGCAGGGGGACGCGCGATATAGGAATTGCAAACAACGGTTGGCTGACGAGACGATCCTTGCCGGACAGGTTTTGGATGAGATGCGGGAACAGATGAAAGCGGCTAAAGAAGAACGTGACCGGTTGCGTTCGACCGCCATGCAGGCATCGGTAGAGACGCACGACCGTACGTCTCTACTGATCCGCGAAAGCCAGTTCCAGAAAGCGGAATTAAAACGGCAGAAACAATATTGGAAGAACTTCCTTGCCTCTCTGCAAGCGGAAATAGAGGTGTACGAGACGGAAATCGAACGTCTCAGGACCGAACGCAAGACCCGCTCGGCCGCCCTTCAGCAATGGCTTTTCAAACAATTCCGCATGCTGAACGCCCGCGGGGAGGAACGGGATTTGTGTGACCTGTTTAAGGATACCGTCCAGAAAATGCCGCCGGCAGGAGCAGGCGAGTGCGCGGCTCCAAAGCTCTTGCAATATGCCTATCGGAACGGCTGGCAACCTCTCGCTATGGCTGAATTCTGGTGGGGAGATTCTCCTAAAAACGAGATCCGCCGTCATGGATATTATTATCCGGCCTGCAAAGGGAAATGCGAGCCGATCCTGAAGCACATGTTGCAAGGTTTGCAGGTCGAGGAGAACCCGTTGGAAACGGATGTGCACCGGGATACGGAGCTGGAAATCGTGTATGAAGACGAATGGTTGTTGGTCGTGAACAAACCGGCCGGTATGTTGTCGGTTCCCGGAAAATCGGATGTCGACTCCATCTATCAGCGGGTGCGGCGGATGTATCCCGAAGCAACCGGACCGATGATCGTGCACCGCCTGGACATGGCGACTTCAGGCCTGATGCTTATCGCCAAGACGAAGGAGGTGCATCAGAGCTTGCAGGCGCAGTTCAAGGACCGGAAGGTGTGTAAACAATATGCCGCCTGGTTGGATGGCATTGTGGAGGAAGAAGAAGGCTATATCGAACTCCCTCTCCGCCCGGACCCGGAAGACCGGCCGCGGCAGGTGGTCGATATGGTTCACGGGAAACCTGCCGGGACTTTATATGACGTGTTGCACTACAATTCGGGGCGGACTCTCATCTCTTTTCTACCGATAGAGGGGCGCACACACCAATTGCGTGTCCATTCGGCTCATCCGCTTGGCCTGAACACCCCGATAGTCGGGGATGAATTATATGGAAAGAAAGCGGACCGCTTGTATCTGCATGCCGAATACTTGGGCTTTGTGCATCCCGTTTCCGACGTGTATATGGAAGTGGAAAAGGAATCCGGGTTCGACGATCTTTGACGCCAGTGCCACAATTTCCCCATGACGGGGGAGCAATAGTCCCATACTTATGGAACAAACCTTCGCTATTCGAAGTAGATCATTTTCTTCGTCATCCCCCCGTCGATCGTTACGTTCTCGCCGTTCATGAAGTCGTTTTCCTCCTGGCAGATGAACAGGCACATACGGGCGATGTCTTCCGGTTTGCCTACTCGCCCCGACGGATGTTGGGCGTGGTCTTCTGGGCGAAGCTGTTCGTAGTCGTGCGTCTCGATCCAGCCCGGCGAGATCGAATTGACCGTGATATGCCACTCGGCAAGCGAGAGTGCAAGGGCGTGCGTCAGCGAATAGATGCCTCCTTTGGATGCCGCATACCCTTCGCTACCGGACTCGCTCATCAGGTAGCGGGTGGAGCAGATATTGACGATCCGGCCGAACGGATTGGGCGACTCCTGTGACTGGCGGTGAATGGCTAACCTGCGGGAAGTGATGAAAACCGGGCGCAGGTTTACGGACAATATCCGGTCGAAATCTTCCACACTGGTTTCCGTAATCGGGGAGAAACAACTGATTCCCGCATTGTTGATCACGATGTCGATATCGCCCCATTCCTTGAAAATCTGCTGCATACAGTTCTCAAGCGCTTCCCGGTCGCTTACGTCAACATGGAAGAAGGAGGTTCCGGTCTGCAACGCCGTCTCTTTTCCCGCCGCCTCGTTCCGGTCGCAGAACGCCACGCGGTGTCCGGCGGAACGGAAAGCTTTTACAATCGCTTTGCCTATGCCTTCCGCGCCGCCTGTCACAAAGACTCTCCTTGTCTTATGGATAACGGCTGCTTTCCTGCCACTGCCCGCTTTTGCCCCGGAAGACTTGCGGGATTTATATTCTTCGTATTTCTTTTCCAGATAGTTGTCTGCCATGATCTTGTCGCTTTTTATAGGATGGCAAAAGTAATCATAATTGGAAGCATTTACAACGGCTGCCGTGCGAAAACCCAGCTAACCGTAGAAGTGATTTCAGTTTCAATTCCATGCCAGTCTATTTTCAATTCGATGCCGGTCTATTTTCAATTCCATGCCAGTGCATATAAAACTTCATGCTTATATAATTATAACGCGAACATTATAATTTGAGTATGGACCGGGTACAGAGTTTGATATTTATATTAATAAAACATAAACTTGGAAATATCTTAAATATTTACTTGACAAACGGATTTTCATAACTTATATTTGTATTGCAATCATAACCGGGTAATCGACTATGAAAATTACAACCGGTTGAAATTGTACCGGCTATAAAGCGATTTAATTTTACAACATAACATTCATATCATGAACACAAAACAAAACAAAATTTCAACCTTTCCGCCTGATCTTTCTACTGAAAATTGCGTTTTAACGCTCAAAACCAATGCCAAAATTTTTCATGTATTATAATTAAAGGGGTTAAAACCCACTTAGGAACCGGCAAAGCCGGAACAATCATCTATCCGTCTGCTGGAGCAGACGGCAAAAGAGCTTGCGGCATGAGGCAAGCC
Source organism: Parabacteroides hominis (assembly GCF_014287585.1). Lineage (GTDB taxonomy): Bacteria > Bacteroidota > Bacteroidia > Bacteroidales > Tannerellaceae > Parabacteroides > Parabacteroides hominis. The sequence goes on along the minus strand of NZ_JACOOJ010000047.1, from coordinate 24,077 downwards.
TTGTCTTAGGGCGCTGTAAGTGCCCCGGATTCCAGGAGGTGTGTCAAAATAGACTTGTCCCCGCGCCCCGCGCAGGGACGCAAAAGAACAGGCCTTATCAATCAGATATTTATACGGTCAGTCTTCATGCGATCCCGCGCGGGGCGCGGGAACAAGGTAATTTTGACAGACCTTCTATATTGCACCGTCCTTACAGGACGAAAACACACCCGTAAATCATCATTTATTGCACATAATTACAAACTTTAAATTAAATATTTTCATGGCACGTACAATCAAAAAAGGACTGGATTATTTTCCGGTAGATACAAACATATTAAGAGACTTAAAAGTGCGCCGTATCAAGCATAAATACGGAGCGGAATCTTTCTTGCTTTATATGACATTACTTTGCGATATTTATGCGAACGGGTATTGGTTGGAGGCGAACGACGATTACCTGTTCGATCTCTCCGAACAAATGCTGATACCGGAAAGCCGTATTTTGGAGATGGTGCAGGCGATGGTGAAAATCGGCATGTTCGACCTGCAATTGTTCGAGGAAAGACAGATTTTGACCTCTGAACAGATTCAAAAGCAATATTTTTGCATAAAGAAGAGAGCTATTGAATATCATGGTGTAGATGCTTTTCCCTATTTGATTAATTCCGAATTAATCGGGATTAATGTGGAAAAAAAGCCGATTAAATCGGAAAAAAGTACACAAAGAAAAGAAAAGGAAAGTAAAGAAAAAGAAAAGAAAACTACACTCACTTCGTTCGTTCCGAAGGCGAGCGGGCGTGAGCAGTGGGAAATCCGGAAAAACGAATTGCTGGCAGATGAAGATTGGCGTGCTTCGGCTACCCGGCAATCCGGGCAAGGAATCGGGTTCAACGCTGTTGCCGATGGACGAGGAAACACGCCTGCATTTCGTGAAAACGGCAGCCATGACGGCATTGCTCAAACGCTATTTCGAGAAACTGATAGCAGTTGACGTACGTAAACCGCCGTTATGATACACTGATCAACTCCGCCCCGTTGCCGTCACCGTACCTTTGCGCCATGCAATTGACGACAGCACAGCTATTTCTTAATTTTTAATTCTTAATTCAAAAAGCATGGCACAAAAGTTCAAATTAGACAGGAAAAAGAAGATAGTCCAGTATCGCCTCCTCTTCATCCGGATGGAACCATCGGATGTCGGGGTCACGTTTGAACCAGGTCATTTGTTTGCGGGCGTAAACGCGGGAGTTGCGTTTTATCTTTTCTATAGCGAAGTCTAATGTCCATTCGCCATCCAAGTATTTGAACAGTTCTTTGTAGCCGACCGTGTTGAGGGAGTTCAATGCGCGGAAGGGATAGACGCGGCGTGCTTCTTCCAGCATGCCATCGGCCATCATCTGGTCTACGCGGCGGTTAATGCGGTCATAGAGTTCTTCACGATCACGGGTAAGCCCTATCCGGATGATCCGGAAAGGTCGTTCTTTGCGTGTATTAGTGCGGAAAGAAGAATAGGGTTTACCTGTCATGCGGCAGATTTCGACGGCATGGATCACACGTTTGTAGTTGTTCCGGTCTACTTCGTTATAATGTATGGGGTCTGTTTCTTTCAACTCGGCGAGGATAGGTGCGAGACCCTCTTCTTCATATTGCTTGTAGATAGCAGTTCGGATTTCGGGGGTGACGGTGGGGATGTCGTCGATCCCTTTCGTGACGGCATCGATATACATCATGCTGCCACCTGTCATAACGACGGTGGGATGTGTCTGATGGAGTTCCCTGAGCAGGGATATCACATCTTCTTCGAAATTGCTTGCACTGTAATAATCGGTGAGTGACAATGTGCCGACCATATAATGGCGTACACGTGCCATCTGTTCAGCCGTAGGGGCGGCTGTGCCTATCGGAAGCTCTTTGTAAAGCTGACGGGAGTCGGAAGAAATGATCGGAGAACCGAAATGTTCTGCTACACGCAGGCTCAGTTCCGTCTTGCCGACTCCTGTCGGCCCCAATAGTATGACAAGAGAGTTCATTAATCAAAAGCGCTCGTCGTCGTATGGATTGTCCATCGGTTCGTCGCCAAGCCCGTCGAAACCCTCTTTATCGAGTTCGTCGATATCGTATTCGGAATCGCCGTAGAAATCTTCACCTATTTCGGTATTGCCTGCCTTGGTGTCCATCTCGTCGAACGACATGATCTGAACAGGCGCTTCGCCGATAGATTTGCTGCATACGGGTTTGTCCAGATCTGTGCCTGGGATGATTTCGCGGAGTTCCATGAAGAAAGCACGTTCGGTCATATAATCGAAGACGAAAAGCAATTTCTGATGCTCATCTTCGAGAAGTTCTTCCAGATGTGTATCTTCCATTATATAATTGTCCACTTCAGAAGTGGTATCCATTTCAACCAGTGTGATTTCTGTATTCTTGCTCCAGTCATCATCACAGATGAAGAAAGAACACATCTGATCTTTTGTATACCCAACAGAATCCATAATGGCATTGTACAAATCCAGGAATGTCGCTTCCGAGTCGATCTTAATCTCGCGTTTGAAGTCGTCAACTTCATCTGATAGAATTAGAAATCTGAATACCATAATCGTTATTAGTTTTTGTTGGTTCAAAAGTAGTAAAAAAGAATAATGTGGCAATAAAATAATGTGCCAATATGCCAATAAAATTCATTCTCTTATTGGCACATTGGCACATTTTCAAATTGGCACATTATTTATTCATCGATCGAACCTCTGACAATACCGCGCTGGGATGATTTGATGAAATTCAGGATCAGATCCCGTTCTTCGCTGGGCTCGTATTCGGTTTCGATGGCTTTCAAGGCTTCTGTGTTGTTGAGGCCGCGCGTATAAAGCGTACGGTAGATGTCCTGGATCAGGAATACCTGGCTGTTTGTAAATCCGCGACGGCGTAACCCTACGATATTGATACCGCAGTACACGATCGGGTCACGTCCGATCAGTGTATAAGGAGGAATGTCTTTGCCGATACGTGAACCGCCTTGTACCATGACGTGCTTGGATATACGGGAGAACTGGTGGACCAGGCTGCCGCCGCTAACGATGGCGAAGTCGTCGATCTCGACTTCTCCGGCTATCTGTGAAGCGTTGCCGATGATGATATTATCTTTCAGCAAGCAATCATGAGCAATATGGGAATAAGCCATAATCAGGCAATTGTTTCCGACAACGGTTTTGCCTTTCGAAGCTGTTCCGCGGTTGACGGTCACGCATTCGCGGAGAATGGTGTTGTCGCCGATTTCAGCGGTTGTAATTTCTCCTTTAAATTTCAGGTCTTGAGGGATGCCGGCAATAACGGCTCCGGGAAATACCTGGCAATTGTTGCCGATCCGCGCACCGTCTAAAATAGTCGCATGCGAATAGATACGACAGTTGTCACCGATTACGACATCTTTCTCGATTACGACAAAAGGGTCGACCGTTGTATTCTGACCGATTTTAGCCTCAGGATGAACGACTGCTAAAGGGGATATGTTCATTATCTTAATTATTATTTGTTTTTTACAATCTGTGCCATAAACTCGGCTTCGCTAACCAGCTTGTCGCCTACGAATACATATCCTTTCATGGTCGAGATGCCACGGCGGATAGGGGCCAACAGTTCCAAGCGCAGGATCAGCGTATCGCCCGGAACGACTTTCTGGCGGAATTTAACGCCGTCGATCTTCATGAAATAAGTGGAATAGCGTTCCGGTTCGTCTACCGAATTCAGAACGAGCAGCCCGCCGGTCTGAGCCATCGCTTCTACTTGCAGTACGCCCGGCATAACCGGTTCCTGGGGGAAATGGCCCGTAAAGAAAGGTTCGTTGCTCGTGATGTTTTTCACACCCACGATATAGTTGCCGCCGATCTCGATGATCTTGTCAACCAGCAGGAACGGGTAACGATGCGGTAGCAGTTCGCGGATGCGGTTGATATCCATGACCGGAGCGCAGTTCGGATCATAGACTGGAGCCTGAACTTCGTTCAGCTTGATCTCCTTGCGGATCATGCGTGCCAACTGGTTGTTGATCTTATGTCCCGGACGGGTGGCGATTACACGGCCGCGGATCGGTTTGCCGATCAATGCCAGGTCGCCGATCACGTCGATCAGCTTGTGGCGCGCCGGTTCGTTGTCGAATACCAGCGGTTTATTGTTGATGTAACCGAGGTCCTGTACGTCCTTATGCGGGATGGACAGTTTGTCGGCGAGGTTGTCGAGCACTTCCTGTGATACTTTCTGGTCATAGATAACGATCGCATTGTCGAGGTCGCCACCTTTGATCAGGTTGTTTTGCAACAACATCTCTACTTCGCGGACAAACACGAATGTGCGGGAAGCGGCCAGTTCTGCCGGGAACTCGCTCAGGTCGTTCAGCGTGGCGAACTGGTTGGAAAGCACAGGCGAATTGAAAGAAATCAATACGTTGACGCTGAACTTGTCGTCCGGCAGGATGATGAGGGAAGAGCCCGTTTCTTCATCCTTGACTTCGATCTTGTGCTTTACGATATAGTAATCTTTCGGTGCGCTTTGTTCAACGACGCCGGCTTTCTGAATCTCTTCACTGTAAAAACGGGAACTGCCGTCGAGAATCGGGAATTCGGGTGCATTCACCTCTATCAGGCAGTTATCTATTTCGTAGGCATATAAAGCTGCCATCGCATGTTCAATGGTACTTACCTGAATGCCGTTTTTGGAAAGCACGGTTCCTCTTTGGGTTCCGGCTACGTTTTCAGCAACGGCATCGATTACGGGTTCTCCTTCCAGGTCAACACGTTTGATTTTGTATCCATGATTTTCGGGTGCAGGGTGGAAAGTAATCTGAATATCCAAGCCTGTATGCAACCCTTTTCCTTGCATAGAGAAACTCGTGGCAAGCGTCTTCTGTTTCTGCATACGTTTATCTGATTTATTTATTAAGTTCTTTTTTTAGTTGTTCTATCTCGCGCTGCATCTGTCCCATCTGGCGGTACATATCCGGCAGGCGGTTGAAGATCGCGCTGGAGCGCATAAACGCCTTTGCGTTGATGGCCGGAGCGCCTAACAGGGTCGCCGGTTCTTTTACATCGCTGATCACACCGCATTGTGCACCGAATACCACATGGTCCGCCACATGGATATGGCCTGATAGTCCGGCCTGTCCGCCGAACATGCAATGGCTGCCGATCTTCACGGAACCGGCAATGCCTACCTGGGCTGCCATGACCGTGTTTTCGCCGACTTCCACGTTGTGCGCAATCTGCACCAGATTGTCCAGTTTGACACCCCGGCGGATGATGGTCGAATCCATAACGGCGCGGTCTATCGTGGTATTGGCTCCGATTTCGACATCGTCTTCCAGTATGACATTTCCCAACTGGGGGATCTTCTTGTAGTTATCGCCTTCGGGTGCGAAACCGAAACCATCCGACCCGATCACGCATCCGGCATGCAGGATGCAGTTGTTGCCGATTATGCAGCCGTTGTAGATGGTCGCGTGCGGATAGATCGTACAGTTATCGCCAACGGTCACATGGTCGCCGATGTAAGCGTGAGGATAAATGCGGCTGTTCTTGCCGATCTTCACGTCTTCGCCGATGTAGGCGAAGTTGCCGACATAACATCCTTCGCCGACCGTTGCCGAACCGGCGATGAACGCCGTTGCATCTATACCCGCTTTTTTAGCTTTCGCCTGTTCTACCATATTCAACAGTATGGCGAGCGAAGCGTAGGCATTGGCTACCTTAACCAATGTGGCTTTTACCGGTTCGGCGGGAGTGAAATCATTGTTTACTAAAACAATGCTTGCTTCAGTTTTGTAGATAAAATGTTCATATTTGGGGTTTGCCAGGAAGGTCAATGTTCCCGGTTTACCTTCTTCTATCTTTGAGAAGTTGTTGACTTTCACTTCAGGGTTGCCTTCGACGGTTCCACCTAAAACGCTCGCTATTTGTTGGGCTGAAAACTCCATTACTTAATCTTATTATATGTATTTCAAATGCAACTGCCCGGACTTGCTTCAAGGCAGTTTGCAAAAATGGTGAAAATTATTGGGATAGCCTATGCTTTGCAGGGAATAATTCCTTTATCGTGCAGATATCCTGCCATTTCGCGTTGTACGGCCTGGGCTGCTTCACGCGCTGCGTTGGCAAAATTCTCCGTTTTGTCTGCATATATGATAGCACGGGAAGAGTTTACCAGCAACCCGCACTGGTCGTTCATGCCGTACTGGGCCACTTCGGCGAGGCTTCCGCCCTGTGCGCCTACGCCCGGAACCAGCAGGAAGTGGTTGGGAGCGTGTTTGCGGATATCCAGGAACATCTTTCCCTGGGTTGCGCCTACCACGTACATCATCTGTTCGTCCGTAGCCCAATCCTGCGACTTTTTCAATACTTTTTCGAATAACCGTTCGCCGTTCGCATCTTCCGTCATCTGGAAATCGTGCGAACCTTTATTGGAGGTCAGCGCCAGCAGGATCACCCAGGCTTCCGGGTAGATCAGGAACGGTTTTACGCTGTCTTCGCCCATATACGGGGCGACTGTTACGGCATCGACCTTGATATGGTCGAAGAAAGAACGTGCATACATTTCGGAAGTGTTTCCGATATCCCCGCGCTTTGCATCGGCAATGATAAACTGGTCGGGATAGTTTTCACGCAGGTAAGCGACTGTCTTTTCGAATGACAGCATCCCTTTTACGCCCAAACTTTCATAGAAGGCCAGGTTCGGTTTATAAGCCACGCAAAAGTCGGCTGTCGCGTCGATAATCGCTTTGTTGAATGCGAAGATCGGATCTTCTTCAGACAGCAGGTGCTGCGGGATCTTCTTTATATCTGTATCGAGCCCCACGCAAAGGAAGGACTGCTTTTTCTTGATGTTTTCGAATAATTGCTGCTTGTTCATGTTGTTACGTGTAAAAAATTAGTCTAAAAATGATGTTATAGTTCAGACTCTTTCAGTCGTTCAGCATTCTCGGCCACGATCAGTTGATCGAGGCATCCTTGTATATCCCCATCCATAAAGGCTGAAAGATTGTAAATCGTGTAGTTGATACGATGGTCGGTGATGCGTCCCTGCGGATAATTGTAGGTACGGATCTTCGCCGAGCGGTCGCCGGTGGAAACCATCGTCTTACGTTTGTTAGCAATGTCATCCAGATATTTCTGGTGTTCCTTGTCATATATAAACGAACGCAGGCGCGTAAGGGCGCGTTCCTTGTTCTTCGGCTGGTCACGTGTCTCGGTACATTCGATCAGGATTTCTTCGCTTTCGCCGGTATTCGGGTTCTTCCAGACATAGCGCAGGCGGACGCCTGATTCGACCTTGTTTACGTTCTGTCCTCCGGCTCCACCCGAACGGAACGTGTCCCATTTGATTTCGCCTTCGTTGATTTCCACGTCAAACTCGTCTGCTTCGGGAAGGACGGCAACGGTTGCTGCCGATGTATGCACGCGTCCCTGTGTTTCGGTAGCCGGCACGCGTTGTACACGATGCACGCCCGATTCATATTTAAGGGTTCCGTACACTTTATCCCCGCTCACGGTAAAGATGATTTCCTTGAAACCGCCGGCTGCGCCTTCGCTACAACTGGACAGGGCCACTTTCCAGCCTTTCATCTCGCAATACTTCACGTACATGCGATACAGGTCTCCGGCAAAGAGCGCGGCTTCGTCGCCACCCGTTCCGCCACGTATTTCGACAATGGCGTTTTTGTCGTCCTGCGGGTCGGCAGGCACGAGGAGCAGCTTGATCTCCTCTTCCAGTTCCGGAATACGCGCTTCGCAGGCAGCCGCTTCTTCGCGGGCTATCTCTTTCATCTCCGGATCGTTTTCGGCCATCATCAGAAGGGCTTCCTCCAAACCGTTGAGGCATTGTATGTATTCCTTGCGGGCTTTAATGATTTCGTTCAGCTCTTTATATTCTTTCGTGAGCTTGACATATCTTTTCTGGTCAGCGATGACGTTGGGATCGGTGATGAGTGTCGATACTTCTTCGAAGCGCGATACCAACCCGTCCAGTTTCTCTAATAGCGTATTATTCTCAGCCATATATAAACTCACCGAACTCGCTTTTAATAATCAGTTCCTTTTTGTCGCTTTCTTCTATGCGACCGACAATTTGTGCGTCGATATTGAATGATTGGCTGATGGCAATCACTTCTTCCGCATGTTCCGGGGAAAGATAGACTTCCAGGCGGTGTCCCATGTTGAACACTTTGTACATCTCGTCCCAAGCCGTGCCGCTCTGCTCCTTGATCGTCTTGAACAGCGGGGGAACGGGGAACATATTGTCTTTGACTACGCGGCAGTTGTTTCCGATGAAGTGCATCACTTTGGTCTGTGCGCCGCCTGAGCAGTGTACCATGCCGTGGATATCCGGACGCAACGCATCCAATAGCTTTTTGACTACCGGAGCATAGGTTCGTGTAGGAGAAAGCACAAGTTTGCCGGCGTTCAACGGCGATCCTTCTACGGTGTCGGTCAGTTTCAAGCCTCCGCTGTAAACCAGTTCGTCGGGGACAGCCTTGTCGAAGCTTTCCGGGTATTTTTCTGCCAGATATTTGGCAAAGACGTCATGGCGCGCGCTTGTCAGCCCGTTGCTTCCCATGCCGCCGTTATATTCTTTCTCGTAAGTAGCTTGTCCGAAAGAGGCCAGCCCGACGATCACGTCGCCCGGACGGATATTCGCATTGTCGATCACGTCGGCGCGTTTCATCCGGCAGGTAACCGTACTGTCGACGATGATGGTACGAACCAAGTCGCCTACATCGGCTGTTTCGCCGCCGGTCGCATAGCAACCTACACCCATTTCACGGAGTTCGGCCAATAACTCGTCTGTCCCGTTGATGATGGCGGAGATCACTTCACCCGGAATCAACAGCTTGTTGCGTCCGATGGTGGAGGAAACCAATATATTGTCTACGGCGCCTACGCACAGCAGGTCGTCGATATTCATTATCAAAGCGTCTTGCGCGATGCCTTTCCAAACGGACAGGTCTCCGGTTTCTTTCCAGTACATATAAGCCAGAGATGACTTGGTTCCGGCTCCGTCGGCATGCATGATGTTGCAATATTCGGGATCGCCTCCCAGAATGTCGGGAATGATCTTACAGAATGCTTGGGGAAAGATTCCCTTGTCGATGTTCTTTATTGCGTTGTGAACATCTTCTTTCGAAGCGGATACACCGCGTAGATTATAACGTTGGTCACTCATTGTTTTTGTGAATTTGTCTGCAAAGATACTATTTTTTGTCTTACTTATCTAAGTTTTAGCACATCTCCTTCTTCGGGGATATAATCTTTGTGCTTTTTATTCATCTTATATAAGCTCTTGATCTGTATTCCGTATTTCTGTGCGATGCTGTGCATGGATTCGCCCACCTGTACGACATGGTCATAATTCGGCTTGTCGGCTTTCTTCTTTTTCTTTTCCAGGTAAACGATATCGTTTTTCTGCAACGGGAAATCTTCCGGAACCTCGTTATATTTCTTCAGGTCTTTTACCCGGAAGCCGAGGCTGGCGGCTATGTCGTCGAAACTGTCTTTGCCGTTGGAATAGACATACAGCAGGCCGTTTGTGCGGTAGACGGTGTACCGGGAGATACGGGCCGGTCGCTTGCCGGATTTTTTATCGCCTTTCGCCGTGTCATACCGGTACAGGTCGTAATCTTCAATCAACTTGATCAGCCGGTTCGCGTATGCGCGGTCAGTCGCATATCCGCATTTCTGCAAACCTCTTGCCCAGCCTTTATAGTCGGTTACTTTCAGTTTGAACAGGGATGCATAGCGGGGACGGTCGACTAAAAAACGGGCGTGGTCTTCGTAGGACTGTTCCGGATTCTTATATTTACGGAAACATTCTCCGCGCAGGTCGTCATCGTGATAGACGCGGCCGCCCCGCCAGTCGGAATGGCATTTGATGCCGAAGTGGTTGTTCGATTTGCGTGCCAGCTCGCTTTGTCCGGCTCCGGATTCCAATAATCCTTGCGCAAGCGTGATGCTTGCCGGGATGCGGAACTTCTTTTGATGCTGGATAGCTAAATTGCCGTATTGCCTGATATACTTTTCGTATGCCGGTACTTTCCTTTGGCTGGCTCCGAAAACCGGCGCAGCAAAGGAAAGTACCAGCAGGAAGGAAAGGATTCGTAATGTTAATCGCATGACTGATTTGTTGTATGTAATTATAATTAACGGCAAAGATAATTAATTTGTTTTACATCCGGCACTTTGTCATGGGGTGAAGCAAATCCTTAGAGTTCACCGGGGCGTTCTTCCTCGGGCTTCGGGTCCACCGGGAGGTCTTCGCCCGGCTTCACGTTGGCTTTTGTGCCGGCTTTACGTCGTGAAAGGGTGGCGCTGTAGCCCAGCAGGAATTTATTGACGGCATCGATCACGGCACCCACTTCCGCTTCCGTGTCGGCATTCTGGTCGACTAACTCATTCATCAGGTAAACAGCATTGATCGCTTTCCGGAGCAGTTCAAAAGCAGCGTCCACCTGCGGACGGACCACCTTCAGGTTGTCCGCAGCCTCGCGTGAACGCTTCTCTTCGAGGTGATCCGACATCAGGTCGTTGCATTTGTTGTTAGCCGCTTCGAGCAGTACCAGGATCTCATCCAGCCCCAACTCGGTCACATACGCCTTGTAGGTGTCGCTGCGGAGCACCTGCAGGCAGTTCGTAATCATTGCCCGGTTCTCAGCCCAGGGCTTGCCGTTCGCATTCTTGAAAGGTTCCAAAGCAAACGTCAGCTTTTCCGAAGCAATGCGCTTCCCTTCGACCGGCCAGTTTTTATAAGTGGCGACTGCCGATTTGAACGTAAGGAAATGGGTGTCGCATTCCTTATCGGCCGCATCCATTTCCTTGGTGTTGGCATAAGCCTGGTTTTGCAGATAGATTAAATCTTCCATTTTGAAAACAGTTGCATACTTTTCGCGCACAGAACTGATCCGGTACTGGGTGGCAAGAGCTTCCGTGACGGCAGCCAGGATAGCGGCATGTAACTGGAAATGTTCTGCGTTACGGCCGCGTGACATGTAAATTTCAATGATCTCTTTCATGATACGAGTTGTTTTTAGTTTAAATATTGTTGATTGTTCGCACAACAAGTTGTGTTGGTGTAAATATAACGTTTGTTTTCGAGACCGCAGCTCAAAAACCGCTTAAAAGCCTTGTCGTGCATGCACAATTTGTCATTTTTCATCAAAATAGGCTTGTGCGTCTGCACGACAGGCTTTTTTTGCCTCGGATAACGAATTGTGCATGCACGATTTGCTTTTTCCGGTAAAAATAAGGAATTGTGCACGCGCGACAGGCCTTTTTTGTTCGAAATAGGGAATTGTGCGGACGCACAAGCATTTTTTTTCAAAAACCGAGGTGTCGTGCGTGCACGACGGGGTTAATGGCTGATGATGATCTTGTGTACTTGCGGTTCCGCCGTTCCGTCCTTATAAACATGGAGGAAATAGTTGCCGCCAGGCAGTCCGGAGACATCTATGGATGTTTGTCCACTTGCGACGCGGAGGCTGCGCAACAATGTACCTTGCAAATTATAAAGACGGATGTCGTAATAAGCTGACGTTTGTCTCGAAGCGGCAGGAAGGGCGTTCACTCCTTCGTTTTCCAATTCTTCAATATTTACATTTAAAGTATTGTTTGCCGGATTCGGGGAAGCGGAAGAAGAATAACTTCCGGCTGCATAGATCGTATTTGACCCGACAATATGTCCGCATTGGGTGACGGCACGCACTTCGACGTTATAGTTGCCGGCGGTAATCGTCCAGTAATCTCCATTCGGTCCGGTTTGTGTGCTTTGCGAAGAACCACCTCCACCAATGGACTGAGCATTCCAGATGTATGACCTGATTCCATATATAGCAGGAGCGCTTACTTCAAGACGAATCATACCGTTGCCGATAGAATACCCGGAAACATAGACATGAGCATTCGGATCTGCAGGATCGGAAGAGACTTCAATATTTTTGGTAAGGATAGTCGTAGAACTGTTAATGTGCGCAGAAACTGAAGCATATCCGGCAGTTGAGGCATTAACAGTACAAGATGTTCCATTAGCAGAAATGCTTATGCCACCAGTACAAGTCCATGTTACCGATGTATTTGCTGGGATACCTGAAACAGAATAAGAATGAGGATTATCATATGGACAGATAATATCAGCCCCGGAAATATAGGGATATGAAGATGTGTTTGTTGTCATGACTCCACTATTATTAGGATCAAGCCAGTTACTTAAGCGGGTAGAATTACTGCCTCCACCTGTCCAAGATTTGTGAAAAGCACCAGAATAAGTATCCTCATTATATGAACACGTAGCATTTCCGCCATGAAGTTGACCTATTACTCTTTTATTTTGATCCAATAACGGAGAACCAGAAGAACCTGGTTGAACAACTCCATTATCCAGTCTTGTTTTCCAATGTGTGTTTATTGAAGATGCGCCATTACTCCAATTTAATGTTCCATTATGTAAAGATAAAGTGTTTACATCAAATGATATTTTCATAGGAGTCCCCAATGGATGATGAATATATGTTCCGGAGAGTGGCGTACTCCCTGTTTTGTCCCAACCTAGCCAAGTGGCAGACGGATATTGGGTATTACCGGGATTAGAATTTAATTCTACTAATGCAAAGTCTGTATCACGATAAGCAGATCTGAACATTGCACCGTTAAAACTAATTCCCGAAGAAATATAACTGTAGGAACAAGAGCTTTTCTTATATCCAAATTTAAACATCCAGTGTTCTGCCTGATTAATCTCTGCAGCAGAAAGAGATCCTTGCTTGTCAGCATCGATACAATGAAAAGCAGTTAAAAAATAAGGCCTAAAACTGTTATCTGCAGACATGATCAATGAACCGCTACACCAAGCCGTTCCATCCGCTAATAAAACTAAAGCAATACCACTAGACTCATTACTCCAGTCAGAAAAACAAACGACATCATTATGGCAAGGTAATAAACTTTCAGAACTTCTCATTATTCCATCTGTTTCAATGGATAATCCCCTATAAGCATGAACGACTTTTGTAATGTTTAGCCGAGACTGTCCCATACATAGATTGGGTTCAAATAAATAGATTGAGACATCTTCTCCTAAAATTAAGTCTGTCATAAAAAATCCATCTTCCGGAATACAAGAAGCTGTAACCGGTCCATACAAAACTGTCTGATCCGCATTCACTATATATAATTCAGCACTGTCCGGTAGATAAAAATTATTAAAAATGAAATTCAGGGATTTAGCTTTGGAAGAATGAAAATGCATACTCCAAACTCTTCCATCATCTGTGTTTTGCCACAATCCACTCTCGTTTAAAGTTAAATCCGTATCAAATCCCTTTCCGAAACGGAAAGGTACCTCAACAGTTCCGATTTGATCCAAACTATCTTCTTCCAGCATTTGTTGTATGTCGAAAGTGGGTAACATCATAATATTAGCAACTGACCGAGTAGCCATATTCACTTTGTTGATTTTTACTAACAGATCAGTTGTCGGTTGATAATTAATCTGAACTTGTCCATTCACAAAATAAGCAATAGACAAAAGTATTGTTATTAAATATATTCGTTTCATAATCTTTCTGTTTTTACATTGCTTGTAATGTTTCATATTTAAACTCTTCCAGAATCAATGGATAATAATCCACACCTTCAGGACTCGCCTTCACTGTTCCTGAAAAAATAAATGGGTTTCCATAGATAGGGAAATCAGATGGCAATCTTGTCGGATACAACAAAGAGCCAAAATACGAGATAAATGCGGAATCATTTCGAATAACCAATCTAAATATGTCATCTGTATTCGTTTGACATTTAATATCAGTTAGAACATTTATGGTTTTCAATTCTTCAAATCGGTGGTCTTCCGTATTCAATTCGATAACTTTATATTCTGGTAAATCCGGATCGACATCGTCGTCACTACAAGATACTCCATTTACCAGAAATAGCAGCAATAATGGCAATAGCCATCGTTTCATTTTCTTTTTTTCTTGTACATTCATACTCTCTGATTGTTTTCAAAGTTAACTTACTAAATACATTCATTCTATTGATGAGAGGCCGAACCAGGTTGACGCGGGGTTCGTGGGGGCATTTTATTACTATGAATTGTACAAATGTATGCATATTATTACAATATGCAATGATTTACTTAGTATTATCAAGATACTACACTCAAATAATTTAATATTCAATATCCCTTTTTCTCTTTGGTATAAGAAACTCCTTTTTCGGTAGCGTTTTGTCCGGTTTCGGAAACAAATTTCTGATACGAACAGAACAAGTCTTTTACTTTTGAACGGAATTTAAAAGATGAGATATGAAGATTAGATTAAATCCCGTCCTGCTGGTAGGCATCGCCCTGTTGCTTGTCTCCTGTAAAGGCAAGGATGTGAAAAAAGAAGAGGGTATCGAGGTGAATGCGGTCCGCGTATCATCCGTTTCTGCTGAAGGCAATACGGAGTTTGCCTTTATTGCCCAACCGTTCCGGACCTCGGAGCTTTCTTTTCGTGTGAGCGGTCCGATCGACCAGTTTGACGTGTATGCCGGTAGCCGGTATACGCGTGGAAGTATCATTGCCGGGATCGATCCGCGTGATTTCCGGATTCGCCGGAACCGTGCGGAGGCGGCCTATCTCCAGGCAAAAGCCGAATATGAACGTGTGCGGATCTTGTTTGAGAAAGAAAATGTGGCGGCCAGTGTTTATGAGAAAGCGAAAGCGGATTATGTGTCGGCAAAGTCGTCATTCGAGACAGCTGTGAATGAATTGGAAGATACGAAGCTGGCAGCTCCGTTCAACGGATATGTAGGAGAAGTTTATCTGGAAAAGTTTCAGGATGTAAAGGCCTCGCAGCCTGTGATTTCCTTTATCGACATCGACCGCCTTAAAATAGAAGTCTATGTGACGCAGGATATCGCTTGCTCCATAAGACCCCGCGATACGATTCGTCTGCGTTTCGACACACAGCCCGACCGGCTTTATACGGCAAACGTAGTCGAGGTGTCCAAAGGAACGACCCGTAACAACCTGTCATATTTGTTGACAGCCATTCTTCCGAATGAAGAAAACCGGTTGCTGTCAGGTATGTCGGGTAAGGCTTTACTGCAATCTGCCCCTGTGGTTTCCGGAAGTATCTCTGTTCCGCAGACGGCTCTTTGCCATCGTCCTTCGGTGGGCGATTTTGTCTGGGTGGTGAGTCCTGAAACAGGCCGTGTTACCCGGCAGTCCGTAACGGTCGGTGAGTTATTGCCGGACGGGACTGTCCGGATCGAGGAAGGGTTGCAAGCGGGTGAAGTGGTGGCGACAAGCGGGCTTCGTTTCTTGTCGGACGGCATGGAAGTATCAATTTCAGAAAAAGGAAAACGATGAAACTGATAAAGTATTTTCTGCAAAAGAAAGCTGTCACGGTGTTGTTGCTGGTCTTGGTCCTGGCCGGAGGACTTTTCTCGTATGTCAAGATGGGAAAGTTGGAAGACGCTCCTTTCACGATCAAGCAGGCTTTGGTATTGACGCCTTATCCTGGGGCTTCCCCGATGGAAGTACAGTCGCAAGTGACGGATGTGCTGGAAGAGGCGATTCAATCGCTCGGCGAACTCTATTACCTGAAGACGGAGAACCGGGCGGGATTGTCTAAAATCACGGTCTATGTGAAAAAGGAAATCCGTGCCGACGAGATGCAGCAGTTGTGGGACAAGTTGCGCCGGAAAGTAAACGACGTACAGGGAAAGTTGCCGGCTGGAGCCGGTACATCCATCGTGAACGACGATTTCGGCGATGTCTTAGGGGTGTTTTATGGCCTGACCGGAGACCGTTATACGTATCGTGAACTGGAAGACCGGGCCAAACTCATCAAGAACGAGTTGCTGAAGGTCAAAGATGTTGCCAAAGTCGAAATATACGGAGTCCGGACACCGACAATAGATGTGTCCGTAAGCCCTTCCGTGATGGCGCGCAGCGGCATTACGACAGTCGATATCGCCCGTGCTTTCGATGCTCAGAACCGGGTGGTGGATGCCGGTGGTATCGATGCCGGGCAGAACCGGATCCGGATCGAGTCGACCGGTAATTTCTATTCGCTGGACGATATCCGGGATCTGACGATTGTCTCGCGTACCGGGGAGCATTTCCGCCTGGCCGATGTCGCGACGATCGAGGAAAGCTATCAGCAACCGGCTTCCAACCTGATGCGGATAGACGGCCAGCCGGCTGTCGGTATCGCTATCTCCACCGTCCCGACAGGAAATGTGGTCGACATGGCGGAAGCCGTGAAAACGTGTATCGGCAAGCTGGCTGAAACCATGCCGGAAGGATTCGAGTTGCAATCCATATATGACCAGGGTTATGAATCGGATGTCGCCAATCAGGGATTTATCCTCAACCTGATTATCTCGGTTATTACTGTTGTGGCGATCCTGTTGTTCTTTATCGGGTTTAAGAATGGAATCCTGGTCGGGAGCGGATTGGTCTTTTCCATCTTTGCGACTTTGATCGTCATGTTCGGATCGGGAATCGCGTTGCAGCGCATGTCGTTGGCCGCCATTATTATCGCAATGGGGATGCTGGTCGACAATGCGATTGTGGTGTCGGATTCGGCACTGGTCAATATGCAGCGCGGCATGCGTAAACGGGTGGCGGTTATGCGGGCTTGTTCGGCAACGGCGCTTCCTCTGTTGGCGGCTACCGTGATTGCAATCTTGACATTTTTACCTATTTATTATTCACCTCATATCACAGGTGAACTCTTGTCTTCGTTAGTAGTTGTTATCGGTGTTTCCCTGATGTTCAGTTGGATATTCGCTTTGACGCAGACTCCCTTCTTTATCCAGGAGTTCGTGCGGCGTCCTCGTCCTGAAGAATTGCAGGATTCATTGTTTTCCGGTCGATATTATGAGAAGTTCCGTTCTTCCCTGCATTGGGTGATACGGCATCGGACAGTTGCGATCGGTAGCCTGGTCGTGATGCTGGTCTTTTCGGCTTGGAGCTTCAAGTTTATTCCGAAAGTGTTTGTCCCGGCCTTGGACAAGCAGTATTTCACCTTGGATGTCTGGCTGCCGGAAGGCGTGCAGATCGAAGAAACAGACCGGTTGGCAACGGAGATGGCGGACTATATCCGGGAATATGAACAGACGGAGATGGTTTCGACTTATGTCGGCCGTACTCCGCCGCGCCATTATCTTTCTAACGTCTCGTTCGGCCCGCAATCCAATTATGCACAAGTCCTGGTCAAATGTAAATCTTCCGAAGAGTCGCGGGAATTGCATGCCTTGTTGCAAGACTCGATTCGTATGCGCTTCCCCGGCCCGCTGATCAAAGTCAATAAGTTTGAATTGAGCCCGCTTACGGAGGCGGTGATCGAAGCCCGTTTTCTCGGACCTGATCCGCTTGTGTTGGATTCGCTGGCGGGAGAAGCTATCGAGATCATGCGCCGTAATCCGAAGGTAGCCGATGCCCGTAATGAATGGGGCAATATGTCTATGATGATCCGTCCGGTCTATGATCCGGTAAAGGCCGGTGCGTTAGGTATAACCAAGGCTTCGATGATGGAGTCCGTCAAGTCTATCAATGACGGGACGATGGTCGGCGTCTATCGCGATAACGAGAAAAAGGTTCCCGTCTTGTTGAAATCGGCTGGGGCGAAAGTGACGGATGTCCGTTCGCTTGGGAGCTTTTCCGTGTGGAACGGCGAGCGGTCGGCTCCCTTGTCGCAGGTGACGGAACGGATCGAGACAACTTGGGAGTTTCCACAGGTGCGCACCTATAACCGGCAATTGTCCATGGCGGCGATGTGCGGCGTGAAACCGGGGCATACGATGGCAGAAGTGCATGGCGAGATCCGCCATGAGGTCGAGCAGATGAAATTGCCCGAAGGATATACCTTTTTCTGGGATTCCCAATATAAGGATCAACGGGAGGCCATGCAGGCGATAGCCAAGTTTTTCCCGCTGGCATTCCTGATGTTGGTTGTGATCCTGGTCGCTTTGTTCGGCAATTTCCGGCAACCGATTATTATTCTTTGTGTGTTGCCTTTGTCGCTGATAGGAGTGGCGGTCGGAATGTTGCTGACCGGTTTCGATTTCGGCTTTTTCCCCATTGCCGGTTGGTTAGGGCTGTTGGGGATGATTATAAAGAATGTGATTGTCCTGCTGGATGAAATCAACGTACAGCGAAAGAACGGCGTTGCCCCTTATACGGCGGTTGTCGAGGCTACCGTTTCCAGGACACGTCCGGTGCTGATGGCGGCAACGACTACTATTCTCGGAATGGTTCCGCTTCTTTTCGATGTTGCATTCGGGGGAATGGCTGCTACCATTATTTTCGGATTGACCTTTGCTACACTGCTGACCTTGTTTGTAACCCCGGCATTGTACACGCTATTTTATAAGGTAAAAAAAGAACAGATATGAGAAAAAAGCATCTATTGATAAGTGCGTTCCTGCTCTGTACCGGAGTCTCTTATTCCCAGCAAAGTCCGTTGCTTGAGAAATACCGGTCTATGGCTTTGGAATACAGCCATGATCTGAAGTCGGCAGACAAGAATATATCTGCCAGCATCGAACTGGAAAAAGCGGCGAAGGCGGACTGGAAGCCGAAGTTGTCTGGAAATGCCAATTTCCAGTATACCGGGCAGCCGTTGCAATTGACATTGGATCTTCCTTCGCTGGAACAGCCGATGACTTTTGAAGGCCGTGACCTGAAATACGGGGCTTCCCTTTCTTTGCTCCAACCCGTTTATACGGGAGGGCGGATTCTGGAATCGATCCGGATGGCCGGGTATCGCCATTCGTTCGCCTCCAACCAGGAAGAACTGTTCCGCTCGGCTGTCTGTTATCAGACGGATATGCAATACTGGAATACGGTAGCGCGCAGGGAGATTGTCGGAGTGGCGCTTGATTACCGCAATTCGATGGCTATCCTGGCACAGACGATTCGCGAACGGGTGGAGGCCGGCCTGGTCGACCCGCAGGAGTTATTGATGGTCGAGGTCAAGAAGAACGAGGCGGAATATCAGCTGTTGCAGGCAAAAAGTAATTTCGAGACAGGCCGTATGGCTCTCAACTCGTTGATCGGGGTGAATTTGCAGGATACGATCGAAATTGATCGAAGCATTCCTAAGGTTAGCTACACGAACGATATCTGGATTTCGGACGGGGCAGGAAGACCGGAAATCCGTATGGCACACGACCAGTTGAAAATGGCGGAGAGTTCGTTGAAACTGACGGATTCCCGGTACAAACCGCAGTTATACATCGGGTTGGACGGAAGTTACTCGTCTCCCGGTTATGATTTCCGTGCGGATTTGGATCCTAACTATGTGGTATATGCCAAATTGTCCGTACCTTTGTTCGAATGGGGGAAACGCCGGAACGAGAAGCGGGCTTCGACAATGAAAATCGGTATGGCAAACGACCGGATCAACAAAGTCGAAGATCAGGTGAACCTCGAAGTCCAAACGGCCCGTACCTCTTTGTCGCAAGCACTCGAACGGGTCGATCTGGCTGAAAACTCGCTTGAAAAAGCACGTGAAAACGAACGGATGGCTCTCGAACGGTATGCGGAAGGTAAAATATCGGTAGTGGAAGTGATAGAAGCACAAGCGTACCGGCAGACTTCGCAGTTGAACTACGTACAGGCCAAGGTACTTGCACAGGGTTATTATTCAGATTTGATAAAAGCGTTAAATAAATATTGATTGTGTGTGAAATGATATATTCTGTTATTCGAATGAAGCGGGTATGAAGTGGAATGCAATTTTATATGGTTTGTTGTTTTCCGGGTTAGGAGCTTTTTCCTATCTCTTACTCGTTAATTATACGGAACTTTCCGCCCATGTGGCGGACGTTCTGTATTCGAAAGGGGCGTTTGTCTTCTTTGTTGCTGCTTTTAATGTCCTGGGTTATTCGACGTTGCGGATCAGTTCGTGGATGAATAACCAGTACGCGTTGAATATTCGGAAAAGATGGAAGATTGTCGTGATATATGCGATCGTCATGTTGTTGTTTCTTTTGCTGAATTACAGTTTGCTGGTGGTTGCCAAGATATTGGTCGGTATGAACGATCCGCTGATCTTCCCCAATGGAGGATGGCGTATTTTGCTGCTTGTCTGGCTGGTCGAGTTGGTCATCTTAGGCTTATTGCTGGCAAACCGTTCTATTCAGAATACCTTGAAATTGCAGCAGGAAGCCGCAGCGTTGCAGAAAGAAAACAATACGGCTCGTTACACGGCTCTACAAAGCCAGTTGAATCCTCATTTCCTGTTTAATAGCCTGAATACATTAATAGCCGAAATCGAGTATAATCCTGATAATGCAGTCCGTTTTACTAAAAACTTATCGAGTGTGTACCGCTATGTCTTGCAAAGCCAGGACAAAACGTTGGTCTCCCTCGCGGAAGAACTGGAATTTCTGGATTCCTATCTGTTTCTGCATAAGGTGAGGTTGGGCGATTGTATCAGTTGTGCATGCGATATCCCTGCCGACCTGGCCGAAGCCATGCTTCCCCCGCTTACTTTGCAGCTATTGGTGGAAAATGTGATCAAGCATAATACGATTACATCTGCCCGGCCGATGAAGATCGATATTTTCGTGCAAGAAGATCATCTGGTCGTCAGCAATCCTGTGCAACCCCGGAAAAGTCAGGAGTCGTCAGGTGTCGGACTGAAAAACCTGTCGAACCGGTGCAAGTTGATGTTAGGGGAGGAGATACTTGTCTTGCATGAAAAAGAAATGTTTACTGTAAAAGTTCCGTTGTTGGTATGAATAAATTGAATGTAGTCATAATAGAAGATGAAGTGCCGGCGGCCCGCCTATTGAACTCGATGGTGACGCGCCTGCGTCCGGAGTGGAACGTGACCGTTCTGCCGGGCAGTGTGGACGAAGCGGTCTTGTGGTTTCGCGAGCATCCGCATCCGGATATAATCTTTCTCGATATCCAGTTGGCGGATGGGAATTCGTTCGATTTCCTTTCGGCGGCAAACCCTTCTTCCGTTATTATTTTTACGACTGCCTACGACCAGTATGCCATCCGTGCCTTTTCAGTCAATAGCATCGACTATATCCTGAAACCGGTAGACGAAAAACGCCTTTCGGATGCCATTCAGAAGTATGAGGCAATGATTGGGAACGGCTATGTCAAATCACAGGATTATCTGGATATGCTTCTCGATACGCTGAAAAATAAGGAGAAGCGCTATCGTTCCCGCTTTCTGATTTCTGGAGTCGATCGCTTCTGGACGTTACGGGTAGATGAAATAGCTTATTTTTATTCGGAAAATAAGGTGACGTTCGCCGTTACGAAGAGCGGGCAGGAACATATTATCGATTTATCGCTCAATAAATTGACGGATCAGTTGGATCCGTGCCGTTTCTTCCGGGCTAACCGGCAGGTCATTGTTTGTATCGATGCCATCGACCATGCGGAACCTTATTTTAACGGAAAGATCGTGGTAACGGTCCGTCCTCCATATAAAACCAAAGTGACGATCAGTGAAGAAAAATTGTCGGCATTCAAATTGTGGCTTAATTTTTAGTATTTTTGCCTGTATCATTTAAAATGTTGCCTTATGAAAGAGATCAAGTTGGAAACAAGAATCCGGATATATCCTCTTGCCGAATTGCCGGATGAGGAATTGCCGTTGATGGAAGCAGCCTTGAAAGCAACGGAACAATCGTATGCCCCTTACTCGAAGTTTCATGTCGGGGCGGCGGCTTTGCTGGAGGATGGCACGATCGTGACCGGCAGCAACCAGGAGAATGCAGCTTATCCGTCCGGCTTATGTGCCGAGCGTGTGACGTTGTTTCATGCCGGCCATCAATATCCGGATATGCCTGTTGTCGCCCTTGCTATCGCAGCTGCCACGAATGGCCGGCAGGTCGAGAGCATTTCTCCTTGCGGGGCGTGCCGCCAGGTTTTGCTTGAGACGGAACAGCGTTATGGCAAGCCAATGAAAGTTTTGCTGTGCGGAACGAAAGAGGTGGTGGTGGCCGAAAGTGCCGAATCGCTGTTGCCGCTTTGTTTCGGTGCGAAAGATTTGAAATAAAAAGAAGGAGCACCTGCTTTTTACAGTGATGCCCCTTCTTTTTATATTCGGTTATTTCCGGTTCGGAATCAGATTCCCAATGAAGCCTTGATTGCTTCGATCTTTTCTGCTCCTGCTTTTTCGGCTGCCGGCAGTTCGTCGAGGCTCTTTACTTTGGAATGGACTTCGCAATAGAACTTGATCTTCGGTTCCGTACCGGAAGGACGGATGGATACTTTCGTACCGTCTTCGGTGAAGTATTGCAGAACGTTGGATGTAGTCGGCATGTCCAAAGACAAGGTTTCATTTTCTACATAATCTTTACCTTTCAAGGAAGCGTAGTCATAGAACAGTGTGACTTTGGAACCGGCGATTTCCTGCAACGGGTTTTCACGGAAGTGCTTCATCATCGCTTCGATCTCTTCAGCACCGCTCTTTCCTTTCTTTACAACGGAGATGCCTTTTTCTTTAGAGAAACCATACTGAACGTAGATGTTCTGCAATAACTGGTACATCGTGATACCCTGGTCTTTTGCCCAAGCTGCGATTTCGGCCAGGATGGCACAAGCAGAAACGGCATCTTTGTCGCGAACGAAATCTTCGCATAAGAAACCGTAGCTTTCTTCACCGCCACCAATATAGTTCTTCTTGCCTTCGTTCTTTTTCATGACATCGGCAATCCATTTGAAGCCGGTGTAGACATCGTACACTTCGACACCGTTCTTTTCGGCGATCGTACGGATCAGCTCGGTTGTAACGATTGTCTTCACGATATATTCCTTGCCGTTAATCTTACCGAGTTCTTTCCAACGGGTGATCAGGTAGTAAACGAACATCAAAGCGGTCTGGTTGCCGTTCAGCAACACCCATTCGCCTTCGTTGTTCTTCACTGCCGCACCTACGCGGTCTGCATCCGGGTCGGAAGCCAATACCAGTTCGGCATCTGTTTCCTTAGCCTTTTCAACTGCCAGAGCCAAAGCTGCCGGCTCTTCCGGGTTCGGAGAAACAACGGTAGGGAAGTCGCCGCTTACTACGTCCTGTTCGGGTACGTGGATGATATTCGTGAAGCCGAATGCTTTCAATGTCGGCGGGATAACCGTTACACCTGTTCCGTGGATCGGAGTGTAGACGATCTTCATGTCGTGGTGACGTGCGATAGCTTCCGGTGAAAGAGAAATCTTTGTCAGGTCGTTGATATATTGTTCATCGATTTCTTTACCGATGATTTCGATCAGTTCCTTGTTGCCTTTGAACTTGATTTCGCTGGCATTGCGGATTTTGTTTACTTCGGCAATCGTATTCTTATCATGCGGAGCGATCATCTGGGCGCCATCGTCCCAATAAGCCTTGTATCCGTTATATTCTTTCGGATTGTGCGAAGCAGTCAGGATAATACCGCTCTGGCATCCCAACTTGCGGATGGTATATGACATTTCAGGAGTTGGGCGAAGGTCTTCGAACAGATAAACCTTGATGCCGTTTGCAGAGAAAATGTCAGCAGAGATTTCAGCGAATTTGCGGCTGTTGTTACGGCAGTCATGGCCGATTACAACTTTGATCTGGTCCAGATCGGCAAATTCCTTTTTCAGATAGTTGGATAAGCCTTGTGTGGCTGCTCCCACCGTGTAGATGTTCATACGGTTTGAACCTACTCCCATGATGCCTCTCAAGCCACCTGTACCGAATTCCAGGTCTTTGTAGAACGATTCGATCAGTTCCGTCGGATCTTCATTGTCTAACAGAGCCTGCACCTGTGCACGTGTTTCAGCGTCATAACTTTTAGTAAGCCAGCTTTGCGCCTTGCTTCTTACCATTTCTAACAGTTCCTTGTTTTCCATGACCTAATATGTCTTGCTTTTAATTTAAAGAAATCCTTACTTTTGAAATTAACAAAGATACTGAAAATAATAAAACTTCCAATAGGAGCGATTATTAATTTTTTCACATAGTGTCTTGTACTGAAATAGCTTGACACCTTTTGGGTCTTACAAAAGTATAGAAATGAAAAAAAGAAAGCCCAGAAGAATGTTCAGCGAGACATTCAAATTATCCGTTCTCAGTGAATATT
>NZ_JACOOJ010000046.1 GCF_014287585.1 Parabacteroides hominis | reverse complement strand
TAACAAAAAATCTTATGCCGAAAGTTACATAAACTTTGGGTAATAACAAAGTCCGAGCTTGGGAAAGTTCGGACTTTGCGCATAAAAAAAGAGGATGCGACGGTTTTGACACACCCTCATACAAACATTTTATTCTACAACCGGTTGCAACGTGACCGGAAACGGAGCATCCAACGTACCCTGTACACCTTCGTCCACAAACGGGAAAGATTCCGCTGCTTTATAAACGCCGCTGCTCTGCATGCTGTAATACATAAAATAGACAGAAGCCGTTTCATCCTTCTTGCCACGGATCTCAAACTGATAGACAATCTTTCCTGTAGCATCGACCTGTTCCCCTACGCCACGACATTCATCGCCGACGAAAGCAGCCAGGATGTCCTTATCACGCCGTTCGAAAGGCAACGCTTCGGGCAAAGAGACCACGGCAGTCATCGTTTCCGGATATTTGCCGGACTCTTCGAACGGAGGAACTGCCGGATCGGATACTTTTCCATACGTCCCGTTTTGTTCGAACACCAGAAAGTCCCGGCAAGTATACGTCTTCTTGTTTTTGGCACTGTAATACTTTAATGTCACCTTTTGCACTTCACCCTCGTTCCCGCGGATATAAAGAAAGAAAAGTTTCTTCCCGTTATCCTGGACGGTAGCGATTCCCCGGCATTCATCTCCGACGAAAGCAGATATCTCGTCTTTCGGGTCTGCATACTTTTCCAGGAACCCGGACAGGCGGATAATAGCCGTCATGCTGAACTGGTAAATCCCGCTTTCCGGAGCTTTCCACTGAGGAGCCGGTTCATTCTCGACCAAGTCAAGTTCCCACTCAGGTTCCGGGACCACCTTTGGTCCCGGTTCATCCGAGCAGCCCCACAAAAACGCGGAGGCTGCCAAAATGATCATATAATGAATTACATTTCTCATTTCTAATCGATTCATACTATTACTTCCTTTTTACTTTATACACATGTTTCTGTCCGTTCACGACCACGACTGCCATATAGACCGTACGCGCCAAATCCTCATAGCACTCCCAACGATAATGCAGGTAACCTCCGTTGACACTGGTTTCAGAATGACGATGTATCATCTGCCCCGCCATTGTGTAGAGGTAAATCCCGACCTTATCGCCAGGCTGCGTGTTCATCACAAAGTTCAGTTCACGTTCAAACGGATTCGGATAAACCGAAATCTGCAGATCGTTGACGAAATCGAGGATAACAGGCTGCTCGATGCTGCCCTGCACATTGTTCACCCGGTAGTCGAACATCGGAGAAGTCTCGGCAATAATCTCTCCACCCCGTTCGAGAGCGAAAGAAACAGATTCGTTACGGTCTCCGCCGATCGAAACAAAGTACAGCGGCCTGCCGTCATACGGATCTTCCGTCAGCAAGGCTTCACCCCGCAATTCGCCACCGACATACGCCTGCAATTTGTCGCCTGCATAAACCGGCAAACTCTCTGCTACCGTTGCCACGACAGACATATTCGCTTCAAAGCGAGTGTCCGCATAACCGGTTCCGGTCGTCATCGCATCACCCGAACGCGTCAGGACACCCGTGCTTCTCAAACCGCTGCCGCCCATCATATCCGGATAAACCAAAGACGTGCTTTCGCCGTTATTCAGCAGCATATAGCCTTTGCCCGGTTCCATATAGGTCAGATTCCCCAGCCAGCCGGTCTTCACTACGTACATGGAGAAGGCATTCTGCGACTTGACAATATCGCCTTCCTTCGCATTATAGCCGGACAAAGCCTCACCGATCGGCAAGTTGGTCATCGGCAGGTAACTGATATAATTCCAGTTATTGGCCACCGGTATCGTCAAGTCTTCCTTCTCCTTGATCGCGATGCCCGAAACGGACAGTTTCTGTGCGACAGAAGACTGGATCAGATACATGTGCTTGTTGTCGAAAACGATGTTATTGCCTAACCACGTCTTAGATTCCTGGTCGTAAGCGGCAAATGAGCCCATCGCCTCGTCTTTCACCTGCTCGTCGCCTGCCAACATCGTGTTTTTCAAAATTGTCGCCAGGTCAGGAGTATCGCTCTTGACATTGAAAGAAACCCAGTTCCAGCCTTCCGTCAGGTTGATATTCTGAACCACCCGTTCCTCGGCATCAAAGATAACCGGAGTCGAAGCCGTTCCCACGACAGAATTGCTGCCGAACGTAATCGGTGAATCAGACCAGGCATCGTAGACAGTCCCGGTACTGGCATCCCATACGCGGAAGCTCAACGATTCGCTGCCCCTGATCTCGTTCCCGTAAACGGTCAGGAATACATACCACATATCATTCTTGTCCGCATACTGGTTGTTCGCAACCCCTACGCAACGACCGCCATCGAACACGGCAATCATATCCTCGGCATCCGTCGAGAACAGCTTGTTCACGCGCAGTTTACCGTATATATTCATGTTATATTTGAAATCAGCCGGATCGACCGTCCAGTCCGGTTGCTCGTCAAACACTTTCAATGTGACCGGCAAAGCCTCCGACACGTTATTGTCGCCTTTCACATAGACAACCTCGTCATAACGGCCCACATTCGTGCCTTCGTCCACCGTGAAGAGGATCGTCTGGCGTCCCAACGGGTCGATTGTCCCGTATTCCGGATCAGCCTTCAACCAGGCAGGAAGCCCTTCGATCGTGAAGTTCTTTTCCGTGCCGCCCTGGTTTTCCACATCGACCGTAAAGCTCATCGGAGCATACAGTTTCTTTTCTTTCGTGATGGAAGGCTTGCTCCACTTCAACTGGTTGCGGTTGATATACGCGCTCCAGGTCACCGGGCTTTGCATCAGGTTGCCATTCAGGTCGCTCACATCCTTGACCGTAAAGTTGACCACCGTCTTCTCCAACGCTTCAGGCGTGTCCATCAGGTTGATGACCAACGCATCCTTGTTGACCACGAAGGTGAACGGGATAGAGACTTCCGGCCCCTTCGCCCGTACAGGCGCTTTCTCCTCGGAAGCCAACCGGCTGCCGGCGGTGACCAACGTCGAATCCGTCACCATGTCTTCACCGCTGAAGACCATCTCCTGGACGTTCGCGCTATTCCTTATATATTTGCTGAACGGCAGATACATCATCAAGCCCATTTCCGTCCCCTTCGGGCAAACGTTATAGTTCTTATTGATGATTGTCGAAGGCAACGCCATGTTCCAAAGGCGGAGTTCGTCCACCTGCCCTTTCAGGTACATATCCGTAGTGTCGACCATCTGCGTAGCTTTCGTCCAACGACGAGCGCCCAGATAAAGGGTCGTGCCTGAGAAACCTCCTAACTTGCCCGCATCGAAGAAAGTATTCAGCGCACCGTCGAGGAATACCTGCGCATTCCCGGCATTACGGTTCACGGCAATGGCAAAATGATGCCAACTGTCGTCGTCCCACTTTCCGGAAAGCACCTCTTCATGGCCGTTATTACGGAACACCAACTTGTTATCGGCGAAACCGACAAACACCTTGTTGCGGTTCGTGTTATTTTCATCGCCGACACCCTTCCCGTTCGACACCAAAGCGGCATCTTTCTGTCCGGGAGCCGCTTTGAACCAAAATTCAAGCGTATAATCCTGCGCATCCGTCAAGGCCACTTTAGAGGAATTGACGGCCATAAGCGTGTCTCCCTTAAACGCGACCGACAGCCCGGCAAGCGTGCTCCAGTCGGCGCCATACACCCAGGCCGTAGCTCCCTGCGCCTTGTCGGTCACGCGGTCGCCCTTACCGTCGTTCATCGGATAGTAGGCCAGCATGCCCGCTTCCTGTCCGGTGTAAATGGTCAGCTTGTTCGCCATGATTTCGTTCGAACTTACCACTTTGTTCCAGACACGTGCTTCGTGCATCTTACCGGCAAAATAATCGCCGCCCTTCACGCTGCGCCCGAACAGCATCGGCCCGATCGAAGTGTTCGGATCGGAGGTCTGTACCCCGGTGATCACTTCCGTTCCGCCGAAATAAGCGGAGAGCTGGCGGTTGGATGCCTTATAGGTCATGGCGACGTGCGCCCAATCGCTTGTTTTGAAGCTCTGCGGCTTGGAAGTATAGACTTTTCCTCCGATGCTTACCTGGATCGAATTGTCCGCCCCGATCGAGAGTTCCAGCGCATTGGTTGTCGTCCCGTGGCTGAACAGCGTCATTTCCTGGCCGAGTGTAGCGGGCAATACCCACATTTCGACCGAGAAGTCTTTGTCCGTCAGGTTGCGTTCGGCCTGTGTCGCCAGATAAGAAGAGGCTCCGTCGAAGGTGAGCGAAGTCGAATGGTCGCCATTCGAACCGTTGCGCACGGCTGTCACCTGGAAGTTCTTCACGTCGGTCATATACCCTTCGGCAATCTCTTCGTTGAAGGTCAGGCGGATTTCGTCTTCGATGCCCAACACGCCGTCGGCAGGTTGGATATTGCCGAACACGACAGGCCGCTTGGTATCTTTCACGCCGGAGATGATCGGAGACGATTTCGTCACGAACTCATTGCCTACCTTGCTGAACGTCACCGCGCGGATGTCGTACTTCTGGTCTTCGGCGCCATAGAAACGGGTCGAGATCGTCGCTCCCTCGATCATGGCCTTCTCGCCGGTAGCTGCTTTATAGGGAACGGAATCGTTGTAGAAACTGCAAATATTCGTCCAATCCTTATCGGAACCGGAAGAGGGTTTGTACTGGATCTCAATATGGTCGAAACCCTGGAAGTTCACATCGAAACCGTCGATCGTGAGCGGTATGTAGTATTTGCCGGAAGTAGAATCGAGCGAAGACTGCGTATTCAGCGTCCATTTGTCCGTCGGGCTCTTGATGTTGATGTCCGAAGAAGACGGGATGAAGTGAGCGGAGATATAGACCGTATCGGCAATGATATCCTGGAAACCTGTCGGATCTGTCTGGCACTGCGAACTAATGACAACCGCCAAGTCTTCGTAATCATATTCCGTACCCCGACGAATTTCCAAAGTCTTCTGCAAGGGTTCCCCATAGTTGACCAAAATACCACGTTTATCTGCCAAAGGTACACCGTCGATCGAAAACTTAGCTCCCTGCTGGTTAGCAGCATCAACAATTGAAAGATTGAAGTAACAGCCTTCAGCTATTTCCGACTCGTTGTAAAGATTCAATACGAACGTGGCGGCCTGATCGGACGGGACATTGCTGATGACCGGCTTTTCTACAGAAATTTTCGGATTCTCTATCTTCGAAGTCGCTTTGTTGATTACAGTCCCAGGATTGTAATACTCCGTCCTCAATTCGCCTTCATACGGGCAGCTTGTCGCACCACCCTGTGTCAGGAAGACGAAACTGCCATATTGTTTATCCTTAATGTATGAACCCAAGTCCGAATCCCATTTGTCGTTGAAATCGTCATTTTCCGTTCCCGGAGCTTTCACACGATAGACATTCACACTCAAAAAATCATCATCGCCTTCATCCGCCAACACGAAGCCGGCCGAACGAGTTTCTTCGGAAGAAGAGCCGGACTCTTCGTCTTTCGTACCATAACCCAATTCTTCGATCGAGACGACCACACCGACGCCACCTCCCTTGAATCCAAGATCACCAAGCAGCCCTCCGCCGGCTATCAGGTTGTAGGTATGCGTCTGTTCCGTCACATGCGACATTTCTTCGGCATACTCCATCAATGCTCCGGCATGTATCGAATAGTTGCTGATCAAATCAGTTGCCGAGACTTTCTCCTTTTCGTTTTGTTCCAACAAGGCTTCCCACTGGCGAATGCTCTGGTTCAAAACGTAGATGGAATCCGAAGTACCCTCGAAACTTCCGCTCGGCAAGATAACGGTGTAGCTATCGCCGTTGGAGGCATATCCTCCCTCTTCAACAGTTTCTCCGTTCGCGTTGTTATTTATCTTATTGTCTTCGCCATAATCCTCTTCGTCCGCTTTCCTGTGAGTAAGGTAGACAGGAGCATTATTGACATCAGCCATCGCTTTGGCTTGCGCTTCCGTTGTACCGTAGGGCGCAAACAGCGAGTTTCGTACCGCCCGGATATTATCCATCAACGTATTTTTAATAAATATCTGCGGATAAGCAAAGAAGGTGTCATGTTTCACACCGACACTAAGGGCCGTGCGTTTGGCAACGACATAATTGCCTACTTCTTGCAGTATGCCATTCCCTTCCCCGAAAACACTTTCATGGTTTGCATCAACCAAACGCTGGTATTCTTCTTTGGTCATCAGAGTGATGTCGTCTGCCGGTCCATACTGGATGTTACTGGTGGTTCCCAAGAAGAGGTCGCCATCAGCACCGACATAAAGCGGATCGTCACTGGTCTGGTAGCGCGAAGTAGTCGTAATGGAGAACGTCTCGGAGTTGGCATCGCTGCTCGAAACCTCGTGGTCGCTTTTGACGCCGACGGTATTGATGGCTTCGTTGGTCACCATGACACCGACACCGCTTGTTATCGACGGACCGAAATATGAGTTAACCGTTTCACTGCCTGATTGTGCTTTCCCTGTCGCATATGAGGAGTGGTAACTGTAGACCTGCCCTTTCTCGCAATAAGAGTAGCTGTTGCTGCCGGGCGGGTCGCGCAAGATGTTGAACAGGCGGATCGGTCCTGCCGTAACATAGCTGTTGCCTTTTACGCGAGCACCGAGAACAATTGCTTCCAGTTGCTGAGCGTTCGTACCTCCCACGGAGAAATCCAAACTTTTTACACCTTTACTAACCCCTGTAATATCCGGGTTATTTACCGTGATTTCTACATCAGCGGAACCATTATCATCCAATTCGACGTTTGCCGGTTGGCTGATTGTGCCCATCTGGTTCGTGATCTTCAATATTCCACCCTGTGTCGGCACTTGGTCTACTCTGATCTCCTCTCCTTCTTTTACGTTATTATAGTAATAATCTTCATGGCTCGACACCCGGAAGTGGTAAGTCGCCGCATGGAAGATGGGATGCTCAAACAGATACTTCTTGTTGCCTTCATCATAGAGCATGATCTCTTCGTTATCGCCCGTTTGCGTCACCATCAAAAATGCCTTGTCGCCAAAGTAATCGAGCGGTTTCCCGCCGGCACGGTTCAACTGCACGTAGGTCAAGGCCGGATCGACCCGTCGGGTATAGTTATAGTCGGCATTGTAGATGATCCGGTGTGTCACCTCGTTTCCGTCCATGTATTCCGAGGTCTGCTCATTAAAGCAGTCGGTCAGCGAGAGTGTTTGACCCGTACCAGACAGCAAGTCACCGTGTCCTTTAACAGAGATCTCGTCCACTTTGTATTTTTCAGGATAGAGCCATGCCGTGAACTCTCCGGTGAGCCTGTCCGGAGAAATTTTGATGTATGACTGTTCGTATGAAACCGTGTTGCTATGCTTGCCGTCGTAGTGCGTCATCGTGCTGTCTTTCTTCTCCGTGCTCAAGTAGGCAGAGGTATTCCCTTCCAAAGTAAGTTTCAGATAAGTATCGTCTCCCAGATTGTTTTTTGAGAGCGAGAAACCGAGCGGCTTGTTACCTTCGACCGTACCGCCTGACACACGACCGATCAGTTTCACTTTCGTCTGGTCCCAGAAACGGACGTCGGTAAACAGGGATTCATCCTGGTAGTTGAAGTTTAATCCATTGTCATCTAACAAGAAACCATTGTCTTTAAATACATGGTTCGCTTTTTCGATCTGTACCGAGTGTGTGCCGGTCGGCACGCTGAAAGAAAATTGACCATTCGCGTCTGTTGTCACCGGGGAATTGTTTCCGCCGACCACTTTGACGCCATCGACCGAGAAGGTGACGCCTGTTATGGGGATGGTACTGTTTTCATAGAAGACATACCCTCGAATCGTGAAAGCGGAAGCATCTTTGAAGTTGATTCCGGCCGCTACCGGTTGTTGGTTGCCAATCGTCACGGTGGTCGAAACAGGTTCAAATGTATGTCCCGTATAAGAAGGGGTTACAACATAGGACGTCTGACTGCCAATGTAAGGGACTCCCGTGATCTGATAGTTTCCAGCCCCATCTGTCAGGCCACGCAAGCCTAACTGCCCGTCAGTCGGATGTTCATCCGTACTCAATTTGACGCCTGTCAGCTTGGCATGGTTTTTATGGTAGTTTGTTCCCGTATAGGAGATATCATACGTTTCGTCCGTCACCGGGTCATTCAGTCGCCAATAGGCAACCAGGCCGTTTTCGTTACCGGTCAACAAGCGGTTATACGTATTTTTAATATCCCCCTTACCTTCATCCAACACCCGTTCCCACAGGCGGATCTCATCGAGATAGCCATTGAAGCTTTTACCGATTGTCACATTGGCCGGCTCGGTACTTCCGCCGACATGGCCTGAAGCAGTCGTTTCGATCACCTTTTCGCCATCGACATAAAGATAAAGTGAAAGATCGGTATCGAACACGGCAGTCAGTTGCGTGAATTGATTGGTTGGCAAGGCTGCTTCTGTTTGTTGCCAATTAGCTCCTCCATCGGCACTGATGGCTGCTTTCCCCCCTTGAATGCCGACGCGGTAGCGTCCCCAAGAGAGCAACGTCACATTCTGATTCCCTGCTGCCGGTTTAACAAACAGCTGAATAGAGGCATCCGTCGGAACTGTCATTGCTGTAGTCGTTTCCATATAGCTGTTCGTGCTGCCGGCGAACTGAAGGCTCTGTCCTGTTGTCAAACCTGGTTCTGCGGAAGTTAAAAGCACTTCGGCTCCGACCATTGCATCACCATATTTGAACAGGATCTGTCCGCTGATAGTCCCGGTCGGGCTACGGAAACCGCGCACAATCTCGGAACGGTTTACGGATGTCTCATCGGCACAAGTCGTCAAGGCGCGAACTTGGTATTCATAAACTACGCCCGGCAATCCATGCTCATCTATATAAACATAAGAGGCCTGTGTCCCTCCCGCATCCGTTTGGAGGATATCCCATCCATCATCTTCACCCTGTCCTTCCTTGACGGAACGGCGCATGATTTGGAACTGGTCGATCGCTTTCTCGTCGGTCGTCCATTGCAGTGAAGTGTAAGTCGGGAAATAGCCTTTGGAGACCGTGAGCGACGCGACCTTTCCCATTTCTGTCGGGAAGATCGGATCTCCTGTCACTGTTGCAGTGACGGCTTCTTGTGCCTTGAAATGGGTATTACCCGGTTTTACACGAACCGTATAGCTATATTTCACGCATAGCGCATCCAAATTATCGATCATATAGCCCTTCTCGATATCCTCGTCACTGGCTGTTAAATCTACACTTTTAATGGTCCCTTTACCATAGTCCATAGTACGTGTGACGATCAATTCGGCTCCGTCAGACCACACTTTGTTGTTTGCTATCCCCTCCAAATCCCATGATATTTTGGCTTGAGAGGCTGCACTCCACTCATGCCGATCAGCAGTAGCCGATACCACATTCCGATGCGAGATGTCTTTCGTTATTTGCGCTGTTTGTGTGATGCTCCATCCCCAGCTCGCTGCTTGTTTAGTACGACGTATCCGGTAATATAACGTCCCGTTCAAATTCTGGTTACCGCTGTTATCCGTAAAACTATAACTCGTTTGGTTGGGATCGAAATCCACCGTTCCGACAGTTTCCGGAGACTCAAAATCCGCCTTTTGAGCACGTTGGATTTCAAAGTTATCGCCTGTTTCACAATTGTTTTCACTAACGATAGACCAAGTCAGCAAGGTATTTCCGTTTGCACCTTCCGCCGCTGTGAAATTTTTCGCTTGTTGAAATCCTTTTATGGTTGTGGCCACCGAATGCTCGTTAGTCTCATAAAACTGGTTCAACTGGTATTTGACCTTGAATGTATACTCCCTTTTTGAATCTTGGATAGGGGCATATAACGTACCGGACTTATTGGTAGAGTTACTCCAACTATTAGCTATGCTATTCCAAATCTTGACGGGTGTTTCAGTCGTATTGTAAGTCATTTGATACTTTCCGACTTCCGTGTAAGAAAGAGTAGGTGCTCCCAATGTCGGATCGGAGAAATCGCGGGCGTTGTAGCCTCCTGTCCCGATATCACCATCAAAGCGGTAATCATTGTCAGTTCCACCTTCATAAACAGCAATGTATGCACCTACGGAAAAGTCCATCACTTTCCCTTCATATTCTGGCGGATAATACCAATCGAAAATCATATAAGTAACATACTGTCCTTGACGGCTGAATCTATAGTTATAATCTTTTCCAGCACTACCTTCTTTGTTTCCATCTGTGGTTTTGAACACGGCACTACCAATATGGAGTGTCATCGCCGCAGGTGCGGTTGGCATATCTGTGTGTTCAGAATTAGAGCTATAAGTCATGATTTTCACCGGTTTACCACCTTTTATCGTCACATACAGATACCCTTTATTATTTGCGTCAACCCATTCATTATTTCCTTGATCGTCTAATATCGGTATCTGAAAGGAGACATAGCCGTTTCGTTCATTATTGGTAACCAAGTAGTTTGATTTATCTGCCAGAC
Source organism: Parabacteroides hominis (assembly GCF_014287585.1). Classification (GTDB taxonomy): domain Bacteria; phylum Bacteroidota; class Bacteroidia; order Bacteroidales; family Tannerellaceae; genus Parabacteroides; species Parabacteroides hominis. The sequence goes on along the minus strand of NZ_JACOOJ010000046.1, from coordinate 23,836 downwards.
GGCTGTCTTGTCCGTAGCTTTTCGCAGCCGACAATACAAGCATCAAGACCAACCATACCCCGAACCGAAAGCGAGGCCAGTTCTTTTCGGCCTTGCCTTCATTCCTTAATTGTAAATTTATAATCATACGCTTATCGTGTGTATTTATTATTTCGATCTCTCTTTGTTCCTTAGCGAGAACACCTGTTGTTCCTGAGCGAGAACATCGGTTGTTCCTGAGCGAGAACACGCCCTGTTCCCGACCGAGAACATGGCGTGTTCCTAATTTCTTTTCTATTATAATTCACCTGGGCGTTCTTCCTCCCCGCCACCGGGCTTACCTCCAATGTAAATAGTCGTGCTAACGCTGCGCGGCTCTTTCAATAGCTGGCGAGCACCGTGGCTGTACTGCGTCGTCACCGTCAACGTATAAGTCCCCGCCGTCAGCGTAGCCGGTAGCAACAGCGTCAGTTCGGATGGCTTGTTGATGGCGATTTCGTCGTCTTCGAGCTTCGTCACCGTGTCGTCTTCGGCTGTCAGTGTGACGCCTACCGCGGGGTCGTCGCCCATCACCTTCAGCATGGCGCCGCGCACGAAGAAGTTGCGGCCTGCCGTTGCGCTGCCGTCTTTGAGCTTCGTCTTCCGGTCTTCGGTTTCGAGGATGTACATCACATCGGCTTTCATGCCGAGGATGTTGACGGTCGTCTGGGCGATCTCTTCGCGGATCATCTTGTCCTGGATGAAGGAGACGTAGACGGAGTTTTTCTCCGGATTCCATCGTCCGCTCTCGATCACGCCGGTAAACTGGGCGACGGCGCGGAACAGGCCGGTGTTGACGTTATAGCCGTTCAGGATGAAGCGCGCCACGACGCGCAGGAATAGCATCACGACATGTACGAGGGTCTCACGCTTAAGCCCCGTGCCTTCTTCTTCCATCTCCTTGTAGATGTCTTCGATGTTCACACTCCCTGCCGATTCGAGCAGCAGGATCTTGTCGTCTTTGTTGTCGGTGGTGACGGTGTTGTCAGCCATCCAACCTTTCAGGGTGTTTTGCATATTACATTTATTAAATTAGATGGAAAGGAGATTATCCCTTTCCGATTATTTTTTTGACACTATACGCTTCCAATGGCCCGCGTTCTTCAAAAACGGACGCGGGCCCTCTCTCCATTATGGAGAGAAAAGCCTGACGTCACATTCTCTTCAGATGATATGATATCCCGGTGGGTTATTGAGTGACAAAAAAAGGGGAAAGCCGCCGGATAAGCGTGACAACGAGTCCCCACCTGCGCCAAATAGTCACCAATATGTCGCAAACAGGGGCATTCCTATCACTTGGCAAAGGTAAAACAGTCATTTATTTCATTTTAGCGGAGAATACGACTACTTTTTTTATACCTTTACTGCCGTTTTAAAGAAAAACATAAAGATGAAAACATTCTACCCTATCTTTTGCCTTATGGTTTATCTGCTGCTGGCCTGGCAATGCACCCAGGCGCCGCAACAAAGCGGTACGGCCTCTCCTTCCGACAGCATTTACACAAGCCAGTATATCACGAAAATCTATATCGACGACCCGCAAAGGGCTCTCGGCCTTGTGGACACGGCGGAGAGCCGGGGGAACATCCCGGATTTGCAGGCGAACTACTTCCGCTACTCCATCTATAATGGCAAAGGCATGTACCACATCGCCGAAGACTACCTGAAAAAAGCGATGAAAAGCGATTCCATGAAGACGATCGCGCCCCAGCAGGAGTTCAAACTGAAAAGCGCGTTCGTGGACCTCAACATACGCCTGTCCAACTACGCGGAAGCCATGCGGGTGGCCACGGAGCTATGCGAAAAAGCCCGGAAGGATGACAACAGGCGGATGGAAAGCGAAATGCTCTACTCCATCGGGATGATATACCGGGCGCAATTCATGCATGACGAGGCCGAAGCCTATTCCGCCGAAGCCATCCGGCTGCTCGAAGACAGCCACGACGTCAGGGAACTGGCTTACCTCTCTTATATCTACGGTATGCAGATGGCCGGAGACATGAGCCGGAAAGAATTTGGGAAAGCGATCGAAACGGGAGAAAAAAGGGAGTTGTTGATCGGCAGGATCAGCGGCATGGCGGGACCTCCGAAAGGTTATGTCGACGAGCAATACGGGTTCCTCTACAGCAAGCTGGCAAGCGCCTACGAGCAGGACGGCCAGCCCGGAAAGGCTGCCGGGGCTTACGGGAAATTCAACGCGACACGGTTTTCCAAGACCCTGATTGGCAGAAGGGATGCCGTCCCTTACCTGCTCGAATCGGGACAGTACAAAAAAGCCGCCGCCATTATCCCCGGTGAAGAGATCTTCGGGAACGACACGGTCAACCTCGATTTCATCATCCACCTGGGCAACCTGGCTAAAATAGCAGCCGGTTCGGGCGATTACCGGAGCCAGGCGGGCTACCTCGGCCGCATTACGGCGATCCAGGACAGCCTCACGGCACGCGACAAGCAAAACGCGGCGATCGAACTGGCGACCATCTACCAGACGAACGAGAAGAACCGGCAGATCGAAGAACAAAACAAGCATATCAGCCGACAACGCGCCACGCTCTACGGCTCGGTGGCTTTGCTGCTGCTCGCCGGGCTTGCCATCTTCTTCATCTGCCAGCACCTGCGGGCCATCAAGCGCAAGAACCGGTTCCTCGCCACACAGATCGACAGCCAGCTGGCTTACCGGGAAGAACTGAAAAAGGCGAATGCGGAAATCGAACTGCTCAAACAGCAAATACAAGCCGGTGCGGAGGAAGAGATGCCGGAAGCCGCCGCGGAAGAGAACGCCAGAAGGACTTCCGAACTGAACAAAAAGCTGTTTGCCGAACTGGACCGGCTGATCGACGAGGAAAAGCTATATCTCGACCCGGACATCTCCCGCGACCAGTTGCTGAAGCAGATCCATATCTCTAAAAATGTCTTCGCCGGACTGATACAGACATACAACGGGACGAACTTCAACACGTACATGAACAACAAGCGGCTGGACCATTCCCTCAGCCTGCTCAAAGACTTCCAGGGCTACACGATAGAAGCGGTTGCCGTGGATTCGGGCTTCAACAGCGTCCGCAGCTTCTATCGCATCTTCCGGGATAAATATGGCATGACGCCGTCGGAATACAGGAATACTTTGGAGCAGGGATGAGGGGGGAAAGGATTCACTTCTGGCAGTATTTGAGTCTGATAGACGCAGATTAAAATAAATAAACACGGATGATTTTTTGACGCGGATTAAACTCCTGATACATATTTTCTTATCCGCGTTATTCGCGAAATCCGCGTCAAAATCATATTTGCGTCTATCAGACTCATATATTCTTATATCCGAACCTCACCCGTACAAATAAAGGGAAACGAATATAGCCTTCCTTATAAAGACCGGATTATTTCTTCGCTTAAGCCGGTGCATTTTGCTATGGTAGCAACGCCTACACCCGTATCTTTCATCTTCGAAGCGACTTGGCGCATACTTTCGGCAATGCCTATGGCTTTTCCTTCGGCGATCCCTTCGGCTTTGCCTTCTGCTTTTCCTTTCGCCTCACCTTCGGCGATCCCCTCGGCTTTCCCTTCTATTCTCCCTTTTAATTTGGCCGTGTCGATCACGTCGTTTTGGATCATGATGGCGTCGAGATGGCGGTCGTAGATAAGGCGTTCCTGGGGCGACATCGAGTAGTATTTTTAACTTCTCGCGAGCTTCCTTCAGGCCCGGTGCGGTCGTGTCGGGGCGGATCGTGCCGTCTTTCAGGTATTCGATCCATTCGTCCAAAGGGGTGAGAGCTACTTTGTCGAACTCGTTTACACGGACTAAGATATATTCGGGGAAGATTTCGGCGGGAAGATGCGAGACGATCACATCACGTTCGCGCGTGTTGACACGCAGGTGGTCGCCTGTTCAACACCTGTTACCGTATCAACCTTGTGCCAATGGTCTTTCCTTCGATAAGTACTTGATAAAAAAACGTACAGCTTCTAACAGGAGAGACAAATTATTTTTTATTCACGAATAGATAAAACAAGCTTTATAATTGTACATATCTTCTTATAGCACAACGCCGCGAAGCCGCATGGAATAAGGATTTTCTTAGATTTCTGTCCAAGTGGAGATTTTTGCTTTATAAAGTGATTTTGTAATGTTGGGCGGCATTTGGGCGGCACAAGCGCTTCCTTACCAGCTGGTAAAAACAGTACACACCGAACGTTAAAAAACGTGTTTTAAGGCTTCGGGTATAGAACCCTTACCCCTAGCTGTTTGATTGCCGCAAGAGGGCCATACACTCCATTCCTGGCACTCTACATGTCCGTTCGTCGGACATGCCGCCGACCCATCAGGGGCGTTCACAGGGGATTGGGGGCTGGGCCTCCAACAAGCGGATTTCTCAATTTGTGTATCACCCAAATTGGAGAAAACGTATGAGTGTGTACACTCATACACTGCTTGCCGCTATTGTATTGCCTGTATTCGTATCTGCGTATTATACCAAGAAGGGGTACCTACATCAGCACAATAAACGGGAATTTACTTCATTGAATCTAATTGTTTTTTGGAATCACAAAATACTTGCCATGTTTGAATCTGATTTCCATTAACAATCACTTTCCAACAAGCAGGAAATTCCCAATACTTTTCTTTGTTTCCCATATATGAAGCACTTGCTTTACCTATAATCATAGAAAATTTTTCATTTTCAATATAATCAAACACATCAATAAGATAATCAGGAAACCAATCAAAATACCCTTGCCATCCTGTTTTCATTTGTTCCTTATTTTCTTTATTACCATAGGTATCAATGAAATAGAAATCTTCTGACATCATATCAATAATAAGCGGCAAATTTTTATTGTTAATTGCTTCAACAAATTTCATTATAGTACCTTGCTTCACTCCATACCCTCCATATAAATTCCGATTTGTCGTTCTGCGACTTTTTTGCCTAATGCGTACTCTCCATATCGTCTAATTGCTACTCGGAAAATTGTCATATAAAAGATCGTTTCCTCATAACCTCTCTTTAGTGCTTGTTGCTTCTTACAAGTGTTTAGGAAATTGGGGCGGCAATCGGGCGGCATTTTGACTGATTCTCAATCAATTTCATATCTGAAATTCTGCACACAAATGCAGTATTCATGCGGCTTGGCAGGGTCTTCCGCCAATTTCTCTCATGACGAGAAAGACACATAAATTTACTATTTTTTATGGTTTGGAAAACAACATCAGCATCAATATCAAAATAGCCATGGGCTATATGATCTCGCATTCCCATTACTCTACTCCAAGGTATTTCTTGACGCATAGGCAATAGCACACCTCCTGTTTTCTTATCAATCTTCTTGACACCTTCCCCTATAGCTTCAATAAGCATACAACTTGCTGCCAGGTTCTTCATACCCTCAGGAGATAGCAAATAGTCATCAACCTGATTTATTTCAGTATTCCACTCTTGAAGTAATAATATAGAATTTTCAATCTGCCGAAAAATCCCTAATACCATTTCTTGAATATCAGAAGACATAAATCCATCTTTTTCAATTTGTTTCATCAATAATTTATTCATATTTCGGTGTATTCTAATAACATCGACAGAACATCCTAATAACTTTTCAAGAAATTGTTTTAATCCGACGAGCTGGTAAAGATCCGGATCCATCTCTACACAAACGTCAACATCACTATCATCTTGCTGTTCATCACGTGCAACAGAGCCAAACAAACGAAATGAACGGATGCCAAATTGATTTTTCAACTCCGGCACATGTAATTTAAGTATATCGATATATTCTTTCTTCGTTTTCATACTCAGCGATGTCAGGAAGCAAAAATACATAAAATACTTGTATAAGCCAAGTTAGCAGAAAAAAAACGCAGACCGGGTTAAAGCCCGGTCTGCGTTCATATACGTTTTTTATCTATGTTATTATCCGTTCATCGAAGCTAAGAACTCCATGTTATCGAATGTCTGTTCCATACGTTTCTTGACAAATTCCATAGCCTCCATAGAGTTCATATCGGCAAGGTATTTACGCAGGATCCACATACGGTTTACCGTGCTTTCATCCTGCAACAGGTCGTCGCGGCGCGTGCTGGAAGCTGTGATATCGACAGCCGGATAAACACGTTTGTTTGCCAGCTTGCGATCCAACTGCAATTCCATATTACCCGTACCTTTGAATTCTTCAAAGATCACATCATCCATCTTCGAACCGGTTTCTGTCAATGCCGTTGCCAGGATCGTCAAGCTACCGCCGTTTTCGATGTTACGGGCAGCGCCGAAGAAACGTTTCGGTTTCTGCAAAGCGTTGGCATCCACACCACCGGAAAGAACCTTGCCGGAAGCAGGCTGAACCGTATTGTAAGCACGAGCCAGACGCGTGATGGAGTCTAACAGGATCACGACATCATGGCCGCATTCCACCATACGCTTAGCCTTGTTCAGGACGATTTCAGCGATTTTCACATGGCGTTCAGCCGGTTCGTCGAAAGTAGAAGCGATCACTTCCGCATCTACGCTACGAGCCATATCGGTCACCTCTTCAGGACGCTCGTCGATCAGCAGGATAATCATATACACTTCAGGGTGATTGGCTGCAATCGCATTGGCGATATCTTTCAACAGCATCGTCTTACCGGTCTTCGGCTGGGCCACGATCAAACCGCGCTGCCCCTTGCCGATCGGCGAGAACAGGTCTACTACACGTACGGCAATATTGTCATATACTTTCGAAGACTTGCGGGCCGTCAACATGAACTTTTCGTCCGGGAAAAGCGGAGTCAGATGGTCGAAAGGAACGCGGTCGCGAACCTCTTCCGGCGTACGGCCATTGATCTTGTCCACTTTGACAAGCGGGAAATATTTTTCACCTTCCTTCGGAGGACGGATAGCACCCTCTACCACATCGCCGGTCTTCAGGCCGAACAACTTGATTTGTGATTGTGATACATAAATATCATCCGGGGAAGTCAGGTAGTTATAATCGGAAGAACGCAGGAAACCATATCCGTCAGGCATCATTTCCAACACACCGACACCTGTCAGTATGCCGTCAAACTCATACTGTTTTTCCTGTGCAGCATTGTTATTGTTGCGCTGGTTATTATGATTATTCTGATTGTTCTGTCTATTGCTATTCTGACGAGGATTGTTCTGCTGGGGAGCAGCAGGCTGGTCGGCCTGTGCCTTCGGTTCCGGTTTTGCCGGTGTAGAAGAGAATGGGAAAAGCTGGTCGAGAACCGATTTGGTATCCGGATGGCGGAATACTACACGTTTAGGTTCGTCTGCCGGAGTTGAAGTCGAAGCAGCAGGTGTTTCTACAACTGCCGGTTCTTTCGTTACCTCAGGAGCAACCTCAGCCGGAAGCTCTCCGTTATCAGATTCCACAACAACAGGAGGAAGCAACGGCTTCTCAACAGGTTTGCCTGTTTTCTTAACCACTTTCTTTGCTGCCGGTTTTTCTGTTTCTACAGGAGCATTGGCAGTAGTGTCAACTACCTGGACAAGAGCTTCGGAAACAGGAGCATTGGCTGAAACCAGGCTTTTAGAAACGACTGCTTCTTCGTTTTTCTGGTCAGGGACAGCAGCGGTAGCCACTTTTTCTTTCTTTTCAATACGCGTCCGTTTTTTACGTTCGGGTCGTTCCGGAGCCTCTGAAGCTACCTCTTCTACCGAAACTTCAACGGGTATGGCGGGAGCAGCAGTCTTTGTTTTGACATCAGCTTTTGCACCTTTCGGAGCCGCAGCTTTTGTTTTCTTAGCCTTAGTCTGCCTTTCTGCTTTCTTTGCTTCCTTCTCTTTCTCCTTTTCAGCCTGGATGCCGGCGTATGAAATGGCCTGTTCGTCAAGAATTCTGTATACGAGTTCTTCTTTCTTAAGAGAACTTACCTTTTTAATACCTAACTCTTCCGCTATACTTTGCAACTCAGGAAGGAGTTTTTCATTTAGTTCAAGAATGTTATATTTTTGCATAATGCGAAGTGAATAATAAAAACGACGTACTACACGACCTGATACGGCACGCGTACAACGCAATCATTGTATCTTTTATAATTTGATAATTAATAATTTCATGTGAAAACCGGATTGTTGAGCTAATTTGAATCATTAGTAACACATCTGCGGAGTAAATCTTTGCAAATGTAATAATATTTTTACTTACTCTCGCTTTTTGTCGGAAAAAAATTCACAACTAACACGCTTTTAGTTATTTTGTCCAGGCAAAAACGATTATCGGAGCGTTCTCCAACAATCCAGATAACAGCGTCTCCGCTGCATAAAAGCCACGTCCGTTCCTTATCGAAACGGCTGAACTTATGATCCGAGAAATAATCGCTTAATTTCTTCCGTCCTTTCATTCCAAAAGGAATAAACCAATCTCCCTCTCTCCATGTACGCAGGGTAAGCGGAAAAGTTAGTTTGTCGTAATCAAAATAGGCGATATTTTTATCTTTCCGGATATGGAAATCTTCTTTAATAACAACCTTCTCGAAAGAAAGTTCAACAGGACCGGACCAAACTTTCTCGCCGCCGGTCAGTGTGTATTCACAAACCTCTTCTTTTACAAGGGGAGACAACAATAAATAGTCACGATCTTTTATCAACCGATGTGTAGAAGAAAAAAAGGTTTTGCCCGGCTCTTTCGTCAGGGACAAATAAATATCTTCTGCCACCGGACGAGTAAAGCCATAGGTTTTGAGCAACTCATATAAAATTGCATCGGGCGACGGGTAACGCATCAGGGCGGCAATAGAAAGGCGGTCTCCCCGCTCGACCACGGTATTCCTCGCCTCTTCCACCACATGCAGATAAACAGCCTCGGCTGCCGACAGATGTTCGGACGTACGGGCTATCGCATTTTTCACGGAAGGATTGATCTCTTCCAGAAGTGGAAGGACACGCAGGCGGATGAAATTGCGCGTATAGGCATCGGAAAGGTTGGTGCTGTCGGTCACATACGTCAAACCGCGTCCGGCAAGCCATTCCAAGATATCCCCACGGCTCACGGCAAGCAAAGGACGCACCACGAAACCGTTCTTAGGACGAATCCCGCTCATTCCCCGGATACCGGTTCCACGCACCAGATTCATCAAAAGCGTTTCCACACTGTCATCACGATGATGAGCCACAGCGACAGCCTGCGCCCCGGTTGCAACCCGTTGTTCTTCAAACCAGTTATAACGCAACTCACGGGCAGCCATTTCAATGGAGAGATGACGGCCAACCGCATATTTCCGGGTATCGAAGTCCGACATCAGAAAAGGGACATCCAGTTTTCGGGCATACTCTCTTACAAACTGTTCGTCACGCTGGGATTCGTCTCCCCGCAAATGAAAATTACAATGTGCCGCAATACAGGAATAGCCCGACTCCACCAAAATGGTGAGTAGGGCTATTGAATCCGCTCCGCCACTTACACCGACCAGAACCGGACGGTTTTCCGTAAGCAACCGGTATTTCTCTATATATGCACGGACAACGTCGCGCATCTGATTATTCTTCTACACCTGCCAATTCCGGATCGATCATGATACGACCACAGTATTCGCAAACGATAACTTTTTTACGCAACTTGATATCCAACTGTTTCTGAGGCGGAATCTTGTTGAAACAACCACCGCAGGCGCCACGCTGTACATAGACGACAGCCAGACCGTTGCGGGCTCCCTTACGGATACGTTTGAAAGCTGTCAACAGACGCGGTTCGATATTCGCTTCCAGCTTCTTTGCTTTTTCGCGCAATCTTTCTTCGTCCTGTTTGGTTTCGGAAATGATCTGCTCCAATTCGCCCTGCTTCTGAACCAAATCAGCTTTACGACCATCCAACCTTTCGGACAGTTCGGCTATTTCCCCTTTCTTATGGTTGATCGATTCACCGAATTCACGAATCTTCTTTTCAGAGAACTCGATTTCAAGTCCCTGGAATTCTATTTCTTTTGACAAGTTGTCGAACTCACGGTTGTTACGCACGTTATCCAACTGCGTTTTATATTTTTCAATCAGACCGGTTGACTCCGTAATCTTATGTTTCTGTTCTACAACAGCATTCTCAAAGTCTTTAATTTCTGACTGATAGTTCTGAAGACGAGTTTCCAGACCTGCGATCTCATCTTCCAGGTCCTGTACTTCCAAAGGAAGTTCGCCGCGAAGTGTTTTGATCTTATCAATTTCAGTCATCATCGTCTGAAGCTGATACAGCGTAGAAAGCTTTTCTTCAACTGTAATCTCTTTTTCAGCTGATTGTTTATCTGTAGCCATTCTATAAATATTTTACCGGGTTTGAATTAACATTCGAAAAATGTACGGCAAAGGTAGGGAATTTTTTCGATATTATGTTATAAAAGATGTCTTTTGTACAGACTTCACTTTCATAATGACCAATAACCGCCAGCAGAATCCGGTCTTCCACATCGTAAAAGTCATTATATTTAGCCTCTCCCGTTATGAAAATGTCCGCACCGTAATTGATTGCGTCTTTGATCAGGAAAGCACCGCTCCCCCCGCATAAAGCGACTTCCCGTATCGGCTTGCCGGTCAAGGCGGAATGCTTCACGCACCCCACCTGGAACAGTTCCTTGATCCGTTGCAGGAAAACCAGTTCGCCCTCTTCTTCGGGCAACTCTCCCACTACCCCCGAACCGACCTGGTTCCAAGCATTATCCAAAGGATAGAAATCGAACACCGGCTCTTCATAAGGATGGACGGAAAGCAATGCACGGGTCACCGTCGATTTACGGAAAGCGGGCAATATCGTTTCAATACGTATTTCCGGTTCCACATGCAACTCGCCTATTTCGCCACAGAACGGATTCGTCCCCTCGCCGGCACGGAAAGTTCCGCTACCCGGCAGGTTGAAGCTACAGGAATCATAGTCGCCTATCGTTCCGGCTCCCGCATTGAACAAGGTTGTCCTCACCAAATCGGCATAGGCTTCCGGCACGAAAGTGACCAGCTTCAACAAAGCTCCTTTCTGCGGGCTCAGGACACGGACATTTTCCAGTCCGATCAGTTCCGCCAGACGGAAGTTCACGCCTCCCGCCGCATTATCGAGGTTGGTATGGGCGGCATAGATCACCAGGTCATATTTGCAGGCTTTCATCATGCACCGCTCGATATAGGTCGAACCGGTCAGGGATTTGAACGCTTTAAAGGCCAAAGGATGATGAGAGATAATCAGGTTACACCCCATCTCGATCGCCTCGTCCACGACCTCTTCGGTGACATCGAGGCAAAGAAGCGCACCGGCAGCAGGCTGATTCACATCGCCGACCTGCACACCTGCATTGTCAAAGCTTTCCTGCAATGGCAACGGAGCGTATTGTTCGATTTCTTTCAGTATATCCCTTATACGCATAAAAACTTCGTTTTTTTAATTGACAATTGCCAATTAGGCTTCGCGATACTCTCTTTGAATTTTAATTCTTAATTCTTAATTCTTAATTTCCAATTGCAGTTCTTCCAACTGCGAATCATCCAGTTGTCCGGGCGCATCCAGCATAACATCGCGGCCGGAATTGTTTTTCGGGAACGCGATACAGTCACGGATAGAATCCAAGCCGGCAAACAGAGATACCCAACGATCCAGACCGTAAGCCAGGCCACCGTGAGGAGGCGCACCATATTTGAAGGCATTCATCAGGAAGCCGAAACGTTCCTGTGCCTTTTCTTCGGTGAAGCCTAACAGCTGGAACATCTTATCCTGCAACTTGCTGTCATGAATACGGATAGAACCGCCACCCACTTCAACACCATTGATCACCATGTCGTATGCATTCGCACGAACAGCTCCCGTATCGCTGTCCAGCAAAGGAATATCTTCGGGTTTAGGAGAAGTAAACGGATGGTGCATAGCATAGAAACGCTGGTCTTCTTCGCTCCACTCGAACAGCGGGAAGTCGATCACCCAGAGGCAGGCGAACTTGTTCTTGTCACGCAAGCCCAACTGGCCGGCCACTTCCAGACGCAATTCGCAAAGTTGCTTGCGCGTCTTCATCGCATCGTCGCCGGAAAGGATCAGGATCAGGTCGCCCGGTTTTGCGCCGAAGGCTTCTTTCATCTGCTGCAAAACTTCCTGTGTATAGAATTTGTCCACGCTCGACTTCACATTGCCGTCGGCTTCCACACGGGCATATACCATGCCCTTTGCACCGATCTGCGGACGTTTCACAAATTCGGTCAGCGCATCCAGTTGCTTACGCGTATAAGAAGCCGCCCCTTCCGCACAGATACCGCCGACATAAGCAGCGTTATCGAATACGGAGAAACCATGTCCCTTCATAATATCCATCAGTTCCACGAACTTCATATCGAAACGCAGGTCCGGCTTGTCGCTACCGTAATACTTCATGGCATCGTGCCAAGTCATACGCGGGAAAGCTTCCTTTATTTCAATGCCGCGAATCACCTTGAACAAATGCTTGGCCATTCCTTCGAAAATATTCAACACATCTTCCTGCTCCACAAAGCTCATTTCGCAGTCGATCTGTGTAAATTCAGGCTGGCGGTCCGCACGCAGGTCCTCGTCACGGAAGCATTTCACGATCTGGAAATAACGGTCGAAACCGGAAACCATCAATAACTGCTTCAAGGTCTGCGGGGATTGCGGCAAGGCGTAGAACTGTCCCGGATTCATGCGGGAAGGTACGACAAAGTCACGTGCCCCTTCAGGCGTAGAGTTTACCAGCACCGGAGTTTCCACTTCCAGGAATCCCTGCTTGTCCAGATAGTTACGAACCTCGAAAGCCATACGATGGCGTAGTTCCAGGTTCTTGCGGACGGCGTTGCGACGCAAATCCAGATAACGGTATTTCATACGCAGGTCGTCACCACCGTCCGTATCGTCTTCAATCGTGAAAGGAGGAGTTACGGCAGCATTCAGGACATTCAGTTCCGAAACGATGATTTCGATCTCGCCGGTAGGAATATTCGGATTTTTGCTGGAACGTTCGCGAACGGTTCCCGTTACCTGGATAACATATTCGCGTCCCAGTTTATTTGCTTTCTCACAAAGAGCGGCATCAACTTCCTGGTTAAACACCAATTGCGTAATACCGTAACGGTCGCGGATATCCACGAACGTCATGCCACCCATCTTACGGGTTTTCTGTACCCAGCCGGCCAGCGTAATCACCAAGCCTTCATCAGCGAGGCGCAGGTCGCCACATGTTCTTGTTCTATACATATGATATGGATTAAACTATTATTTTCAAACTATGGCTGCAAAGATAATAATATATAAGGATGTTATTGCCAAATGCGCCGAAAAACCGGACTGCGGGACCTAAATATTTTATCGTAAAAAGAGTTTCACAAGTATGAAACGAAAGTTTCCCCTACATGAAACAAAAGTTCCCTGCCTATGAAACTAAAATTCCATCGGCAGGGAACACCTCTTATCTGGTATCCGATTAATGTTTACTTTCCAATATGAACCGCAACGTCCCGGCATTAACCAGTTCCTGCTGCGAGATCGTATAGCCTTTCAGCTTCTTACCATCGGCCGTCACTTCCTTAATATAAATATCATCCGGTGTCCGGTGGGAAGATTCGATCACCAGGCTGCCTTTCGGATAGAACTTCTCGTCCAGCCGGATCGTCACCTTGTTGAAGGTCGGAGAGGTCAGGACATAATCCAGGTCACCGGGACAGGCCGGATAGAACCCCATCATCGAGAAGATCGCCCAGGTAGACATCGTACCCGTATCATCGTTGCCGGGAAGTCCGTTCGGGGCATTATGATAATATTTGCTCAACAATTCGCGAACCAGCTTCTGCGTACGCCAGGCTTCTCCCTTGAAATAGCTGAAGAGATACGGATAGGCGATATCCGGCTCGTTTGCCATATCATAGTATCCTTTATCGAAGACCATCTGCAGTTTATCGACAAACTTCTTCTGTCCGCCCATCAACTTGGCAAGACCTTTGATATCATGAGGGACATAGAATGTGTAGTTCCAGGCATTTCCTTCATGGAAACCGGGACTCGGTTCGAAGTTTTCCCCCTGCTTCGGATCGAAAGGAGAATAAAACGTGCCGTCGGGCAGAATGGGACGAAGCGTACCGAACTCTTTGCTATAGTAATGCTTATAACCCATAGCCCGCTCACGGAACAGCTTGGCGTCTTCCTTCTTTCCCAACGCATCCGCCAACAACGATAAATTCCAGTCGGCAATGTAATATTCCAAAGCATGCGAAACCGAATTATCATACTGTTCGCGCAAAGGGACGTAGCCTTTGCTCATATAATCGTTATTGTCCGGGCGGAGCAGATTGAACTCGCCGGGAGTAGTAGCGCCTTTGCGCATGCCTTCATAAGCAGTCTCGATATCATAATCACGTAAACCGCGCATATAGGCATCCACGATATAAGGGATAGACGGATCGCCTTCCATCGTCAGCGTCTCGCGTCCGTACAGTTCCCACTTCGGAAGCCATCCGCTCTCCTTATACATGTCGATCATGGTACGGATGATGTCGAGTTGCTTTTCCGGGTAAAGCAACGTCATTAGCGTACTCACATTGCGATAGGTGTCCCAGAGTGAAAAGACCGTATAGCGGTTCCCGGTAGTATGGCCGACTTTCAGGCTCTCCATCATCGGATATTCGCCATTCACATCCTGGATGATATTCGGATGGATCAGCAGGTGGTACATGGCGGTATAGAAAATCGTCTTATCGTCGTTCGTCCCGCCTTCCACCATCACGCGTGACAGATCGTCGTTCCACATCTTGCCGGCAGCCGCACGCACCTTGTCGAAATTGAAATCCGGCTGTTCGGTATTCATATTCAGGCGGGCATTCTCGATACTGACAAACGAGACACCCATTTTTACTTCGATCACTTCGTCTTCTTCGGTGTCATACTTGAACCAGACGCCGATATCGTCACCGCTCATCTCACGGTCGTACTTCGTGTACAATTTATATTTGCCGGAGTAGGCATCCCATTCGGCCTCCACTCCCTTCATCTCGCGTTGCTTCTTCCAATAGCCGGCCTGCTTGGGGGCTTTACTGACCTTCATCACGAAATAGATCGGGAAAACGGCTTGCGGGTTATAACAGAATGTACCGAGCAGCTTGCTCCCCTCTATTTCCGTATCGCTCACCATACGGACAGTCGCACCTGTTTCATTCGTCAGCCCCTCACCCAAATTCAAGAGGATATTCCCCTGCCCTTTCGGGAAAGTAAAGCGTGTCAGGCCGGTACGCATGGAGGCGGTAGCTTCCGTCTTGATGTTATATTTCGTCAGGATATTGCTGTAATAGCCGGGATGGGCCACCTCACTCTTATATTCGCTGCCGTATTCGTGATAATCCACATTCAGTTCCCCGGAAGTAGGCATCAGCAACAGGCTTCCCATCTCCGGACAACCGACACCACTCAGGTTGACATGTGCATAGCCGGTGAAGAAATTATTATCCGCCGAATAAGGCGTGGACCACCACTGGCTGTCCTTGTCAAACTTATTACTTTCCGACCCCATCACATTGAAGGGCGTAACACTCATCATTCCCTGGGGGCAAATCGCACCGGGATTGGTCGTCCCGTAGTTGCTTGTCCCGATAAACGGGTTCACATAATCTACCGGCTGTTGCGCAGAAACCAGCAAAGAACAGCAACCCAATAAAAAAGAAAACAACAATACCTTCATATTTTTTAATTCTTAATTCTTAATTTACCAAACAACGATCTCATCCGCAAAAATAAAACCGGGATTCGCCCTTGGCGCTTTCAAACGGACATAACGGGCTTTCCAGTTACCGTCGAACGTATATTCCTGGAACAGAAGATCCGGATCGTCAGCCGGAATCGTTGTTGGAACAATTCCGCGGGAAATAAAGTTTTCCCCATCTTCCGAAGTCAACAACTCCACTTGTCCGGGTTGGAACACACCCGGACCGATCAGTTGCATGAAACGGATAGACACTTTATGGATATCCGTCTCCCCTTCCATATCGATCACACAGTCCAGATCATCCAAATAGCCTTGCCAACGTCCGTCCAGATAAGTCAGGCCACCGCGGTAGCCATCCAACAGGGCGTTCATTCCTCCGGCCATATAGCCTTTGTAGAGCTTACTATTATAATGTATAGGCTTATTGATGGCCTGATGATAATCCACCTTCTTTTCCGTCGGCGTTCCCTGAAGAACTCCGTCCCGGAAAATAGCAGCTTTGATATAAGCTGAATCTCTCACGATAATCGGTCCGGCATATAAAGCGGAAGATGCAACCGGAGTCGAACCATCCGTCGTGTAGCGGACTTCCGCCGGATATTTCTCGGCATCCAGTATAACTTCTATCTTTCTGCCTGCGGTATCGACCTGCATGGTCACTTCCAGTTCGTCCGAAAGGGTAAAAGTACGGATCCCCATTCCCTGCAATTTGGAGATATGAGCATTCATGCGAGGTTTGAAATCTTCCCATGTCCGTAATTCCTGCGGCGTCCATCCTATCTCGGCTACGGCAAGGGCACGCGGGAACATCATATATTCCAGATGTTCGGGTGTCTGGATATACTCGGTCCAGGTATTGGCCTGCACACCCAAAATATGCCGGCATTCCTCCGCCGTCAACGAATCTGCCGGGACGGGATTATAGCTATACACTTTCTTTATCGGCGTATAGCCACCGATGGCATACGGTTGTGTCTTCGGATCGGCCTGATAGAAATCCAAATACATATAATTACCCGGCGTCATCACCACATCATGCCCCATCCGGGCCGATTTGATTCCACCGTCTTCTCCCCGCCATGACATGACGGTCGCTTCGGGAGCCAGACCGCCTTCCAGGATCTCGTCCCAACCGATCAGCTTGCGATCCTTCGAAATCAGAAACTCTTCAGCCCTGTGAATCATGTAACTCTGAAGCTCGTCCACGCTCTTCATCCCTTTTTCCTTCATCAAAGCCTGGCACTTCGGACATTCTTTCCAGGCTGACTTCCCGGCTTCATCGCCACCGACGTGGATATATTCGGACGGGAAAAGATCGATCACCTCCGCCAGTACGTCTTCCATGAATGTAAACGACTGCTCGTTGCCGATACAAAAATCGCCGTTCCGGTAAGGCTTACCGGAACAACTCAGTTCGGGATAGGCCATCAGGACCTCTTCCGAATGCCCCGGAAATTCGATCTCCGGTATTATATTAATATGTTTGGAAGCTGCATGTTTCACGATCTCCCGGATGTCCTCCTTCGTGTAGTAACCGCCATAAGCGCCCGGCGTGCCTTCCGGCAAATACTTACGATCGCGACCGTCCCACCATTTACGCCAATCGGATTCGGTTCGGAATGCTGTTTCGGAAGTAAGTTTCGGATATTTGTCTATCTCGATACGCCATCCTCCGGCATCCGTCAGATGCATATGCAAGGTGTTCAGCTTGTAAAAAGACATCACATCCAGCAATTTCATCACTTCCTCTTTGGAAAAGAAATGACGGGAAACATCCAGATGCAATCCCCGATACCCAAAACGAGGATTATCCCGGATCGAAACGCATGGAACCTCTCCTCCGGCATAAAGTTGGCGTAACGTCTGCATCCCATAGAACAGGCCGTCCGGCGAACCGGCACGCAGATCGATCCCTTTCGACGTAACGTCCAACCGATAACCCTCCGGGCTACCGGACCAGGCATCAACGATCACAGCTTTAAGATTTTGAGAAGATTCCTCACCAAACAAAGCGAGACTATCAACCAGAAAGACTCCTCCGGTCATTGTCATCTGTTCCGGTTTGGGAATAAGACTTACCTGCCGGACTTCTTTCGGAGTGCAGGATACCAACAGTAACGAACAAGCAAAAGCCAGCCCGGTTACACATTTGTGAGACTGTTTTGGCAGTAACATAAATATTTAGTTTAGTGTGTTTGATTCTTGGTGGGTAAATATACAAAGAAAAAACAGACGATCTCTTTTTTACTACGGATTAGTTGCAAAAGTAAATTAATTAGTTAACATTTCCAATTACAAACAAAAATCTTAGCTATGGAATATAAACGTATAATCGAAATTTATAAGACTTATTACATCGAGTTCTATAGATCGTTGCCTTTAGATGCGAGAACAAAGGGTACGCCTGCACGCAACCAGTTCGAGCAAGAAGCGGAAGCATTCATCCTTGCCGAACGCCTCAAAGAGGAACGCCGGAAAGCCGGCCTCACCCAACAGCAACTTGCAGAGAAAATAGGAACGAAGAAAAGTTATATTTCCCGCTTGGAAAATGGCAAATGTGATATACAGTTGTCCACCTTATACAAAATCTTCCAGGGATTGGGGAAACGAGTCAGCGTGACAATCCTGTAAGAAACAGGCTACTATCAAAAATAAGAAGAGACCCTTCCCGAAGGAAAAGCCTCTCTTATGTGAAGAAAGCCGCACCGTAGATATGAACAAACTCCGTATGACAGGATTTGAGTGCTTTGCCATCTTTGTAATCCGCCGTGCTAAGCATGCCCCGAAGGGTGCGACCCGCCATTGACGACAAGAGCTGTGTCTCGGAATTAAAATAAACTGATGAGTTTCCCAATCGAACATGTGCGGCTAACTCATTTTTCTTATCACAAAGATAAGCAATAGGAATGAAACCACCAAACTTTTGACATAAAAAAAAGAGCTCCATTCAAGAGCTCTTTTTCCAATTGCTATATACTGTCAATTACTTAACTTTAGCAACGATTGCTTTGAAAGCTTCCGGATGGTTCATAGCCAGGTCGGCAAGAACTTTACGGTTGATTTCGATACCTGCTGCATGCAAAGCTCCCATCAGGCGAGAATAAGACATACCTTCCAGGCGGGCAGCAGCGTTAATACGCTGAATCCACAATGCGCGGAAGTTACGTTTCTTGTTACGACGGTCACGGAATGCATAAGTCAAACCTTTTTCCCAGGTATTCTTTGCAACGGTCCACACGTTCTTACGTGCACCATAGTAACCACGGGTAAGTTTTAAAATCCGTTTTCTTTTTGCTCTTGAAGCAACATGATTTACTGATCTAGGCATAATACTAATCTGTTTTGAATGTTAGCGTCATCACTCTCGGATGATCTTATTTGCTAAATACATTCGGTTAATAAAAATCTTGTAAAACTCGCTTAATTAAAAAAGATTACTTCAAACCAAGCAACTGCTTAACGTTGCTTACGTCTACACTGGCAACCAAGCCTGTGTGAGTAAGATTTCTCTTCTGCTTTGTAGTCTTCTTTGTCAGAATGTGACTTTTAAAAGCGTGTTTTCTTTTGATTTTACCTGTTCCGGTAAGAGCGAATCTTTTTTTGGCACCGGAATTAGTCTTCATCTTAGGCATTTTCCAAATATGTTTTAATTATTAAACTTTACACCCTCTATCGGGTGGTTTCTTTCTTTGTTATTATTCAGACTCTTCAGTCTTAGGCTTGGGAGTCACGATCACCTTCTTCACTACCGGTTTTGAAACGGCAGGTTTGGGAGCGGCGGCAGCGGCGGCTTTCTTCGGTGTCAGCATGATGATCATACGTTTACCTTCCAGTACCGGTAATTGTTCTACCTTTCCGTATTCCTCCAAGTCATTGGCAAAACGAAGCAATAAAACCTCTCCTTGCTCTTTGAAAAGAATGGAACGTCCTTTAAAGAACACATATGCTTTTACTTTTGCTCCTTCTTCCAAAAATCCCTTAGCATGTTTCAACTTGAAGTTGTAATCATGATCGTCGGTCTGAGGTCCGAAACGGATCTCCTTCACGATCACTTTCACTGATTTCGCCTTCTGTTCCTTCTGGCGCTTCTTCTGTTGATAAAGGAATTTCTGATAATCAGTAATTCTACAAACGGGGGGCGCAGCATTCGGTGAAATTTCAACCAGATCGAGCCCCTGATCTTCAGCCATCTTTAATGCCTGAGAAGTAGGATAAACCCCCTGTTCTACGTTATCACCTACTAAACGAACTTCACGAACACGAATACGTTCGTTGATTCTATACTGTTCTTTCAGACTGTCATTCTTCATTCAAAAAGATTTATTCTCCTCGTTATTAGTTAATTAATTATTATCTTTCTTCCAGTGATTCATTTGTTCCTCTATCTCACCTTTCAAAAGCGCTGCAAAGGTAGCAATTTTCATCGAACCTTTATCACCTTCGCCCTGTTTTCTTACAGAAACTTCATTATTTTCTGCTTCTTTCTCTCCGACAATGAGCATGTAAGGGATACGTTTCAATTCTGTATCGCGGATTTTACGTCCGATTTTCTCATTACGGTCATCAACCAAAACACTCAGTTCTTCGGCTTCGAGCTGACGTTTCACCTCATAAGCATAATCGTTGAACTTCTCACTGATCGGCAGGATCGACACCTGATCCGGAGTCAGCCACAACGGGAACTTGCCACCTGTATGTTCGATCAGCACGGCAACGAAACGTTCCATAGAACCGAACGGTGCACGGTGGATCATAACAGGACGGTGTTTCTTATTGTCTTCACCCGTATATTCCAGTTCGAAACGTTCCGGCAGGTTGTAGTCTACCTGGATCGTACCCAACTGCCAACGGCGACCGATGGCATCTTTCACCATAAAGTCCAGTTTAGGACCGTAGAAAGCTGCTTCGCCATATTCGATCTTGGCTTTCAAGCCTTTCTCCTGACAAGCTTCGATAATCGCGCTTTCGGCTTTTTCCCAGTTTTCTTCCGAACCGATATATTTATCCCGGTTTACCTTGTCACGCAAAGAAATCTGTGCTTCAAAGTTTTCAAAATCCAAAGCCTTAAAGATAATAAAGATAATATCCATCACCTTAAGGAACTCGTCTTTCAACTGGTCGGGACGACAGAACAGGTGGGCATCATCCTGCGTAAAGCCACGTACCCTTGTCAAACCGTGCAACTCACCGCTTTGTTCATAACGATACACAGTTCCGAACTCCGCGAAACGCAGAGGCAGGTCCTTGTATGAACGCGGGAACGATTTGAATATTTCACAGTGGTGAGGACAGTTCATCGGTTTTAACAAGAACTCTTCACCCTCCTGCGGAGTATGGATCGGCTGGAACGAGTCCTTACCGTATTTAGCGTAGTGGCCGGAAGTCACATACAACTGCTTGCCACCGATATGCGGAGTCATTACCTGCTGGTAACCGTATTTCTTCTGGATGCGTTTCAAGAAATCTTCCAGTTTCAGGCGCAACTGCGTGCCACGCGGCAACCACAACGGAAGCCCTGCTCCTACCGCCGTAGAGAATGTAAACAGCTCCAGTTCTTTACCGATCTTACGGTGGTCGCGTTTCTTAGCTTCTTCCATCAATGCCAGATATTCGTCCAGCATCTTTTTCTTCGGGAAAGTAATGCCATACAGACGGACCAACTGTTTGCGCTTTTCGTCACCACGCCAGTAAGCACCGGCGACACTCATTATTTTAACAGCCTTCAAATAAGAAGTATTCGGCAAGTGAGGACCACGGCACAGGTCGGTAAACGAACCTTGCGTATAAGTCGTGATCTTACCGTCTTCCAACTCGCTGATAAGCTCTGTTTTATACTCTTCGCCTCTGTCACCGAACATTTTCATGGCATCTGCCTTCGAAATGTCCTGGCGTCTGATTTCCTCTTTCTTCGCTACCAGTTCGAGCATCTTTGCTTCGACGGCAGGGAAATCGCCTTCTTTGATAACTGCTTCACCCGGATCCACATCATAGTAGAACCCGTTTTCAATAGCCGGTCCGATACCGAACTTAATGCCGGGATATAATTCCTGCAAAGCTTCAGCCATCAAGTGAGCACTGGAGTGCCAGAATGCATGTTTACCTTCCTCGTCTTCCCACTTGAAAAGTTTGATGGCGGCATCCTGGTTGATCGGACGGGTCAAGTCCCAAATCTCACCATTCACGCTTGCTGCCAGAACTTCCTGTGCCAGACGGGAACTGATGCTTTCCGCAATCTGCATGGCGGTCGTTCCTTCGGCATATTCTTTTACGGAATTATCCGGAAATGTAATCTTTATCATAATCTGTTCACTATAAATTCCTAAAAATTAATCAGGATGCAAATTTAGCATTCTTTTTTTGTTAAACAGAACTTTTAGGTAAAAAGTTTCTGCGAACGAACTTTCCAGCACTCTCAGACCATTTTTTAATTCTTAATTCTTAATTTATAAGAGTAGTCCACCCCAAAAAGCGCCCCCGCAAACGTGCTGATCTCCCCGAAAGCCACCAACACGCTGTTATCCACCTTCCCCTGCGGATCGATCCAGAATCCGCAGAAGAGCAAAACAATCCCGCTCATTGTGAGCAGGATTGCCATCGTCAACTGAACCGTCAACCTCTTCATGATTTATGATCCTTTCAATTGTCAATTATCAATTGTCAATTCTAAAGTTCTCCCGGTCTCTCTTCCTCTCCGCCTCCGGAGTCCGGTCCGTCCGTTTCCGGTCCGATTCGTTCGAAACTTGTAAGGCTTTTCATGGTGCGCAACGCCTTACCTGGAAGGAAACGCACACGGGGTTCACGGATTAGTCCCGTATTAAAATCATCGGAACCAACCACACCCTGCGATCCGAAGTTCAGACGAAAAGTACCCAATTCGCCCACATTCACACGACGCCCGTTACGCAAGTGACGAGCCAAAACCACATTCACACGATCCAAGACAGCCTTTACACCGGCACTCCCGGCAACGGTGCTGTCACCTACTTCTTCAATCAGTTCTTCAAACGTCACCAAGTCGCCACTGACCATCTGTGCATACACCTTTTCTGGATTTTCATCCTGGTCCTTTCCCAAATTCCTTTTCTGGACCAATTTGTACTTCAATGCCATAATCTTTAATTTTTAAATGATTAATAATTTGTTTTTGATCACACTGCAAAGATATGGCGCCCGAAAACTGTTAAAAAAGCAGGGAGACAAGACAGTTGAAAGGTGAAATACCGCTTGTCGCAACTTTCACCTTTCAACTTTCACCTTTCAACTATTCCATCTCACTGCTTTTCTCCATCAGGTCGGCAAAATCGTACGAATCCATCCGCGCATACCGGATTTTGTCTGCCAAATACTTGACAGACACATTCATATCAAAAGTAAGCAAAAGAGAAAATGAAATTTCCGTATACGAAGATTTATGGTTTTTATACGGTTGCATCCATAAATTGACTACTTTCAGGAACAGATTTAACTCGTCCATCCCATACAAAAACTCACCCAACACCGTCTTTTGCCGGACATAATCCACAAACAACTGACGGTTTTTCTTGATCAAACGTATCAAAAACAGGCGATAAGGAACCGTTAACCCTGTCCAACCGGACAAAGCAAGGCCAAAGGTACGATCAAAAAAAATGCCCCTTTCTTCAAGAGGCATCCCATTTAAAAACTCATGAAACTTTTGAACGGTAGGTTTTGCGCCTCCAAACAGCGCAATCAATTGTTCTTTCATAAATAACTTCCGGGAGGGGGAAAATTGATCCCTCGCGCCCGGAAAGCCACTTACATTCCTTCCCGCAAGATCTTTTTCAGTGGCTGGAAGAAACGCTCTATCAAACGAAGTTCTTCTGTTACGATTCCGGCCGTGGCTTTCATTTCCTGCGCCACAGGAAGACAGATTCCGTAATTGGTGGTCAGTCCGACGGGGAAGGCAATCTCCACCCTGTAATTGTCTTCCAGCGGGACCATCGAGACGGACAACACACGCCCCTCCACGATCCCGAACTCCTGATCCGGGTAATTGCTGAAACGGACAATCACGCGCTGACCCTTCCGCACCTTGCCCGAACTCGCGATCGGCATCGACGCCAGCCCGACCCATTCGCCAGCATCCTCCGGCACGATCCGCGCAAACAAGTCGCCACCCTGCACATACAGGTTCGGGTA